>NZ_JBXWRR010000001.1:0-792026 GCF_059613025.1 Ruegeria sp. BHSC223
TCGCCCCAGCCCTTGTGCGCGCATTCCAGCGCCGTGCGCATCACGCCCACATTGCCGGTCGCATCGAACGAATAATCGGCGCCGCCCTTGGTCAGCTCGACCAGATGCGCCACCATGTCGCCCTCGACCTCGGCCGGATTGACGAAATCGGTCATCCCGAAACGGGTGGCCATTTCCACCTTGTCGGGGTTCAGGTCGACGCCCACGATCTGGTCGGCGCCCGCCAGCCGCAGGCCCTGGATCACGTTCAGACCGATGCCGCCCAGGCCGAACACCACCGCGCGGCAGCCGATCTCGGCCTTGGCGGTGTTGATCACCGCGCCGATGCCGGTGGTGACGCCGCAGCCGATATAGCAGATCTTGTCGAACGGCGCGTCCGGGCGCACCTTGGCCAGCGCGATCTCGGGCAGGACGGTGTGGTTCGAGAATGTCGAACAGCCCATGTAATGCAGGATCGGCGTGCCATCGAGCATGGAGAACCGCGTGGTGCCGTCGGGCATCAGGCCCTGACCTTGCGTGCTGCGGATCGCCTGGCAGAGGTTGGTCTTGCCGCTCAGGCAATACTCGCACTGGCGGCATTCCGGCGTGTAGAGCGGGATCACGTGGTCGCCGGGTTTCAGGCTGGTGACGCCCGGGCCCACCTCCAGCACGACGCCCGCGCCCTCGTGACCCAGAATGGCCGGGAACAGCCCCTCGGGATCGGCGCCCGAGAGGGTGAATTCGTCGGTATGACAGATGCCGGTGGCCTTGATCTCCACCAGAACCTCGCCGGCCTTCGGCCCTTCGAGGTTCACCTCCATCACTTCCAGAGGCTTGCCCGCCTCAACCGCTACCGCCGCGCGTGTCCGCATGTGTTCCGTCTCCTTGGTTCAATAGTAGTGTCAGAAATTGTCAGGGGGATGGCTGCGTGCCTCGGCCACGAGGCAATCGAGCCCCTCCGAGGTGAGCGCCAACAGAAAGGCCTCGATATCGGCCAGCTCTTCGGGGCTGAGGCCCAGCGGGCGGATGCGCGCATCCTGATCGGGGTGTCCGGCGCCGCCCGTGTTGTAGAACTCCAGCACCTCCCCCAGCGTGGTCAGCGCGCCGTCATGCATATAGGGCGCACTCACCGCCAGATTGCGCAGGCCCGGGGTACGGAATTTCCACCGATCCGCAGGTTCCTCGGTCACCTCGTAGCGGCCCAGATCGGCCTCGCGCGGGGCGCTGACCGAACGGATGCGAGAGAAATCGAGCTGATGCACCACGCCGGGCGCCACCTGGACCGGGTGGCTGGCGGGCGGGTTCTGGCGCCGTTCTTCGCGCATCCGGCCATAGCCGGTGTCGTGAAAGGCCTGATCGGTGAACAGCGCATGATCCGCGTCGATCAGATGGCACGAGGCGCAATCGGCCTTGCCGGTGAACAGCGCAAACCCGCGCTGCGCCGCCGCGCCCATCGCGCCCTCGTTGCCGCCGTAATACCAACGGTCAAAGGCGCTGTTGCCCAGCGTCAGGCTGCGCTGATAGGCGCCAAGCGCCTGGCCGATCCGGTCAAGCGAGGCGGGCGCGGCAAAGGCCGCGTCAAAGAGGGGCCGGTAATCGGGCAGGCGATTCAGCTCGGCCACCACATGGCCGATCGAGGGGTTGGCCATCTCGTTGCGCGCCACCAGGGGCGCGACGAACTGGGTTTCCAGCGCCGGATCGCGCCCATCGTGAAAGAGCGGGGTCAGAAAGCCCACATTGATCACGCTGGGCGCGTTGCGCTTGACGCTGCGCCCCTCGACCCCGATGGCGGTGGCCAGTTCCCAATTGGCAAACCCCTGTTCGGGCACATGGCACATGGCGCAGGACATGGTGCGGTTGATAGACAGGCGCCGGTCGAAGAACAGTTTGCGCCCCAGTGCGATCTTGGCCTCGGTCGGCGGATTGTCCGCCGGATGCGGCACCAAGGGCAGGCCCAGTTGTGGTGACAGGCTGCGCTCCAGCGCCGCTTTGGTCCAGCTTTCGGGGTCTGCCGGACAGGTCTCGGCACTGATCGGCACGGGCAGGGCGGTGCCATGCTCCCCGGCCAATGCGGCGGGGGCAAGCAAGGTCAGCGCGGTCGCGACGGCTCGGATCACGCGCCTGCCTCTTCCATCAGCAGGGTTTCGATATCGGTCAACAGCAGGCGCGGGTCGAGAAAGCCCAGCCCATAGACGTTGCGGATGTCGCCCTGCCGGTCGACCAGATAGAGACGCAACAGGTGGCTGATCGTCTCTTGATCCTCGGACCGGTCCACGACCTGGCCATAGCCGTCCAGAATAGGGGCCAGCGCCTGTGAACCGGACGTGGTCAGCACATGCCAGTCCAGCTTGTCACCCGCTTGTTCGTCCGAGGTGATGGGATAGGCAAAGGCCTCGATCGCCTCGACCGTGTCGCGGTCGGGGTCGAAGCTGATCGTCAACAGCTGCACATCCTCGTTCAACCCGGGCAGATCGCGGCTGGCATCGTGCACGTCGAAAAAGACAGACATCGCCAGCGGGCAGCCATTCACGTCGCCGCAGGTCAGATAGACGAAGCTGACCAGCGAGATCTTGCCCCGCGTCAGGTCGTGCAGGCCGTGTTCGCGTCCGTTGATATCCAGCACCCGCCCATCAGGCGCGGATTTGATGCGGTTCAGGCGGTAGCTGCCCGGGGCGGGCGGGTCGAACTGGTAAGCATCGCTCGCCTCGAAAACCGAGGCCATCGGGCTGGGCCGGGCCGCGGGCTGGGGCTGCCAGACCTGCCACCCGAGGGCTGCCGCCGCCAGCGCCGCGACTGCCAGCCCGGAAAGGAGGTATCTCTTGCGCATCCGCCGCCACCGTCCATGTCAAAGGAAAAGCCGGGGCAGCGATGGGCCGCCCCGGAAGTCTGGGAGGTATCAGGACGAATAAAGCGCGGAGCTGCCAAAGCGCATGATATGCGCGCGGCCCAGACCCAGTTCATAGAAGTCGACGGCGAAATCCTCGACCAGTTCCTTGCCGTCCCAATTATAGGCCTTCAGGTACTGGACATCGTCGTCGCCCTTCTTGTCCCAGTTGGCGAGCAGCGAGGACGAGAAATAGACGCGCTTGCCGTCCCAGCTCTGGCTGACCATGTTGACCTGGCGGTCGATGACCTTTTCGTAGATCTGGAACGGTTTGTGCGGATCCGAAATGTCGAACAGCCGGGTCTTGCCATCCATGAAGCTGTTGATCCACAGCGTCTGGTCGTCGGCGGCGATCGAGATATCGACCGGCAGAGGGATGTCCGCCGGGTTGCCGATATCTGCCACCGCCTTGGCCTGCCACTCGCCCGCCTCATCCTCGTAGATCAGCCAGAGCTGCGAGGTGAGCGCCGTGGTCGAGAAGGCGTAATTGGCGTTCGGCCCCCAGGGGAATCGGATTTCCAGCGGCGCGCCGGGGACGTTGAACACTTTTTTGGGCTGACGGGTGTGCAGATCCCATTGCACGATTGTATTGCCGAAGCGCTTCATCGCTTCGCCGTCCTGCAACATCTGGCCGAAATCCATCATGTAGTTGGACCAGCCGGTAAAGGACGAGGTCAGCATGACGTTCTTGCGGATCAGCGCCCGGATGTCATAGCCGTAACCATCGGCCACCGCGTCACCCACGGCAACCGCGCCCTGCATGTCGGCGGTGGTGGGCATCCAATAAGTCGCCACGTAATCGCCGTCATCGTTGTATTCGACCAAAGCGGTGCGCCCGCCATGGTCGTCATCGTTGCTGAGACCGGTGATCATCATGCTGCCGGGCAGGGCAAAGAAGGTGTGCGGCCCCACGACCCCGCCGCTGTCCTTGACGAAAGTGTCGATGGTCTTGTGCAGTTTCGGGTTCGACGGGTCGGAATGCACGTCGAAGATGAAGATGCGGTTGGTGTCCAGCCCGCCGGTCCAGAAATAGCGCCGGTCGGCCGAGAACCCGCCATGATGCGCCTCGTTCCGGCCGCCGACCGAAACCGAGTTGATCACCTGCCCACGGGTAGCCGAACCAGGGCGCAGGTCGATGGTGACCAGCTTGTCCTGCTCGTCGCCCATGCCCTCGACCCCCAGGGTCCAGACATAGACAAATTCCTCTTGCCCGGTGATCTTGGGCATATAGGGCGATTGACAAGTTTCATCGGCAAATGCGCGAAACGGCAGCCCCATTGCCAAGGCACCGGCGGCCAGGGCCCCAAATTCTCTTCTTTTCATGACTTTCCTCCCGTTTGGATCGTTAATGCGTATTGTTCAGACCTTCTCTTGCGTCGGCCATGGCCTCGGCATTGGTGGTTTCGGCATCGACTACCGAACAATGCTGGATCGCCGCCGCAGCGCGCACCGCCTCGGCGGTCAGCACCGGCAGGATGCGGTTCTGAACCATCGGCTTGATCCGGTTCGACGGGCCAACGACGCCCATGGAAAAGATCGCGCCCAGCCGGTCCACATTGATCGGCACCGCGACGCTGCTGACCCCTTCGTCGATCTCACCGTCGCAGATCGCATAGCCATAGCGGCGCACCTGGTTCAGCTCGCGCTGGATCTGGTCAGGGTCGGTGATGGTTTTCTGGTTATAGCGCATCGGCTGGATGTCCAGCAGTTCCTCTCGCAGTTCGGGCGCCACAAAGGCGGCGATCGCCTTGGCCGAGGAACAGGCGTGCGCAGGCCGGGGCCCGAGCCCGGGATAGATGTAGGACAGCGACGGATCGGCCGGCGTCTCGATGTGGATCAGGTCGACCCGTCCGCCGCGGTAACGGGCCAGAAACCCGGTCTCGCCCGAGGTTTTCACCACCTGCTGCATCATCGCTGTGACCGCGTTGATCACATGCACGTCTGACTTGCCGGTCAGCGCGATTTTGACAAAGCGCATCCCCAGAATATAGCGGCTGCCACAGTCAGTATTCTCGACAAAGCCGCAGTCGATCAGCGACGAGATGTTGCGATAGATGGTTGCCCGTGGCACGCCGGTCAGCCGCGCCAATTCAGTGGCGTTTAGCGGGCTGGCGGCGCCTGCGATGGCTTCGAGAAGGCGGATCAGTCGTTCTTGCATCGGTTTCTCAAAATGCGGACATTGTTAGCATAATGTGAGAACTCGATTCTGTGCAACCGCTATCTGCCGCAAACACAAAGCATGTTTCGCGTCCTTGGTGGTTTGCGCGCGTCAGTCGCCCTGACGAGCATTGTCCGAAGGATACTCTGATGCCGTTCCTGTCTTCTATGCCAGTTCTAGAATCCGCCTTTGCCCGCATCCTCGAGTACAGCCGCACCTCGTCCACCTCCCCGTTGCGTCCGGCTGCGAAACGCTTCACGGAAGGCGCGCGCCCGGCTGCGCGCGCCCGGAATGGCGGTCTTGTCCTTGAGGATCAGTTTCAGGCCGCCGTCTCGTTTTGATTGCACCTGTTGGATATGGTCGAAGGCCACCCAATAGGATTTGTGAACCTGCATTCCGGCAGCATCGTCCAGCGCTTTGACCAGTGCCCCGAAACTTTGACGCACATGCGACTTACGGTCTCCATGATGGACAAAGACATAGTGCTCGTCCGCCTGAACCAGCGTAATGTCCTTCGCGGCGATGGTCTCTCCGGCCAGCATCAGTTTGGGGTCAGAGGCGGGGCGCGGGGTGCCGGCAGGGGCCATTTGCGGGCTGTCTGCGCGTGCGAGCAGCGGCAGCATCACCGCGGCGAACAGCAGTTCGAACCCAAGATGGACTGCAAAGGCCAGCAGGACGATCATTGCCGCCGCCATCGGCGTCCAGATGTCCAGGTCAAAGATCCGAGCATAGAGCCACAGCAACGGGATATCGTGGCACAAAACGCCCGACAACCCGATCAGAGGTACGGGCAGGTTGACACCGTGGCGGGTCGTTTGGCCGAGCCGGACCAAGAGCAGGCAAAGCAATAACAGAAAGACCCAGAGAACGACCCCTAGCCCCAGGCCCAGCCCAACCGTCGCTAACCAGCCGACCGGCACATCCAACATGAAGATGGAAAGGATACGTACGATAGTGGCCGAGAACACAATCATGAACATGGCTATAGGGGCGGTCATCATTGTCAACGCCGCGCGGCGGTCGAGTGAGACGGTATCGCCATTCAGAAAGCGGAGCGTCAGCGGTCTGGTGGAGGTCATCTTTGTGGCACAGATATCTTGTCCGGGACGCAGTGGCGCCCTGGCGGGTTCGGGTTTCAGCGCCTCGTCGAAGATTGCTCTTTAGGTCACTGTAATTCCTATATAATCACGCCAAGTTGACATGCCAGTCACGTTCGTTTGAGGGCAGGGCATGTCGCTGCTTCTGACTTGCCATGGCGCACCGCCGGTCATGATCGTGACCGGTGGAGCGATGTCCTTTCACGACTTGCTGAGGTGCTGAAACCACCGCTCACGACGGATGGGCTGTTGCGCTGCGGCGGAGCGCCTAAGCCTCTGTAGGGCGCACTGGGTGGGGGCTCAGATCGCGCCAGCGATGTCAGTGCCGATGTTTCCGATTGGCCAACGACCTCAAGCAGGTGGTGTTGTGTTTCGATCGGCACTGACCCGCTGGAAGCAAGTAGGGATGACTAATCCATGGATACTTCCATTTGGCTTTTCCTCGGCGCAACTGCGCCCGATGGGGAAATGCAGACAGTGCCAGGCCGGTTGAGCGGCATTCTATTCGAGCCCGAGGGCTATGTAGCCATATCGGGAAACTGGGCAATCGCGGACACGGACGCGTCTTTGACGCTGCGCTATTCAGTGCGCAATGGCGCCCAGGTATCGACCGAGGTCGCCGGGGTCGTCTCGTCATCCGTGCAGGTTACCTTTGCCGACGGTCGCCTTCAAACCGTTGCAGGTGGCTCTCTGATGTCCATGTCGAACGGTGATTTGTTCTATGTGGTAGGGGCGGGGGATCCTGCGGCAACGTTCAAGACGATCGAGGGCGATGTCAGGCCGATATCCACCCTGCGGGTGACCGGCCTGCAGCAAGAAACAGACACCGACCTGACCGATCTGAGCTTTCCACAGGAATTCGCCGTTACAACCGATGGCAGTGAACCTGTGATCGGTGAAGCGCCAGACCCTAGTGGGCTACTGTCGGACGGAACGATCAGCGGCACCGGCTTGGCGGACCGGATCAACGTCAGGTATTTGGGTGATCGGGATGGCGACGTGGTCGACAATCTCGACGCCATGGGCCTCAACGGAGAACTGGCAGAAAGCGATGATGACCTGATCGACGCCTTGGGCGGGAATGACACGGTCGAGGCCGGGCGTGGCCACGACACGGTGCTGGGCGGCGATGGAGACGACTCGATTGATGGCGGCGTCGGCGCCGACAGCCTGTTGGGCGGTCTGGGCGCGGATACGCTGGACGGCGGCATCGGTGCCGACCCTCTGTCGCCGGTCTATCAACAGGTCACCTCAGTCAACCAGGTCCTGAATGGTGTGAACAGCAGGCCGGATTTCGGGGTGACCACGGTGTCCGATACCGGAAATGTCGCCTTTGCCTCGGTCGGGACCATCGCCGACGGGTTCTTTGTCGGCGATAACTTCAACACGTCAGGCCTGTTTGCAGAGGAAACTCATACGCATGTCGCGTCGACACAGGCGGCAGGTGCCCGGATCGTGATGAACCGGCTCGAAATCTCCGAGACATTGACGATTTCAGTCGATGGAAACGTGCTTGATCTGAACGCGGCAATCGCTGCGGGGACGGTCACGTTCGACGGCGCGGGCGTCTATGTGATCGACGCCTCGGGCAAGATCGTCAGCACCTCGAACGATGTTGCCGTCACCGCCAACACCGAACTGACGCTGACATTCAAGGTACCGCTCAGCCGGATCGACGTGACACTGGTAAAAAGCGCCTTCAGCGCCGAAGGCGCCGTCTATGCACTGTCATTCGACACCAATCCGATTGTGGCGCCGCGCCTGTCCACCGCGAATGACACGCTGGAGGGCGGCGACGGCAACGACCTTCTTGATGGCAATGACGGCGACGATTCCCTGCGCGGCGGCACGGGCGACGACACCCTGTTCGGCGATGACGGAAACGACACGCTGCTTGGCGATGCCGGTCGAGATTCGGTTCTGGGCGGCGCCGGGGACGACACGCTGGCGGGTGGCGGAGAGGCCGATACCCTGGTTGGCGGCGCCGGCAATGACAGCATCTTCGATGGCGGCGGGGACGATCTTGTGTTCGGCTCCGAGGGCAACGATCTCTTCTTCATCGGGCGGGGTCACAACACGATCGGGGATTTCGGCTTTGGCAACGGTCCGGTCGACGATGGCGACCAGACCAACAACGATTTCGCCAATCTGAGCGCATTCTACAATCGCGCCACATATGACGCCGCCGTTCTGAGCGGCCGGATCGACCCGAGCGTGATCCGCAACCCGCTGGAATGGCTGCGCGCAGATCACGCAGACGACGGTGTGCTCAACGACACCGCCGCGGGATGGACCGCGAGTGACAGTCTGACGCTGCGCAATGGCGGCGCGCCGGTCGATCCCGGCCAGCTGACTTTCGATACCACCAACGTGACCTGTTTCTGCCGGGGCACGCTGATCGCCACCGCCGAGGGTGAGATCCCGGTCGAGGATCTGTGCGCTGGTGACCGAGTCATTACCCGAGACCGGGGTTATCAGCGCATCCGCTGGATCGGGAGCACCGTGCGCGATGCGCATCCCGGCATCGCGCCTATCCGAATCCGCGCGGGCGTTCTGAAAAACAACCGTGATCTGAGGGTTTCACCCAATCATCGGGTTCTGATGGTCGGGCCAATGGTGGAGTTCTTTCTGGGGCATGCCGAAGTTTTGGTGCCGGCCAAATTCCTGGTCGACGGTGAGGGGATAGTTCAGGAGCAGTTCGGGCAAGTCGACTATTTCCATATACTGTTCGACCAGCACGAGCTGGTGCTTTCGGAACGCGCCTGGACCGAGAGCTTTCATCCTGGTCAGGCGGGCTGGTCAGCTCTTTGCGATGAGACGCGCGCGGAAATTCTCGACCTATTCCCCGAGTTGGAGAGTGATTGCGCCACAATGGGCAGCTCGACCGCCCGCTATGTTGTCGATCGGCGCGAAGCGCTGGTCCTGCTGCAATCGCTGGGTGGGCACAGTATTCAAACAATGGAGATGCTGCCATGTTGAGGCGACGAGATGTCCGGCCCCGCCACCGGCAGGAGAGCGGATTCGAGCTTCGCGTTGTCTCGAACTGCAAGGAGCCTCACATTGATCGTGAGAGCGGTCCTTGTCGGTCAGAGGTCAACGCCCGCCCAAGGGTACGACTCTTCGCCAGCGCGGCGATCGTTCTTGTCCTTTGCTGCGTCAGCGGCGCGGCGGTAGCCGGTCTCGCTTTGGCGCTCGGCAGGGGGCTGCTTTTTGCGGCGATATTATACCTCACGCTCCCCAGTATCCTGTACGCCACGTTCCAGGCGGCGGTGCTGCTGCGGGAAAGGCCGCGGAAAAAGCTGGTGAAATCGGCGGTTGACGGGATCGATAGCGATGTAACGGGTCTTGCGAGTTGCGCTTTCGAGAGGGGGCGGCGTATCCGTATAAGGATTGGCGTTGCCGCCTGCGCGGTTATCACAACTCTCTTCTTGACGGATGACCGGCACATCCTGACCGGAGTCGCGTTGATGGGCTCGGCAGCCATTCTTCTGGCGGTGCTTGCCCGCCGGCGGGTCCTTGCGACCTATGCTACTACAAAGCGCCCCCGCAAAGGGCGCGGGTAGCACGGTCTTTCGCCTAGCGAGTAGGCAGGCGTGAAACGAAGGCGGGCTCTGATCCAAGTTTCTTTCGGGCCAGCACTGCCTACGTCCCGGTCGACTTGATCTGCTCCTTGAACCTAGGGGTGCGGGCGGGAAACTCGTTCTCATCGGAATGACCAGAGAGTTGTGCCTAACGGACTGCACTTTGTACCGACATGAGCATCAAACAGGGGGCACTTCGGGTGATCGTGGTCACGTTGAAGTCACCTTGGCTGAATGCGATTCTTGGTTTATTCTTCAATATGATGTGAAGGTTATTTTATCTGGAGATAGGAGTGCCGCCACAGCCTCAAATCTACATGCTGTTCGGGAAAGTGGCAGCCCGTAGGGGAATCGAACCCCTCTTTCCAGGTTGAAAACCTGGCGTCCTAACCGATAGACGAACGGGCCACTGTTGGCGTGACGCGGCTTTTAAGGAGAATCGTGGGACGGCGCAAGAGGGGAAATCGCAATTTCTTGACGGGTAATAGAGGAGGGTTCAGGCCGACCGCGCCCTGTCAACTTTCACCCCATAGTGGCACGGAAACTGGTGCGCTCGGTTGAAACCGCACGCCCATCGATCCGCCGATCCGCCACGATAACGGTCCAGTCGTTGTCGAACCAGATCAAGCGGGGACGTATTTCCTTCGATCCAGAAACTGGAGGTCATGCTCTGCCTTCAATGCTGCCGTTGACGACTGGTCCTGCTTCGACCGGGATCAACGCCGCGCGTTCCGATTGTTCCATGCTTTTCAGGGCGAGTCCCATCATTGCACGGTCGCTGGAACTGCCCGTTTCCGATCCTCAGGGTGGGGGTCCGTAACTTCATTCCGCCCAAAATACTCCGGAGCGCGAGGCAGCGCCTCGCAAAAGAAAAAGGGCGCCGCAAGGCGCCCTCTTGTTAATCTGTTCAGCCCGGATCAGCTGGCTTTTGCCAGGTTGCGCAGCACATAATGCAGCACGCCGCCGTTCTCGATATATTCGATCTCGGGTGCGGTATCGATCCGGCACTTCAGCGTGATGGTCTTTTCGGACCCGTCGCCATAGGTGATGGTGCAGGGCACCTCTTGCAGGGGCTGGATGGTGTCCAGGCCGCTGATCGCCACGGTTTCATCGCCCTTCAGGCCCAGCGACTTGCGATTGTCGCCGCCGGTGAACTCGAACGGGATGACGCCCATGCCGACCAGGTTCGAGCGGTGGATACGCTCGAAGCTTTCGGCGATGACCGCCTTGACACCCAGCAGAGCGGTACCCTTGGCCGCCCAGTCACGGCTGGAACCGGCGCCATATTGTTCGCCGCCGAACACCACCAGCGGAGTGCCCTGTTCCTGATAGGCCATCGAGGCCTCGTAGATCGAGGTCTGCTGCCCATCGGGGCCTTTGGTATAGCCGCCTTCGACGCCATCCAGCATCTCGTTCTTGATGCGGATATTGGCGAAGGTGCCGCGCATCATGATCTCGTGGTTGCCACGGCGAGAGCCATAGGAGTTGAACTCGCGCGGGGCCACTTGACGCTCGGTCAGATACTTGCCGGCTGGCGTGGTGGTGGCAAACGAGCCCGCAGGCGAGATGTGGTCGGTGGTGACCATGTCACCCAGGATCGCCAGCACCTTGGCGCCCGAGATGTTCGAGATGGTGCCCGGCTCGGTCCCCATGCCCTGGAAATAGGGCGGGTTCTGGATATAGGTCGAGGTCGCGGGCCAATCATAGGTTTCCGCATCGGTGGTTTCCACCGCCTGCCATTTCTCGTCCCCCTTGAACACGTCGGCGTATTTCGACTGGAACGCCTCGCGCGTCACGGTCTGCTCGACCAGTTCGGCGACTTCCTGGGTGCTGGGCCAGATGTCTTTCATATAGACATCGTTGCCGTCCTTGTCGGTGCCGATCGGCTCGGAGGTCAGGTCGATATCCAGCGTGCCGGCCAGCGCATAGACCACCACCAGCGGCGGCGAGGCCAGATAGTTGGCGCGCACGTCGGGCGAGATGCGCCCTTCGAAGTTGCGGTTGCCCGACAGCACCGAGGTGGCGACCAGATCGCCCTCGGCAATCGCCTCGCTGATTTCCTTCTGGATCGGGCCCGAGTTGCCGATACAGGTGGTGCAGCCATAGCCGACGAGGTTGAAGCCGATCTTGTCCAGATCCTCCTGCAGGCCGGCGGCCTCCAGATAGGCGCTGACCACCTGCGAACCCGGTGCCAGCGAGGTCTTGACCCAGGGCTTGCGGTTCAGGCCCAGTGCTGCTGCCTTGCGGGCCACCAGACCGGCGCCGATCATCACATAGGGGTTCGAGGTATTGGTGCAGGACGTGATCGAGGCGATCACGACCTTGCCCGATTCCATGGTATAGTCTTCGCCTTTGACCGCGACTTCCTTGCCCATCGGGCGCTTGAAGGTCTCGGCCATCTCGCGGGTGAATGCGGTCTTGGCATCGGTCAGCGCCACATAGTCCTGCGGACGTTTGGGGCCCGAGATGGCGGGCACGATGGTGCCCATGTCCAGGCTCAGCGTGTCGGTATAGACCGGGGCATAATCCGCATCGCGCCAGAAGCCGTTTTCCTTGGCATAGGCTTCGACCAGCGCGATCCGGTCCTCGTCGCGGCCGGTATTGCGCAGATAGCGCAGGGTCTCGCCGTCGATCGGGAAGAAGCCGCAGGTGGCGCCGTATTCGGGGGCCATGTTGGCGATGGTTGCGCGGTCGGCCAGCGGCAGACGGTCCAGACCTTCGCCGTAGAATTCGACGAATTTGCCCACCACGCCCTTGGCACGCAGCATCTCGACGACCTTCAGAACCAGGTCGGTGCCGGTGGTGCCTTCGACCATCTGGCCGGTCAGTTCGAAACCGATCACCTCGGGGATCAGCATCGAGATCGGCTGGCCCAGCATCGCGGCCTCGGCCTCGATCCCGCCAACGCCCCAGCCCAGAACGGCCATGCCGTTGACCATGGTGGTGTGGCTGTCGGTGCCGACCAGCGTGTCGGGATAGGCGACCTCGGCCCCGTCCTGATCGGTGTCGGTCCAGACGGTCTGGGCCAGATATTCCAGGTTCACCTGGTGGCAGATGCCGGTTCCGGGGGGCACCACGCGGAAGTTGTTGAACGCGCCCTGGCCCCATTTGAGGAACTGGTACCGCTCCATGTTGCGCTCGTATTCGCGGTCGACGTTCATCTGGAACGCGCGCGGATTACCGAATTCGTCGATCATGACCGAGTGGTCGATGACCAGGTCAACCGGGTTGAGCGGGTTGATCTTTTGCGCGTCGCCACCCAGCGCCTTGATGCCGTCGCGCATCGCGGCCAGGTCGACCACGGCGGGCACGCCGGTGAAATCCTGCATCAGCACGCGGGCCGGGCGGTAGGCGATCTCGCGCGGGTTCTGGCCACCCTTGGCGCCCCATTCCGCAAAGGCCTTGATGTCGTCTACCGACACGGAAAAGCCGCCATCCTCGAACCGCAGCATGTTTTCCAGCACCACTTTCAGCGCGGCGGGCAGTTTCGAGAAATCCCCCAGACCGGCCTCGGTGGCGGCGGGGATCGAGTAATAGGAAATGGATTTGCCATTGACGCTGAGCGTGCGGCGCGTCTTGGCGGTGTCCTGTCCAACCTTGATGGGCATCGTGGCCTCCCTCTCTTGGAGCGTGGAAATGGGATTCGCTGCGGGTTATCTGCATCACGCCCGCCTTGGGTTCAAGCACCAAGACGGGGGGTGCGTCAATTTTTGTATACCATTGCACACATGGGTGCGCAAGATGCGGTATGCAATGGTATACATATGTTTCCGCAGGTTCAAGAAACCTTGATTGGCGCTGTGATCGGCGGGGCGGTAAAGCTGGATCATCCCCTTGCCCAGCGACGGACCCGACCCGGATGAAAGCCCTGACGCTCTGCCTTGCCCTTGCCGCATCGGCGCTGCCCATCGCCGCCCGGGCCGAGGGTCCGGTGGTGGTGGAGCTCTATACTTCGCAGGGGTGCTCGTCCTGCCCGCCGGCGGATGCGATCATGCACCGGCTGGCGCGCCGGGACGATGTGATCGGACTGGCGCTGCATGTGGATTACTGGGACTATATCGGCTGGGCCGACGAATATGCCGACCCCGCCCATACCCTGCGCCAGCAGGCCTATGCCCGTGTCGGGGGACGGTCGATGATCTATACCCCGCAGATGATCGTGCAGGGGGTCGAGGATGTGGTGGGTGCCCGCGAGGACGAGGTGCTCGCACTGATCGAGGCGCACAAGGCGCGTCCCGCACCGATGGGGCTTGCCGCGTCCCGTGTGGGCGATGACATCACCATTACCCTGACACCCGGCGCGGGCGCGCAGGCGGAGTTCTATGCGGTGCAACTGGTGCGTTACACGCCGCTGCGCCATGCCTCGATCAAGCGTGGCGAGCTTGCCGGTCATGAACTGGATTATGCCAATGTGGTCGACAGCTGGCAGGTGGTCGGGCAGTGGGATGGACAGAGCGAGAAACGCCTGAGTGTCACCACCGAGGGCGAGCTGCCGGCGGTTGTGCTGGTCCAGCAGGCCGGGCCGGGGCCGATCCTGGCGGCGGCCCGCGTCGAGTGATCAGCCCGGCGTGTCCTCGGGCTGCTCACCGAGGTCGAGCCAGGGTTTCCAGCGCCGGTGGATCCAGAACCATTGCCCCATATGCTGGCGCACCATCTTTTCCAGATCGTCGTTCAGGAACTGGGTCATGGTGATCGGATCAGTATGGGCGACCGGATCGTGCATCACGATCTCGAAATCCAGCCCGTTATCCTGCCTTACCGAATAGCAGGGGATCATCACCGCATCATATTTCAGCGCCAGTTCCGCGTTCAGCACCGAGGTCACCGCAGGCTTGCCGAAGAAACTCAGCTCGGCACCGCCATGGGCGTGCAGGTCCGAGACGATGGCGATGATGCCCCCCTGTTTCAGGCTGCGGACCATCTCCATCATGCCGCGCCGGCCTTGTTCGAACATCGGTTTGCCGGTGCGCAGAAAGGCGTCGACATAGATCTCGTTGAAATAGGGGTTGGCCATACGGCGGTAGAGACAGCCGATCGGCTTGCCGCCTCGGGCCTGCAATGCGGCGCGGGTGGCCAGGTAATGGCCGAAATGGGCGGTGATCAGCATCACCGGCTTGCCCTCGGCAATAGCCGCGTCAAAGGCAGCCGCGCCCGGCCCGCTGACCCGTGCCCCCTGTTGCCGACGGGTGAATTCGTCGGGCGAGAAATGTTCCATGATGGCGCGGCCTGCATTGTCAGGCACCGCGCGGCACAGGCGCGCGATCTCGGCCTCGGGCAGGTCGGGGCAGGTCAAGGCCAGATTGGCGCGAATGCGCTTGCTGAACCCCACCAGCGGGCCAATCGCGCTCATCACCCGGCCCATCGCCGCGATCCGGCGATCATAAGGCAGAAGCCGCATCCCTCCGATTAGCCCGCGCAGCAGCAGATATTGCGCATAATATGAGGCGCGTGCGCCTCGGCCGAGTTCGGATTTTTCAACGGGCATCGGGGTCTCTTAGCGGCTGTGCATCTCGCGATGCCACACATACAGACCCGCCCCCGCGATCACAAGCGCGCCCAGAATGGTCCAGCCATCCGGGAATTCGCCAAAGAAGACCGCGCTCCAGATCGCGGCAAAGCCAAGGCCGCAATAGGCATAGGGCGCCAGCATCGCCGCCTCTCCTTGTGAAAAGGCGCGGATCAGGCAAAGCTGGCCCAGTGTGCCGAAAAGGACGACCAGCGCGATCATCCCCCAGCCTGCCGGGCCGGGCGGCTGCCAGTGGCCGGGGACGATCAGGCTCAGCAACAGAGTGCCGACAAGGCCGGTGTAAAAGAGCGAGGTCCAGACATCCTCGTCCGGTCCGACGCGGCGGGTCAGCAGGGCATAAGTCGAATAGCAGGCGGCGGCACCGAGCGGGAAGAGCGCGGCGGGCTGGAAAAGGTCCGAGCCCGGACGCAGCACGATCAGCGCGCCGGTCAGGGCGAGCGCGATGCCCAGCAGGCGACGGGGCCCCAGACGCTCGCCCAGGAACAAGGCAGCGCCCAGGGTAATGAAGACCGGATTGACAGACATCAGCGCGGTGGCATCTGTCAAAGGGATGCGGCTGATGCCGAGAAAGAAGAAGCCGGTCGCGCACATCAGCATCAGCGAACGCAAGAGTTGCAGGCGCGGATAGGCGGTTCGGATGACCCTGTGCAGGCGCGGCAGCACAAGAAGCAGGACCAGCAGCATCTGTCCCGCATAGCGCGCCCAGAGCGCGGGGATCACGCCGATGCGCGGGGCCAGTCCCTTGACCGTCGCGTCCATCAGCGAAAAACACAGGATTGCGAGAACCATGAATCCGATGGCCCGACGCGCCGTTGAGGCCATTACGCTCGGGCCCGCGACTGGAGTAGGATGTTGAACATGTGAAGCTGATAGCGCCCGGGTTCGGTTCTGTCCATCACCCAGCGGCCTGGTGCCGGAATTTTGAAAAAATTCGGGCCCGGAAAGCGTTCGCTTTCCGACCCGTTTTCCGTGCCGGAAAACGGCCTGCCGAGATCAGGCGTCACGATCCTCCTCGGGATCGATGAGCTGAAGGGCGCCTTCGTCCTCAAGGCTACGGATAACGCCCACGACGGTTGTCATTGCCGCTTCGCCTTCGCTGCGCTTGACCTTGCCCTTGTCGCGGATCTCGTCGCGCAGGTTGTCGGCCATCCGCGAGGACATGTTGCCAAGCATGAACTCGGCCACCTTGGCCTCGTCCCCCTCGGTGGCGGCGGCCAGGGCCAGGATCAGCTGGTCCTGATCGGCCACGCGCACCACGGCGGGCACGTC
The DNA here is from genome assembly GCF_059613025.1 of Ruegeria sp. BHSC223. Lineage (NCBI taxonomy): Bacteria > Pseudomonadati > Pseudomonadota > Alphaproteobacteria > Rhodobacterales > Roseobacteraceae > Ruegeria > Ruegeria sp. BHSC223. The sequence goes on from NZ_JBXWRR010000001.1 coordinate 16,496, forward strand.
GCGCGGTGACAGGCGGGCAGGGATGTCGGTAAAGGTGAACAGGACCTTGCGCACTGAGGAGGCAAAGGTCGCATCCTCTTCGTCCAGCGCCGACATCATCTGGTCGCGCGTGGCGGGCGCGGACTGGTTCAGGATATTGCCCACCCGTTTCTCGGGCCGGTCGGCAAAGGCCAGGATCGGCCGCGCATCCAGCTGCGCGGCCAGCGACCAGCCGATCCGGTCCACTGCCTCGGGCGTCACCCGGCCGGTCTGCGAGATGGCATAGGTGATGCGCCGCGCCACCGGACCCGGCAATTGCCCAAGCAGCGCCGCCGCCTTGGATGTGTCGAGTTTCGACAGCAGCACGGCGGCCACCTCGGTGCTTTCGGCCTGGGCGATCTCGGCCAGTTCCTCGGGCGGCAGGGCGCGCAGCCGCTGCCATGGATCGCCCATCTGGCGAACACCGGCCTCACGCCGCAGACGCGCGGCGGTGGTGGCGGCGATCTTGCCGTCCATGGCGCTGAGCGCCCCGGCCAGCCCGTGCGGAAAGCTGAGCCCGATCCCGTCCAGCGCCTCGGCGAATTCCTCGGCCACGGCATCCAGCGTGATCCGGTCGACCAGCCCCATCTGCCCCATCTGCTTGGTCAGGCGGGCCTGCAACTCCTCGGGCAGTTCCTCGAGCGGGATTTCCGCCCCCGCATTCAGCAGCAGCCGCACCACCACGGCGGCCTTTTCCAGATTGCTCAATTGCCGGGGCACGCGCCGGGGCGCGTCGGCCACCGGCGGGCCACCCATCCTTGTCACCGCCGGAGTGTCGTCGAAATCGAACATCTCGGCGTCAAGGGGCATCAGCGCATTGTCGTCCTGCATCTGCCTGCGTCATCCGTCATCAGAGTCGCAGGCAGAATAGGGGGCGGGCGGTAAAGAAAGGCTGAACTCAGTAGCTGTAGGTCAAGCCCGTGCGGATGGCCTCGCGCAGCGACACCTCGGCCCAGCTGCCTTCGCCGCCGCGCGCGGTGATCTCGCGCCACTGGGCGATCGCCAGATCGGTCTTGCCCGCCTCGACAAACCCTTGCCCCATATAGCTGCGCGCCAGGATATTGTCGGGATTGGCCGCGATTGCCGCCTGATAATAGAAGGCCGCACGATCCAGATCGCCCAGCTTGCGGTGGGTGAACCCCCAATAGGTCAGCACGCGGTCGTCGCTCTGGTCGGGCATGGCCGCCAGCACGCCCTGCGCATCGGCGGGACGCCCGGCATAGGCCAGCTCGCGCACCGCTTGGTAAAGCGTATCGGCATCCAGGCCGGAATTCTTGGGCGCCACGCAGCGTTTTTTCTTGTCGTCCCAGACCTTGACCCCTTTGCATTCCTTGGTGGTCTGGGTCTCCTTGGGCGGGTTGGTCCAGGTGCTGCCACCGGTACTGTCGCCGCCAGCGGCAAAGGCGCCAAGCGGCAGGGTCAGACCCAGGACAAGAAAAGACGGCAATCGCATGAGGGAAACTCCGGTATCAGGTAAATCGGAAGGTCGCAAAATCGTCTCGGGCGCCGCCATCGACACCCGGAAAACCGGCCGAATGGGCGCGGCCTCAGCTGTTGATCACCTCGACACAGGTTTGCGAGGCGGCGTCCCATTGCATGCCCGGGGCGCAGGATTGGGTCTGTTCATGGCCACGGCTGGAACAGCCCATCGCCAGCGAAGCCACCGGTACCAGGGCCAGCGCGACCGCGCAGCACATCGTCCTGAGGGTCATGATCTCTCCTCCCGTTCAGACTGAACAGGAGTGTAGCGCAGAGACCCCCTTGGGCAAAGGGGGCTCACGCCGTTGTGTCAGGTTTGTTGTGTCAGAACGGGCGGTCAGTCGCCAAAGACACGGGCAAAGATCGTGTCCACATGCTTGGTGTGATAGCCCATGTCGAACTTCTCGTTGATGGCGTCCTCGCCCAGCGCGGCGACAACATCGGCATCGGCGAGCAATTGCTCGCGGAAATCGACCCGCTCTTCCCAGACCTTGAGCGCATTGCGCTGCACCATCGTATAGGCGTCCTCGCGGCTGACACCGGCCTGGGTGAGGGCCAGCAGCACCCGCTGGGACATTACCAGACCGGGGAACTTGTTCATGTTTTCCAGCATGTTGTCGGGAAAGATCAGCATCTTGTCGACCACACCGGCCAGACGGTGCAGGGCGAAATCCAGCGTCACGGTGGCGTCGGGGCCGATGCCGCGTTCGACCGAGGAATGCGAGATGTCGCGTTCATGCCAGAGCGCCACGTTTTCCATCGCCGGGATCACCGCCATGCGGACCAGACGCGCCAGACCGGTCAGGTTCTCAGTCAGCACCGGGTTCTTCTTGTGCGGCATCGCCGACGAGCCTTTCTGACCCATCGAGAAGAATTCGGCGCCTTCCAGCACCTCGGTGCGCTGCATGTGGCGGATCTCGATGGCGATATTCTCGATCGAGGACGCAATAACGCCCAGCGTGGCAAAGAACATCGCGTGGCGGTCGCGCGGGATGACCTGGGTGCTGATCGGCTCGGGTCGCAGGTCCAGCTTGGCGCAGACATGCTCTTCGACCGCCGGGTCGATATTGGCGAATGTCCCAACCGCGCCCGAGATGGCCCCGGTGGCGACCTCCCAGCGGGCCTTTTCCAGCCGGTTCTTGTTGCGATCCATCTCGGCATAGAAGCGGGCGAAGGTCAGGCCCATGGTGGTGGGTTCGGCATGGATGCCGTGGCTGCGGCCCACCCGCACGGTATCCTTGTGCTCATATGCGCGTTTCTTGAGCGCGGCGAGCACCTTGTCCATCCCCACCAGCAGCAGGTCGGCGGCCCGGACCAGCTGCACGTTCAGGCAGGTATCCAGCACGTCCGAGCTGGTCATGCCCTGATGCACGAAGCGCGCCTCTTCGCTGCCGACATGTTCGGCCAGATGGGTGAGAAAGGCGATGACGTCATGCTTGGTGACCGCCTCGATCTCGTCGATGCGGGCGACGTCGAATTCCACATCCTTGGCTTTCCACACGGCCTCGGCGTTTTCCCGCGGGATCACGCCCAGATCGGCCATCGCGTCACAGGCATGCGCCTCGATCTCGTACCAGATCTTGAACTTGGTCTCGGGCGACCAGATTGCAACCATCTCGGGGCGGGAGTAGCGGGGGATCATTGGCAGCGACACCTTTTTGTGATTGGCAGGACCTGTTGGCGCGGGTCATAGACCCAGCCGCATCGCGGGACAAGGCAGGAGCGGAAAGATGAGACGGTTTGCCCTGATTTTGGCGGCTGTGCCCACCTGGGCGATGGCGGATGGGTTCATGCCGCTGGCCGGAGACGAGATCCGCGCCGCGCTGGCAGGCAGGGAGCTGGTCTATGAAGGCGGCGCGCGGCAGAGCTTTGACGCCTTGGGCGGGACGGTCTATGTGACCGACCGGCCGAGCCAGGGCCGGTGGAGTCTGCGCGGCGATCTTTTCTGCTCGCTCTGGCCGCCCTCGGATCTCTGGGCCTGTTACACGGTGGCCAGCGACGGCGAGAGGGTCCGCTTTGTCGGGCAGGGGGGCGATATCACCGACGGGACCTATGCCCAATGACCCTGCCGCGGGATATTGCAGAATTCGAGGGCGACTGGCTGCTGGATCGCGTCATCGACGACCGTTTGACGGGGCAGAAACTGCGCGCCGAAGGGGGCGCGACGCTGCGCCGCAGCGAGGACGGGCTGACCTATGACGAGCAGGTGACACTGTTCATGCCCGGCCAACCGCCGTTTCACGGCACCCGCCGCTATCTGTGGCGTCCCGGTCCGGGTGGCATCGCCATCCACTTCGAAGACGGCAGGTTTTTCCACCACTTAACCTTGGGTCAAGTGGCGCCGGGAGATCACCATGACTGCCCGCCCGACAGTTATGACGCGGGCTATGACTTTGCGCGCTGGCCGCTGTGGCGGGTGCGCTGGACGGTCAAGGGGCCGCGCAAGGATTACGAGATGGTCACCGATTTTCGGCGGCGATAGCGTAAACGTCTTGCGGCGCGCGCGCGGACAGGGCATTTCTGTGTGCCAATACCTGTCTGAACTGGGAGACAACCGAATGAGCATGACTGTTCTGGCCGACGCAATCGGCCCGCGCGAAGGCGCCGCGCGTCTGGCAAAGCAAGCGGTTCTGGTGGTGCTGGGCATCGCCGCGCTGGGCATCGCCGCCAAGATCAAGGTGCCGATGTGGCCGGTGCCGATCACCATGGGCACCTTTGCCGTGCTGACGCTGGGCACCGCCTATGGCGCGCGGCTGGGTCTGGTGACCATGCTGGGTTATCTGCTGGTGGGCGCGCTGGGCTTTGACGTCTTTGCCACCTCCTCGGCCGAGAAATTCGGGCTGACCTACATGATGGGCGGCACCGGCGGCTATCTGTTGGGCTACCTGATGGCCACGGTGATGCTGGGCGCGCTGGCCGCGCGCGGCTGGGATCGGTCGTTCGGCAAGATGGCGCTGGCGCTGGTGCTGGCCAACGTGCTGATCTATGTGCCGGGCCTGTTGTGGCTGGGCCAGCTTTACGGCTGGGACAAACCGATCCTTCAGTGGGGCCTGACCCCGTTCCTGGTGGGCGACGCGCTGAAACTGGTGCTGGCCGCCGTGCTGATCCCCGGCCTGTGGAAACTGGTGGGCAACGCCCGCGGCTGATCCCGCCCGATACCTTTTGCAAAGGCCCGGACACATTGTCCGGGCCTTTTTCGTTGCCTTTGCGGGATATGGTATGGACACTGGAACCATCGCGATCAGGAAAGATGTTTGCCATGCCAAAGAGTTTCGCCCCCTTGCGCGCGCTGGCGTTGGCGCTGGCAGCAAACCTGCTGCCCTTGCCAGCCACAGCTGACATGCCGCTCACCTATGTTTCTGACGGCAGGGCGCTGTTTCACCTCAGCGCGCCGGATTTCTGGCAGGTCCGCAGCGGTGGTCCGCGGGCGCTGACCCCGCCGGGGTCGGACGAGGCGCGGCTGATCAACCGCGTGATCGGGTTCGAGCCCGAAGCCGAGCCGGGCGTCTGGGTCGGTTTCATGTCGCCCAACGGGGTTTCGACCTTTGCCCAGGCCGAAGACTACCTGCGCAACATCGGCAAATCGGTGGTCAGCGACCCCGAGTTGCGGGAACAAAGCCGCATCCGCATCGGCGGGTTGCCGGCGGCGCGTTATGTCGGCACCGGGCGACGCGATGGAAATGCGGTCGCGTTCACCGCGGTTCTGGTCGATCTGCCCGGCAGCCGCGTGGCGATTTCCCTGGCCGTGGTCGAGACGGGCGCCCGGCCCGAACTGGTCGAGGATATCAATTCAATCTACGCCTCGTTCCGGGCGGCAAACTAGGAGGATGGCCATGCGCTTTGCAAAACTCACCCTCTCGGCCGGTCTCGTTGTCGCGGTTCTGGGCCTTGCGGGGTGTGATCCGACCGCGACCGGCAGCAACTCGGTCTATTACGACTCGATGCTGTGGAACGACTACTATTACGGCTATCCGCGTCCGCCCCGGCCGGACCGTCCGCGCCCCGAACACCCGATCGCGCGCCCACCGGCAAAACCGGTTCCGCCGATCGCCCGGCCGCCGGTGGCACGACCGCCGATCCACCGGCCGCCCGTGGCCCGCCCGATGCCCGCCCGCCTTTAGTGAGGCGCGTCAGGACCCGGAGGTCAGGCGTGTGACGATGCGTGCCGCGCCTTCGAGGGTGCGGTGAACCGGGCATTTGTCGGCGATCTCCAGCAGCTTGGCCCGTTGCGTTTCACTCAATGGGCCTTCAAGCGTGATAACCCGGGTGAACGCGTCGATCTTGCCGCTGGCACCGGTATCGGCGTCCTGGGCATGCACCTTGTCATGGCAGACATCGACATTGATCCCCGTCAGGGGCCATTCCTTGCGCTGCGCATACATGCGGATGGTCATCGAGGTACAGGCGCCAAGGCCCGCCGAGACGAAACCATAGGGCGACATGCCCCGGTTGGTGCCGCCATAGGACAGCGGTTCGTCCGCCTGGGTGTGGTGATCGGGACCGGACTGTACATCCTGCAGGAACCCGCTCGCCGAGACTTCGGTGACGCGCACCACGCCCTCGGGTGCGCCAGGCGGCGGCGCAGGCGGCGACAGGCTCACATAGCGGCCGACCCAGGCGGCGATCACATCGGCGGCATACTCGGCATCCTGCGCTCGGCTGATCAGGTGATCGGCATCGTCCAGCGTGACAAAGCTCTTGGGATGTTTCGCGGCCATGAAGATCCGGGCGGCATTGTCTATGCTCACCGTCTCGTCACGCGGCGCGTGCAGCACCAGCAGCGCGGCGTGCAGCCCGGCAATGGCCGGTTGCAGCGCGCTCTCGGCGATATCCTCGACAAACTGCCGCCCGATGCGGAACGGCCGCCCGCCCAGACAGACTTCGGCCGCGCCCTCGGCCCGGATGCGGGGCAGGGCGGCTTCGAAATGATGCGTCACATGGCCCGGATCGGCGGGGGCGCCAATGGTCACCACGGCGCGCACAGTGGCTATCCGCGCCCGTGCGCGCAGTACAGCAGCCCCGCCCAGCGAATGCCCGATCAACAGCGCCGGCGCCATGTCGCGCCCGGCCAGATAGGTGGCGGCAGCCACCAGATCATCGACATTCGAGGTGAATGTCGTGTTGGCAAACTCGCCCTCGGAATGGCCCAGACCGGTAAAGTCGAAGCGCAGCACCGCGATCCCCATCGCCGCCAGCCGCGCCGCGATCCGGCGGGCGGCGGGAATGTCCTTGGAACAGGTAAAGCAATGGGCAAACAGCGCCGTGGCCAGCACCGGCCCCTCCGGCAGGTCCAGCCGGGCGGCCAGTTGACTGCCATCATGACCGGCAAAGGTGATCCGTTCTGTGGGCATGGGGTCACTCCTGATGGGTTTCTCCCCAGAGTGGGCAGGACCGCCCCCCGCCACAACCCTCATGTCAAACGCCTCACGCGGAGGTGACGCGCAGCCAGCTTCTTCTTCTGTTCAGAAATACCTCGGGGAGCGCGAGGGGCAGCGCCCCTCGCATCGGTCGCCGTGCCGCAGGCGCGGCGAAATCCCTTGTCAGTCCGCGCCCATCAGCGCCGGATCGAACGGATAGGTGGTCAGGTTCTCATACCCGTCCTCGGTGATCAGAACCTGATCTTCCAGCTTGATCGAGAAGTCGCTGCCCACCTCGCCGACACAGGCCTCGACACACAGGACCATGCCCGGCTCCAGCGGATAGTCATAGGCCCCCGCCACAGCCTTGTCGGGATAGGCGACCAGCGGCCACTCGTCACACAGGCCCACCCCATGCATCAGACAGCCGTATTTCTGTGCCTGATACCTGTCGTCCAGCCGGTGGCAATTGGCGGTCAGTTCCGGGATCATGACGCCGGGTTTCAGCATCTCCATATTGGTCATGATATGCTCATGCGCATGCTGCATGGCATAGATCATGTCCGGGCGCGGCGCGCGATCGCCGATCCACCAGGTGCGGCTGATGTCGATGCAGATGCCGTAGGACCCGATCAGATCGGTATCAAAGGCGATGATCTCGTTTTTCTGCGTGATGCGCGGCCCGCATTCCTGGAACCAGGGATTGGTGCGCTGCCCCGAGGCCAGCAGCCGGGTCTCGATCCATTCGCCACCGCGCCGGATGTTCTCGGCATGCAGCACCGCCCAGATGTCGTCCTCGCTGGTCCTGCCGTCGCCGACATTGGCGCGCGCGAACCGCTCCATCTCGGCGATGGCGCTTTCACAGGCGTGATGGGCGCAGCGCATGGCAAGGATCTCGTCAGGCCCCTTGATGGCGCGGGTCTTTTCGGTGACCTCCTCGCCCTCCATGATCTCGAACCCCTGCGCCTCGAGCGCGCGCAGCCCGTGCAGCATGATCTTGTCCACTGCCAGCCGCCTGTTGCCGTCCGAATGCTCCTCGATCAGCACCCGCACCTCGTTCGAGAACACGTCCGCTGCCACATCCACCTTGTCGCCCCGGTCGAAATAGAACAGGTCCGCGCCCGAGCGCTGTTCGCGCACCAGCGGGTTGAAGGTGCTGAGGAAGGGCGAATTCTTGTAGTCCCAGATCACCATGTAGCCATCGGCACAGAGCAGCACCGCGCGGAACGGGTTGTGGGTGTTCCACAGCTGCATGTTGGTCGAGTCGGTCGCATAGCGGATGTTGAGCGGGTCGAACATCAACAGGCCACCATAGCCCCGCTCGACAATGGCGCGGGTCAGCCGTTTCCAGCGATGCTCGCGCATCCGGGTCAGGTCGGGCAGTTCCAGCCCTGCCTGCGCCCATTCGGCAAAGGCCAGCTGGGTCGGCCCGATCTCGATCCGGTCGTTGTCATTGGGACTGCCGTCACCCAGCGTGGCGCCCCGACTGGGGTCGATCTTGCGGGTATCGCGGTAATGCTGGGTCATCGGGGCCTCCCTTGTCATGCTGATCCCAACTGTGGCCGGGGCCAAGGGGCTGAGTCGCATCCTTTCGCGACGGGTGTTCGTGTCGTTTTTGGCCTGTTTCCGTCGCCAAGGCGATGCTAGGCCGGGCACATGACCGAGATCCTGCAAACCCGCCTGCCATATGATATCCACAGCCCCCGGCCATTGCCGGGTATCGCACCGCTGCAAATGAAGGACTGGTTGCACCGGGACGAGGCCTTTGCCGGGCAGATGGCCCGGCGCGCGGCATTGCTGGCCGAGAGGCCGGACGCGGTGCTGGCGCTGGACGAGGGGGCGCGACCGGCGGCGGTCGAATTGCTCGACTTGGTGCAGGGGCTGGCCTATCCCGGCACGGGCAATCGGCTCACCCGGCCCGATGGCGCAACTGTCCCGGTTGATCGTGCCGATCCTCTGCGCAGCCTGGGACAGCTGGTGCAGGAGGATTTCTGCATCCTCGAAAAGCGCGGCGACGAACATGTGCTGACAGGGGCTGTCCTGTGCTTTCCGGCCAGCTGGACGCTGGCCGAGAAATTCATGCACCCCTTGATCGCCATTCACGAGCCTGTGGACAGCTATGATGCGGGGATCGCGCGGCGGGTGCAGCGGCTGTTTGACGGGGTGCAGGTGGGGCGGCCCCTGTGGCGGTTCAACGCGCTCTGGTATGCCGATGCCGAACTGCACCAGCCTCGCAGCATCCATGACCGCCGCAGCGCGCCGGTACCGGCGGATGCGGGGTATCTGCGCAGCGAGCGGCAATGCATCCTGCGCCTGCCCGAAACCCGCGCGGTGGTATTCTCGATACATACCTATGTTTTGGCGCGCCGTTCCGTGCCGGTACCGGGCTGATGCGACATCGCTCCGCCGGTATCGGGCGGGGCGTATCGCGGCGATGCTGTTTGGTTCAGACCGGCAGCAATGCGAGAACGCCGGACATGGCGCCCGAGCTTTGCATGAAAACAAGCGCCGCAGTTAGAGAAAGGACCTGCGTATTGAGGCGGAAATCCTCGCCCTTGATCAGGTTCACCGCGGCAAGCGATGCGGCGACCGGGGCCGAGACAAAGGCCAAGCAACCCGTCATGCCCCAACTGGCAAGCCGGCGAATATCGGTCTGCGCCCGCTCTTCCGGGCTGAGAGCATCCATCTGGTCTGGGCGCGGCTCACTGCGAAAGGCGAGGGCTAGCGCCTCCTGATCGGTCAGTTCGACAAGACCCGTTTCGCCCTGATGGGCGTATTGTCCCATGATCCGGTCATAGCGGTTTGCCAGATCCGGGGCGGTATCGTCGATAGGGGCAAAACGCGCGCCATCAGGGTTCAGGATCTGCTGGCGGCCGCGCACCCTGCGGGGCGATACATTGGCGAACGCGCCGAGGAATTGTTCGATCGTCAGGCGGACATCGGGGTCCAGCCACTCGATCAGTTCGCTGGTATAGAGATCCACCATCCGGTAGAGCATCACCACCAGCATCAGTTCGGTCACGTCGCGGTCGTCGGTCAGGTGTGAAACCGGTGTGATCGAAATGACCAGCCGGTTGCGGGCTCGCTCCTTGCTATCGTGCAGGCGCTGGTTCAACCCTGCTGCAGCATCCATGCGACGAACGCGCGACGTGTCCATGCCTTCGGATTCAAGGGCTAGCCTGACCAGGTACTGGCTGGACATAATCCGTGCTTCGTGGTCGTTCAGCAGCGTTTGCCGTTCGACGGCGTGACCATAGTCCTCAAGTGTTGCCGTTACGATCCGGCTGAACCGGTCCATTACGCCATCTTCGTTACCCAGGAATACTAGTCCACCGTGATACGTGCCTGTCTGTGCCACAGCGACATCCTCCAATCAAAGTTGTGCTGAGGATCAAACTAGCGACAATTGGTGCAAAAATTTGGGCCAAAACCAAGTTATCACGAGGCAATTCGTCTAGTTTTGCAAGATTGACTATGGTCTGGAAACTGCAAATACCTCGAAAAACCCCTTAAAAGTGGCTGCAACCTGTCAGGTCTGTGTCATGGTTATGGCGCAATGCAACTTTTAGCTGTCGATTCGTTTGGCCATGATGGCGATGGCCTGCTGATAGACAGATGCTGAATTCCACGCTTTTATGACTGCAAAATTTGGTTCTCCCGGCTGATAGCCGCGGCCGGGTCGCCAGCCTTTCTGGCGTAAGAAATTCGCCGTAGAGGCGAGTGCGTCGGTCATGTCGTAGAAATCCACCCGCCCGTCGCCGGTTGCATCCACGCCATAGGCCAGCGCGTTTCCGGGCAGGAATTGGGTGTGACCCAGCTCGCCATGCTTGGCGCCTTTGGTGGCGCCGGAAATGGCGTTGCGGTCCACCAGTTCCAGGGCTGCCAGCGCATGGGGAACAAAGAAATCAGAGCGGCGGCAGTCATAGGCCAGCGTTGTGATCGCTGAAACCACCGCGCTGTCACCCATGAAAGAGCCAAAGGCGGTCTCCATCCCGTGCAGCGCGATCAGGATGCCGGCGGGCACGCCATATTGCCGTTCCAGCGCGGCATAGAATTCGGGATTGCGCGCCTTGCGCTTGCGGCCCTGGGCGACGATCGTATCCGCGCCGCGCACCTGCATGAACTTTTCGAGCGAGTATTTGAAGCTTTTCTGATTTCGGTCGGCGGCGATGGTGCGGGTGGCATAGCGGGCCTGCGCCAGCGCCTCGAGCCCGCGCTTGCCAACGCCCTGTCGGCGGGCCACTTGGGCGAACTCGGCCTTCCAGGCCTCGAACCCGGCACCGGTATTGCCGCAGGTCAGGGCAGCGCCCGCCGAGGGGAGCTGCGAGAGCATCAACGTCAGAAGGATCGGGCGGAAATAGGGAACCATGATATCGCTCTGCAAAGGGTCAAGGCACAGTTGGTGCGAGAAGGAACATCGCTTTCAGCGCGGCACCCGGTTCGACACCGGGCAGGGTTTCACGGAAAACGCGGTCGATGGTGCCGTCGGCATACATCTCTGACAGCAGCGTATCGACCAGAAGCCGGAAATCGCTGTCGCCGCGGGGCAGGGCCAGCGCCTGTTTCTCGATCGTCAGGATCTCGTCCAGAAGCTGGAACTTCTCGCCCATATTGCCGGAGACATAGTTGTAGATCAGGATGGATTGATCGGCGAAATAGGCGTCAAGCGCACCGTCGTTCAGCGCCTTGAAGCCGGCATTGTGATCGGCGAAGCGCTCGAACCGGGCCTCTAGCCCGGCGGCCTCGAACGAGTTCAGCACGGCTTGTTCGGTCGTTGTGTCGGCGCGAAAGCCTATGGTCTTGCCCGCCAGATCGGACAGGTGAGCACCTTCACCGCGGCGGGTTATGACAGACGTCCCGTCAACATAGATCGGGATCGAGAAATCGACCGTCTTCTGGCGTTCCAGCGTCACCGTGGCCGCGCCGCAGAGCATGTCGATGTCGCCCTTGGCAAGCCGTTCAAAACGGTCCGAGGCAGAGACCGGGACAAAACCGGCCTTCAGTTCACCCAGATCAAGCCGGTTGGCCATGGCCTGTGCCAGCCGGCCGCACAACTGGGGCGTATAGCCCGCCGGCCGCCCTTCGGCATCCGCAAAGGAGAGCGGCGCCGCGTCGACGCGGAAACCGATATTGATCTGTCCGGTGTCGCGAATGCGTTCGATCGTCTGGGCCGCAACGGCGCCGGTAGTCAGGACGAGCGCCAGTGTCAAAGCTAGAAGCCGCATGAATAGTCCTTTGTCAGCAATGTGAAGCCAGACTAGCCGGGCAGGGGCGCACCTCAAAGGGGAATATCGGACCGGTCAGGGTCAAAAGACGCGATCGTGCTCGGCAAAGGCGGTCGATCCTCCAAAAAAGGAAGGGGCGCCCGAAAGGCGCCCCCCCGATTTGCGTACAGACCGCGATCAGCAGCTGTAATACATGCCGAATTCCACCGGGTGCGGGGTGTGTTCGTACTTGTGGACCTCTTCCATCTTCAGCTCGATATAGCCTTCGATCTGGTCCTTGGTGAACACGTCGCCCTGCAGCAGGAAGTCGTGATCGGCAGCCAGGCATTCCAGCGCCTCGCGCAGCGAACCGCAGACGGTGGGGATGTCGGCCAGCTCCTCGGCGGGCAGGTCGTAGAGGTTCTTGTCCATCGCCTCGCCCGGATCGATCTTGTTCTTGATGCCGTCAAGACCGGCCATCAGCAGCGCGGCAAAGCACAGGTAGGGGTTTGCCGACGGATCGGGGAAGCGGGCCTCGACGCGCTTGGCCTTGGGGCTTTCGGTCCACGGAATACGCACGCAGCCCGAGCGGTTGCGGGCCGAATAGGCGCGCAGAACGGGGGCCTCGAAACCGGGGATCAGGCGCTTGTAGCTGTTGGTGCCCGGGTTGGTGAACGCGTTCAGCGTCTTGGCGTGCTTGAGGATGCCACCGATGAAATACAGCGCTTCCTGGCTCAGATCGGCATATTTGTCACCGGCAAACAGCGGCTTGCCGTCTTTCCAGATCGACATGTTCACGTGCATGCCCGAGCCGTTGTCGCCATAGATCGGCTTCGGCATGAAGGTCGCCGACTTGCCATAGGCGTGGGCCACGTTGTGGATCACGTATTTGTATTTCTGGATCTCGTCGGCCTGCTTGGTCAGCGTGCCGAAGATCAGGCCCAGTTCGTGCTGGCACGAGGCCACTTCGTGGTGGTGCTTGTCCACCTTCATGCCCATGCGCTTCATGGTCGAGAGCATCTCAGACCGCAGGTCCTGCGCCTCGTCGGTCGGGTTGACCGGGAAATAGCCGCCCTTCAGACCGGGGCGGTGACCCATGTTGCCGGTCTCGAACTCGGCATCGGTGTTCCACGAGGCGTCGGTTGCGTCGACCTCGTAGGAGACCTTGTTGATGGTGTTCGAATAGCGCACGTCGTCGAACAGGAAGAATTCGGCCTCGGGACCCATATAGGCAACATCGCCGATGCCCGATGCCTTCAGATAGGCCTCGGCCTTGACGGCGGTGCCGCGCGGGTCGCGGTCATAGGCCTCGCCGGTGTCGGGCTCGACCACAGAGCAATGAATGCAGATGGTCTTTTCCGCGTAGAACGGATCGACATAGGCGCTTTCGGTGTCGGGCATCAGTTTCATGTCCGAGGCTTCGATCGACTTCCAGCCGGCAATCGACGAGCCGTCGAACATGAAGCCTTCTTCCAGGAAGTCCTCGTCGACCAGATCGGCGATGATCGTCACGTGCTGCAGCTTGCCGCGCGGGTCGGTGAAGCGGATGTCGACATATTCGGCACCCTCGTCCTTGATCAGCTGAAGAACTGCGTCCTTGCTCATACTCTCTTGTCCTCTGCTAGAGTGTGTTCGGGTCAAAGCGCGTCCGAACCGGTCTCGCCGGTACGGATGCGGATGGCTTGTTCGATGGTCGAGACAAAGATCTTGCCGTCGCCGATCTTGTCAGTCTTGGCGGCGCCCACGATGGCCTCGATGGCGGCGTCGACCTGGTCGTCGTCCAGCACCACTTCGAGTTTCACCTTGGGCAGGAAATCGACCACATATTCAGCACCGCGATAGAGCTCGGTATGGCCTTTCTGACGGCCAAAACCCTTGACCTCGACCACGCTGAGGCCCTGGACGCCGATATCCTGCAGCGCCTCTTTGACCTCGTCCAGCTTGAACGGTTTGATGATCGCTTCGATCTTCTTCATCGCGGTGCTCCTTGCAAGCTTGTCAGCCCGCCTCAGATCACGTCTAAGCTGGAGGCTCAACGCGAATGCGAAACCGGCCAGGCCGCACTGCGGCAATTTTGGGCGACAGGTGAAAATTTGTGCAGAATGCACAAGGATTGTGCAGAAGTGAATCGGCAAAGGGGCAGGGCATGACCGAACTGCTGACCGCGGCGCAGATGCGGGCCATCGAACAGGCGGCAATCGCCTCGGGCGAGGTGACCGGGCTGGAGTTGATGGAGCGCGCCGGGCGCGGCGTGGTCGAAGCGATTTTCGAGGAATGGCCGGAACTGGCGAAAGAGCGGGGGCCAGCCCCCGCACCCCCGGGATATTTGCAGCAAGAGGAAGGGGCGAGGCGCGCGGTGGTCCTGTGCGGGCCTGGCAACAATGGCGGCGACGGGTTCGTGGTGGCGCGGCTGCTGCACGAGCGCGGCTGGGCGGTGGAGGTGTTTCTATATGGCGATCCCGGGAAGCTGCCGCCGGATGCGCGAGCGAATTATGAGCGGTGGCGGGTGTTGGGGGAGGTTCAGGCTTATGCGAAGTTTGAGCCAGAGAACTGGAATTGGCAAATCGGAGAGGTTGGAGGGGTCGATCTCATAGTAGATGCGGTTTTTGGCACTGGGTTGGTTCGACCGCTCGGCAGCGAGATGTGCCTGCATGAGCAGATCGGTGTGCTCACAACTGAGGTGGTCAACGCGCGTCGCGTGGCGATTGATCTTCCTTCTGGATTATGTGCCGACAGCGGAAAGCCTCTCATTGATACCCAGGAACAGATAGGGCGTGGGAAGCTGGAATTTGAACTGTCTGTGAGTTTTCATCGCGAGAAAGTCGGGCATCGAATTTCAGATGGGCCGGCTTTTTGCGGAAAAACAGTGGTGAAAAGCATCGGCTTGGATGACTTGCCATCCAGTCGCGCTGCCACAAGAGAGCTTGCCAGCGAAATTGTGCGCCTTGCGCAACCAAGGCTATCGGACAAGGCGGCGGAGTCGCACAAGTACACGCACGGCCATGCCCTGATCCTCTCCGGCGGCTCGGGCAAGACCGGCGCGGCGCGGTTGGCGGCGCGCGGCGCGCTTCGCATCGGGGCAGGGCTGGTGACGCTGGGGGTGCCACCCAGCGCGCAGCAGGAGGTTGCCTGTCAAATCACGGCGTTGATGTTGGCACGGATCGACGGTGCCGATGGGTTAGCGACAGTGCTGGGGGATACCCGCCTTAGTGCGCTCTGCCTGGGGCCTGGCATGGGTGTCGAACGGGCGCGCGATCTGGTGCCGGTGGCGCTGGCCGCAAAGCGCGCCACGGTGCTGGATGCCGATGCGCTGAGTGCCTATGCCAACGACCCGGCCGCGTTGTTTGCCCAACTGCATGAAGCTTGCGTTCTGACCCCGCATGGCGGCGAGTTTGCGCGGCTATTCCCCGATATCGCGAAGAGGCTCCGCGAGGAGCCGAAGAGCGGCCCGGCCTATTCCAAGGTCGATGCCACCCGTGAGGCCGCCAAGCGCGCGGGCTGTGTGGTGCTGTTCAAGGGGCCCGATACGGTGATCGCGGCGCCGGATGGGCGTTGTTCAGTGAACTCGGCCCATTACGAGCGCTCGGCACCCTGGCTGGCGACCGCCGGGTCGGGCGACGTATTGGCAGGCTTCATCACCGGGCTTTTGGCGCGCGGCCTTGCGCCGATGCAGGCGGCAGAAACCGCCGCCTGGCTGCATGTGGAATGCGCGCTTGAATTCGGCCCCGGCCTGATCGCCGAGGACCTGCCGGAGCAATTGCCGGCAGTGTTTCGCAAACTGGGGCTTTAGGCGGCGAGCCGGCCGGAGGCGGGCAGGCATTGGCCCGCCACTTCCAGACCACCGGCATAGAGTACATGGGCGGCATCGAAATGCAGCTGGAACAACGGCATGTCGCGCGGACCCAGATCGCAGACGAACTCTCCATCCACCAGCGCATCGGCCCGTACCATGGCTTGCGCTGTGCCAAACAGCGCCCGCGCCCGCCAGTCGCGGATCAGCACGGGTTGTCCAGCGGGCAGGATCAGGTCGCAATCGGGCCGGGTGTCGCCCAGCGATCCGGCGGCAAAGCGGATCGCGCGCACGGTCTGACATGCGCGGGTGAGATGACGCAGCGGAACAAACCCGCGGTCGCGGGTAATGATCCGGTCACCGGGGGACAGGAATTCCACCGGCATCTCGCCA
This sequence comes from Ruegeria sp. BHSC223, assembly GCF_059613025.1. Taxonomy (NCBI): domain Bacteria; kingdom Pseudomonadati; phylum Pseudomonadota; class Alphaproteobacteria; order Rhodobacterales; family Roseobacteraceae; genus Ruegeria; species Ruegeria sp. BHSC223. The sequence goes on from NZ_JBXWRR010000001.1 coordinate 32,737, forward strand.
TCCTGTGTCAGCAGGACGGTGCCGGCCAGGAATCCGGCCTCGGGAACCGGCGTGATGTCGGGACTGGGATGCGAGCCTCTGCCCGCAGCACGGACTGCCGCTTTTGCGTTCATGATGGATCACCTTGGTCTGCTCGTTATTTTTGCTGGTCAGAATGTGGCAAAACCGTGAACTTGTCGCGGCGATTTGTTGCCGTTTTTAGATAAATCCCGGAAAGCGTGCCTTTGCGGCATCGTGACGGAAGCATTCAGATTGCCTCTCGCGCTCGGCTGAAAGCTTTGCTATTCAGCGCGTCACGGTACCGCTGCGGCGGGCCGTGATTGCGGGTGTGGCGGAATTGGTAGACGCACCAGATTTAGGTTCTGGCGCCGCAAGGCGTGGGGGTTCAAGTCCCTTCACCCGCACCACCTTGCCCTTCCCCGAAATGAGGCCCGATCCCTTCTGCCCGGGGACTGCGCCCCTGACGATTGCGATCGGCCAAGCACTGCACCAGGTGGGAGTGTGCCATGCAAGAGGTGCAGGGGTGTGAGGTGGTTTTTCACTTTGCGCATGATTTCGCCAGTGCCCAGCAGAGCGGTAAGCGCTTGTGGTTGCAACGGATCATCACGGGGCATCACGATTCCGTGTGGCGAAAATATCAACCTTGGCGCGCGTTTCGGCGGGTTCTCTGGAAGTGAGCGGCGTTATTCCCAATTGAAGGAGGGTAATCAGCAACCTCCTCGACGGAGACACGATATGACGAGACAGATCAAAACAGCGACAAGCGCTGCGCTGCTGGCCGCGATGGCTGCGGTTCCGGCTGCGGCGGAACTGAAGTGGGAAAACGCCTCGGGTGGATATGTCCAGATCTACGGGCAGGTCTCTCCGGCCTGGCAGTCGGTCGATGACGGGGTGCAGAGCAAGGATACCTTTGTCGATAACGCCCATTCCAACACCCGCGTCGGCCTGTGGGTCGTGCAGCCCATGTACCAGGGCACGTTCAAGTTCAATCTGGAATCCGCGCTTGGCCTGCGTTCGTCGGGTGGGGTGAGCCAGACCAACACGCCCAAGGGGGCCGATTGGGATCGGACCGACCTGCGCAAGATCGACTTTTCCTATGCCAGCGAGAGCTGGGGCACGATCTATGTGGGGCAGGGGTCGATGGCCAGCGACGGCGTCGCGGACATCACGCTGAACAACAATGGCATGACCACGTATAACGGCATCGGCGATTTTGCCGGTAGTTTCCAGTTCCGCACCGCTGCCGGGGCGCTGTCGGGCGTCACCATCGGCTCGGTCAATCCTAGCCTGGATGGCGGGCGCCAGGGGCGCGTGCGTTATGACACGCCCAGTTTCAATGGGTTCACCGTTTCGGTTGCGGCCGGTACCGACGTGCTGACCCCGGGCAACAGCGACAAGTATTACGACATCGCACTGAAATATGCGGGCGAGTTCGATGGGACCAAGGTCAAGGGCGGTATCGGCTTTTCCCGCCGTGACAGCGGTGGCGTCGACCGCGACGACACGTTCGGCTCGGTCGCGGTCAAGTTCCGCTCGGGGCTGAACTTTGCCGTGGCTGGCGGCAGCCGCGAGAACAGCGGTGATTACACCTATGTTCTGGCCGGATACGAGACGCAGTTCCTGTCGGTGGGCATGACCTCGTTTGCCGTCGATTACTACAACGGCAATGATTTCGGGCTGGCCGGTCGCGAGTCGAAATCCCTTGGGCTGGGCATCAACCAGAATTTCGACAGCATCAATACCCAGGTCTATCTGGGCTACCGCAATCATGAACTGTCCGATCCCGGTACGGCCTATCAGGATGTGGACGCATTCCTGTTCGGCGCGCGCTGGAAATTCTGATCCGGTGTTGATGGGTTTGCGCCCGCCCGCCCCCGTCAAGGGGCGGGCGGGCGTCACTCTTGCGTGAGATGGGTGCAAAAACGCACATCGCATTTGCAGAAAGCTGGCATGTTGCAGGGCGCTTTTTTGAATTTCACGTGCTGCTCGCATTCGCGTTACTTCATTATCTATCTGTAACAAAAGCATTTTTATTTTTTCTCGAGTCGTGCCGCGTAGCAGCGATGCAACGCGCGGGCCACGGGCCGGGGCGCGCATATGGAACCAAGACCCATCCCCGCCACATCAGAGGGCACGCAACCGCGTTTCATCCATCTGATGGGAAAGAAGATGATCACCACACTCAGAACCACTTCGGCTCTGGCCCTGGCGGCGGCGGCACTGGCCGCGCCCGCATCGGCCCAGCTGCTTTATGAAAACCAGTCCGGCGGTTCGGTCCGGCTGTATGGCCAGTTCAACCCGGCCCTGATTTCGGTCGATGACGGCCAGCAGACCGAGACCCAGATCCGCGACAATGACCTGTCGCGCAGCCGCATCGGCCTGCGTCTGGCGCAGCCTTTTGGCGATAACACCTTCCGGTTCCGGTTCGAAGCCGGGCTGGGCCTACCCAACTCGACCGAGACCAACCAGCTGGGCGACAATTTCAGCGGCTGGACCCGCGACGACCTGCGCCATATCGACTTCTCGCTCGAAGGCGACTGGGGCAAGGTCTCGCTGGGGCAGGGCAGCATGGCGGCCGATGGCATCGCCGAATCCGACCTGTCCTATGTGGGCGTGGCGCTGTATTCCTACCTTGCCGATGCCAACGCGGCCTTCCTGTTCCGCGACACGGCCGGAGTTCTGTCCGGTCCGGCGGTGGGCGATACGCTCGACACGTTCGACGGCTCGCGCCGCGGCCGCATCCGCTATGACAGCCCCGAGATCGCCGGGTTCACCTTCTCGGCCGCATACGGCGAAAACATCCTGAACACCGCCGACCAGTCGGATTACTACGATGCGGCGGTGCGCTATTCGGGCGAGTTCGCGGGGGGCGTGCAGCTGGACGCGGGCCTGGCCTATCAGGTGCGCGACAACAATGGCGTTGATCGTTCGGATGTGGTGGGTTCGGCCTCGGTCCTGCTTCAGAACGGGCTCAGCTTCACCTTTGCGGGGGGCACCCGTGACAACGACGCCGCAGGCGCCAGCGATCCTGATTACCTGTATTTCAAGGTCGCCTATGACGCCGACTGGTTCTCGTTCGGCAAGACCGGCGTCGGTGTGCACTATTATGACGGGTCGGACTTCAACGTCGCGGGCTCCGAGACCAAGGGCTGGGGCGTGGGTATCGCGCAGCGGGTCGAGGCCTATAACACCGACGTCTATTTCACCTATCAGGACTATGAATATGACGACGCGGCCAACAGCTATCAGGACCTCAGCACCATCGTGCTGGGCGCGCGCTGGCGCTTCTGATCGGTTCGTGACCGTTTGACATCGACACGCCCCGGCCGGTCCGGGGCGTGTTTTTTGTCTCATACCCCCAATTGCGGGGCCAGTGCGGCACTACCCCCTTGCACCGGCCTCGCGGGACAAATAGAAGGCCACAAATTGTGCATGGCGCGCGCCTCGGTGCGTGCGCCCCGAATCCTATGGGGACTACCATATGCAGGTTACCGAGACGCTGAACGAAGGTCTGAAACGCGGCTACAACATCGTTGTAAGCGCGGCTGAGCTGGACGCCAAGGTCAACGAAAAGCTGGTCGAGGCGCAGCCCGAGATCGAGATGAAGGGCTTTCGCAAGGGCAAGGTGCCCATGGCGCTGCTGAAAAAGCAGTTCGGCCAGCGTCTGCTGGGCGAGGCGATGCAGGAAACCATCGACGGCGCCATGAACAAGCATTTCGAGGACAGCGGTGACCGTCCCGCGCTCCAGCCCGAGGTCAAGATGACCAACGAGGACTGGAAAGAGGGCGACGACGTGCATGTCGAGATGTCCTATGAGGCGCTGCCCGCGATCCCCGAGGTCGACATGAGCGACATCGCGCTGGAGAAGCTGGTGGTCAAGGCTGACGACGCAGCCATCGACGAGGCGCTGGGCAACCTGGCCGAGACCGCGCAGGACTTCAAGGCGCGCCGCAAGGGCTCCAAGGCCAAGGACGGCGATCAGGTCGTGATGGATTTCGTGGGCAAGGTCGACGGCGAGGCGTTTGAAGGCGGTTCGGCCGAGGATTACCCGCTGGTGCTGGGTTCCAACAGCTTCATCCCCGGTTTCGAAGAGCAGCTGGTGGGCGTCAAGGCCGAAGAGGAAAAGGACGTCACCGTCACCTTCCCCGAGGAATACGGTGCCGAGCATCTGGCCGGCAAGGAAGCCGTGTTCACCTGCACCATCAAAGAGGTGAAGGAACCGGTTGCCGCCGAGATCGACGACGAACTGGCCAAGAAATTCGGCGCCGAGGACCTGGCCGCGCTGAAGGCCCAGATCGCCGAGCGTCTGGAAGCCGAATATGCCGGCGCTTCGCGCGCGGTGATGAAGCGTGGCCTGCTGGACGCGCTGGACGTCAAGGTCTCGTTCGACCTGCCGCCCAGCCTGGTTGACGCCGAGGCCAAACAGATCGCGCATCAGCTGTGGCACGAGGACAACCCCGAGGTTCACGATCACAACCATGGTGAGATCGAAGCGACCGAAGAGCACACCAAACTGGCCGAGCGTCGCGTGCGTCTGGGCCTGCTGCTGGCCGAACTGGGCCAGAAGGCCGAGGTCGAGGTCACCGATGCCGAGATGACCCAGGCGATCCTGGCACAAGCGCGCCAGTATCCGGGGCAGGAGCGCCAGTTCTTTGAATTCGTGCAGAAGAACCCGCAGATGCAGCAGCAGCTGCGCGCACCGATCTTCGAGGACAAGGTGGTCGACCACATCGTGGCACAGGCCAAGGTGACCGAGAAAGAAATCAGCAAGGAAGACCTGCAAAAAGCGCTTGAGTCGCTCGACGCAGAATAATCCGCGCTCCCCGGAACAGGATACAAAAGGAGCCGCCCGAGATTTCGGGCGGCTCCTCTTTTTTGTCGCGCGTCTGGCTTTGTTCGTGAGTGGCTTAGGCTTCGCGCGCGACCATTTTGTGGGTGTCCAGAAGGTTCTGTCTCTTGCTTGGGGTCAGGGAACCGGCCAAGGCGTCGATCAGGGAGTGGACGGCTTTCAGTTCCTCTACGGTTGTTGCGGACTGAATCTGTTCAGCCAGATAGCGTTCCAACGGCGTGGCCGGGACGTCGTCGGCGTTGGCTGCGAGCGGCTTTGCCCTGGCCCGTGCGCGACTGAAGAGCGCCAGCGCATCGTCGTCGCTCAGGAACACGTCATGGGGGATTCCGGCAAACCGGCGAACCCGTTCGACGCGTTCCTCACCAGTATCGAGCAGGGCGGCCAGCGCCGGCACCTTACCCATTGGCACGGTCTCGCCCACATAGTCGTAAGGGGCGTTGTCGGACCGCTTTAGCACCCGGTCCATCACCGGGTCGATCACGGTGACGATGTCACTGATCCCGGCACGACGGGCATATTCCAGCGAGCCGATCATCAGTTCGCAAGTGGCATAAGACACCGAGTTGCGGTCCTTGCCCCGTTTGAGCCGCTGCGTGTCCACACAGAACCGTGTGGATTCCCACATCGTGGAGCTGCGGAGCGGTGGTTCGCCACACAGGATGTCAGAAAACACATCCGCCAGCATATGTGGACCGGTGGTCTGAAGCGCCCTGACGGCCGCCACCACATTCCCTTCGTCGTCAAGCCCGACAACATAGACAGGATCCAGGTGATCGAACTTGTCAATCTCCTTGCCGTCCTCGATTGTCACATCCCATCCCAGACGATCACCAAAAACACGGGCACGCAACCGAAACATTTCATCCAGAACTCCATCGAATAGATGCTTGTTCAAAGCGTCGATCACGATGATCATTTGTTTCCCCCTACGAGTGGATTTCGGTGAACCAATCGTTACCCAAGTTGGGGCTGAGGACTATTGGGGGTTTCCCGTAGAGGCGGAAAAAAGTGTACTGGTTGGTTCAGCCGGGGTAGATCAGCCCGAGGCCCACGGCCCGCCCGACAGCCTGAGCAGTGGTTAAGGCGCAGAGTTTCTCGCGGGACGAGCGCAGATGCACCTCGACGGTACGGTGCGAGATCGACAGGATGTCACCGATGTCCTGTTGCGATTTGCCAGCAGCCACCCATTGCAGGATCTCGGCCTCGCGTGTCGAGAGCGACGGGTGATACAGAACCCGGCCCAGCATGTCCGAACTCATCACCGTGTCGTGGATATGCACAGCCAGCGATTGCAGGTCACCGAGTGTATGACGTACAAGCTTGTGCCACTCGTCGGTCGAGCATTCGCGGGTGACGCTGAGCAGCCCGACATCGCCATAGGGACCGCGTACCGGGATGGTCAGGCCCTGATCGCCGATGCCAAAGTCATGAGCATCGCGAAAGACACGACGGAAATCACTGCTGCGTTCGAGGCGGCTCCAGTCGACCGGGGCGATGCTGCGCTGGCTCATGTGCAGCGTCGGGTCGATCATGTGAAAGCCCTGCTCCTGATAATGGAGCTTCCACTCGTCACTATAGGTGACATAGCCGTGAATGGCACCGGCGGCCGGGTTCAGCCCGGCATAAGCGGCGTGGTCCATCTCGAGCTTTTCGCGCACTTGTAGGAGGAAGTCCGAATAGACGGCTTCCGACTTGGGCAGAGTTCCGAGATCGACAATATCCATCTGCTGCACCTGTTCGATCAGAGCAAGGCAGTGGGCGCGTTATCCCGGTACTTTTTCGCCGGTTAACTGTCTATCGACCGCCATTGTTCTGACAAAGGCTAGAACAGCACGCTTTTGTGCCGGAGGCAAGCTGCTATAGATCTCTACCATTTCGACTGAATCCCGATCCTTAAGGAACATAAGACGGTCGATCGGCGCATCGCTGCCGTCGATCATCCCGGATTCCGGGGCCTGAATGCCTTCGAAGAAATGGCTTATATGCACATCGAGCACCTCGGCAATTGCCCAGAGGCGCGACGCGCTCACCCGGTTTGCACCGGACTCATACTTTTGAACCTGTTGAAACCGCACTCCGATCGCACGGCCTAGCTCGGCTTGGCTGAGGCCCAGCGCAGAGCGTCTGGCGCGGATCCGGCGCCCGACCACGGAATCGACTGTATCCATACCTTCACCTGTTACATTCGTACATTCAACGAGTACCAGCATTCGAAAACCGGCATGCGACTAACGCTAACGGCACTTGGTCGCGTGCACGCACTCGCTAATCACGCCGACAGATTGCCCCATTGCAGGCATCGAAGCAACGGTTTTCCTGTTATGGTTGCGGAAAGGTAACGGCTGATTGCCGACAAGTACCTGTCTACTAATAATTTGCTATCAACGGTTTGCTGGGCACAGACCAAGATCATCCTCTGCCGCTAGCGCTCCGGTCGGAGTTAGGGGAACCGTTTGGAAGTACAAGGATTTGTGCCGGGTGAACGTTTCATCGACGGGGCTTTGGAGCAGAGCGACAGCCCCTTTCCAGGGCGCCCGGATTGCAATTTTTGAAAACTGATGACGTTGGGTCAAGCAGCGGGACGCAATCCTGTTTCGACAAGCATCCCGCGTCGTTTCGCCTCATAATAGTATCCCGAGGCGTAGAGCTGGATCGCCCTATCCTGGTCTCCATCCGACAAAAGCCAGGCGCCGCGAAGGTATTTCCCCGCAAACTGCAGGTTAGTGTCTGCATCCAGAAGATCTTCGGGCGCACCGCGGAACCCCATTGTTCGGGCGGTTGCGGGCAATATCTGTAGCAGACCGTAATAGGGCCTGTTAACCGCCCAGGGGCGATGGCTGCTTTCGCGGATTGCCAGCTTGTGCACCAGATTCCGCGGTAGTTCATAGTGATCTGACCAATGGTTGATCGCGGCGCGCAGCTCAGGCGTTTCATTGGGGTGAAGCGGTGGGTTGACAGGAGGGGAAGCTTCCGGTGTGCGCCCGCAGGCAGCAACGGGCAGCGCGAAGCCGGTCAACAACAGGGCGCGGCGGGTCAATTGCATTAAGGGTTCCTTGGTCGCGTCAGTTGCCTAACGCAATTACCCCGACATTTGCAGCGTGCGAAGAGGCTTTTCAAAGAACGTGGCAAGATGGGCGGATTACGGCCAGTGGACCGGAAGTCTAAAAGAAGAAAGGCCGCACATCGGCGCGGCCTTTCAATCTTGTATCCTGTGGGAAACCGGTCAGGCGGTTTCGTCGCTGGCGGCAGGGGCCTGATCGTCGTCGTCCGAGGCGGCGCTGCCGATATCGTCGAACAGTTCGGCGATCTCGAATTCAGCGGCGGCCTCTTCCTCGGCGGCCAGTTCCTGGATCGACTTGCCAGATGCCTGCAGTTCGGCCTCTTCGGGCGAGCGGGCAACGTTCAGGTTGATCGCGACTTCGACCTCGGGGTGCAGGCGGACAGTGACGCTGTGCAGACCCAGTTCCTTGATCGGAGCGATCAGGGCAATCTGTTTCTTGTCGACCGAGAAGCCTGCCTCGGTGGCGGCGTCTGCGGCGTCACGCGGAGTGACCGAGCCATAGAGCGCGCCGGCATCCGATGCCGAGCGAATCACGATGAACTGCTGACCGTCGAGCTTTTCGGCCAGGGCCTCGGCTTCCTGCTTGGTCTCCAGGTTGCGCGCTTCGAGCTGGGCTTTCTGCGCTTCGAACTGGGCGATATTTGCATCCGATGCGACCAGCGCCTTGCTCTGCGGCAGCAGGAAGTTGCGAGCGTAGCCCGGCTTGACGTCGACGACGTCGCCCATCTGGCCCAGCTTCGCCACGCGTTCGAGAAGGATAACTTGCATGTGCCTATCTCCTTACTTCACGGCGTAGGGCAGCAGGGCGAGGAAGCGCGCGCGCTTGATGGCACGGGCCAGTTCGCGCTGCTTCTTGGCCGAGACGGCGGTGATGCGCGAGGGCACGATCTTGCCGCGTTCGCTGATATAGCGCTGCAGCAGCTTGGTGTCCTTGTAGTCGATCTTGGGTGCGTTGTCGCCCGAGAAGGGGCACACCTTGCGACGGCGGAAAAACGGTTTAGCGGCCATAACTTGATGTCCTTTCCTAATGCGGGCTTAGCGGCGTTCGCGGCGGCTGTCGCGCTCGTCGCGCTTCTGCATCTGGACCGAGGGTCCTTCGGCGTGCTCGTCGACCTTGATGGTCAGAACGCGCATCACGTCGTCATGCAGGCGCATCAGGCGTTCCATTTCCTGCACGGCGGACGCGGGCGCGTCGGTGCGCAGAAAGGCATAGTGGCCCTTGCGGTTCTTGTTGATCTTGTAGGCCATCGTCTTGACGCCCCAGTACTCGTGGTCGACCAGGCTGCCGCCATTGTCGCTGAGTACGGCACCGAAATGTTCGATGAGGCCTTCGGCTTGCGTGTTGGACAGGTCCTGACGCGCAATCATGACATGCTCGTAGAGAGGCATGCGATCTCCTGTTTTCTATCTAGGCGCATTTCATAGGCGGGGCCCTTGATCCTTTCACGGCCCTGCCACGAGAGACTGCGCGGTTCACGAATTCTGTGAAAGGATGGCCCCATATACACGCCTGCGCGCCGGGGGCAAGGGGTTTGGCGGCGCCGCACTTCTGGGTTGTGTCTGGGGTCATGCCGCTCAATTACCCAGAGACTGCCGCATTCCCGTCGCAATGTTTATCAATCGTTAACCCTGCCGGACACAACCCGGCGATAAACTTGGCGCAGGGAGCGCGACCTGACATGCATGTGGCACAGCAACAGACGCTTCGCAACCGGATGCCGCTTCCGTCTTTCGAAGAGACGGTGCCGTTGATGATCACTTTCGCCCCGAACTGGCCGCTGCGCACCGTGATCTTTCGGGTGGTTGGTACCGCGCTGGTGATCGGGGCCGCCGCCATGTGGCTGCTGCCAGGATCGGGCGTTGACGCGGATGCGGCGCTGATGAAGCTGGGCGTGTCGCTGTTCTTCTTCCTGTGCGGTCTGGCGCTTTTGATGATCCATCACCAGGACAACCAGCCCGACGCCTATTTCGATCCGATCCGGCGCGAGGTTCGGGTGCTGCAAAAGAACAATCGCGGCCGTCCCCAGACCATCCTGCGCCGCAGCTATGACAGCCTGGGCGCGGCCCGGTTCAACGAGCACTACCTGGAGATCTGCGACGTGGACGGGTCGATCCTGATGCGCCTGCCGATCCCTTCGGCCGATATCCGCCAGGCCCTGCGCAGCCAGCTGAGCGGATTCGTGACCATTTCGGCCTGACATCCGCCACTGTTCATTCCTCCACAGACTCTGTGGAGTTCTGTCAGATTGCCCGCACAACCCGCTTGCCCCATGTCTGGGCCAAGGCAAGGACAACCGTCCGCCTGAACCCACAAGACAAGACATGGAGCGACAGAATGAAGACCACCCGCCTTGCCGCAGCGCTGATCCTGGCCGGCCTCGCCGGCGCCGCCACCGCCGCGCCCGAGACATACCTGCTGGATGCCAGCCACAGCCAGGTCGTATTCAGCTACAACCACCTGGGCTATTCCACCACCACCGGCATGTTCTCGGGCTTCGAGGGCGAGATCCTGTTCGACAAGGAAGACCCGGCCGCCTCTTCGGTGACCGTTTCGATGCCGGTCCTGTCGATGTTCTCTGGCTGGGAAGCACGCGAAGATCACTTCTTCTCGGGTGATTTCTTTGGTGCCAAGGAAGGGGACATGATCACCTTTGTCTCGACCGGCATCGAAGTGACCGGAGACAACACCGCCAAGATCACCGGCGACCTGACCATGAACGGCGTGACCAAGTCGGTGGTGCTGGACGCGGTGCTGAACCAGATGGGCGATCACCCGATGGCAAACAAGCCCTGGGCCGGGTTCGATGCCACCACCACCGTGGTGCGCTCCGATTTCAACCTGGGCATGTTTGCACCTTATGTCAGCGACGAAGTCGAGGTTCGCATTTCGATCGAGGCCATGAAGGCCGAGTAAGGCCTCTGTCACCGAGACACGGAAAGGCCGGGCCCGTCGGCCAGCCCTTTGCAAAAAGTGCGCATGTGAAAAGTGTGAGGGCTCGAAGCGCACTGGCAGCTTCGAGCCCACTTTACCGGATGTTGCATCCGCAGAAATGGTGATAGTCAGGCGTATGGTTGCCGTATTTCATACTCAGACAAGCCTTCACCATGATCTTTTCTCGCTCGGTGTTCACGCGGGAGATGGGCTTTTTGTACATGGCTCGATGACTGCCGTAGGCGTTACCGTGGGCGGTGCCCGGACAATTGTTGAAAGCCTTCTGAGAGCGGTAGGTGGAACAGGTCTTGTAGGAATGCCGGGGTTCTCTTCCGACGCCTACTTTCCTGCTGAAATTGATAAGTCCCGCTTAACCCAAGACCAGATTTCTGAAATAGAAGATGCCGTTCCCGGTTTCGATGTCGCGAAATCCCCAACGTCTGGCATGGGTATCATTGCGGAGACTTTCAGAACCAGGCCGGGAACTCAGCGCAGCGAGCACCCGGCTGTATCGATCTGCCTCAATGGCGAGAAAGCAAATGACTTTCTCAAAGAGCACAGCCTCGCGTGGGCAACGGGAGAGAAAACGCCCCTTGGGAAGCTCCGTGATCGCCATGCCATGAAGATCTTGCTGATCGGGGTCGGCTGGAACCGATGCTCAGCCCTTCACACAGCCGAGAGCTTTGCACAACACAAGCGGACCAAGACGCGGCGCTTCAAGAATGGTGGCCCCAACGGAACATGGATCGAAACACCCGACGTAGCAGATGATATGAACCGGCTGTTTCCGGCAATTGGTGAGGCGTTCGAAAAGACCGGCGCTGTTTCTTTCGGAAAATTCGGAGGTGCCGAATGCAAGGTATGCGATTTTCGATCTCTAGTTGACTTCGCCTCTGACTGGATCGACTGCGCCAACAAACGAAGCGGTGATCTCAGCTAAAGGAACTGTGCTGCCCAATGGCAGGTTTGTGCTGCATTGCCGCCATCCTTCACAGACAAGGCCCGAAGATATCTTCGAGCGTCACTTTTGGATATCGCGCTTCGCCGATAATGCGTTCGGCCCGGTGTTGCACCGTTTATTGCAAAAGGCCGGGCCCCTCGGGACCCGGCCTTTTGCATGTGCGGCTCAGCGTGAGGCGGTCAGGGAGACATCGACCGTGACCGGAAATTTCAGCGAGCTTTCATCCGGCATGTTGGCGCCGATCCCGAAATCGCGGCGGTCAAGGGTGACGGTACCGCGCATCCGGGCGGTATCGCCGTCAAGTTCCAGGTCAAAGGGCAGGGTGACCGGGACGCTGGCACCGCGCAGGTTCAGCATGCCCCGCGCCTCGTGGCCGGTTTCGGTACGGTGCAGTGTGGCGGTGAAATCGGCTGTGGGAAACTGTGCGGCGTCGAAGAAATCGGCCCCCATCGCCTGTGCGGTGACCGATCCCAGCGCCAGCGAGGGGATGGCGATGGTGACGGTGACCTCGCCTGCCGGGCCGGGTGTCTCGCGCGGATCATACTGGATGGCGGCGGTCCAGTCGGCAAAGCTGCCGCTGACCGCGCTGCCCAGCTGGGTGACGGAGATCGCCAGCGTGCCTTCGCTCACCTGCCAGTCGGACGCAACCGCCTGTAAGGCCGCGCTTTGCAACCCTGATGGTGCGTGCGGGGTTGATTGACTGTTCACCCATGTACCCGCGCCAAGCGCGCCCAGCCAAACCATCAGCGCCAGCAGCAGCGGCGTGGCGCTGTGGGCCTGTTTGGGCGGCGTGGGCAGGTCGATCCGGCCCGGCAGCATCCGCCGCAGGGTTGCATCGCGGTCGATCAGGTGGTGTTTCAGTGCCCCCGCCACATGCAGTCCCAACGCGCCCAGCAGCACCAGCAGAAAGGCGCGGTGCAGCACTGCGGTGAGCTCCGCCAGGGCGGCGCTTTTGGGCACCATCGGCAGGGACTGGCCAAAAGGCCACCAGATCGGGGCAAAGCCTTCGGTCGCGGCATGGTGGATCCAGCCGCTGAGCGGCACCAGCACCAGCGCGCCATAGAGCAGCCAGTGCACGGTTTCGGCTGCCAGCGCCTCGGCCCGGTGGTCGGCGTTCAGCAGGCCGGGGCGTTTCTGGGTCAGTGCCCAGAGGATGCGCAGCAAGGCGACCCCGAACAGCGCGATCCCCAATGTCTTGTGCGCCGAGAACAGCCAGGCGGCGCGCGCGATCTCTTCGGCGCCGGCGCCCCCGGCTGTGGCCCGTTCTGCCGCCTGATCGGCGATCCAGCCCAGTGGCAGCAGGGTCAGGATCAAAAGCGCGGTCAGCCAGTGGAGGCTTTTGGCCACGCCACCATAGCTTGTTAGGGTGTTGGTCAGGGTCATCGCGCTCTCCGAATGGTCTTGGATGTCCGCAACCTGCTGTCTGTGTCGCCGGTGTACAATATGCGCCTTCGCACAGCTCCCGTGTCGGGATGCAGAGCTTGTGTGGCGCGGGCGGGGCGGCTACACCCGGCGTTAACGTTGCAGAAAGCGAAGGGACAGAGATGACGACCGCATTCGTGTTTCCCGGGCAGGGCGCCCAGACCATCGGCATGGGCAAGGCACTGGCCGAGGCCTATCCGGCCGCGCAGGCCGTGTTCGACGAGGTCGACGCCGCACTGGGCGAGCAGCTGAGCGCGCTGATCTGGGAAGGCGATATCGAGACCCTGACGCTGACGCAGAATGCGCAACCGGCGCTGATGGCGACCTCGATGGCGGCGATGCGCGCGCTCGAGGCCGAGGGTGTAGCCATAACCCAGGCGGCCTTTGTCGCCGGCCACTCGCTGGGCGAGTATTCGGCTCTGGCCGCTGCCGGGGCGCTGAGCGTCGGCGATACCGCCCGGTTGCTGCGCACCCGAGGGCAAGCGATGCAGAGCGCGGTTCCGGTCGGGCAGGGCGCGATGGCGGCGATTCTGGGGCTCGATCTGGCCGCGGTGCGCGAGGTTGCCGCTGAGGCGGCACAGGGCGAGGTCTGCCAGGCCGCCAATGACAACGATCCCACCCAGGTGGTGGTCTCGGGCGCCAAGGCGGCGGTGGAACGCGCCGCCGAGATCGCCAAGGCGAAAGGTGCCAAACGCGCCGTCATGCTGCCGGTCAGCGCTCCGTTCCACTGTGCCCTGATGCAGCCCGCCGCCGATGCCATGGCCGAGGCGCTGGCCGGGGTCGCGATCCAGGCCCCCGCGGTGCCGCTGGTGGCCAATGTGCGCGCCGAGGCTGTGAGCGATCCCGACCTGATCCGGCAACTGCTGGTCGAGCAGGTCACGGGGTCTGTTCGCTGGCGGGAAAGCGTCGAATACATGGCCGCGCAGGGCGTGACCGAGATCTGGGAGATCGGTGCGGGCAAGGCGCTGTCAGGCATGGTGCGCAAGATCAACCGCGACATCGCCTGCAAACCCGCGGGCACACCGGAAGATGTGCAAAAAATCCTTGCTGGCGACGCCTGAACCCACCTAAATTTGCAAGGCCCGATCTGTCAGGTCGGGGATAAGAGGAATATGACCATGTTTGATCTGACCGGAAAGAATGCCCTGATTACCGGCGCTTCGGGTGGTATCGGCGGCGCGATCGCGCGTGCGCTGCATGCAGCCGGTGCCTCGGTCGTGCTGTCGGGCACCCGGATCGAGCCGCTCCAGGCGCTGGCCGATGAGTTGGGCGAGCGCGCCCATGTGCTGACCTGCAATCTGAGCGACATGGCCGCGGTCGAGGCATTGCCGAAACAGGCCGCCGAAGTGCTGGGTTCGGTCGATATCCTGGTGAACAATGCAGGGATCACCCGCGATAACCTGTTCATGCGTATGTCGGATGACGAATGGCAGAGCGTGATCGACGTGAACCTCACCGCCACCATGAAACTGTGCAAGGGCGTGCTGCGCGGCATGATGAAGGCGCGCTGGGGCCGGATCGTGAACATCTCGTCGGTGGTGGGCGCCATCGGCAACCCCGGACAGGGCAACTATGCCGCCTCCAAGGCCGGGGTCATCGGCATGTCCAAATCGCTGGCCTATGAGGTTGCCAGCCGGGGAATCACCGTCAACGCCGTGGCGCCGGGCTTTATCACCACGGCGATGACCGACAAGCTGACGGACGATCAGAAATCCGGCCTGTTGGCGCAGGTTCCCGCCGGGCGCATGGGCTCGCCCGAGGAAATCGCGGCGGCGGTCCTGTATCTTGCCAGTCCCGAGGCCGCTTATGTGACCGGCTCCACCTTGCATGTGAATGGCGGTATGGCCATGTTGTGAGCGGCGCGGTGGCCAAATGCGAAAGCGTTTGCCAACGCGCGCGTCTGTGTTATAGGCGGCGCATCCTGAGGAAGGCCAGACGATGGGGTCGGCCTTCTGCTTTACCGGGACACCCCGGAACCTGAACCGCCCGGACCGGGCAAAACCAAGCCACCCCGAGCGGGCAAGGGCAGAAATGGGCCAGCGGCCCCGTAGGAATGAGGAACTGACATGAGCGACGTCGCAGATCGCGTTAAGAAGATCGTTGTGGAGCACCTGGGTGTCGAAGAAGACAAAGTGACCGAGAATGCCTCGTTCATTGACGACCTGGGCGCCGACAGCCTCGACACCGTCGAGCTGGTCATGGCCTTCGAAGAAGAGTTCGGCATCGAAATCCCGGACGACGCGGCCGAGACCATCCAGACCTTCGGCGACGCCGTCAAGTTCATCAGCGAAGCTTCCTGAGCTTCGACTGAGACCTGAAAGGTCAATAAGGCGCCTTCCCGCCGGGGGGGCGCCTTTTTTCTTGCGCGCGTCCGATTCCAGTTGCCAAATGTCTCTTTGCTTTGCACCTTGGGGTTGAGGCAGAGACAGGACGGGCGCGAAATGATCCGATCCATACCGATTTTGAATACCGGACGTCTGCGGCTGGCTGGGATGCGATCCGAGGATTTCGACCGCTATGCCGAGATTTGGGCGGACGAACAAGTGGTGCGCCATATCGGCGGCAAGCCCCGCAGCCGGGGCGAGTGCTGGGACGCTTTCCTGCGTAACGAAGGCCATTGGCACATGACCGGCTTTGGCCAATGGGGCGTGGTGATGCAGAAGACCCGCCGCCTGGTGGGCCAGGCCGGGTTCTTCTACAGCGGCCGCGACATGGGTCCCGATTTCGACGCTTATCCCGAGGCGGGCTGGGTACTGGCCCCCGAGGCGCAGGGCCAGGGTCTGGGGCGCGAGGCCGCGACGGCGGCGCATGACTGGTTCGACCGGGTGATTCCTGGCCGCCTGGTGGCGATGATCGCGCCGGACAACACGCCCTCGCTTGGGTTGGCGCAATCGCTGGGATATCGGCCCATGCGCGATGCCGAGTTCGGCGGCCGCACAGTGACGCTGATGCGGCGCGACGGGCCGCCCGGACAACGGTGACGCAATCGAGATCCGACACTCCGCTTTCAGCTAAGAGCGCCCCGCCTTATGCTGCAATAGATGCGCCTTGACATGTTTCAGCGGAGGAGCGGCCATGATCATCTACCCGACGATGGAATTGCAGAACGGACGGTGCGTGACCCTGGAAAGGGGGCGGCTGGATGCGCCCATGCTGTGGCATGTGGACCCGTTTGAAACGGTTTCCGGCTGGGCATCCACCGGTGCCGAATGGATGCACTTGACCGATCTGGACGCGGTCGAGGGCGGTGACGGCAATGCGGAACTGGTCGAGCAGATCATCCGCAAGGCCGAGATCCCGGTGCAACTGGCGGGCGGCATGCGCACCCGCGAGCGGATCGAGCATTGGATCGACAAGGGCGCCGGGCGCATTGTCGTGGGCACACTTGCGGCGCGCGACCCCGCGCTGGTCAAGGAACTGGCCAAGCGGCACCCTGACCAGATCGTGCTGAGCGTCGATGTCTGGCAGGGCTATGTGATGACCGATGGCTGGCGCAGCCAGAGCGCCTATACGCCCGAGGCGTTTATCGACGCGTTCAGCGACACGCCGTTTGCCGCAATCGTGGTCACCGATATCGACAGCGATGTTGAAGAGGTCGAGGCCAAGCTGGGTCTGATCTCGGGCCTGGCCGCCCATGCGCGTACCCCGATCATCGCCAGCGGCGTCGTGCGGGCCGCCGACGATATCTCGCGGCTGGCCTATATGCCCAATATCGCAGGCGCGCTGGTGGGACGGGCGTTGTTCCGCAAGACCCTGTCTTTGGACGAGGCGCTGAAACTGGCTGCCGGCGCGCACGAGCGGGTCGCGCAGTTCCAGTAAGGCGGTTTCAAGAGGTCCGGGCGGCCCATCGGGATATCGAGAGCGGCAGGCAAGGCTCCGCCGGCCTTGCCTGCACCCTTGCTCTTGCCCATATGGGGCCGGGCAGGGTAAGAGCGGTTCTCGAACACCAAGAAGGCAAGAGGCAATTCATGCGCAGAGTCGTTGTAACCGGACTGGGACTGATCACTCCTTTGGCCAGCGGGGTCGAGGAAACATGGTCCCGCCTGCTCGAGGGGCATTCGGGTGCCGGGCCCATTACGCGGTTCGATGCGGTGGCATCGGGCGTCACCACGACCTATGCCTGCGAGGTCCCGCGCGGCGATGGCAGCAATGGCACCTTCAACCCCGATGACTGGATGCCGCCGAAAGAGCAGCGCAAGATCGAGGATTTCATCCTTTATTCCATCGCTGCCGCCGAAATGGCCTGTAAAGACGCCAATTGGCTGCCCGAGGACGAAGAGGACCGGCTGCGCACCGGCGTTCTGATCGGGTCGGGCATCGGCGGTCTGGGCTCGATCGCCGATACCGCCAACCTGATCAAGGAGAAGGGCCCCCGCCGGGTGTCGCCCTTCTTTATCCCCGGCGCGCTGATCAACCTGGCCTCGGGTCAGGTGTCGATCCGCCACGGGTTCAAGGGGCCGAACCACTCGGTGGTGACTGCCTGTTCGACCGGCGCGCATGCCATTGGCGATGCCAGCCGGATCATCCGGGCCGGTGACGCGGATGTGATGATCGCCGGCGGTGGCGAGGCCTGTATCTGTGAGATCGGTATTGCCGGGTTCAACGCCTGCAAGGCGCTGTCGACCAAATATGCCGACAACCCCAAGGCCGCCAGCCGCCCCTATGACATTGATCGCGACGGGTTCGTGATGGGTGAGGGCGCCGGCATCGTGGTGCTGGAGGATTACGAGCACGCCAAGGCGCGCGGTGCGAAGATCTATGCCGAGGTGCTGGGTTATGGCATGTCGGGCGATGCCTATCACATCACTGCGCCGTCCGAGACGGGCGATGGGGCGGAACGCTCGATGCGCGCCGCGCTGCGCAGTGCCGGGCTGGAGCCGTCGGATCTGGATTACATCAACGCCCATGGCACCTCGACCATGGCGGACACGATCGAGCTGGGCGCGGTCGAGCGGTTGTTGGGCAACCATGCGGCCAATGTCACCATGTCCTCGACCAAGTCGGCCACCGGGCACCTCTTGGGCGCCGCTGGTGCGATCGAGGCGATCTTTTCGATCCTGGCGATCCGCGATCAGGTGGCGCCGCCCACCATCAACCTGGACAATCCCGCGGTGGACACCCCGGTTGATCTGGCGCCCAATGCCAAGCGGGCGCGCAAGATCGACGTGGCGCTGTCGAATTCCTTTGGCTTTGGCGGCACCAATGCAAGCGTGATCTTCGGAAAGGCCGACTGATGTGGCGGGCTCTTGCCTCGAACATGCTGACCGTTCTGGCGGTTGGCCTGTTCCTGCTGGCCGGTGTGATCCTGTGGGGCAAGTCGCAATATACCGCGCAGGGCCCGCTGGAAGAGGCGATCTGTCTTCAGGTCAAGAGTGGGTCGAACATGACCCGCGTCAGCCGCGATCTTGAGGCCTCGGGCGCGGTCAGCAGTGGCGCCATGTTCCGTATCAGTGCGCGCTACTCCGAAAAGGCGACACAGCTGAAGGCGGGCAGCTATCTGGTCAAGGAAGGTGCCTCGATGGAGGAGATCATCGACCAGATCACCCGTGGCGGCGCCAGCAGCTGTGGCACCGAGATCGTCTATCGCATCGGCGTCAACCGCTTGCTGCTGGAAGTGCGCGAACTGGACCCGGCGACAGAGCAATTCGTGGAACTGGTAGAATTCGACCCCAGCGAGGGCGAGGCGCCCGCGGTCTATGCCGAGAAACGCGCCGAGCGCGACACCCGGTACCGGCTGGCCATGGCCGAGGGTGTGACCAGCTGGCAGGTGGTCGAGGGGCTGAAGGCCTGGGACGTGCTGGCGGGTGAGGTGGACGAGCTGCCGCGCGAGGGGCTGCTGGCCCCAGACAGCTATGACGTGACGGTGGGGATGGAGCGCGCCGCGCTGTTGGCCCAGATGCAGGAGAAGCAGGATCTGCGGATCAATGCCGCCTGGGAGGCGCGCGTCGAGGGCCTGCCGCTGCAAAGCCGCGAGGAGATGCTGATCCTGGCCTCGATCATCGAGAAGGAAACCGGCGTGCCTGAAGAGCGCCGCCAGGTGGCCAGCGTGTTTGTCAACCGCCTGGACCGGGGCATGCGCCTACAGACGGACCCGACCGTGATCTATGGCATCACCAAGGGTAGAGGGGTGCTGGGCCGGGGGTTGCGTCAAAGCGAGCTTCGCGGCGTAACGCCTTGGAATACTTATGTGATCGAAGGATTGCCGCCGACACCGATTGCCAATCCCGGACTGGCCAGCCTGGAGGCTGCGGTCAATCCCGACACCACCGATTATGTCTTTTTCGTTGCCGATGGCAGTGGTGGACACGCCTTTGCCGAGACGTTGGAAGAGCATAACCGCAACGTCGCCAAATGGCGCGAGATCGAGGCCCAGCAACAGGGCAATTGACCACCGCGCCTGGGCCCACAGGTCCGGGCGTTTGGTTCTTGTCTTTGGTCGAAGAGTAGGGCGCTCAGAGCCACCAGGAGTCGATGGTGGCGATATCCTCGTCTGACCACCCGAAATGATGCGCGAATTCATGCACCACCACATGGGCAATCAGCATGTCCAGTGCGATATCGCCGCGTGCGCGCCACTCGTCCAGGATCGGTTCCCGGAACAGCCAGACCGTATCGGGAGGAGCAGCGAAATCGCCAACCGATTTCTCGGTCATGGGAATACCCTCGTAGAGGCCGGTCAATTCAAGCGGATCGTCCATGCCAAGCGCATCGAGCATGTCGGCATCCGGCCAGTCCGCCACCCGTAGCAGCACCGCCTGCGCATGGCTGCGAAAGGCCGGTGGCATCGTGTCGACTGTCTGGCGGGCGACGGTTTCGAAATGGTCAAGATCGGTGCGCATATCCGTGATATGGCGGTGGTTGTGGTGGGTGAAAACCCCATTTCGGGTCCGGTCTCGGCCCGGATAAGGTTTTGTTAACGATTCCCGTGCGTTGCCTGTTGCGCTGTTGCGCGAACACCTTGACTCAGCGCACGGTTTCGTGTATAGGTTGTGTCATGCTAGAAGAGATGCGCGAACGGCCCCGGGGGTGACCCCGGTGGCCGTTTTTTCGTCTCTCTCGTGCGGAGATCACTCTCGCATGAGGTCACGAGCACACATGACTTTGATTACCCCGGAGGAGCGGATTTCCCGGACGGCTGAACTGCTTCAGTCGTTGGAAAATTCCATTCGCGATCTGCGCAATGCGGCGGAAGACCTGCAGAAACGGATCCGAGCCGGGGAGGATGGTGATCTTGCCGGATATGGCAAGCAGATGGGTCAGGCGGCCAGCCTGATCCGCGAATGTCAGAAAGTGGAGGCCAGTTTTGCCGAACAAGTCCGACGAGAAGCAGGCATTGCCCAGGGCGGATATGCCCTGGACCTTGACCGCGCCCGATCTGAGATCGGGTGCCGCCTTGCTCGCCTGCGCAAGTGTTGCCGAGAGGGAGCGGTTTCTGAGTGAAATCGGGGAGGGAGGGCTATGCGCCCTCCCTTTTCTGTTCGAGTTCTGGGCATTGCCGCATCAATTGCCGCCCGAGGGCGATTGGCGGGCCTGGGTGATCCTGGGCGGGCGCGGCGCGGGTAAGACCCGTGCAGGCGCCGAATGGGTGCGTGCCCGGGTCGAGGGATCGCGGCCGCTGGATGGGGGGCGCGCGCGGCGGGTGGCACTGGTGGGCGAGACCTATGACCAGGTGCGCGATGTGATGGTGTTTGGCGACAGCGGTATCCTGGCCTGTTCGCCGCCCGACCGCCGCCCCAGTTGGAAGGCCAGCGAACGCAAGCTGATCTGGCCCAATGGCGCCGAGGCGCAGGCCTTTTCGGCGCAGGATCCCGAGGGGCTGCGCGGGCCGCAATTCGACGCGGCCTGGGTGGATGAGCTGGCCAAGTGGAAAAAGGCGGGCGAGACCTGGGACATGCTGCAATTCGCGCTGCGGTTGGGGGAACGGCCACAGGTTTGCGTGACCACAACGCCGCGCAATGTGAAGCCGCTGAAGGATCTGCTGGCCGCGCCCAGCACGGTGCAGACCCATGCGCCGACCGAGGCGAACCGGGCCAATCTGGCCGAGAGCTTTCTGGAGGAGGTGCGGGCGCGCTATGCGGGCACGCGGCTGGGGCGTCAGGAGCTGGATGGGGTGTTGCTGGCCGATGCCGAGGGGGCGCTGTGGACGGCCGAGATGCTGGACCGGGCGCGCTCCTCGACTGTGCCCGAACTCGATCGGGTGGTGGTGGCGCTGGACCCGTCGGTCAGCGGAGGGGCCAGTGGTGATGCCTGCGGTATCGTGGTTGTGGGTGCACAGATGCAGGGGCCGCCACAGGATTGGCGCGCCTGGGTATTGGCGGATCGCACGGTGCAGGGCGCCGGGCCGACCACCTGGGCCAAGGCGGCAATTGCCGCGATGGATGCATTCGGCGCCGAGCGGCTGGTGGCCGAGGTCAATCAGGGCGGCCAGCTGGTCGAGGAGGTGCTGCGCCAGGTGGATCCGCTGGTGCCCTTCAAGGCGGTGCACGCGGCACGGGGCAAGGTGGCGCGGGCCGAGCCGGTGGCCGCGCTTTATGAACAGGGGCGGGTGCGCCATGTGCCAGGGCTGACCGCGCTGGAAGAGCAGATGGGCCAGATGACTGCGCGCGGCTACGAGGGGCAGGGATCGCCCGACCGGGTGGACGCGCTGGTCTGGGCGCTGCACGAGCTGATGATCGCGCCTGCGGCGGCCTATAGGCGCCCGCGGGTGCGGGTGCTGTGAGCCGCGCGGGCCGTTGCACTAGCTGCGAACGGTCTGTTTCCGGGTCCTGAACAATCTTCGACGATAACTCTCATCAACAAGGCCGCAGCGCATCCGGCGCCGGGCGAGAAGATAGGAGCATTGCCATGATCTTTGATTTCCTGCGTCGTGGGGCCGGAGCGGAAGCGCCCGAGGCCAAGGCCAGCGCGGCGGGGCCGGTGGTGGCCTGGCACAATGCGGGCCGGGTCGCCTGGAGCCCGCGCGACACCGCCTCGCTGACGCGGACGGGGTTTGCGGGCAATCCGGTGGGGTTCCGCTCGGTCAAGCTGATTTCCGAGGCGGCGGCGGCATTGCCGCTGGTGTTGCAGGACCGGATGCAGCGCTATGAGACGCACCCGATGCTGAGCCTGATCCGCCGCCCCAATGGCGCGCAGGGCCGGGCCGAGCTGATGGAGGCGCTGTTCGGGCAGCTGCTGTTGTCGGGGGATGCCTATGTCGAGGCGGTGCGCGGCGCCGATGACCTGCCGGTCGAGCTGCATGTGCTGCGCTCGGACCGGATGCGGGTGGTGCCCGGCGCCGATGGCTGGCCGGTAGCCTATGAATACACGGTGGGCGGCAAGTCGCATCGTTTCGATGCCGCCGGTATCTGTCATATCAAGTCTTTTCACCCGCAGGACGATCACTACGGCTTTTCGCCGATGCAGGCTGCGGCGATGGCGGTGGATGTGCATAACGCGGCCTCGCGTTGGTCGAAATCGCTGCTCGACAACGCCGCGCGGCCCTCGGGCGCGCTGGTCTGGACCGGCAGCGATGGGCAAGGCGTGATGGCCGAGGATCAGTTCCGCCGACTGTCCGACGAGATCGAGGCGAATTTCCAGGGCGCGCGCAATGCTGGCCGGCCAATGGTGCTGGAAGGCGGGCTCGACTGGAAGCCGATGGGTTTCTCGCCCTCGGACATGGAGTTTCAGAAGACCAAGGAAGCCGCCGCCCGCGAGATCGCGCTGGCCTTTGGCGTGCCGCCGATGCTGCTGGGCATCCAGGGCGACGCGACCTATTCGAACTATCAGGAGGCCAATCGGGCGTTCTATCGCCTGACGGTTCTGCCCCTGGTGACGCGGGTGGCGGCGAACCTGTCGGACTGGCTGTCGGGCCTGTCGGGCGAGGAGGTGCTGTTGAAGCCCGACCTGGACCAGGTGCCGGCGCTGGCCGCCGAGCGCGATGCGCAATGGGCGCGGGTCAGTCGTGCCGATTTCCTGACCGGGGCGGAAAAGCGGATGTTGCTGGGCCTGCCGGCGCTGGCGGAGGACGCCCATGGCTGAGGGGTCGGGCTATGCGCCCTTTGACTGTGCGCCGGGCCTGCGGCTGGAGGCGCATGAGCGGGTGGCCGCGTTGCAACACGAGCATCTGTGCCGCAGGCTGGACCAGCTGGACGAGGCGATCGAGCGGATGGAGCGGCGGCTGTGGCTCACGGTCTACGGTGTCGCAGGCGCGATCCTGGCCCAGGTCTTTCAATCCTTTCTGGTGATTTCTCCCTGATATGGCAATGATTTACGAGGAGTGTTTCATGGAAATGGATGCCGGACTTGAACATAAATTCGCCCGCTTCGGCGATGGTCTGACGGTCAGCGAGGATGCGGTGATCGAGGGCTATGCCAGCCTTTTTGGCCAGACCGATCAGGGCGGCGACAATGTGCAGGCGGGGGCCTATGCGGCCTCGCTCAAGGCACTGAACGCAGCCGGGCAGCGGGTCAAGATGCTGTGGCAGCACGACCCGGCCCAGCCGATCGGGGTCTGGGATGAGGTGCGCGAGGATGCACGCGGTCTGTGGGTCAAGGGTCGGTTGCTGGAGAGCACCCAGAAAGGGCGCGAGGCGGCGGCCCTGATCCGCGCGGGGGCCATCGACGGGCTGTCGATCGGCTATCGCACCCGCCGGGCCAGCAAGAATGACAAGGGCCAGCGGCTCTTGACCGAACTGGAGCTGTGGGAAGTGTCGCTGGTGACCTTTCCCATGCTGCCCAGTGCCCGGGTCGCGGCCAAGGGGACATCCCCCGAGGTCGAACAGGCCTGGCGCAGCATTGCCGAGCTGTTCGACAGCGCCCGGCAGGAACTGGCGCGAAGGTAAGCGCGCCGCAACCCACCCGAAAGGACGTGCCGATGAGCAAGACCGAGATCCCGGCCTTGGCCGGAGAGGGTGTGCCCCTGGTTCAGGAGGTGAAGCAGGCGATGACTGGCTTCGTGAATGAATTCAAGGGTTTTCGCACCGAAGTTGAAACCAAACTGCAACAGACAGAAGAGCGTATGACCATGCTGGATCGTAAATCACTCACCGCGGCGCGTCCGCATCTGGCCGCCTCCGTCGAGGACGGCGCCCCGCATCAGAAGGCGTTCGACGCCTATCTGCGCTCGGGCGATGACGATGCGCTGCGGGGGCTGACCCTGGAAGGCAAGGCGATGTCGACCGCGATCAACAGCGATGGCGGCTATCTGGTCGACCCGCAGACCGCCGAGCGTATCAAGGCGGTGCTGCATTCGACGGCCTCGATCCGCTCGATCGCCTCGGTGGTGCATGTGGAGGCGAACTCGTTCGACGTGCTGATCGACCACACCGATATCGGTGCCGGCTGGGCGGATGAGACCGCTGCGGCCAGCGAGACCGGGACGCCGTCGATCGACCGTATTTCGATCCCGCTGCACGAGCTGAGCGCTCTGCCCAAGGCAAGCCAGCGCCTGCTGGATGACAGCGCCTTTGACATCGAGGGCTGGCTGGCCGACCGCATCGCCAACAAGTTCGCCCGCGCCGAGGCGCAGAGCTTTATCAACGGGGACGGGGTCAACAAGCCGCGCGGTTTCCTGAACCATGCCGCTGTCGACAATGACAGCTGGGCCTGGGGCAATATCGGCTATGTCGCCTCGGGTGTGGCCGCTGGTGTGGATGCCGATGATATCGTCGATCTGGTCTATGCGCTGGGGGCGCAGTACCGCGCCAACGGGGCGTTCGTGATGAACTCGAAAACCGCGGGCACCATCCGCAAGCTGAAGGATGCCGATGGCCGCTTCCTGTGGTCGGATGGTCTGGCGGCGGGAGAGCCCGCGCGGCTGATGGGCTATCCGGTGGTGATTGCCGAGGACATGCCCGACCCGGCAACCGACAGCTATTCCATCGCGTTTGGCGATTTCAACGCGGGCTATACCGTGGCCGAGCGTCCGGATCTGCGCGTGCTGCGCGACCCGTTCAGCGCCAAGCCGCATGTGCTGTTCTATGCGACCAAGCGCGTGGGCGGCGATGTGAGCGACTTTGCCGCGATCAAGCTGCTGAAATTCGGCACCGCCTGAGCGTAGCCGGAGCCGGGGCCGGGTGACTGGCCCCGGGTGCGGGCGCGCGCCGGTATCCCTGGCGTTGTCTAGCTGCTCCCCTCCGTCCGAGCAACGTGAGGCGGCGCGGGCCCGCATGACATGAGACGAACGGCCCGGAGGGGCCCGAGCTTGCGGAGTGAATTGATGATGTTGATCGAAGAGACCGCCGTTGCGGATGCCGCGCTGCCGGTGGCACAGTTCAAGGCGCATTTGCGGCTGGGCACCGGGTTTGCAGAGGATGACGTGCAGGACGAGGTGTTGCGCAGTTTCCTGCGGGCCGCCATTGCCGCGATCGAGGCGCGAACGGGCAAGATCCTGATCTCGCGTCAGTTTTCCTGGACGGTCTACAACTGGCGTGATGCCACGGGGGACGTGTTGCCGGTGGTGCCGGTGCAGACGGTCACCTCGGTGACGCTGCGCGATGGGGGCGGGCAGGACACGGTGCTGGACCCGGCCGCCTATCGGCTGGAACGTGACAGCCAGCGGCCGCGGCTGCGCCCGGCGGGGGCGCTGCTGCCGACCGTGGCCACCGGTGGCGCGGCGATTGTCGCCCTGGTGGCCGGGATGGCCGCCGATTGGGGCGGGCTGCCGGCCGATCTGGGGCAGGCGGTGCTGCTGTTGGCGGCGCATTACTATGAATACCGGCACGAGACAGCGCTGGGCGATGGCTGCATGCCCTTTGGCGTCACCAGCCTGATCCAGCGCTATCGCACCGTGCGCTTTGGCTCGGGGGTGGTGCAATGAAGGCGCCGCATCTGAACCGGCGCCTGGTGCTGGAGGCACCCGCGCGGGTGGCTGACGGCGCGGGCGGATATGCCGAGAGCTGGACGGCCCTTGGCACGGTCTGGGCCGATGTCACCGCGCGCAGCGGAGCCGAGCGGTTCGAGGCGGGCGCGTCCCGCTCGCGGGTCAGCTATCGCATCACGCTGCGCGCGGCGCCCGACGGGTCGTCGATGCGGCCCGCGCCCGAACAGCGGTTCACCGATGGCGCCCGCGTTTTCGTGATCCGGGCGGTGGCCGAGCATGACCCGGCCGGACGGTTTCTGACCTGTTTTGCGGATGAGGAGGTAACGGCATGAGCTATGGCGTGGCGGCGGCGTTGCAGGCGGCGGTCTATCAGCACCTGCTGGCGGATGCCGGGGTGGCGGCCCTGGTGGGGACGGACATTTACGATGCGCTGCCTTCGGGCACGCTGCCGCAGACCTATGTGCTGCTGGGTCCGGAAGAGGTGCGCGATGCCTCGGACCAGAGCGGCGAGGGGGCCGAGCACCGGTTCACCGTCTCGGTGATCTCGGAGGCGGCCGGGTTCGCTGGCGCCAAGACGCTGGCGGGCGCGGTGAGCGATGCGCTGGACGATGCGGCGCTGAGCCTGGCGCGCGGGCGCCTGGTGGGGCTGTGGTTCGACCGGGCCTCGGCCCGGCGGACCGGGACGGGGGGCGCGGTCCGGCAGATCGACCTGCGGTTTCGCGCCCGTGTCGAAGACAATTGATCAACCTGAACGTGGAGTAACATCATGGGTGCCCAGAACGGCAAGGACCTGCTGGTCAAAGTGGACATGAACGGCACGGGCCTGTTCGAAACCATCGCGGGGCTGCGTGCCACCCGCGTAAGCTTTAACGCCGAGAGCGTGGATGTCACCAGCCTGGAGAGCCAGGGGGGGTGGCGCGAGCTCTTGTCGGGGGCGGGGGTCAAATCGGCCTCGATCTCGGGCTCGGGCGTGTTCAAGGATGCGGGCACCGACGAGCGGGCGCGGCAACTGTTCTTTGACGGCGAGACGCCCGATTTCCAGGTGATCATCCCCGATTTCGGCATTGTCGAGGGGCCGTTTCAGGTGACCGGCATCGACTATGCGGGCAGTCATAATGGCGAGGCGACCTATGAGGTGAGCCTGGCCAGCGCCGGTGCGCTTGCCTTTACCGCGATCTGATCATGGCCAATCCGTGGACGGGAGAGGTGACCCTGGTCATCGATGGTGAGCAACGGGTGCTGAAGCTGACGCTGGGCGCGTTGGCCGAGCTTGAGGCTGAACTGGAGAGTGGCTCGCTGGTGGAACTGGTGCAGCGGTTCGAAGGGGGTGCGTTTTCCAGCCGCGACGTGCTGGCGTTGGTGGTTGCGGGGCTCAGGGGCGGGGGCGCGGATGTGAGCCGCGCCCAGCTTCTGCGGGCCGAGATCGCCGGTGGGCCGCTGGCAGCGGCGCGGGCTGCGGCGGAACTTCTGGCGCGCGCCTTCATGCTGCCGGGGGAAACATGAACGGGTTCGACTGGCCCGCGCTGATGCGGGCCGGGATGTTGGGATTGCGGCTGACGCCCGAGGCGTTCTGGCGCCTGACCCCGGCCGAGTTGCGGCTGATGCTGGGGCAGGGTGCCGGGACCGCGCCGATGGGCCGCGCCGGACTGGATGCGCTGCTGGCGGCCTGGCCGGACCAGACACAAGGAGAGGATCATGGCGGAAACTGACGGGTTTTCGGAACTGGAAGCCACGGGCGAAAGCCTGGGCGATACGCTGGGCGATGCCGCTGTCATGGCCGCGGGCTTTGACGCGGAACTACGCCGGGTGCGCAGCGCGCTGGCGGCCACGGGGCAGGATGTGCAGACGCTGGAGCGGGGCCTGTCTAAGGGGCTGCGCCGCGCCTTCGATGGCGTCGTGCTAGACGGCATGAAACTGTCAGACGCGCTGGAAACGGTGGCCCGGTCGATGATCCAGACCACCTATTCGGCGGCGATCAAGCCGGTGACCGATCATTTCGGCGGGTTGATCGCGGATGGTGTGGGTTCGCTGTTCGAAGGGCTGTTGCCCTTTGCCAAGGGCGGCTCGTTCAGCCAGGGCCGGGTGATGCCCTTTGCCAGCGGCGGCGTGGTCAGCGGGCCGGTGGCCTTTCCCATGCGGGGCGGCATGGGGCTGATGGGCGAGGCGGGGCCGGAAGCGATCATGCCGCTGGCGCGCGGCGCCGATGGCAAGCTGGGCGTGCGCAACAGCGGCGGCGGTCGCGCAGTGAACGTGGTGATGAACATCACCACCCCCGATGTGCAGGGGTTCCGCCGCAGCCAGGGTCAGATCGCCGCCCAGATGGGCCGCGCGCTGGGTCGTGGCAATCGCAATCGCTAACAAGGGGAGCGGATCATGAACTTCCACGAGGTGAGATTTCCCGCCAATCTGAGCTTTGGCTCGATCGGGGGGCCCGAGCGGCGCACCGATATCGTGACGCTGGTCAACGGGTTCGAGGAGCGCAACTCTCCCTGGGCACATGCGCGCCGGCGTTATGACGCGGGCGTGGGCATGCGCTCGCTGGACGATATCGAGACGCTGATCGCGTTCTTCGAGGCGCGTCAGGGGCAGGTTTACGGGTTCCGATGGAAGGACTGGTCCGACTTCAAGTCGAGCCGCGCCTCGGCCGAGCCGCGCTATGACGATCAGGTGATCGCTGTGGGTGACGGGGTCGAGACCGCCTTTCCTCTGGTCAAGACATATCGGTCCGGCACCGTCAGCTATGCGCGACCGATCAGCAAACCGGTACTGGGCACGGTCCGGATCGGTCTGGATCAGGATGAGATGAAAGAAGCGGTGGATTACGAGGTGGACGTGACCACCGGTCTTGTGCGTTTCGAGGCGCCGCCTCCGGTCGGTGTGCAGATCAGCGCCGGTTTTGAGTTCGACGTGCCGGTGCGCTTCGACACTGACCGGATCCAGACCAGCGTGGCCAGTTTCCGCGCGGGCGACGTGCCCAATGTGCCGGTGGTCGAGGTGCGTGTGTGATGGGCGGGCCGAGCGAGGCGATGCAGGCGCATCTGGCCAGCGGGGTGACCTCGCTGTGCCGGTGCTGGGCGATCCTGCGCAAGGATGGGGTGCGGTTCGGGTTCACCGATCACGATTGCATGCTGGCGTTTGACGGGTTCACCTTCAAGGCCGATAGCGGTTTGACGGCGGCGGCGTTGGAGCAGAGCACCGGCCTGTCGGTGGACAATTCCGAGGCGCTGGGCGCGCTCAGCGACGCGGCGGTGCGCGAGGAGGATATCGAGGCGGGCCGGTTCGACGGGGCCGAGGTACTGTCCTGGCTGGTCAACTGGACCGAGCCGGAGCAGCGCTGGTTGCAGTTTCGCGGCTCGATCGGCGAGTTGCGGCGGGGCGGCGGTGCGTTTCAGGCCGAGTTGCGCGGGTTGACCGATGCGCTGAACCAGCCGTTGGGCCGGGTGTTTCAGAAACCCTGTACGGCGGTTCTGGGCGATGGCGCCTGCCGGTTCGACCTGGATCAGCCCGGATACCGGGCAGAGATCGCGGTGGAGCAGGTCGACGAGGGCCGGGTGTTTCGCTGGACCGATCTGTCCGGGTTTGAGCCGGGGTGGTTCCAGCGGGGGCGGCTGGATGTCACGAGTGGCGCGGCGGCGGGTCTGTGGGCGCTGATCAAGTCGGACAAGGTGACAGCGGCGGGTCGCGAGATCGAGCTGTGGGAGCCGATCCGGGCCGTGCTGCGTCCGGGCGACGGGCTGCGGTTGACGGCGGGCTGCGACAAGCGAATGGAAACCTGCCGCCTGAAGTTCAACAACCTGCTGAATTTTCAGGGCTTCCCAGATTTGCCGCGCGAGGATTGGGTCATGGCCAGCCCCAAGCGGACCGGTGCCAATAGTGGTGGGAGCCTGAGATGACCGGGCGTGGCAGTGACGCGGTTGCCATTGCCCGCAAATGGCTGGGCACACCCTATCGGCATCAGGCCTCGACCCCGGGGGCGGGCAGTGATTGCCTGGGTCTGATCCGGGGTATCTGGCGTGGGCTTTATGGCCGTGAGCCTGAAGCCGTGCCGGCCTATTCGATGGACTGGTCCGAACCTCAGGGCGAGGAACGCCTGTGGCAGGCCGCGCGTCGGCATCTGATCGAAACTGCGCCCGGGCCTGTGGTGCCCGGAGAGGTGCTGTTGTTCCGGATGCGTGGCGGCAGCGTCGCCAAACATTTGGGCATTGTGTCCGAGGCGGGAGCCTGTCCCCGGTTCATCCACGCCTATTCCGGGCATGGCGTGGTCGAGAGCCCCCTGAGCGCGCCGTGGCTGCGGCGTGTGGTGTCCCGGTTCGAATTTCCTCAGGAGGTGAGTTGATGGCGACGATACTTCTTTCTGCCGCCGGTGCGGCGATTGGCGGCTCGGTCGGTGGAACCGTTGCGGGACTGTCTTCGGCGGTGTTGGGACGGGCCGTGGGTGCGACCGTGGGCCGGGTTCTGGATCAGCGGTTGCTGGGCTCGGGCGCCGAAGCGGTGGAAACCGGTAAGGTCGACCGCTTCCGGCTGACCAATTCGGGCGAGGGGCATGCCATCGCGCAGGTCTATGGCCGGATGCGGGTGGGTGGTCAGGTGATCTGGGCCTCGGATTTTGCCGAGACCACGACGACGAGTGGCGGTGGCAAGGGCTCGCGCCCGCAGCCGAGGACCACGCAGTACAGCTATTCGGTGTCGCTGGCGGTTGCGCTTTGTGAGGGCGAGATTGCCGGTGTGCGCCGGGTCTGGGCGGACGGGGACGAGATCGCGCGGGACGAATTGAACATGCGCGTCTATCGCGGCACCGCCGATCAGCTGCCCGACCCGGTGATGGAGGCGGTCGAGGGTGCGGGTCTGGTGCCTGCTTATCGCGGTACCGCCTATGTGGTGTTCGAGGATCTGGATCTGGACCGGTTCGGCAACCGGGTGCCGCAATTCTCGTTCGAGGTGGTTCGAAGCGACCAGCCCGATGCCGATCCTGCCGAGCTGGGGCTGGCGGGGCTGGTCAAGGGCGTGGCGCTGATTCCGGGAACCGGGGAATATGCGCTGGCCACCACCCAGGTGAACTATTCCAACGGGCCGGGCAGTTTCTGGGCGGCCAACAGCAACTCTCCATCCGGGCAGACCGATTTTCTGACCTCGTTGGAGGCGCTGGGCGAGGAATTGCCCGAAGTGGGCGCGGCCTCGCTGGTGGTGTCGTGGTTCGGTGGCGATCTGCGCTGTGGCAATTGCGAGATCCGGCCCAAGGTCGAGCGCAAGAATATCGACGGCAGCAACATGCCCTGGCGGGTTTCGGGCCTGAGCCGGACCACGGTGGATGAGATTGCGCGGATCGAGGACCGCCCGATCTATGGCGGTACGCCGGCCGACGCGGCGGTGGTCGAGGCGATCCGGCACATGCACGAGGCCGGGCAAAGGGTGATGTTTTATCCGTTCATCCTGATGGACCAGTTGGCGGGCAACACGCTGATCAACCCATGGACCGGTGAGGAGGGGCAGCCGCATCTGCCCTGGCGGGGGCGGATCACGCTGAGCCTTGCGCCGACCCAGCCTGGCACGCCCGACGGCACCGCGGCAGCGGATGCCGAAGTGGCGGCGTTTTTTGGCACGGCCTCGGCTGCGGATTTCGTGATCGGTGACGGGGTGGTGACCTATACCGGCCCCGAGGATTGGGGCCTGCGCCGGTTCATCCTGCACTATGCGGCGCTGTGCAAGGCGGCGGGCGGTGTCTCGTCCTTTTGCATCGGTTCCGAGATGCGCGGCCTGACCCAGATCCGGGGCGCCGCCGGGTTTCCGGCCGTTCAGGCCTTGCGCGCTCTGGCGGCAGAGGTACGGACCATTCTGGGGCCGGAAACCAAGCTGGGCTATGCCGCGGACTGGAGCGAATATTTCGGCTATCAGCCGCAGGATGGCAGCGGGGATCGCTATTTCCATCTTGATCCGCTGTGGGCCGATCCCGAGATCGACTTTGTCGGTATCGACAACTACATGCCGCTGTCGGATTGGCGTGATGGCGAAGACCATGCCGATGCCCAGGCCGGAACCCGACATATCTATGAGCAGGACTATCTGCGCGGCAATGTCGAGGGCGGTGAGGGCTATGACTGGTACTACCATTCGCCCGAAGCGGAGGCGGCGCAGATCCGTACGCCGATCACGGATGATGCCCATGGCGAGGCCTGGGTTTGGCGGTACAAGGATATCCGCAACTGGTGGGCCAACCCCCATCACGAGCGGATCGGGGGCAACCGTCAGGCTTTGCCCACCGATTGGGTGCCGCAATCGAAACCGATCTGGTTTACCGAGCTTGGCTGCGCGGCTGTGGACAAGGGCACCAATCAGCCCAACAAGTTCCTCGATCCGAAATCCTCGGAATCGAGCCTGCCGAAATACTCGAACGGCGCGCGCGACGACCTGATGCAACTGGCCTATCTGAATGCGGTACTGGGGTATTGGAACGAGCCGGGGAACAATCCGGTCTCGGTCGAGTATGAGGCGCCGATGATCGACATGGCCAATGCTTATGTCTGGGCCTGGGATGTGCGGCCCTATCCCGCCTTTCCCAACAATCGCGAATTGTGGGCCGATGGGGCGAATTACGCGCGCGGCCACTGGCTGAACGGGCGGTCGGGCAACCGCACATTGGCCTCGGTCGTGCGCGAGATCTGTGCCCGTGCCAAGGTGAGCGCGGTGGACCTCGGCGCGCTTTGGGGCATCGTGCGGGGCTATACGGTAGATCAGGTCAGCGATGCCCGATCCGCATTGCAACCGCTGATGCTGCGATACGGGTTCGATGCGATTGAACGCGATGGCAAGCTGGTCTTTCGCCTGCGCGATGGCGGCAGCCCCGTGGAGCTGGACCGCGCGCTGCTGGCCCTGCACGAAGAGATCGATGGCGCTCTGGAGCATCGGCGCGAGTCCGATCTGGAGCTGAGCGGACGGGTCAGGCTGCGTTTTGTCCAGGCGGATGCGAACCATGATGTGGTGGCCGAAGAGGCGGTTCTACCCGATGACGCCACTCATGCGGTGTCATCGAACGAGATGCCGCTGGCGCTGACTCGTGCCGAGGGACGACAGACGGTGGAGCGCTGGTTGGCCGAGGCGCGTCTGGGTCGCGATACGATCCGTTTTGCGCTGCCGCCCTCGAGGCTGGCGCTGGGCGCGGGCGACGTGGTGCGCCTGCCCGATGCCGGGGACGAGATCGGCGGGCTGTATCGTGTGGACCGGGTCGAACAGGCGCATATGCAGCTGATCGAGGCCGTGCGGGTTGAACCGAATATATATCAGACTTCGGACATGGCTGAGGATCGTCCTGTGGTTCAGGAGTTTGTGCCCCCGGTTCCGGTGCTGCCCTTGCTGTTGGATTTGCCGCTGATCACCGGGGATGAGGTGCCGCATGCGCCGCATGTGGCGGTCACAGCACAGCCATGGCCCGGTACGGTCGCGGTCTACTCCTCGGCCAGCGACGAGGCCTATCGTCTGGACGAGATCGTCGCGACCCGGGCGGTGATCGGAGTGACCGAGACGCCGCTGGCCCGCGCGCGCGCGGGCTTGTGGGACCGTGGCGATGCGGTTCAGGTTAAGCTGGTTGCAGGAGAGCTGGAGTCGCGTCCTCTTGAGGCGATCCTGAACGGAGAGAATCTGGCCGCGATCGGCGATGGGTCGACCGACAACTGGGAACTGTTCCAGTTCCGAGAGGCCGAGCTGATCGCGCCCGATACCTATCTGCTGCGCCACCGGCTCAGGGGACAATTGGGAAGCGACGCGTTGATGCCCGACGTGTGGCCCGCAGGCTCTCAATTCGTGCTGGTCGACCCGCGTCTGGTGCAGCTTGACCTTGCCAGTTCGGAACGGCGGATCGCGCGGCATTACCGGATCGGCCCGTCTCGTCGGAGTTATGACGATCCATCTTATGTGCACCGGGTCGATGCATTTGATGGCATCGGCTTGCGCCCCTATGCCCCGGCCCACCTGCGCGCAGTTGAGAACGGCGCCGACATTCAGCTGTCCTGGGTGCGGCGTACCCGGATCGACGGCGACGACTGGAGCCTGCCCGAGGTGCCTTTGGGCGAAGAAAGCGAAAGCTATCTGGTCCGGGTGATCAAGGATGGTGGCGTGCTGCGGGAAGAAACCGTGTCGTCTGCCGCCTGGACCTATGGCGCGGCGGCGCAGGTGGCGGATGCTGTGGCGCGGCCCTTTGTTCTGTCGGTGGCGCAGATTTCGGCCCGGTTCGGTCCGGGTCTGTTCCGTAGCGTGACGGTCGAGGCCTGAGCGATGCGTCCGGTTCTGCATGGCGATGTCAGCGCGGCGGCGCGGGCCTTGCTGCACGTTCCCGCCGGTACACGTCGGTCGCTCTGCCGTCGGATGCTGTCCGAGGCGGAGATGGCCGATGCCCATGTCCGTGCGACCGGGCGGCTCCATCCGCTGTTTGGCAATGGTTCTTTGATGTCTGCGGCGCGCAAGCGGGTGTTGGCGGATGAGCCCGGGTTCGACGATCCGGGCTATTGCCGGTGCTTCGAGATCGTGCTGAGCGCCCTGATCCACCGTCAGATCAGCCGCGCGCGCAACTGACGCAAAGCGTAGCGGCGGGATCGAGCGTCAGCCGCCCCTCGGGCAGGTCGTCGCCGCAACCGTCGCAATAGCCGTATTCTCTGGCCGAGATCCGATCGAGCGCCAGCCTTAGACGGCGGGCCTCGACCTCGCGCCTTGCCTGCTGGGCCTTGGCCATGGCCTGATTCTGAAGTGCGTCCATCCGGCTGAGACGGCCCACCGATTGTTGATCCAACTCTACCACCGCCCGCGCCGATTGCCCCACCGCGCTGCTGTCGCCCAGTTCCTGCAAGCGCTCCTGAATCAGAGCCCGGAAACGGGCAAGCCGCGTCTCATTCATTTCCGTCACCACGCCCATCACGTATTGAGGTTGGTCAAATCGATCCTAACTGACTAGATTAGTCACAAAGAAGGATGACAGGCCATGATGGAAACGCGCAAGAAACTTGCCCCCGTGGACCCGGTCTGGGACCGGATCACCGCCGAAGCGCAGGACGCTGTGGACAGAGAGCCCCTGATGGGTGGGCTGGTGCATGCCTGTATCCTGCACCACAAGAATCTGGACAGGGCGCTGTCCTATCGCATTTCGGCCAAGCTCTGCTCGAACGAGATGTCGATGATGGTGCTGCGCGAGATTGTGGACGATGCCTATGACAGCGCGCCCGAGTTGGTCGAGGCCGCCCGCGCCGACCTTATGGCGGTCTACGAGCGTGACCCGGCCTGCCACCGGCTGTTGCAACCGATCCTGTATTTCAAGGGATATCAGGCGATGCAGGCCTATCGCGTGGCGCATTGGCTGTGGACACGCAAACGTTATGACCTGGCCTATTTCTTCCAGATGCGGGTGTCCGAGATCTTTGGCGTCGACATTCATCCGGCGGCCCGGATCGGCAAGGGGATCATGATCGACCACGCCCATTCCATCGTCATCGGCGAAACTGCGGTGGTCGGCGATAACGTGTCGATGCTGCATTCGGTGACGCTGGGCGGGACCGGCAAGGAAGAAGAGGACCGTCACCCCAAGATCGGCGATGGCGTGCTGATCGGGGCGGGGGCCAAGGTGCTGGGCAATATCAAGGTCGGCCATTGCAGCCGCATCGCTGCCGGTTCGGTGGTGCTGAGCGAGGTGCCGCCCTGCAAGACCGTCGCGGGCATCCCGGCCAAGATCGTCGGAGAGGCGGGCTGTGACCAGCCCTCGATCAACATGGACCAGCGGTTCCCGAACGGGTCGGACTGAGGCGCCTGTCTCCGAGATTTCATTTGTCTTGAATGCGAGAAGGGGCGCGTTGCACCCCTTTTCTCTATTGGCGCTTCTGAGGGAAAGTATTTTGAATTAATCTCTTAACTGCGACTGTTGATCTTGATTACCGGGTTGTCGGGATAGAATTCTTCGGCTTTGGACCATAATGGATAAAGGTTGGTCCTATCTGAGTTCGAGCGCCTTGTGGTACTGCCACGCGCGGCGCATTATCTGATGCAACGGTAAGACTTTTCGCAGTTTGACTTGGGGGCATGCAATGATCTTCACGACCAAGGGCCGCGGGCGGCTATACGATTCGATCCTGGAAACGGTGGGCAATACGCCGGTGATCCGGCTGAAGAGGATCGCGCCGGGGCATGTCACGATGTATGTGAAATTCGAGGCGTTCAACCCGGCGGGATCGGTCAAGGACCGGCTGGCGCTGAACATCATCGAGGCCGCAGAACGCGAGGGCCGGTTGCAGCCGGGCCAGACCGTGGTCGAGGCGACCAGCGGCAATACCGGTATCGGGCTGGCCATGGTCTGCGCCGCCAAGGGCTATCCGCTGGTCATCACCATGCATGACGGATTCTCGGTCGAACGCCGTCGCCTGATGCGGATGCTGGGCGCCAAGGTGGTGCTGACCCGCAAGGAAGACAAGGCGGTGGGCATGGTGGTGAAAGCCAAGGAACTGGCCGAGGCAAACGGCTGGTTCCTGGCGCATCAGTTCGAGACCAAGGACAATGCCGATATTCACGAGGCCACAACCGCGCAAGAGATCCTCGGCGATTTCGACGGCGCGCGGCTGGATCACGTGGTGCTGGGCTATGGTACTGGTGGTACCGTCACCGGGTTGGGCCGGGTGCTGAAAACCGCGCGGCCGGATCTGAAGATCACCCTGAGCGAGCCTGCCAATGCCGCGCTGGTGCAATCGGGCGAGGCGCAACAGCGCAATGCCGAGGGCGAACCCGCCGCGACCCATCCCGCTTTCAACCCGCATCCGATCCAGGGCTGGACGCCGGATTTCATCCCGCTGGTGCTGCAAGAGGCGCTGGACAACGGGTACTTCGATGGCCTTGAGCCGGTGAGCGGCCCGGAAAGCATCGCCTGGTCCAAACGCCTGGCGGCCGAGGAGGGCATCCTGACCGGGATATCGGGTGGCGCCAGTCTCGCGGCCGCGATGAAGGTGGCCGAGGCCGCGCCCGAGGGCTCGGTGCTGCTGGCGATGCTGCCCGATACCGGCGAGCGCTACCTGTCAACGCCGCTGTTCGAGGATATTGCGGCGGAGATGGACGAGGCCGAACAGGCCCTGTCGGCCTCGACACCCGGTTATCAGTACTGACTGGCGCAGCGCCGCAGCAGTTTTCAGGACTATCCTGCCAGCACGATCGCCGCTGCGCCGATGATGGTCACTCCGGCCCCCAGGAATGCCAATGCCTTGGGTCGATGGCCCTCTTTTAGCCAGATAACAGGCAGGACGAGAAGCGGCGAGAGAGAGCCCAGGATCGCGGCGATCCCTGCGTCGAGATGGGCATAGGCAAACAGCAGAAGCGTCGATGACACGCCATAGCCGATGAAGCCGGGCAGGATGGTCCGAAACAGAAGGCCGGGCGACATCTCGGTGGCGCTTCGAAAGACGGGCGACGGCCAGAGAGCGACAAGCGATATCGCAAATGCCGCCCCGGACAGGCGAATGGCCGAGGCTGCAATCGGGTCCGTGCCGGCCAGCATCGCGGGTTTCATGACAAGGAACCCAAAGCCCTGAAACCCCGCCGCAAGCAGCCCCAGGATGACCACCTTGACCTGCGTGCCAGCGAGCCGATCGCTGTCAGACCGCGGATCACTGCCCTGAAGGATCGCCATCAGGACCCCGGTCAGCACAAGGGTTGCGCCGAGCAGGTCGAGGACAGACAGGGTTTCTCCGAAAGCCAGAAACGCCATGCCCGCAACCAGAGGCGCCTTGAGCGCCAGAAGGACCTCGGTCCGCCGTGGCCCGCCGAGGCGCAGGCACTCGATCATGGCAAGGTTGCCAAGAATGATACCGATCAGAATGCTGGCTGCGAAAGCGGGCCAATGCTGCCAGGCGATCGTCGGCCACAGACCAAGGACCGAACAGCCCGCGCAAAGGATCGCGGCACAGGCGAGCAGCTGAACCCGCGTAAACTCAAAAGCGCCCAGGCGCCGGGCAGGTTCCTGAGCAAGGACGATGCCGCTGGCCCAACCCAGCGACGCACCGACCGCCGCCGATAGGGGAAGAAACAGCATGACATCACCTCTGATTCGCTACATAATAAGTAGCGAATACATGCTACGCAAAAATTAGCAAAGAGGGCGTGACAATGCCAACAAAGATCCCTCTGCCCGGCACGCCGGTGCGCGGGTCGAAATCGGGAAAGCCGATCATGGCGCTGTTCGACCTTCTTGGGCGGACCTGGGCGCTTGGCATCGTGTGGCAGCTGGATGGTGGCCCGCTGACCTTTCGCCAATTGCAGAGCCGATGTGAAACGGTATCGCCGACGGTGCTCAACAAACGGTTGGGGGAACTGCGCGAGAGCGGTTTTGTCGAGCTGACCAGCGAAGGATACCATTTGACGGAAATGGGCCGCGACCTCTTTGCCAAGCTCAAACCGCTCGGGGCATTTTCGCAGGTCTGGGCCGATGCCGTGTTGTCCGGCGACAAGGAGTAAGCGAGATGACCACCCACGACGCTACCGTATCGTGGCGCCTGACCTCTGGCGATTTTGCCAAGGGCAGCTACAACCGGGCCCACCAGTGGGCGTTCGACGGGGGCGCGACCTGTCTGGCCTCGGCCTCGCCGCATGTGGTTCCGACGCCGATGTCGGACCCGTCCGCTATCGACCCCGAAGAGGCGTTTGTTGCGGCCATCGCCTCTTGTCACATGCTCTGGTTTCTGGATATCGCGCGGCGCGCGGGCTATGTGGCCGCGTCCTACCGCGATCACGCCAAGG
Source organism: Ruegeria sp. BHSC223 (assembly GCF_059613025.1). Classification (NCBI taxonomy): domain Bacteria; kingdom Pseudomonadati; phylum Pseudomonadota; class Alphaproteobacteria; order Rhodobacterales; family Roseobacteraceae; genus Ruegeria; species Ruegeria sp. BHSC223. The sequence continues at coordinate 71,511 of NZ_JBXWRR010000001.1, forward strand.
GGCAAATGACGGCCAATGACGCGGGCAAGCAATGGCTGTCCCGCGTTGATCTGCGACCCCGCATAACCTGGACGGGTGAGGGGCCGGCACAGCAAGCATTGAGAGCCCTTCATCAAGAGGCGCATGAGAATTGTTATATCGCAAATTCAGTCAGGACCGTGATCGAGGTTCATCTTTGACAGGCTGAATTGGCACTTGGCTCTAGTACGACAAAGCCCCGGCGCTGTGGCCGGGGCTTTGTGTGTTTCGCGGTGGTGGCCGGTCAGGCCAGCATGACCATCGGGTTTTCCAGGTTGTCGACGATCGCCTGCAACAGCTGCGCGCCAAGCGCGCCGTCGATCACCCGGTGATCGACCGACATGGTCACCGACATCACGGTCGCCACGGTCAACTCGCCATCGGCGCCGACCACCGGTTTCTTGACCCCGGAACCGACCGCCAGGATACCCGCATGCGGCGGGTTCACGATGGCGTCGAAATTGTCGATGCCGAACATGCCGAGGTTCGAGATGGCAAAGCTGCCGCCCTGGTATTCATGCGGTGCCAGCTTGCGGTCGCGGGCACGGGTGGCGAGATCCTTCATCTCGGTCGACAGCGCCGAGAGCGACTTCATGTCGGCATCCTTCAGCACCGGCGTGAACAGCCCGCCCTCGATGGCGACGGCAACGGCCACGTCCGAGGGTTTCAGCTTCAGCACCCGGTCACCGGCCCAGACCGCGTTGCAGTCGGGCACCTGTTGCAGTGCGTTGGCGACCGCCTTGATGATGAAGTCGTTGACGCTCAGCTTGACGCCACGCCCTTCGAGCTGCTTGTTCAGCTGGGCGCGGAACTTCATCAGCGCATCCAGCTTGATATCGCGGCGCAGGTAGAAATGCGGGATCGTCTGCTTGGCCTCGGACAAGCGCGCGGCGATGGTCTTGCGCATGCCGTCAAGCTTGACCTCTTCATACTCGCGACCGTCGTACATACGGGCAACCATATCGGCGCTGGGTCCGCTGGGGGCTGCTGCGGCAGGAGCGGCAGCTGCGGCTGCGGGGGCAGGGGCCGCAGCAGCGGGGGCAGGCGCCGCTGCCGGGGCGGTGGCGCCGATCACGTCTGCCTTGACGATCCGGCCATGCGGGCCGGAGCCTGCGATTTGCGACAGATCGAGCCCCTTGTCAGCGGCGATCCGGCGCGCCAATGGCGAGGCGAAGACGCGGCCACCATCAGCACCCTTGGGTGCAGCAGGGGCCGCGGTGGGGGCTGCTGCGGGCGCCTCGGACGCCGCAGGGGCGGCCTCGTTGCCCGCGGCGGCGGCCGGGGCCGCCTTGGGCGCGCTGGCGATATCGCCCGCGCTTTCGCCCTCTTCCAGCAGCACCGCGATGGGGGTGTTCACCTTGACCCCTTCGGTGCCTTCGGGCACCAGGATCTTGCCGACGATGCCTTCGTCGACGGCTTCGAACTCCATCGTGGCCTTGTCGGTCTCGATCTCGGCCAGCAGATCTCCCGAGGAGACGGTATCGCCTTCCTTGACCAGCCATTTCGCCAGGGTGCCTTCCTCCATGGTGGGAGACAGGGCGGGCATCAGGATTTCGGTGGGCATCTCTGTCGCTCCTTACCGATAGGTCACTTGTTTGACGGCTGCGACCACTTCATCAGTGGTGATCAGCGCCAGTTTTTCCAGGTTCGCGGCATAGGGCATCGGCACGTCCTTGCCGGTGCAGGTGATGATCGGCGCGTCGAGATAGTCGAAGGCCTGCTGCATCACCTCCGAGGCGATATAGCTGCCGACGGAGCCCTGCGGCCAGCCTTCCTCGACAGTGACCAGACGGTTGGTCTTCATCACCGAGGCGATCACGGTGGGCAGGTCCATCGGGCGCAGGGTGCGCAGGTCGATCACCTCGGCGCTGATACCGTCACCGGCCAGCCGTTCGGCGGCCTCGAGCGCGTATTGCATACCGATGCCAAAGCTGACGATGGTCACATCGGTGCCCTCGCGCCAGATCCGCGCCTTGCCGAAGGGAACCACCAGGTCATCGACCTGCGGCACATCGAAACTGCGGCCATAGAGGATCTCGTTTTCCAGGAAGATCACCGGGTTCGGATCGCGGATCGCCGATTTCATCAGGCCTTTGTAATCGGCGGCCGAGTAGGGCATCGCCACTTTCAGGCCGGGGATCTGCATGTACCAGGCGGCATAGTCCTGGCTGTGCTGGGCGGCCACGCGGGCGGCGGCGCCGTTGGGGCCGCGGAACACAATCGGACAGCCCATCTGGCCGCCGGACATGTAGAGCGTCTTGGCAGCCGAGTTGATGATATGGTCGATCGCCTGCATGGCGAAGTTGAAGGTCATGAATTCGACGATTGGCTTGAGCCCGCCAAAGGCCGAACCGACGGCGATCCCGGCAAACCCGTGCTCGGTGATCGGCGTGTCGATCACCCGCTTGGAGCCGAATTCGTCCAGCATTCCCTGGCTGATCTTGTAGGCGCCCTGGTATTCGGCCACCTCTTCGCCCATCAGATAGACGGCCTCGTCGGCGCGCATCTCTTCGGCCATCGCGTCGCGCAGCGCCTCGCGCACGGTCTGCGACTTCATCGGCGCATCCGCCGGCCAGTCAGGCGACAGGTCGACCTTGGGTGCGGCGGGAGCCGCGACCGGGGCAGGGGTTGCGGGCGCCTCGGAGCCCCCTGCGGGGGCCGCCTCGTTGCCCGCATCGGCCGCTGGTGCGGCCGACAGCGCCGCATCGACGCTTTCGCCTTCTTCCACAAGAAGGGCGATGGGGGTGTTGACCTTGACCCCTTCGGTGCCTTCGGCGATCAGGATCTTGCCGACGATGCCTTCGTCGACCGCCTCGAACTCCATCGTGGCCTTGTCGGTTTCGATCTCGGCCAGGATATCGCCCGAGGAGACGGTGTCGCCCTCCTTGACCAGCCATTTCGCCAGGGTGCCTTCCTCCATGGTGGGGGACAGGGCGGGCATCAGAATTTCGGTTGCCATGTCGTGATGTCCTCTCAGGCGTAGATATCGGTCCAGAGCTCGTCGACCGACGGCTCGGGGCTTTCTTTCGAAAATTCGGCGGCCTGGTTGACGATCTCCTTGATCTCCTTGTCGATCGCCTTCAGGTCATCTTCGGTGGCGTGTTTGCCGCTGAGCAGCATCTCGCGCACCATCTCGATCGGGTCGCTCTGTTCGCGCACTTTCTGCACCTCTTCGCGGGTGCGGTACTTGGCCGGGTCCGACATCGAGTGGCCGCGATAGCGATAGGTCTTGACCTCGAGAATATAGGGCCCCTTGCCGGCGCGGCAGTGGGCCACGGCCTTTTCGCCGGCCTCTTTCACCGACAGCACGTTCATGCCGTCAACGGTTTCGCCGGGGATGCCAAAGGCTTCGCCGCGGGTGTAGATATCGGGCGAGGAGGTCGAGCGTTTCTGGGCGGTGCCCATGGCGTATTGGTTGTTCTCGATCACGAAGACGACCGGCAGTTTCCACAGGGCGGCCATGTTGAAGGTCTCGTAGACCTGGCCCTGGTTGGCCGCGCCATCGCCGAAATAGGTAAAGGTGACGCGACCGTTGTCCAGGTACTTGTCGGCAAAGGCCAGGCCCGCACCCAGCGGCACCTGGGCGCCGACGATGCCATGGCCGCCGTAGAAATGATTCTCTTTCGAGAACATGTGCATCGAGCCGCCCTTGCCCTTGGACAGGCCGCCCTCGCGCCCGGTCAGTTCGGCCATGACGCCGCCCGGTTCCATGCCACAGGCCAGCATGTGGCCGTGGTCGCGATACGAGGTGATGCGCTTGTCACCCTCTTCGGCGGCGGCCTCAAGACCCACGACAACCGCTTCCTGGCCGATATAAAGATGGCAGAACCCGCCGATCAGACCCATGCCGTAGAGTTGGCCGGCCTTTTCCTCGAATCGGCGGATCAGCAACATCTCGCGGTAATAGTGCTTCAGTTCTTCGGCGGAAGTATTTGATTTTCTTGAGGTCTTTCTCGTCGCGGTCACGGCGCCATTCCTCTGTCGGTGAAATAGTTTAGCATTAAACTATCTAATAAAGCATTTTTCGCCGCATGACGAGTGCTAATATGACGCGGCGGCAAGGCCGGGTGGGGCCGGAAAATCTTCGCAGAAGATTTTCGACGTCAGGAGATTTTTCTACGAAAAATCCAGGCGCTTCGCCTCAGCGGATCACGATCTCGTCGGCGCGCAGCAGGCCCAGTACGGACCGGGCCTGTTCGTCCAGCAGGTCAAGATCCAGATAATCGTCGCTCAGACGCCGGGTCAGGTTTTCCATCCGGTCGATCTGTTCCTCGACCTTGGCCAGGTCGCGCGACAGCACCTCGCGCTCGGCGGCAATCTCGACCCGGCGGAACAGGCCGAAATCGCCCTGCACGGCCGCAAAGGTGAAATAGATCGCCAGCGCAAAGGAGACCGCGAAAAACGCGATCGCGCCGATGCTGGGTCTGGTTGTCCGGGACACGCGGTATACCTGCCGTCTTGATTGCCTCTGGTCGCACCTCTGGCGGGTGCGTGACCCTAGTATGACACAGGCGGATCCGCTTGTGAATCCCTCTTCTTCACGTGTTTTTCGGGTTTTTACCTTGTCATCTGACGGGTTGCAGGATGCCGCTCATCTCGTCGTGGATCACCTGCCGGGTCAGCTGGATGAAGCGGTCGATCGCGGGCGGGGTGCCGGTGGCCGTGCGCCAGGCCAGCCCGACAGTTCTGTGCATCGCGGGTCTCAGCGGCCGCGTGGTGACATCGGCGCCGGTCGCGCGGACTTCGGAGGCGACATAGAGCGCGGGCAGCAGGGTGATCCCCATGCCCAGCGACACCATCTGCCGCAGGGCGTCCAGGCTGGTGCCCTCGAATTCCGTGCTGAGCCGGGCCCCGGCGGTTTCGCACAGGCCCTGAACCTGTCCGTGCAGCGCATAACCGGGGCTGAGGCCCAGCATGGTTTCGCCCGCCAGATCGGCTTGCCGGACCTGGGGTACGCCCGCCAGCCGGTGCGCCGGGTCTACCGCCAGTTCCAGCGGCTCGCGAAACAATGGCGCCACGCGGATATCGTCCCGGCCGACAGGCAGCTGGGTCAGGATCAGGTCATAGCGCCCGGCCGCCAGATCCTCGACCAGGTCACGCGGGGCGCCGTCGCGGATCGCCAGTTTCAGCCTGGGATACTGGCGATGCAACTGGCGCAGCACCCGTGGCAGCAGATAGGGGCCGATGGTCGGGGTCGAGCCCAGCCGCAGCGTGCCGGTCATGTTGTCCCGCATCGGGCTGGCATAGAGGGTCAGTGCTTCGACCTCGCGCAGGATACGCGCCACCATCTCGGATACGTCGCGGCCCTCGGGGGTCAGGATCAGGCCGCTGCGGCGCCGCTCCAGCAACCGCGCGCCCACCGCCTTTTCCAGCGCCGCGATTTGCAGGCTGAGCGAGGGCTGGCTGATGCCCAGGCTGCGCGCGGCGCGGCGATATTGCCCGGCGGCCACAAGGGTCGAGAAATAGGTGAGCTGGCGCAGGGTGATGTCGGGCGGCATACGGATTTCTCAATGATAGGTAAAACCTATCTTAATCTATGCCGGTATTGGGTTCTTTCCTGATAAGCGCTCCCCATCTTTGGCGCAGGCCGCGATATGTCGCGGCAGGGTTCACAATCGGAGGAGACCGTAAATGACCGCAACAGGCAGAGTTCGCGCATTCTCTTTGAAGCTGAGGATGGCGGTGCTGAAAGAGCGCCGGGCCGAGCTGAAACAGCGCATCCTGACCGAGCTCAAGCGCCCGGCGCCCTGTGCCCAGACGCTGCGTATGCTCAAACGGCGCAAGCTGTCGCTGAAAGACGAACTGGCCCGTCACGAGGGCCTGTTGCGGACGCTCGACGCGATGGGGCCGCAACGGGAACAGCGGTTGGAGAGCGCGTGATGTTTCGACTGGTGTTCATGACGACCGGCCTGCGCTGGCTGCACAGCCCCGATCTGGGCGACATGCGCCGCGCCATCCTGTCCGAGGATGACGACGGGCCGGATGGCGGTGGGATCCGTCCCGCAGGGTCCCGCGCGCGGGTGTAAATGGCGCGCGGGCTTGCGATGAATTGAGTTAGCCCGCATGCGTGAGGGCGGCGACACCGGGCAGGGTCTTGCCCTCCATCCACTCCAGAAACGCGCCGCCCGCGGTCGAGATATAGGTGAAATCCCCCGCTGCGCCGCTGGCGTTGAGCGCGGCCACCGTATCGCCGCCACCGGCGACCGAGATGAGCTTGCCCGCCCGGGTCAATGCCGCCGCCTTCAGCGCGGCGGCATTGGTTGCCGCGTCAAAGGGTTCCAGCTCGAACGCGCCCAGCGGCCCGTTCCAGATCAGGGTCCGGCTTTTCTCGAAAATCGCCTTGATCGTCGCAAGGCTGTCAGGGCCCGCATCCAGGATCATGCCCTCGTCGGGGCAGCGGTCGGCGGGCAGGATCTGATGTGGCGCGTGGCTTTCGAATTTCTCGGCCACCACGACATCGCTGGGCAGCACGATGGTGCAGCCTGCCGCCTCGGCCTTGGCCAGGATCTCGACAGCGGTGTCTTTCATGATGCGTTCGGCCAGCGATTTGCCCACCGGCATCCCCTTGGCCACCAGAAAGGTGTTGGCCATGCCGCCACCGATCACAAGGTAATCGACCTTTTCGATCAGGTTGCCCAGCAGTTCCAGCTTGGTCGAGACCTTGGCGCCACCGACGACTGCGGTGACCGGGCGTTCGGGCTTGCCCAGCGCCTTTTCCAATGCCTCAAGCTCGGCCTGCATCAGCCGCCCGGCGCAAGAGGGCAGCAGGCGCGCGATTGCTTCGGTCGAACTGTGGGCGCGATGCGCGGCGGAAAAGGCGTCGTTGCAAAAGATATCGCCCAGCCGTGCCATCCCGGCGGCCAGATCGGGATCGTTCTTGGTTTCGCTGGCGTGAAAGCGGGTGTTCTCCAAGAGCAGCACCTGGCCGGGCTGCAAAGCCTCGGCGGCCTCTTCGGCGGCGGGGCCGACGCAATCATCGGCAAACAGCACCTTGGTTTCGAACGCCCGTTCCAGCGTTGGAACCAGCTGGCTCAGCGACAGGTTCTTGCGCCGCTCGCCGCCGGGGCGGCCGAAATGCGCCAGCAGGATGGGGCGGCCCCCGGCGGCAAGGATATCCCGGATGGTGGGCATCAGGCGGCGGATGCGGGTCGAGTCGGTCACCACCCCGTCCACGATCGGCACGTTGATATCGACCCGCACCAGCACGCGCTTGCCGTTCAGGTCCATGTCGTCGAGTGTTTTCCAGCCCATCAGCCGCAATCTCCTTGCTTCAATGCGTTTGCCGGTTTCTCTACCCGAATGGGCGCCCCCGTCAATGGCGTGCCTTGTCGATCCCGCGCGTGATGGTTAGGTTCCCGGCAAACACAGTGACAGGAGGGCCCGATGGCCGAAATCAAGGATCCCGAAAACACGATCATCGTCGAGCTGAAGGACGGCAATGTCGTCATCGAGCTGCTGCCCGACGTGGCGCCCAAACATTCCGAGCGGATGAAGGAGCTGGCGCGCGCCGGCGAGTATGACAATGTCTGCTTTCACCGGGTGATCGACGGCTTCATGGCGCAGACCGGCGATGTGGCCAACGGCGACATGGAAGACGGGTTCAACATCCGCCGCGCGGGCACCGGTGGTTCCTCGCTGCCTGATCTGCCGGCCGAATTCTCGAAACTGCCGCATGACCGGGGCACCTTGGGTGCTGCGCGCTCGGCCAATCCGAACTCGGCCAACAGCCAGTTCTTCATCAACTTCAAGGACAACCATTTCCTGAATGGCCAGTACACCGTTTATGGCCGGGTGATTTCGGGGATGGAACATGTGGATGCGATCACCCGCGGCGAGCCGCCTGCGAATCCCGATCGCATGATCAGCGTCAAGGTGGCCGCAGATGTATAAGCTTGCGGCCCTTCTGGCGCTGTTCGCCGTTCCGGCGGGCGCGACCGGCCTCAAGATCGAGGTGGCGGGCGAGGCCAATGGCACCGTCACCATCGACCTGCTCGAGGATGTGGCCCCAAAACATGTGGAACAGATCACTGCGCTGGCGGCTTCGGGCGCGTATGACGGGGTGGTGTTTCACCGGGTGATCGACGGGTTCATGGCCCAAACCGGCGATGTGCAATATGGCCGCATGGGCGGCGACATGCGCCTTGCCGGGCGGGGCGGGTCCGACCGGCCCGACCTGCCGGCCGAGTTCTCGGATATCACCTATGAACGCGGTGTGGTGGGCATGGCCCGCGCGCAGGACCCCAACAGCGCCAACAGCCAGTTCTTCATCATGTTCGCACCGGGGCCGTTCCTGGACGGTCAATATACGGTGGTGGGCAAGGTGACCGGCGGCATGGACGTGGTTGACGCGATCAAGCGCGGCACCGGTCCCAACGGCTCGGTGATCGGCCAGCCCGATCAGATGAAAACGGTCAGCGTGACCGACTGATTATGCGTCGCCGGCGCCTCGTTTCGGGGCACCGGCGGCCTCACTTTTGCGTGTGTGGGGTAGCGCGATGCCATCGGTGCGGTGACCATGGATCGGAAATGCGAACCTCAGAGGTCCCGGCATGCGCCTTCTTTCCCTCTTTCTTGCGATCTGGCTGGCGCTGCCCGTTCTGGCCGGACCGGAGATCTGGCGCCATGAGTGGCCCGATACCGATTTCGACAAGACCAGCGTAGCGCATTGGCGCGAGATCCAGTCGGGCGGCCCGCCCAAGGATGGTATCCCTGCGCTGAGCGATCCCGCGTTTCTGAGTGCTACCGAGGTGACGGACCTTGAGGGGCGCGAGCCGGTGATCACCGTGGCCTTGTCCGGACATGCAGCACGGGCCTATCCGCTGCGCTATCTGATGTGGCACGAGATCGTCAATGACCGCATCGGCACGGTGCCGGTGGCCGTGACCTTCTGCCCGCTGTGCAATTCGGGCCTGACCTTCGACCGGCGCAGCCCGGCGGGAGAGCTGGAGTTCGGGGTGACCGGCAAGCTGCGCAACTCGGACATGGTGATGTATGACCGCCAGACACAGAGCTGGTGGCAGCAGGCGCAGGGGCTGGCGATCGTGGGCAGGCTGACGGGGATCGAACTGACGCCGCTGCCCAGCTGGATGGAGAGCTGGGACCAGTTCCGCGCCCGTTATCCAGACGGTCTGGTGATGGCCGAGCCGGCGTTTCGCCGCGCCTATGGCCGTAACCCCTATGTGAGCTATGACAGTGCCCTGCGCCCCTTTCTCTATGATGGCAAGGCACCGCCGCATGGTATCCCGGCATTGGCGCGGGTGGTTCGGGTAGGTGAACGGGCTTGGCCGCTGACACGGCTGGCCGAGGCCGGGGTGCTGGAGGAGGCGGGGATACGCTTTGAATGGCGCGCGGGGCAGGCGTCGGCCCTTGATACGTCCCAGATCGGTAAGGGGCGTGATGTGGGGTCGATCAGGGTGCGCGACGGGCGGGGGAGCGATCTGCCTCATGACGTGATGTTCGCCTTTGCCTTTCACGCGTTCTGGCCCCAGGGCGAATGGATGCTGGGCGCGGATTGAGCCGATCCGGCGCGGCCGGGCGGGCCAAGATTTTTAGACGAAAAATCTGGTGCTGCCCGGGTCGACCGTTGCGCCAAATCAAAAGCGCCGCGGGAGGCCCGCGGCGCTTTGTATGTTCTGAAAGAGAGAGGTCTCAGGCACCTTCGGGCTTGTGCGCCGGGGCGGCTGCGGCCGGGTTCGCGCCGGGCTTTGCTGCGCGACCGGGGTTCAGCGGATCGTCCTGACGCTGTACCGAACCTTCGAAATGAGCACCGCTCTCGATCGCGATGGTCTTGTGGATGATGTCGCCTTCGACCCGTGCGGTCGAGGTCAGGCGCACCTTGAGGCCCCGAACCCGGCCCACGATCCGGCCATTGATCACCACGTCGTCGGCGGTCACTTCCCCCTTGATGGTGGCGGTCTCACCGATGGTCAGCAGATGCGCGCGGATATCGCCCTCGACCGAGCCTTCGACCTGGATGTCACCAGAGGTCTTGATATTGCCGGTGATATGCAGATCCGAGGAGAGGATCGAGGCCGGTGGCTTGGGCTTGGGCGCAGCTGCCTTGTAATCGCTCGGAGCGGGTGCGGCAGGAGCCACAGGCGCAGCGGGTTTGGCCGCCTCGGGGGCCTTGGGGGCGGGCTCGTTGATTTTGCTCTTAGAAAACATTGCGTGAAGCCTTGATGTAAGTCATGGGGTTAACGGGTCTTCCGTTGACATGCACCTCGTAGTGCAGATGCGTCCCGGTGGACCGACCGGTGCTACCCATATCAGCAATATGATCCCCGCGCGAGACCCTTTGGCCGACCTTTACACGGAGTTGCGAGTTATGGGCGTAATAGGTCTCGATCCCGAAGGCGTGGCGGATCTTGATCAGCTTGCCAAACCCCGACTGCCAGCCCGCATGGGTGACCACGCCATCGGCGGTCGCATGGATGTCGGTGCCGTGCTTGCCCGCGAAATCCGACCCGTTATGCATGCGTTTGCCGCCTGTCTTGGGGTCGCGCCGATAGCCGTAACCGCTGGTAAAACGCACCGCGGCGCGGACCGGCGACGCAAAGGGCGCCTGTTCGGCTGCGATCCGGTAAAGGTTCAGCTGATCCATCTGCTGAAGCAGTTCATTCGCGCGAAGTTCGTCGGCTGAGGGTTCCTCACCGCGCGTGCTGAAGGACAAAGGGGTAAGCGGCCCGCCCTGGCCGCTATAGCCGCGCCGCACTTCTTCGATAATGCGGTCGGTGGGCATGCCGGCGCTGCGGAACATCTTGTCCAGCGGCTCCAGCGAAATCGTCATTGCCTCTTCAAGCTGGCGGAAGATCTGGTCGTTGCGCTCTTCCATCAACTTGATTTCAAGCTCCAGCTCGGCACGCGCATCAAGCGCCGACTGCGCGTCGGCGCGAATCCTGTCGCGTTCTTCGGCGGTGCGTTCCAGTGCGGCGGCCATGAAATCCATCTGCGCAGGCACTTCGGCGGCCACCTGCTGCACGGCGGCTGACCCTTCGGTGTTTGCGTGCAGCCGCTTCAGCTCTGCCCGCGCGACCTCGCGTTGTTTCATCGTCGAGCGCAGTGTGGTCTGGATCACTTCGACACCGGTTTCCAACTCGCGCCGACGGTTCTCCGAGGCGAGCAGCTCTGTCTGCATCGCCGAAATCTGGGTCAGCGCCGCGTTAAACCGTTGTTGTGCGGCGACTGCCTCCTCGGCGCGGGCGTCACGTTCGCGCGACAGCTCGTTCAGGCGCTCCTGATACGTAGCCTGGTCGCGCTTGGCTTGTTCGCGGAAATTTCCCGCGCCGATACTGTCCATCAGCAGGATCGCGGTGGCGACAATCGTCCAGGCCACCAGCAGCGTTGCGCCGCCAAAGGCGATCAACTGAGTTTCAGGCCGGAGCCTTATGAACCGTGTGTCGGTGTCGGATTTCAGAAAGACACGGCGTTCAGGAAATCTTTTTTCCAGAAACGAGTGGATTTTGATCGCCAGACGTGTTCGCACGCGCCCATCCCTTGTTGCCCCTAAGCGAGCCCCGGCAAATGAGTGAGTGGTGTCGGGGCCATAGCCCGTGTGAATACCGGCGTGGTGCCGATCGGGCAAGTTTCTTTACCAGATGAGGGGAAAGCGCGCCCATCGCGGTCCGGTTTCGGCGAAAAACCGCCGAAACCATGCGTTTGCATGGGGTAATCCGGCTAGATACCCCGTTCGCGCTGGGGTGTTTCCTCGGCCAGCGGCCAGTAGAAATCGGGCGGGAGTCCCGCCTCGGCGCGTTTTTCCTCGTTGAAGGGGGGCTTCAGCGCGCCGTGGAAATAGCGCCGGACAAGCGCGTGGAACGCGTCCTTGGGATCGGTATTCTCGCGCCCGCACAGGAAGTGGAACCATTTCGAGCCATAGGCCACATGACCCACTTCCTCGGCATAGATCACCTCGAGCGCGGCGACCGCCTGCGTCAGCCCGGCCTTGCGGAAAATGTCGATCATCCCCGGCGTCACATCCAGCCCACGCGCTTCGAGCACCATGGGTACCACCGCCAACCGGCCCATCAGGTCTTCGGCGGTATCTTCGGCGGCGCGCCACATGCCGGCATGGGCCGGAAGGGCGCCATAATGGCTGCCGATATTCTCAAGAACATCGCAGACCATATTGAAGTGCTTGGATTCCTCGTCCGCGCATTTCACCCAGTCGTCGTAGAACCCAACCGGCATCGCTACATGGCCGAAGCGCGCGATGACGTCCCAGTGCAGGTCGACCGCGTTCAGTTCGATATGCGCGACCGCATGCAACAGTGCGATGCGCCCGGCCTCGGACCCCGGACGCCTGCGGGGCACGTCGCGGGGGCTGAGCAGTTCGGGCCGCTCGGGCCGGGCGGGATGCAGTGGCGGGTGCGCAGTGCCCACCGCGATCGGGTCGGCTTCACCCTTACGGGCGGCAAACCATGAGGCGGCGTGGCGGCGCGACAGCTCGGTCTTGGCGCGTCCGTCGGCGGTGGTCAGCACCTCGACGGCCATTTCGGTCAGGGTCAGGCTCACAGGGCGCGCACCGCGTCCAGCACCTCGTCCACATGACCGGCAACCTTGACCTTGCGCCAGACGCGCGCGATCCGGCCCTCGGCGTCGATCAGAAAGGTCGACCGTTCGATCCCCATGGATTTCTTGCCATACATGTTCTTTTCCACCCAGACGCCATAGCGCTCGCAGACATCGCTTTCGGCATCCGACAGCAGCGGTGTGGTCAGCCCGTGCTTGGCGACGAATTTGTCATGTTTGGCCACCGTATCGCGCGAGATCCCCAACACCTGGGCACCGGCATCGGCAAAGGCCTGCAGGTTCACAGAAAAGCCGATGGATTCCTTGGTGCAGCCCGGAGTATCATCGCGGGGATAGAAGAACAGAACAACCGCGCGACCGCGCAGGTCGGACAGGCTGATCTCGCCGCCGCCATCGCGGGGAAGCGTGAATTCGGGGGCAATATCTGTGACGTCGGGCATCGGGGCACTCCGGCTGGGTTTCATGACTAGGTTACGCGCATAATAGGTCGCGGCGGAGAAGTTGGAAGACATCGACAAGACCTCGGACGGGGCCGACCCCGCAAAACCGCGCCGCAGCCGCCGGCGGGTGACGTTGCTATGGGCGATGCGCGGCACCGTGCTGTTGGTGTTTCTGGCGGTCTTTTCCGGGTTGATGCTGTTGGGCCAGACCCTTCAGGCGCCACCCTGGCTGCAATCGCGGGTCGAGACGCGGCTGACCCAGGCGCTGGACGGGATCAGCATCCGGTTTGGCGGCGTCTACTTCGTGATCAACAAAGGTTGGCGCCCACGTCTGCGCCTGCGCGATCTCGAGCTTTCCGATGCGGGTGGCCGGGTGATCGCCCGGCTTGCGGATGCCGAGGCCAGCCTGGCGATGCGTCCCTTGTTGCGCGGTCAGGTCCAGCCTAAGCGGATCGTGCTGAATGGCGCCTCGGCCACGCTGCGGCGCGATGCCCAGGGGCAGTTCTCGCTGTCGCTGGGCGGGCAGGGTGGCGGTTCGGTCGGGCAGGCGCCGACATTCGCGCAATTGCTGGAATCCTTCGATGCCGTGTTCCTGCTCCCGCAGCTTGACGCGCTCAGCTCGGTCGAACTGACGGCAGTGTCGCTCGACTATGAAGATTTGCGCCAGGGGCGCGGCTGGACGCTGGATGGCGGTCAGGTTCTGGTTACCCGAGGTGGCGGCGACCTGCGCATCGCCACCGAGTTCACGCTGCTCAGCGGGCGCGACTATGCCAGCCGGTTCGAGGCCAATTATACCAGCACGCTGGGCCAGCCCTCGGCCAGTTTCGGCATCTCGATCGAGGATCTGGCCGCCGCCGATATCGCGGCCCAGGCGCCCGCGCTGGCCTGGTTGCAGGTGCTGGATGCGCCGATTTCGGGCGCGCTTCGCGGTGGGTTCGACGCGGCGGGCGCGCTGACCCCGATTTCGGCCACGCTTCAGATCGGACGCGGGGCGCTGCAACCCAACCCGAACACGCGGCCGATTCCCTTCGCCTCGGCGCGCACCTATTTTACCTATGACCCGGCCGAGCAGCGGCTGAGCTTTGCCGAGGTGGCGGTGGACAGCGCCTGGGGCGCCGCCCAGGCGGATGGGGTCGCTTATCTCGATGGGGTGGAGCATGGGCGGCTCGACCGGCTGGTGGGACAGTTCGGCCTGCATGGTCTGCGGGTCAATCCCGCCGGGGTCTATCCCGAGCCGCTGACAGTCGACCGGGCCGAGGTCGATTTCCAGATGACCCTCAACCCGTTCCGCCTGCGGATCGGGCGAATGGATGTGATCGACGATGGCCGGACCCTGCGGCTGGACGGGGATCTGGGGGCCGCGCCCGAGGGCTGGCAACTGGCGCTCGACGCGCAGCTGGACGCGATCACACCGGCGCAAGTGCTTTCCTATTGGCCGGAAACCGTGGCGCCGAAACCGCGCGAATGGGTGACCGATAACCTGGTCGAGGCGCAGCTGAGCGATCTCGACCTCGCGCTCCGGCTTCGCCCCGGCGAGAAGCCGGACCTCTATGCTGATTTCGATTTTGCCGAGGCACAGATCCGTTATGCCAAGACCTTGCCGCCGCTGATGCGCGCGCGCGGGCAGGCCAGCCTGCTGGGTGGCCGTTTCGCGGTGACCGCCGATGCGGGCGTGGTGGTGGCCGCTCAGGGCGGCGAGATCGACGCCACCGGCACCTCGTTCATCATCCCCGATATCGGCATCCGCAAATCGGCGCCGGGCATTGCCCGGATCACGGCGAGCGGGCCGGTCACGGCCGCGCTGTCGCTGCTGAACGAGCCGCCGCTCAGCATCCTCGACAAGGCCAACCTGCCGGTCGATCTGGCGCAGGGCCAGGCCCGCTTGACCGGAACGCTGGCGCTGCCTCTCAAGGACAAGGTGACGATCGCGGATATGGAGTTTCACCTCTCCGGCGTGCTCGCTGAGGTGGCCAGCGAGGTGTTGGTTCCCGGTACGCCGGTCTCGGCGCCCCGGCTTGAGGTGACCGGGGATCAGGACCGGATCGCGTTGCAGGGTGCGGGGCTGTTTGGCAGCGTTCCAGTCGCCATGCGCTGGCAGCAACCATTGGGGCAGGGCCAACGCAGTAGTCTGACCGGGCGGATCGCGGTGACCCCCGATCTGGTTCGCGAACAGCGCTTGGGCTTGCCCGATGGCATGCTGACCGGTGCCGGCGAGGCCACATTTACACTGGGCATTGGCGGCGGCGAGCCGTTGCGCCTGACAGCTCAGTCGGATCTGTCAGGGCTGCGCCTGTCGCTGCCGGAACTGGGCTGGTCGAAACCGCCTGCCGACGCGGGCCGGATGTCGTTGTCGGCAACGCTCGGACAAGGCGGACAGGTCGACGCGATCGAGGTTGAGGCCGCCGGGCTGCGCACGCGCGGCAGTATCGAGTTCAATCCCGACCGCAGTTTCGCGCGCGCCCGTTTCAGCTCGTTCGAGCTGGGTGATTGGCTGGCGGTGCCGGTCGAGCTGATCGGGCGGGGTGCCGGCGCCCCGCCCGATATCGCGGTGCAGGGCGGTACGCTGGACCTGCGCCAGGCCAGTTTTGGGAGTAGCGGCTCGTCGGCGCAGAGCAGTGGCGACAGTGGGGTGGCCCCCGGGGTGACCCTAACTCTCGACCGGTTGCAGGTCAGCGATACCATCGCGCTCAGCGGCATGCAGGGCAGTTTCGCAACCGGGGGCGGGCTCAATGGCCGCTTTACCGGGTCGCTGAACGGGCAAGTCCCCATTTCGGGACAGCTGATCGGACGGGGTGCGCGCAGCGCTGTGTTTCTGCAGGCCGAGGATGCCGGTGCGGTGTTCCGCGCCGCGGGGATCCTCGATCAGGCCCATGGCGGCAGCTTCCAGCTGGTGATGGAGCCGGTGGGCGCGCCGGGCAATTACGACGCTCAACTGCGGGTGCGCAACACGCGGGTGCGCGACGCCCCCGCCATGGCCGCGCTCTTGAACGCGGTGTCGCTGGTGGGGTTGCTTGACGAAATGTCGGGGCAGGGCATCCTGTTTGGCGAAATTGATGGCAGGATGCGGCTGACGCCCAGAACGCTGACGATTCTCGAAGGCAGCGCCGTCGGCCCGTCAATCGGGGTGTCGATCAACGGGACCGTGGATACGGAAAACCGGGTTCTGGACCTGCGCGGCGTGGTCTCGCCTATCTATCTGCTCAATGCGATCGGCAGCGTGCTGACCCGCAAGGGAGAGGGGCTGATCGGGTTCAACTATACCCTGACCGGGCCGATGCAACGGCCTCAGGTCTTTGTCAATCCGCTCTCGGGGCTGACGCCCGGCTTTCTGCGCGACATGATCCGCGCGCCCGCGCCCAGCCTGCCGGCGGTGCCCGAGGAAAACGCCGCCCCCGCGCCCACCGCCCCTGCGGGCACGCCCGCCCCCGCGCCGCAACCCGCCCCGTCGCCGCGACCTGAGCCGTCGCACGGCGGCGATCGCTAGAGCGGTCGTCGGCATGACAGACGAATTGCCTGTGGTCAAAGCACGTGGCGCGCTCTATAGGCGCGGGCCATGAAGCTCAGCGATTTCGATTTCGACCTGCCCGACGACCTGATTGCCACGCGGCCCGTCCAGCCGCGATCCTCTGCGCGCCTGCTGGTGGCGCGGGGCGATGCGATCACCGATGCGGTGGTGCGCGATCTGCCCGACTGGCTGCGTCCGGGCGACCGGCTGGTGCTCAATGACACGCGGGTGATCCCCGCACGGCTGAGCGGCACCCGCCAGCGCCAGAGCGCGCAAGGGCCGGTCACGGCCCGGATCGAGGTGACCTTGCTGGAACCGCGCGCCGATGGTGGCTGGAGCGCGCTGGCGAAACCTCTGCGCAAGTTGCGTGAGGGGGAAACCATCAGCTTTTCCAGCGATCTGTCGGCGGATGTTGAAGTGATCAAGGACGGGCAGGCGCATCTGCGGTTCAACCTGACCGGCCCCGATTTCGACGCCGCGCTGGCCCAGGCGGGTGCGATGCCGTTGCCGCCCTATATCGCCGCAAAACGCCCTGCCGACGAGCAGGACAAGACCGATTACCAGACCGTCTGGGCTCGCCATTCCGGCGCGGTGGCAGCGCCCACCGCCTCGTTGCATTTCGACGAGGCGCTGCTGGCGGCGCTGGCCGCGCGCGGCGTCACCTTTACCCACGTTACCCTGCATGTGGGCGCGGGTACCTTCCTGCCGGTCAAGGTCGAGGATGTGACCACCCACAAGATGCATGCCGAATGGGGACGGGTCAGCGCCGAGGCCGCGGCCGAGATCGCCGCCACCAAGGCGGCGGGCGGGCGGGTGATTCCGGTTGGCACCACCGCGCTGCGCCTGATCGAAAGCGCCGCGCGCGGCGGCCGGATCGCGCCCTGGGAGGGCGAGACCGATATCTTTATCTATCCCGGCTTTGCGTTCCGCGTCGCCGACGGGCTGATGACCAATTTTCACCTGCCCAAATCGACGCTGCTGATGCTGGTCTCGGCCCTGATGGGGCAGGATCGCATACGCGAAATCTATGCCCATGCGGTGGCACATCGCTATCGTTTCTTCTCTTATGGGGATGCGTCGCTTTTGCTGCCGGGCTAGGCGATAACGGATGAGACCCGGACCCGTTTGTCATGCACAAGCAGAGGTTCGACCCTTCACACTTTGGGCTGAGTGCCCGCAACCGCACAAAGGCAATCACGATGCTTCAGGTTCTTTCCAGCGCATGGGCGCTGCTTTTGGGCATTGGCCTGTTGATGGTAGGCAACGGTCTGCAGGGTACCCTCTTGGGTGTGCGGGGCGAGATCGAGGGGTTTTCCACCTTCGAGATGTCGCTGGTGATGTCGGCCTATTTCGTGGGCTTCCTAGGCGGCTCGCGCATGGCGCCCGAGATGATCCGCCGGGTCGGGCATGTGCGGGTGTTCGCGGCGCTGGCCTCGTTCATCTCGGCGGTGATGATCCTCTATCCCGCCTTTGCCAATACCTATGTCTGGATGCTGGGGCGGGTGATTATCGGGTTCTGTTTTTCGGGCGTTTATGTCACGGCCGAAAGCTGGCTGAACAATGCCGCCGACAACACCAACCGGGGCAAGGCGCTGTCGCTTTACATGATCGTGCAGATGACCGGTATCATCGTGGCCCAGGGGCTGATCCAGGTGGGTGACCCGGGCGGCTACGAGGCATTCATCATCGCCTCGATCGTGGTTTCGATCTCGTTTGGACCGATCCTGCTGTCGATCTCGCCGACGCCGGCCTTTGACAGCACCAAACCGATGAGCCTGAAGGCACTGATGCAGACCTCGCCGCTGGGCTGTGTCGGCATGTTCCTGCTGGGGGGCGTGTTCTCGGCCCAGTTCGGGATGAGCGCGGTCTATGCCGCCAATGTGGGGCTGACGCTGTCGCAACTGTCGATCTTTGTCGCCACCTTTTACGTGGGCGCACTGGTGGTGCAATATCCGCTGGGCTGGCTGTCGGACCGGATGGACCGGCGGGTGCTGATCCTGTTTGTGGCGCTGGTCGGGGGCGGTGGCGCCATGCTGGGCGCGGTGATGGGGGGCCGGTTCGAGTTCCTGCTGCTGGCGGCGCTGATCATCGGTGGGCTGTCCAACCCGCTTTATTCTCTGCTGATCGCCTATACCAACGACTATCTCGACTATGACGATATGCCGGCGGCCTCGGGCGGGCTGGTGTTCATCAACGGTCTGGGCGCCATCGCCGGTCCGGTCACCACCGGCTGGTTGATGTCGGACGGGGTGTTCGGTCCGCCGGGCTTTTTCTTCTTCATCGCGGCGCTGATGTTCGCCACAGCCGCCTATGCCGCCTATCGCGCGACTCAGCGCCCCTCGACCCCGGTCGAGGAGACCAGTTCGATGGCGTACATGTATCCAACCGCCTCGCCGGTGGCGATCGAGATGGCGCAGGAAGTGGCATTCGAGGCCGATCAGGGCGGGGAAGAGGAGAAATAGGCGATTTTTCCCCTTGTTTCGTGACGCATTGTTGCAAATCGTTACTGTTACAGAATTTTAAAAAAGCGTTTAATCCCCATTAACCTGGGGACAAAGGAGAGTGGAGACAGACCGATGGTCGGCCCCGAAGACGTATTGAAATTCTGGCTGGACGAGGTGGGTCCGGCTGGATGGTATATTCAGGACGAGGCGCTTGACGCCCGGATCCGGGACAAGTTCCAGACCACGTGGGAGGCAGCGGCAGAGGGCAGGTTCTCGCTGTGGCTCACCTATCCCAGCGGGGTTCTGGCCTATATCATCCTCACCGATCAGTTCCCCCGCAACATGTTCCGCGGATCGGGACAGGCCTTTGCAACCGACCGGGCGGCATTGATGGCGGCCAAATGTGCGGTGGACAAGGGCTGGGATCTGAAGATCGACGAACCAGCGCGGCAATTCTTCTACCTGCCGATGATGCATTCCGAAAACCTGTGCGATCAGGAACGCTGTGTGCGGCTGATGTGCCAGCGGATGCCCGAATCAGGTGCATCGAACCTGTTGCATGCACGCGCCCATCGCGAGGTGATCCGCAAATTCGGACGCTTCCCCTATCGCAATCAGGCGCTTGACCGGGCCAGCACCCAGAGCGAGGCCGACTATGTCTCGCATGGCGGATATGGCGCCACGGTGCAGCAGTTGCAGCGCAAGGCGAGCTAGGTTCAGGCGCCGTCCGACGCCGGCTGACAGCCGCGAAGGTCCGAGAGGCCGCGCACCAGACGGTCGGCGGCGGTTTCAAAGGCGCGATCCAGCAATTGATCGGGCAGGGTGGCCAGATTGGTCATCCGCGCCTGCATCCCCTCCAGGCGTGTTTCCAGCCCATCGAGGCGGTTTTTAAGCCGCTCTGCCGCCTCGGTGCCCTGTGCGGCGCCCAGATCGGCGCGGAGGCCGGAAAGCTCGGCCCGGACCCCGGCGACCTCATCCCGCAGCGGTGCCAGCTCGGCGATCCCGGCGGAAACGCGCTCACTCACCGTGTCCACGGTCGCCATCATCCGCCAGCCCAGGAACAGGCAAAGCGCCACCAGGATCAGCGTTGCATTCAGAAATGCCAGAAACAGGTCCTTGAGGGTTTTCTTCACGTCCGCTCTCCACATCGCCAGTCCTGCCCTCGGTTCTAGCGCAAAGACCGGTGCCGGTATAGGCTGGCATGGCGGGTGTATCGCCGCTGTCTCTGCGTCACATTTGTCGCGGAGGAGTACTGTTGATGTGTGCAAAAAATTAGTTTAATGGTAAACTAGTTTTCAGAGCGGGTCTGGCCGAGGGAAGAACATGGCTGAAAAATCCTATGACGTGATCGTAATCGGTGCCGGACCGGGGGGCTATGTGGCCGCCATCCGTGCAGCGCAGCTGGGGCTCAAGACCTGTGTGGTCGAGCGCGAGCATCTGGGCGGCATCTGCCTCAACTGGGGCTGTATTCCGACCAAGGCGCTGCTGCGCTCGTCCGAAGTGTTCCACCTGATGGAGCGCGCCAAGGAGTTCGGGCTGAAGGCCGACAATATCGGCTATGACCTCGACGCGGTGGTGAAACGCTCGCGTGGGGTGGCCAAGCAGCTTTCGGGGGGCATCGGCCACCTGATGAAGAAGAACAAGATCGACGTGGTGATGGGCGAGGCGACGATCCCGGCCAAGGGCAAGGTGTCGGTCAAGACCGACAAGGGAGCCCAGGATCTGACCGCCAAGAACATCGTCTTGGCCACCGGCGCCCGCGCGCGCGAGTTGCCGGGGCTTGAGGCGGACGGCGATCTGGTCTGGACCTACAAACACGCGCTGCAACCGGTGCGGATGCCCAAGAAACTGCTGGTGATCGGCTCGGGCGCCATCGGCATCGAATTCGCCAGCTTCTACAACACGCTGGGCGCCGACACGACCGTGGTCGAGGTGATGGACCGTGTTCTGCCGGTGGAAGACGCCGAAATCAGCGCCTTTGCCAAGAAGAGCTTTGTCAAGCAAGGGATGAAGATCATGGAGAAATCCATGGTCAAGCAGCTCGACCGCACCAAGGGCAAGGTGACCGCCCATATCGAGGCTGGCGGCAAGGTCGAGAAGATGGAGTTCGACACCGTGATTTCTGCCGTGGGCATCGTCGGCAACGTGGAAAACCTCGGGCTCGAAGCGCTGGGGGTCAAGATCGACCGCACCCATGTGGTGACCGACGCCTATTGCCGCACCGGGGTCGAGGGGCTTTATGCCATCGGCGATATCGCCGGCGCACCCTGGCTGGCGCACAAGGCGTCTCACGAGGGCGTCATGGTGGCCGAACTGATTGCGGGCAAGCACGCCCACCCGGTCAAACCCGAAAGCATCGCGGGCTGCACCTATTGCCACCCTCAGGTGGCATCGGTCGGCTATACCGAGGCCAAGGCCAAGGAGCTGGGATACGACATCAAGGTCGGTCGCTTCCCCTTCATCGGCAATGGCAAGGCGATTGCCCTGGGTGAGGCCGAAGGCATGGTCAAGACCATCTTCGACGCCAAGACCGGCGAGCTGTTGGGTGCCCATATGGTCGGCGCCGAGGTGACCGAGATGATCCAGGGCTATGTTGTGGGCCGACAGCTGGAGACCACCGAGGAGGACCTGATGCACACGGTCTTCCCGCACCCGACGCTGAGCGAGATGATGCACGAAAGCGTTCTCGACGCATACGGTCGCGTCATTCACATGTAAGATCGATAATTTGTGAAACGAAATTGACCCTCTCCCAGTCACCTGGGAGAGGTTTTTTGTTTCGTGATCGTGGTTTTGAGGTAGGCAATGATCTGACAGCCCAGAACCGAGGGAGACATGGAGCAGCGATTGTGCGTCAGGTTCAACCAGAGGCATCTCGCAGAGTCCGATTTTCGGGGAGCGGGCCTGCCGATCCGATCAGACTCGTTCTATCCGGCCGCCAGCGCGAGCCCAGTGCGCCAAGCCTCCCAAGTTGTGCACCTCGGTAAATCCCAGAGACAACAACAGTTTGCGCGCCCGGGCGGAGCGCCCACCCGAGGCGCAATAAACCGCGATACGCTCTGCGCCCTCCAGCCGCGGTTCGAATTCCGGGTGGCGGCGATCGGCACGCGCGCTCAACTGCATAAGCGGAATATGCAGAGCACCGGCGGCCTTTCCGGTGGCGGCCAGCTCGCCCGTTTCGCGCACGTCGATCAGCAGCAGGTCACCGCGGCTGGCCGCCTCGACCGCCTCGCTGACGCTAAGGCCGGGCTGGGCGGGTTTGCGGAAAAAGAACATCTGGAATCTGTCCGAGTGATTGCGGGTTTTCGCCAATTTAACATTCAATCAATTGAATGCAATGTCAAAACCTTTGCATCTTACATTTGTTCCCTTTACGTTCTGTTAATCGGGTTGGAGACTCACGGCGCTTCGCCTATCTCTGTGGCATTGGGTCCGAGGGCAGTTCATGGCTGAGCAGAAGTTCATCGAGGTACGCGGCGCGCGCGAGCATAATCTCAAGGGGATCGACGTGGATATTCCGCGCGATCAGTTGGTGGTGATCACCGGCCTTTCAGGCTCTGGCAAGTCGAGCCTGGCCTTTGACACCATCTATGCCGAAGGGCAGCGACGCTATGTCGAAAGCCTGTCGGCCTATGCGCGCCAGTTCCTGGACATGATGGAAAAGCCGGATGTGGACCATATCAGCGGTCTTTCGCCTGCGATTTCCATTGAGCAAAAGACCACCA
Organism: Ruegeria sp. BHSC223; assembly: GCF_059613025.1. NCBI lineage: Bacteria > Pseudomonadati > Pseudomonadota > Alphaproteobacteria > Rhodobacterales > Roseobacteraceae > Ruegeria > Ruegeria sp. BHSC223. The sequence continues at coordinate 94,171 of NZ_JBXWRR010000001.1, forward strand.
GCAAGAACCCGCGCTCGACCGTCGGCACGGTGACCGAGATCTACGACTATATGCGTCTGTTGTTCGCGCGCGCCGGCACGCCCTATAGCCCGGCCACCGGCCTGCCCATCGAGGCGCAGCAGGTGCAGGACATGGTTGATCGCATCATGGCGATGGAGGAGGGCACGCGCGGCTATCTGCTGGCCCCCATCGTGCGCGACCGCAAGGGCGAATACCGCAAGGAGTTTCTGGAACTGCGCAAGCAGGGCTTTCAGCGGGTCAAGGTGGATGGCCAGTTCTACGAGCTGGACGAGCCGCCGACGCTGGACAAGAAATTCCGCCACGATATCGACGTGGTGGTCGACCGCATCGTGGTGCGCGAGGGGCTGGAAACCCGGCTGGCCGACAGCCTGCGCACCGCGCTCGACCTCGCCTCGGGCATTGCCATCCTGGAAACCGCACCCAGCGAGGGCGAGCCCGAACGCATCACCTTTTCGGAAAACTTTGCCTGCCCCGTCTCGGGCTTTACCATCCCCGAGATCGAACCCCGCCTGTTCTCGTTCAACGCGCCTTATGGTGCCTGCCCGAAATGCGACGGTCTGGGGGTCGAGCTGTTCTTTGACGAACGCCTCGTGGTGCCCGATCAGAGCCTCAAGGTCTATGACGGTGCGCTGGCGCCCTGGCGCAAGGGCAAGTCGCCCTATTTCCTGCAAACCATCGAGGCCATCGCCCGCCATTACCAGTTCGACAAGAACACCCCCTGGAAGGATCTGCCCGAAAAGGTGCAGCAGGTGTTTTTGCGTGGCTCGGGCGACGAGGAAATCCAGTTCCGTTATGACGAGGGCGGCCGCGTCTATCAGGTCACCCGCAGTTTCGAAGGCGTCATTCCCAACATGGAACGCCGCTATCGCGAGACCGACAGCAACTGGATCCGCGAGGAGTTCGAGCAATATCAGAACAACCGCCCCTGCGGTGCCTGCGGCGGCTTCCGGCTGAAACCCGAGGCGCTGGCGGTCAAGATCGCGGGCCTGCATGTGGGTGAGGTGGTGCAGATGTCGATCAAGGAGGCCTATGCCTGGATCGACACCGCACCCGCCGCGCTGAGCGCGCAAAAGAACGAGATCGCACGCGCCATCCTCAAGGAAATCCGCGAGCGGCTGGGTTTCCTGAATAACGTGGGATTGGAATATCTTACGCTGTCGCGTTCAAGTGGCACCCTGTCGGGGGGCGAAAGTCAGCGCATCCGCCTGGCGTCTCAGATCGGCTCGGGCCTCACCGGCGTTCTCTATGTGCTTGATGAGCCGTCTATCGGCTTGCACCAGCGCGACAATGACCGGCTGCTGACCACGCTCAAGAACCTGCGGGATCAGGGCAATACGGTGATCGTGGTGGAACACGACGAAGAGGCGATCCGCGAGGCCGATTATGTGTTCGACATCGGCCCCGGCGCGGGTGTGCATGGCGGGCAGGTGGTCAGCCACGGCACGCCGGCGCAGATCGCCGCCGATGCGGCCTCGGTCACCGGGCAATACCTGTCAGGCAGCCGCGAGATATCGGTCCCGGCCGAGCGCCGCCCGGGCAATGGCAAGAAACTGACGGTGGTCAAGGCCACCGGCAACAACCTGCGCGAGGTCACCGCCGATTTCCCGCTGGGCAAATTCGTCTGCGTCACCGGCGTCTCGGGCGGCGGCAAGTCGACGCTGACCATCGAGACCCTGTTCAAGACCGCCAGCATGCGCCTGAACGGTGCCCGCCAGACGCCCGCGCCCTGCGAAACGATCAAGGGGCTGGAGTTCCTCGACAAGGTGATCGACATCGACCAGCGTCCCATCGGGCGCACTCCGCGGTCAAACCCCGCCACCTATACCGGCGCCTTCACGCCCATCCGCGACTGGTTCGCGGGCCTGCCCGAGGCCAAGGCGCGCGGCTACAAGCCGGGACGGTTCAGCTTCAACGTCAAGGGCGGCCGTTGCGAGGCCTGCCAGGGCGACGGTGTCATCAAGATCGAGATGCATTTCCTGCCCGATGTCTATGTCACCTGCGAAACCTGCAAGGGCGCGCGCTATAACCGCGAGACGCTGGAGGTGAAGTTCAAGGGCAAGAGCATCGCCGATGTGCTTGATATGACTGTGGAAGATGCGCAGGAGTTCTTCAAGGCGGTGCCCTCGATCCGCGAGAAGATGGACGCGCTGTCGCGCGTCGGTCTCGGCTATATCAAGGTCGGCCAGCAGGCCACGACGCTCTCGGGCGGCGAGGCGCAGCGGGTGAAGCTCAGCAAGGAGCTCAGCCGCCGATCGACCGGTCGTACGCTCTATATCCTCGACGAACCGACTACCGGCCTGCATTTCGAGGATGTGCGCAAACTGCTCGAAGTGCTGCATGAGCTGGTCGAACAGGGCAACACGGTGGTGGTGATCGAACACAATCTGGACGTGGTCAAAACCGCCGACTGGATCATCGACATCGGCCCCGAGGGCGGCGATGGCGGTGGCATGATTGTGGCCCAGGGAACGCCCGAGGATGTGGCCGCGACCGAACGCAGCCATACCGGGCGCTACCTGAAACCGATGCTCAACCCCGAGCGGGTGGCGGCAGAGTGAGACGCGGCGCGCTCACGACTTGAACGCGGCATTGGCCAGATGCGTGACCCTTTCCAGAATGACGCGTGAACTTGGGTTCGCGCGATAGATCTGGCCATCGGCCTTGAAATACCACCAGCCGCTCTCGACCGGTGGAAGCCCGTAATAGGCGGTGTTGATCAACACCATCGCGTTGTCTGGCAGGCGGGCTCCTGCGCTCAGGCCGCCTGAGGAAGGGTCAACGGTCATGAAACGTGCCGGAGACGGCGCGTTGCAAGACGCATCGGCGCTGTTGTCGTCAATACAAGCTGCCTGGGCGGGGGTGGTTGTCGTCAGCACGAGCAATGCCAGTGCCGTTGCGTGATACCGCATCGGATCCATACTCCATACCAAATTTTGTTGTGTGAAGGATGAACGCCGCTTTGGCCGCTTTGGTTCCCTGACTGAAAAGCAAAAATGTTTTCCACAGCGCGCGATACACGGATCAACCGCTTTGGCTGGGCTATTTCGGAGGCAAACGGGGGCGGCCCTATTTGCGTGGGGCGGATGTGGACGGCGTCCCTTGCGCACGCCGCCCGAGCAACGGCACCAGGAACAGGGCCAGAAATCCGCTGTTCATCACTACGTTGAACGCGGCCCCGGCCAGCACCGATCCGGCGCTGTCGATCACGAACCAGGCCAGCACCCCGCGCAGGATGATCCGCCCGCCGGTCTCGGGGTCGCGGGCATAGACGTCGCGCACCACCTGCCAGATCATCACCCCAAGCCCGACCAGCAAACCGCCGCTGATCGCGGTCATCAACCGCACGGCGGCGCTGTCCAGCCGGTCTGCCCCGTCCAGCGGCAAAATGGCAAGGTCCAGGAACATTTCGAAGGGCGCGCGCTGGTCCAGCGCGATGGTGGCGAACATCGCCAGCCCGAACAGCGCGCTGACAACAGCGGCGAACGACAACAGGCGGGTGGCGCGATCATGGGTCATCTCAACTCTCCATTTCTGATGCTGGGGTCAGCCTGCCACCACACATCGCGGCAAAACAATTACCTGAGGGGTAAGTGAAATCCGCGCCCGATCCCTTATGCTGGGGCAAGCGGAGGGCAGGGATGACAGATACATTCGGAGATGTGCTGAGGGAATGGCGCCAGTTGCGCCGGATGAGCCAGATGGAACTGGGCCTGTCGGCAGGTGTCTCACCGCGCCATATCTCGTTTCTGGAAAGCGGCCGAGCCCGGCCCAGCCGGGGCATGGTGCTGCGGCTCTGTGACGAGCTGGAGGTGCCGGGCAGCGCCCGCAACCGCTGGCTGACCTCGGCGGGGCTGGCGCCTGCCTATCACAGCCGGGCAGGCGATGCGCCCGAAATGGCGCCACTGACACAGGCGGTGGACTGGATGCTCAGCCGCCACGCACCCTATCCGGCGATGGCGGTGGATCGGCACTGGTGCCTCAAGGCGATGAACAAACCCGCCACGGCGATGTTCGCGGCCACCGGGCTGGGCGCGGGCGACAGCCTGATCGACGCGCTTCTGGACAATCCCGCCCTTGCGGCGGCGCTGGAAAACCGGGCCGAGGTCGAACGGCTGAGCCTGGCGCGCCTGCGCACCGAACTGGCACATTTTGGGCAGGACCCGGTGCTGGAACAGGCGGTGGCCCGGTTGGCGGACAGGGTCGCCGCCCAGCCCGGTACCGCGGAAGAGCCGATGCCCGCCGTGATCCCGGCCCGCTATCGGCTGGGCGAGGCGGTGCTCTCCTTCTTCACCACGATCACCCAGTTCGGCGCCACCGGAGATATTGCCATGTCCGAACTCAGGATCGAGATGTTCTTTCCCGCCGATGACGCCACCCGGCACGCTGTACAGGTGCTCTGGGGGACTGCAACGCCCGGAGATTGAGACATTGCGCCTTTGCGCTATGCTTTGATCGGGGATCAGAGGAGGACAACAATGCGCAAGTTGCAGACCCAGGGCGTGCATCACATCACCCTGACCGGTGCCGACCGGCAGAGCACGATAGATTTCTGGGAGGGGGTGCTGGGCATGCCCTTTGTCTTTGACCAGCCCAATCTCGACAACCCGGACGAGGGCCATGTCTATTTCGACCCCGGCGACGGGCGGTTGATCACTGTCTTTACCAACGAGACGCGCAAGGGCACGCCCGACCGCACGCCCACCGATCCGGGTTGCGTGCATCACATCGCCTTCAATGTGTCACAGGCGACCTTCTGGCAGGCGGTCGAACGTCTGGACGAACGCGGCATCGAGCATTCCGGCCCCCGCGACCGGGGGTTCATGGATTCGATCTATTTCAAGGATCCGCTGGGCCTCCTGATTGAACTGGCCAGCTACCGGTTCGAGCCGCCGGTGGGTTGCACCCATGCCGATGTGCTGATCCGCGCGCACCGGATCCGGGTGGCGCGCGGTGACTACAATATCGACCGCATCCATCTGGCCGATGCAATCGAGGCGCTTGTGAGCGACCGGCAGGACAGCCTGTCCAAGGATCGGGGGCCGAAAAACCCCTGGTAAGCTCGGGGGCGGTACGTCAATTTCCTTGCTGACACCGCCCCCTTTGGCAGTCCATCCTGCCTGCGACCCTTCCCGAGCTGAAAGGACGCCTGATGGCAACGCGGAAACGGCCCAACATCCTGCTGGTCATGGCCGATCAGATGACGCCCTTCATGCTCGAGGCCTGCGGCGGTACCGGTGCGCGCACCCGTCATCTGAGCCGGCTGGCCGACCGCGCGGTGCAGTTCACCAATGCATATACGCCTAGCCCGATCTGTGTGCCGGCCCGATCCTGTTTCATGACCGGGCTCTATACCTCGACCACGGGCTGCTACGACAATGGCGATCCCTATCACAGTTTCCTTCCCACCTTTGCCCATTACCTGACCAATGCGGGCTATGAAACGGTGCTGTCGGGCAAGATGCATTTCATCGGCGCCGACCAGTTGCACGGGTTTCAGCGGCGTCTGAACCCCGATATCTACCCTTCGGGATTTCTGTGGTCCTATCCGCTGCCGCCCGAAGGGGACGCCTCGTTCCAGGCCTTTGATTTCACGCCGCAATACCTGGCCGAAAATATCGGGCCCGGCTGGTCGAAAGAGCTGCAATACGACGAGGAGACGCAGTTTCGGGCGCTGGAATACCTGCGCCACGCCCCGGACAGTCCGTGGATGCTCACCGTCTCCTTTACCAACCCGCATCCGCCCTATGTGGTGCCGCGCGCCTATTGGGAGATGTACAAGGACGCCGATATCCCGCTGCCGGACTATCCGGGTGACATGGACGCGCGCTATTCCGAGTTCGATCACGCGCTGCGGCGCTGGCACGGCCTGCATCAGCGCGGCCACGAGATTCGCGACCCCCGGAACCTGATCGCCATGCGGCGCGGCTTTGCGGCGCTGGCCCATTATGTCGACGACAAGATCGGTGCGTTGCTCGAGGTGCTCGACGAGACCGGTCAGCGCGACGAGACGGTGATCATCGTCACTTCGGATCATGGCGAGATGCTCGGTGAAAAGGGGCTGATCCAGAAGCGCAGCCTTTACGAATGGTCGGCACGCATCCCGCTGATCATCGACCTGCCCGGCGCGGCACCCGGCCGGATCGACACGCCGGTGTCGCTGCTGGACCTGCCGGCCACGCTGATCGAGTTGGCCGGTCAGACACCGGTCGCGCCGCTCGAGGGGCGATCCCTGCTGGGCGCGGTGCTGGGGCAGGAGCTGGACACCGTGCCCATCGTCTCGGAATACCATGGCGAGGGCATCATGCGGCCCAGTTTCATGGTGCGGCTGGGGGACTGGAAATATCACTACTGCCACGGTTCGGCGCCGCAGCTCTACAATCTGGCCGAGGATCCGGGCGAATGGCACAACCGCGCCGGAGAGCCGGACCTTGCCGAAACCGAGGCGCGGCTCGACCGGGTGATCACCGGCGGCAATTTCGATCTGGAGCGGATCGCGCGCGAGGTCTGGGAGCGGCTGCCGCTCAAACAGGTGGTCAACGCCGCCATGCAGCGCAACGGCACCGCCTGGGATTATCGTCCCGACCCGGATACGGGCCGGAATTATGTTCGCTCTTAAAGGTCAGTTCAGGATGTCTGCCACAGCCCCGATCAGGTTCAGCACCTTGTGGGTGTCGCGATCGACCTGATAGACATAGTCGCCCGCCCGCACGTAATAGCCATTCTGCTTCAGACCATAGCGATAGGGGTCGTCGATGCGGAAATAGTCGCGCGAAATAAGGTCGCCGATGCCATAGCGCGCCTTCACCTGTCCCGGCGGCACACAAGGCACCGCCTTCTTTGCCAGGCCCGGCGGACAATGCACCGAGGCGCTCGGATTGGCGGGCTGGATCACCTTGACCTTGTTCCCGCCAGTCTGGCTGCCCTTGCCTTTGCCCTGACCATTGCCGTTCCCGGCCAGAACCGGTGCCGCCGACAGGGTCAGGCCTACGATCAGCATCACGGATGTCATTCGTTTCATGCGCTTCCCTTTCCGTTGCGACGGCAATCCTGCCTGTTCTGGAACCAAGATGGTGACTATGCCAGCCCGCCGCCAGCCGATACGCGAGAAACCGCCGGTGCAGACACCGACGGGTCTGGCTTCTTTCTGGTCCGAAATACTCCGGGGTGAATTGGCCGCAGGCCAAGAGGGGCAGCGCCCCTCAGCCACGCCCGCGTTTTTCGAACCGGGGCAGCATGGCGCTGAAATCCATACCCTTGCCATCCTCTTCCTCGACGAACCGGGCGTATAGCGCCTCGGCCAGCTGACCCATCGGCGTATCCGCATCGGCGCTGCCGGCGGCCTGCTGGCTCAGCCGCAGATCCTTGAGCATCAGTTCGGCGGCGAAACCGGGCTTGTAGTCGTTGTCGGCGGGCGATTGCGGCCCCACTCCCGGCGCCGGGCAATAGGCGTTCATCGTCCAGCTATAACCCGACGAGGTCGAAACCACGTCGAACATCTTCTGCCGGTCCAGCCCCAGCTTGTCGGCCAGCGCAAAGGCTTCGCAAGTGGCGATCATGGTGACGCCCAGGATCATGTTGTTGCAGATCTTGGCGGCCTGTCCGGCGCCTGCAACGCCGCAATGCACGGCCTTCTGTCCCATGATGTCGAACAGAGGCTTTGCCTTCTCAAACGCCGCCTCCGAGCCACCGGCCATGAAGGTCAGCGTACCCGCCGCCGCGCCACCGATGCCGCCCGAGACCGGCGCGTCGACAGCCAGCAGTCCGGCCGCCTCGGCCTCCGCCGCCACCGCGCGGGCGCTGTCCACGTCGACGGTCGAGCAATCGACCAGCGCCGCGCCCGCCGTCATCGCCGGGATCACCTCGGCCGCAACGGCGCGCAGGATCTGGCCGTTGGGCAGCATGGTCACCACCACATCGGCGCCGCGCGCGGCCTCGGCCGCGCTGGCCGCGCGGGTCACACCCGCCACCTCGACCGGCGCCATGTCGAACCCGGTCACCTCGTGACCGGCCTTGGCCAGGTTGGCCGCCATCGGCGCCCCCATATTGCCCAGACCGATAAAGCCGATTTTCATGCCTATTCCTCCTCGAATGTCAGCGCCTCGGCGCCCAGCGGCTGCAACATGGCCGATACCGCCACCGCAGGCACCGTCAGGTCGGCATATTGCCAGCGCGGATTGCGATCCTTGTCGATGATCTGGGCGCGGATCCCTTCCAGGAAATCGCCCTTTTCCATCGCACGATAGGTGAAGCGGTATTCCAGCTCCAGCGCCTTGCGGATGCTCAGCGTCGCGCCGCGCAACCGGTGCAGCATCTCCACCGTGCAGGCCATGGACAGCGGCGAGTTCCGCTCGAGGCCGGCGAGAATTTTCGTCGAAAATTCTCCGCCATCGCCCCTGAGCGAGGTCAGGATATCCCCCAGCGTCTCGCCACCGAAATGGCGGTCGATCTCCGCCTGCATGGCGCGCAACTCACCCGGCGGCGGGGTTTGGGCATGCGTGGCCAGAACCGCCGGATCGCCCGAGGCCTCGAGCATCTCGATCAGCCCTTCCCAGTCACCTTGCGGGATGTAGAGATCGGCAAAACCCGCAAAAATCGCGTCATCCGGTCCCATCCGCCCGGCGGTGGTGCCCAGGTATTCGCCCAGCCGCCCCGGCGCCAGCGCCAGCATCAGCGTGCCGCCCACATCCGGCACCAGCCCGATGCCGCATTCGGGCATGGCGATCTTGCTGCTTTCGCCGACCACCCGGTGCGAGCCGTGACAGCCGATGCCGACACCGCCGCCCATGGTAAAGCCCTGCATGAAGCTGACCACCGGCTTGGGATACTCGAAGATCATCGCATTCATGCGATATTCGTCGCGCCAGAAGGTGCGCCCGTAACCGTAGTCACCTCGGGTGCCGGTATCATAGAGCTCGGCAATGTCGCCGCCCGCGCAAAACGCCTTGTCACCCTCGGCGTCGATGATCACCAGCGCGACGTCATCATCCTCGCGCCAGTTCCTCAGCGCCGCGTCGATCGCCATGCACATGTCATAGCTCATCGCGTTCAGCGCCTGCGGGCGGGTCAGCGTGATCCGCCCGGCGCGCCCCGTAACCCGGATGTCGATATCTGCCATCACTTCCTCAGCGGTTGGCCAGCATGTGGCGGGCGGTGATCACCCGCATGATCTCGTTGGTGCCTTCCAGGATCTGGTGCACCCGCAGGTCGCGGACCAGCTTCTCGATCCCGTAATCGGCAAGATAGCCGTAACCGCCATGCAGTTGCAGGCACTGATCCACCACTTTCGAACCGGTCTCGGTCACGAATTTCTTGGCCATGGCGCAGAATTTGGTGGCATCGGGCGCCTTGTTGTCCAGCTTCCACGCGGCCTGCCGCAGGAAGGTGCGCGCCGCCTGCAACTCGATCTCCATATCCGCCAGCCGGAATTGCAGCGCCTGGAACTGGTCGATGGATTTGCCGAACGCCTTGCGCTCGCCCATGTATTGCAGCGTCATGTTCAGCGCCGTCTGCGCCGCGCCCAGGCTGCACGAGGCGATATTCAGCCGCCCGCCATCCAGCCCCATCATCGCGTATTTGAACCCGTCGCCCTCGACGCCGACCAGGTTGCCCGCGGGCACCTTGCAATCGTCGAACTGCACCTGGGCGGTGGGCTGGCTCTTCCAGCCCATCTTCTGTTCCAGCGCGCCAAAGCTCAGACCGGGCGTGCCATCCTCGATATAGACGGTCGAGATGCCCTTGGGCCCGTCTTCGCCGGTGCGCACCATGCAGACATAGGCATCTGAATAGCCACCGCCCGAGATGAACGCCTTGGTGCCGTTGAGCACATAACCCTCGTTGGTCTTCTCTGCCCGCGTCTTCAGCGCCGCCGCGTCCGAGCCGGACCCCGGTTCGGTCAGGCAATAGCTCAGCACCGTGTTGAGCGACAGCACATCCGGCATCACCCGCGCCTTCAACTCGTCACTGGCGAAATTGTCCAGCATCTTGGCGCACATGTTGTGGATCGACAGAAAGGCCGCGACCGACGGGCAGGCCATGCTGAGTGCCTCGAACACCAGCGTGGCATCCAGCCGGGTCAACCCGGCACCGCCGGCCTCCTCGGACACGTAAAGCCCGCCAAAACCCAGCTCACCCACCTGCGGCCACAGGTCCTTGGGAATGGTGCCCTCGGCCTCCCATTGCCGGGCAAAAGGCGCGATATTGTCCTGCCCGAATGCGTGGGCCATGTCGAAGATCGCGGTCTGTTCCTCGGTCAGTGCAAAATCCATGACGTTTCCTCCATCGGCAGGACAGCAGAATTGAACAGTTGTTAATTTCTTACCGCCGCGCCGGTATCCGATCAAGCGTCAATGCCGCAAATACCCTATGCAGAAATGCAAAGCGCGCCGCCCCAGGCCCTTTCACTTTGCCTTAAATACTCCGGGGTGAATTGGCCGCAGGCCAAGAGGGGCAGCGCCCCTCCGACTATAAATCCGCGTGGAACTCCTCGATCAGGTGGCGCACAACGGCACGCCCCGCATCCTCGCCCCGGGCCAGCGCCTCGGCATGGACCCGGCGTTGTCGGGTGGCCGAATTGCCATGTTCGGCGATCTGGCGCAGCCGGGCGATCTCGGGCAGGGTGCCCAGCGCCTCGGCATCCTCTGACAGCATGCCCATCAGCTCGTCCATCAGCACCGTCATCGGCTTGACCGAGCGATCGCCGAAATCGATCAGCCCTTCGCCCACACCATAACGCTGCGCGCGCCAGCGGTTCTCGCCCACCAGGAAACGGTCGTAATGGCGCCAGCGCAGGTTGCGCGCCTTCAGGCGACACAGCATCCGCATCAGCGCCTGGTTCATCGCCGCCAGCGACAGCGCATGCTCCAACCGGGGCTGCACATCCATGATCCGGGTTTCCAGCGTCGGGAACCGGTGCGAGGGGCGCAGGTCCCACCAGATCTTGGTGGTGTCTTCGATCACCCCCAGTTCCACCAGGATACCCGTGGTGCGCTCATACTCCGCCCAGCTTGCGAATGTGGGCGGCAGGCCGGTGCGCGGCAGGTTGTCGAAGATGGTCAGCCGGTAAGAGGACAGGCCGGTGTCTTCGCCATTCCAGAAGGGCGAGGAGGCCGACAGCGCCAGCAGATGGGGCAGGAAATAGCTGAGCTGCGGCATCAGATCGGCGCGCAGCGCCTTGTCCGCGACCCCGATATGCACATGCATGCCACAGATCAGCATCCGCCGCGCCACCCCGCCCAACGCATGTTGCAGCGCGTCGTAGCGTTCCTTGCGGGTGTGGTGCTGGTCCTTCCAACTGGCGAACGGGTGGCAGGAGACCGCGATCGGGGTCAGGTTATGCTCGGCCGCCCGTTGTGAGACGCAGGCGCGCAGACGTTTCAGGTCGTCGCGCGCGGCGGCAATGGTGGCATGGGGGCGGGTGCCGACCTCGATCTGGCATTGCAGGAATTCCGGGCTGACCTGGCCTTCGCAATCAGCCTGACAGGCCGTCATCAGCGCCTCGGGCGCCTCGGCCAGATGCAGGCTGTCGCGGTCGACCAGCAGATATTCCTCTTCGATGCCGAGTGTGAATTCCTTTTGCATGACCCCTCCACTGCCGGTTTCGGACCAGTGAACAGGCAACAGGTGGCTTTGCCAAGCAGGAATGGCGTTGGCCTGAGGGGCCGGGACGGGTAAGGAACGGGCCGGGACAGGCTGACAGAGCGGGGCGGCGGGATGAAGAAACGCAGATTTCCAAGGGTAAATGCATGGTTGTCACGCTGGGGCGTGGCGCTGAGCGATGCGCGCGAGGCGCAGGCGGAACAGGCCCGGCTGGCCGATTTCGAGGCGCGCGGCGGGTTGGAGACGGCGGCCTATGCGCTGAGCCCCGGGATGCGGACCTTCGATCTGGCGCCGCTGATCGAGGATTACGCCCAGCATGCCGACGCGCTGGCGGCGCTGCATGACCCTGCGCAGTGCCGCACCGGCTACCGCAGCGGCAATGGCTATTACGACACCCCGGATGCCGAGGCGTTGTATCTGATGATCCGCCGCTATCAGCCGCGCCGGGTGATCGAGGTGGGCTGTGGCAACTCGACCCGGATCACGCGGCAGGCGGTGCTGGATGGCGGGCTGGAGACCGAGATCACCGCGATCGACCCCTGGCCGCGCGCCGATATCGCGGGTGTGGTGGACAGGTTTGAGCAAGCCCGGCTCGAAGAGGTGGATCCGGCGCTGTTTGCCGGGCTCGAGGCCGACGATGTTCTGTTCATCGATTCAAGCCACCAGGTGCGGATGAGCAATGATGTGGCACATCTGTTCTGTCGCATCATCCCGGCGCTGGCGCCGGGCGTGGTCATTCATGTGCACGATGTGTTTCTGCCCTATGAATATCCCAAGCGCTTCTTTTACGACTGCCCGTCCTGGGGTGAGCAATATGTATTGCATGCGCTGTTGCAGTCGGGCGGGTATGAGCTGCTCTGGCCCGGCTACTATCTGCAACGGGCGCGTCCCGATGCGGTCGAGGCGTTGCCGTTTCTGGCCCAGGGCCGGGCGCAGTCGCTGTGGATCCGCAAGCTATAGGGGTGAGTGCCCGGTTGTGACCAAAAGGCGCGCGCTTTGCGCGCACGCGTCTTGTTTGCGCTCGGGCCGCGCAGGCCCCGGGGCGCTGCCCCGGACCCCGGGATATTTGCGGCAAGAGGAAAGGGTCAGAGCAGGCGGACCTGGGTGCCGACCTGGACCAGTTCGTAGAGTTCCTCGACATGCTGGTTGTAGAGGCCGATACAGCCCGAGGAGCTTTGGCGTCCGATCTTGCGGGTGTCATGGGTGCCATGCACCAGATAGGCGGGCCAGGTCAGATACATGGCGCGGGTGCCCAGCGGGTTGCCGACCTCGCCGCCCTCGATCCGGACCGGCAGGGTCGGGTCGCGCTCGCGCATCGAGGCGGTGGGGGTCCAGCTGGGGTTGACGGTCTTGCGCACGACCTCGGTATATCCGCGGCGGGTCAGTTCCTCGGTCATCGGGACCGAGGAGGGATAGAGCTTGTAACTGCCATCGGCACCCCAGTAATGCACCGCGCGGCTGGTGATATCGGCCAGCAGGCAGCCGACGCCGAGTTTTTCGAAATGGTCCTGCCAGTTCTGTTGCGAGAAAGAGGAGATGTTGCGCCGCACGGGCACCTGATCGCGAATTGCGGTCTCGGTTGTCGGGAAAGCGTCGGTCGACTGCGCGCGGGCGAGCGCGGGCGCGGCAAGCGCTGCCGCGGCACCGAGAAGGGTTGCACGGCGGGTCATGCGGGTGGTGGACATGTGAAACTCCGGTTTTCCTGCCTGATTAGCCATAGGATATATTGCTGCAATCGGTGCAATGGAAAAGGGGGAAACCTGTATCCGATTGTGTCGAAACGCGGCTGTTCACGCGTTTGTCATAAGTCGAGAGCGACGGGAAGGGGGGTCCTGCGCTGGAAGGTTGGGCCAAGGCGCCCGGGGAAAGGCCGCGACGCGTCGAACGCGATGGGCCAGAGGTGGAAACGCCCCGGTCCGCAGGGGCCGGGGCGTTCCTTGTCAGGGCTTATTCCATCACGGGGATGGAGAATTCGCCGCCTTCCTTGATGCCCGAGGGCCAGCGGGCGGTGACGGTCTTGGTCCGGGTATAGAACTTGAACGCGTCGGGGCCGTGCTGGTTCAGGTCGCCAAAGGCGGATTTCTTCCAGCCGCCGAAGGTGTGATAGGCCAGCGGCACCGGGATCGGCACGTTGACGCCGACCATGCCGATATTGATCCGGTTGGCGAAATCGCGCGCGGCGTCGCCGTCGCGGGTAAAGATCGCGGTACCGTTGCCGTATTCGTGGTCCATGGCCAAGCCAAGGGCCTCTTCATAGCTCTTGGCGCGCACGGTGCTGAGGACCGGGCCAAAGATCTCTTTCTTGTAGATGTCCATGTCGGGGGTGACATGGTCAAAGAGATGCGGGCCGACAAAGAAGCCGTCCTCATAGCCCTGCAGGCTGAAATCGCGGCCATCGACCACCAGCTTGGCGCCCTGTTCCACGCCCGAGTTCACCAGGCGCAGGATGTTCTCCTTGGCGGCGGCGGTGACAACGGGGCCGTAATCGACATCCTTGCCGGCGGTATAGGGGCCGACTTTCAGTTTTTCGATGCGGGGCACCAGTTTCTCGATCAGGCGGTCGGCGGTCTCATCGCCCACCGGCACGGCAACCGAAATGGCCATGCAGCGTTCGCCCGCGGCACCGTAACCGGCGCCCACCAGCGCGTCGGCGGCCTGGTCCATATCGGCGTCGGGCATGATGATCATGTGGTTCTTGGCGCCGCCGAAACACTGCACGCGCTTGCCCTGGGCGCAGCCGGTACCATAGATGTATTCGGCGATCGGGGTCGAGCCGACAAAGCCCACCGACTGGATCACAGGGTTGTACAGGATCGCGTCCACCGCTTCCTTGTCGCCGTTGACGACCTGAAGGATGCCCTTGGGCAGTCCGGCCTCTTCCATCAATTCGGCCAGCATCAGCGGCACCGACGGGTCACGCTCGGACGGTTTCAGGATGAAGGCGTTGCCGCAGGCGATGGCGGGCGCGAACATCCACATCGGGATCATGGCGGGAAAGTTGAACGGCGTGATGCCGGCGGTCACACCCAGCGGCTGGCGCATCGAATACATGTCGATGCCGGGGCCGGCGCTGTCGGTGAACTCGCCCTTCAGCATGTGGGGGGCACCGATGCAGTATTCCACCACTTCCAGCCCGCGCTGCACGTCGCCTGCGGCGTCGGGCAGGGTCTTGCCGTGCTCGCGGCTCAGCGCCTCGGCCAGCTTGTCCATGTCGCGGTTCAGAAGGTCGACGAATTTCATCATCACCCGCGCCCGGCGCTGCGGGTTGACGGCGGCCCAGGCGGGCTGGGCGGCGGCGGCGATTTCCACCGCGCGGGCCATTTCCTCGGTCGAGGCGAGCGGGCATTTAGCCTGCACTTCGCCGGTGGCGGGGTTGAAGACATCGGCAAAGCGGCCCGAGGTGCCTTTGACATGTTCGCCGTTGATATAGTGGGTCAGTTCCTGCATGGGATCTCCTCCGGATTGGCTGGCGGCACTTTAGGCTTGCGAAAATCCCGAGAAAAGAGGCAAGATTTCAAAAGCGTTTTGCAAGAATGCAACGACGAGGGCGGGATGGATCCACATTGGGACGATATGAAGGTGTTTCTGGCGGTTGCGCGCGAGGAGAGCCTGTCGGGCGCGGGGCGTCAGCTGAAACTGGATCCCGCCACCGTCGGGCGCCGCATCGCCCGGCTGGAGGCCGCCTATGACACGCCGCTTTTTGCCAAATCGCCGCAGGGTTACACGCTGACCGCGGCGGGTGAGCGGCTGCTGTCGCACGGCGAACAGGCCGAGGCGGCGATGCGCAGCGCCTCCGAGGCGCTGGCTGGCACCACCGAGGGGCTGACCGGTCAGATCCGCATCGGTGCGCCCGATGGCAGCGCCAACTACCTTTTGCCGCAGGTCTGCGCCCAGATCAGTGACGAGAATCCGGATCTGGATATCCAGATCCTCGCCCTGCCGCGTGTCATCAACCTGTCGCGGCGCGAAGCGGACATGGCCGTCACCGTCAGCGCGCCCACGGCGGGGCATCTGCTGGTGCAGAAGATCACCGATTACCGGCTGCATATGGTGGCCTCGCGCCGCTACCTGCGCACGCATCCCCCCATCGAGACGCTGGCCGATCTGCGCGGCCACCGGATGATCGGCTATATCCCCGACATGATCTTTGACCGCGAGCTGGATTACCTCAACGATATCGGCATCGAGCGGGTGGCGCTGGCCTCGAACTCGGTCTCGGTGCAGCTGCGCCAGGCCGGACACGGAACGGGCATCTGCGTGGCGCATGATTTCACCCTGCCGTTCCATGGCAATCTGCGGCGCATCCTGACCGATCAGGTCAGTCTGACGCGCTCTTTCTATCTGGTCCGGCATCAGGGCGACCAGCGCAGCGAGCGGCTTAACCGCTTTGCCGAGGCGCTGACGCAGGGGATCCGCGACGAGGTAGCACGGCTCGAGGCTGACGCCACGTCTTGACAGGGCGACGCAATGGCGCAACGCTTTTGAATATGAAGAGATATTTCGGAGGTGTTGCATATGCTCGTTCAGGCCATTCTCAAGTCCAAGGCCAGTGACGGGGTCGTGACCGTCAGCGCCGCGGCCACCGTGGCTGAGGCCGCCGCGATTCTGGCAGAGAAGCGTATCGGCACCGTGGTCGTCTCGGACGATGGCGAGACGGCGCTGGGGATCCTCTCCGAGCGTGATATCGTGCGCGAACTGGCCGCCAGTGGCAGCGGTTGTATGAGCGAAACGGTCAGCGCCTACATGACCAAGGATCTGGTGACATGTGGCCGTGATTCCAAGGTGCAGGATGTGCTGACCCAGATGACCGAGCGCCGCTTCCGCCACATGCCCGTGGTCGAGGAGGGCAAGCTGGTCGGCCTGGTCACCCTGGGCGACGTCGTCAAGGCGCAACTGGCTGAACTGGCGATGGAGAAGAACGCCCTCGAAGGCATGATCATGGGCCACTAATCGCAAACAACGCTTTGCCGCAGGTTGGAATGCTTGCACCTGCGGCAGAGATATGTTTGCTTGCGCAGCAAGATTGTTGCGCAGGAGGCCCAGATGAGAGTGGCTTTGTATCCCGGTACCTTTGATCCGATCACCCTGGGTCACGTCGATATCATCCGTCGCGCCGCTGCGCTGGTGGACAAACTGGTGATCGGGGTCGCGATCAACCGCGACAAGGGGCCGCTGTTCACGCTTGAAGAACGGGTCGCGATGATCGAGGCGGAATGCGCCGCGCTCAGCGCCGAGACCGGGACCGAGATCGTGGCGCATCCGTTCGAGAATCTGCTGATCGACTGCGCCCGCGACGTGGGCGCCCAGATCATCGTGCGCGGCCTGCGCGCGGTGGCGGATTTCGAATATGAATTCCAGATGGTCGGCATGAACCGCGCGCTGGATGACAGTGTCGAGACCGTGTTCCTGATGGCCGATGCCCGCCGCCAGGCGATTGCATCAAAGCTGGTGAAGGAAATCGCGCGGCTGGGTGGGGATGTGTCGAAATTCGTGCCTCCGCGGGTCAATGATGCCCTCAAGGAGCGGCTGGGCAGGGCGTAGGCGTTCCGCGCATTTCCACTTTGTCCTGATGATTTGAAGCGAAACGGCTGCAACCGGGCCAAACGGGCATCCGGATCGCAAAGCGGTTCGGCGCGCGCCCTATCGCCAGAAGGCCAGCCATTCGAGCAAATCGAAAAGCTTCTTGCCCAGAAACAGCATATGTTCGGTTCCGAACATGGCGAAATCCAGCATGACCGTGCCCAGCAGGATGACACCCAGCCATATGGAGATCTGATTTGTCATGATGTCCCGGCTCCGACAGAAACGCCCGCCCAGATAACCTGAGCGGGCGTCTTGTCTCAAGAGGGTCAGCGGAAATCAGCCCAGACGGCCCATCGCCACCGCCACATCGGCCATGCGCACCGAGAAACCCCACTCGTTGTCATACCAGGCCAGTACGCGCACCATGCGGTTTTCCACCACACGGGTCTGGTCGGGGGCAAAGATCGAGCTTTCGGGGGTGTGGTTGAAATCGGTTGAGACCAGCGGCGCGGGCTCGTATCCCAGCACGCCCTTCATCGGGCCACTGGCGGCGGCCTGAACGGCGGCGTTCACCTCGTCGGCGGTCACGTCGCGCCCCGCGCGGAAGGTCAGGTCGACAGCCGAGACATTGGGCGTGGGCACCCGGATCGCCGATCCGTCCAGCCGCCCCTTGAGGTTCGGCAGCACCTCACCCAGTGCCTTGGCGGCGCCGGTCGAGGTGGGGATCATCGACATCGCGGCGGCACGGGCGCGATAGAGGTCCTTGTGGCGGCGGTCCAGCGTCGGTTGGTCGCCGGTATAGGCGTGGATCGTGGTCATGATGCCGTGTTCGATGCCAAAGGCCTCGTCCAGCACCTTGGCCAGCGGCGCCAGGCAGTTGGTGGTGCAGGACCCGTTCGAGATCATGGTGTCGGCGGCGGTCAACTGGTCGTCGTTGACGCCGAACACGATGGTCTTGTCCACGTTCTTGCCGGGGGCGGACAGCAGCACCTTCTTGGCGCCGCGCTCCAGATGCACCTTGGCCTTGGCGCCATCGTTGAACTTGCCGGTGCATTCCAGCACCACGTCGCAGCCCGACCAGTCCAGCTCGTTCAGGTCATAGGTCGAGAACATCTGCATGTCGCCCCGGCCCAGGTTCATGGTGCCGTCGCCGATGGTGACCTCACCCGGAAAACGACCATGCACGCTGTCATACTTGATCAGGTGGGCAGCGGTTTCCAGCGGACCGGTGGCGTTGACCTTGATCACCTCGATATCGTCGCGGCCCGAGGCTGCGATATGCGACAGGGTGCACCGACCGATACGGCCAAATCCGTTGATACCAACCTTGATGGTCATTCCGAAACTCCGACAGACGTGATTTTGACCCGCCATATAGACGGCACTGTCCGAGGCAGAAAGGGTAAAACCGATTTATTTTGAGTGTGTTAGCGCAAACTTGGTCCGGTTGCGCTAACGCTTGCGGCCAACGGGCGATAAGATAGGGTGACCAGAACGCGGGCAGGATGAAAGGATGCAGGCATGAGCGGATTGCTGGCCCTTCTCGATGATGTGGCGGGAATTGCCAAGGTCGCGGCGGCCTCGGTCGACGATGTGGCGGCACAGGCGGCCAAGGCGGGCGCCAAGGCGGCGGGCGCGGTGATTGACGATGCGGCGGTGACGCCGAAATACGTGCACGGCTTTGCGCCGGCGCGGGAATTGCCGATCATCTGGAAGATCGCGCGCGGATCGATCCGCAACAAGTTGCTGATCCTGCTGCCTGCGGCGCTGATCCTCGCGAATTTCGCCCCCTGGCTGATCGCGCCGCTGTTGATGCTGGGCGGGGCCTATCTGTGTTTCGAGGGGGCGGAAAAGGTCTATCACCTGCTGGTGCCGCATGACACCAGCCATGTGTTCAAGGAGGACGAACCGGGCGACCCGCTGCATCTGGAAGAGGAAAAGGCCGCCGGGGCCATCAAGACCGATTTCATCCTGTCGGCCGAGATCATGACCATCATCCTCGCCGCCATTCCCGAAAGCGGTTTCTGGATGGAGGCGGCGACGCTTGCTGTGGCCGGGATCGGCATCACCGTGGCGGTCTATGGCTCGGTGGCACTGATCGTCAAGGCGGATGATGTCGGGCTTTATCTGGCTGAAAACGGACGGCTTGGCCCCACCCGCGCCTTTGGTCGGGGGCTGGTACGGGGGATGCCGGGCTTCATGCATCTGCTGACGGTGGTGGGCACGGCGGCGATGCTGTGGGTGGGCGGTTCCATCGTCATCCACGGGATGGAGGAACTGGGCTTTGGCTGGCTCGGCCACCATATCCATGACCTCGCCTATGCTGCCGGACATGCGGTGCCCGCAGGCTGGACCGGCGCGGTGGAATGGACCACCAAGGCGGCGCTGGACGGCATCTTTGGCCTGGCGCTTGGCTTTGTGCTGATCCCTCTGGCAACGCGTCTGATCGCGCCGCTTTGGCGCGTGGTCACCGGCAAGGGAGTGGATGCCAAGGGGCACTGAGTGCCCCTTGGACAGGGTTCAGGCCATATCCTCGCCTGCCATGATCCGGGCATAGATCTCGGGGTCGGTAATCCCTTCGGAACCGATCAGCAGCACGCGGGCGCTTTCATCCAGTCCGAGCGCGGCGCTGAGCGATGCATCGCTGCGCGCGGCGATGAGCGCAGCCAGCCCGGCGACGGCGCTTTCCCCGGCTTCGACCGCAGGGTCGTTCCCCAGCGGATGCGCCAGCAGCCGCACGGTCGGCGCCACCAGCGTATCGGGGATGGTCAGGTAATCGCGGGCCTCTTCGGCTAGGATCGCCCAAGCCAGCGGCGAGGGTTCGCCGCAGGACAGGCCCGCCATGATGGTCTCTTCGGCGATTTCGACGGCAGTGGCCGCCCCGGCGCGCGCACTTTCATAAAGACAGGCGGCGCGGTCGGGTTCGACAACAACGACACGCGGCGCCGCCTCGCCCCAATGCTGCACCAGCGCGGCGGTCACCCCGGCGGCCAGCCCGCCGACACCGCCTTGAAGAAAGACATGGGTGGGCGCCCGGTCCATCTCGCGGCAGATCTCGCGCACCATCACGCCATAGCCCGCCATCACGTCGCGCGGCGGATCGGTATAGCCGGGCCACGAGGTGTCGGAGACCACGAACCAGCCATGCGCCTCGGCCTCGTCCTTGGCCATGCGCACCGATGCGTCGTAATCGCCGTCGATGCGGATCACCTCGGCGCCCAGATCGCGCATCGCCTGGGCGCGGCCCTCGCTGACCTCGGCATGGATATAGATGCGACAGGGCGCGCCAAAGCGCTGACAGCCCCAGGCCAGCGAGCGGCCGTGGTTGCCATCGGTGGCGGAAACCAGCGTGATCCCGGCCACCGCGTCGCGATGCTTGCCCGCGCGGATGTCGGCCAGTTCGACCTGCGCGCCGGTGCGGCGGGCAATCTCGCGTTGCAACACGCCCAGGGCCGCATAGGCACCGCCAAGCGCCTTGAAACTGCCCAGGCCAAAGCGCGGGCCTTCGTGCTTGTAGCGGATCTCATCGACGCCGATCGCCTCGGCCAAGGCCGACAGCGCCACCAGCGGGGTCGGGGCGTAACCGTCCCATTGGGTGATCTCACCCTCGGCGGCGTCGAAATCCTGTGGCGACAGCACCCGGTGGGCGGCATCGCCCCGGGCGGGCGAACAAGAGACATGGCCCAGATGGGCGGCGGGCAGAAGGTCTTTCATTTTCAGTCCTTTCTTTGCGGCAGCCGGTCCCGCACTAGTGCCGCCCAGAAGGCGGCCCCGATCGGCAGCAGCGCGTCGTTGAAATCGTAATCCGAGGCATGCAGGGGCTGGGCAAGGGCGCCCTCGGTCCCATTGCCCATCAGCAGGAAGCAGCCGGGTACGGCGGCGGTGAAATGGGCGAAATCCTCGGAGAAACTCATCGGCTCACGGTTCCCCTCGGCCTCCAGCCCCGCCGCGCGGGCGGCGCGGCAGACCGCCTGAGCTGGTTCTGGCGCATTCATCGTCTCGACGAACTGGGTGTCGAAGGTGACCGCGACGCGAACCCCATGCGCCGCCGCCACGCCGCGCGCGATCTGCTCCATGAAACGCTGGATCTCGGCGCGATCCTGGGGCGCGCGGGCGCGAAAATCGCCCTTGAGCGTGGCATGACCCGGCAGCACGTTGCGCTGGCCATCGGTCAGGAATTCGGTCACCGAGATCACCGCGCCCGAGGCGGGCGCCAGCTTGCGCGCGACCACGGTTTGCAGCGCGGTCACCATCTCGGCCCCCACGGTGATCGCATCGACCCCGGCCTGCGGCATCGAGGCATGGCCGCCCTGTCCGGTGATGTCGATCTGAAACAGCGTCTCGCTGTTGCAGATCAGGCCCGGCCGGGTCGAGACATGGCCAAGCGGGGCGCCGGGCAGGTTGTGGATGGCATAGACCTCGTCGATGGGAAACCGCTCCAGAACGCCCTCGTCGATCATCGCGCGCGCGCCCAGCCCGTGCTCTTCGGCGGGCTGGAACAGGAACACCACGGTGCCGTCGAAATCGGCGGCGCGCGCAAGCTCCTCGGCGGCGCCCAGCAACATGGTCATATGCCCGTCATGGCCGCAGGCATGCATCACGCCGGGAGTGGTCGAGACATGGTCATGGCTGGCGGTCTCGGTGATCGGCAGCGCGTCCATGTCGGCGCGCAGCCCGATGGCGCGATTGCCGCTGCCCGCACGCAGCACGCCGACCACGCCCGCACCCTCGTACACCTCGATCCCGAGATCGCGCAGATGCGCGGCCACCACCGCCTTGGTCCGGGTCTCGGCCAGGCCAAGCTCGGGGTGGCGGTGCAGGTCGTGCCTGAGTTGCGTCAGCCGCGCGGCGAAATCCATCCTGTCGACTCCGGTTGGGGTTCTGACGCAGGATAGGCGGAATTTTTGCGTGTGTTACATCGTGCTTCGCAGGTTGCTGCTAAATTTTTTGCGCATATTGGCTGATGGTGATCTGGTTTTTGCGTTTTCAGATCCGCGAGAGCAGGTCACGCAGGACCGCGCCATAGCGGCGGGCGATTGCGTCCTCTGCCACATGCCGACCCGCGCGCACCTGATGGCGGCCCGCCGACCAGAGATCGGTCACCACCCGGTCGCCAGCGGCAAAGATCAGCCCGTCCAGCAACTGGCCCGGTTCCAGCCCGCAGAGCGCTGGCGCATTGCTGTCGATGGCGACCAGATCGGCCAGCGCGCCGGGCGCGATCTCTCCGGCCCCGCGGTCCAGCGCGCGGGCACCGCCGCGCACGGCCCCCAGATAGAGCGCCGCGCCCGTAGAGCCTTCGGCACCGGCCAGCACGTTGCGTTCGCGGTCGCGAAGCCGCTGGGAGTATTCCAGAAGCCGCAACTCTTCGGTAAGGGAAATCAATACGTTGGAATCCGATCCTACGCCAAATGCGCCGCCCGTTTCGAAATAGGGCACCCCGTTGAAGATGCCGTCACCCAGATTGGCCTCGGTGATCGGGCACAGGCCCGCAACCGCGCCGGTGGCCGCCATGGCGCGGGTCTCGGCATCGGTCATGTGGGTGGCGTGGATCAGGCACCAGCGCGGCCCGACCGCCGCGTTGTTAAGCAGCCAGTCGACCGGGCGGGCGTCATAGGCGGCCTCGATCTCTTCGACCTCGCGGGTCTGTTCGGCGATGTGGATATGCACCGGCCCGTCCGGGTGGCGTGCCGCGACCTCGGCCAGATCGGCGGCGGATACCGCGCGCAGCGAATGCGGCGCGATGCCGACACGGGCATCGGCGGGCAGGGTGCCTGCATGGGCGCGGACGCCTTCGACAAGGGTGCAATAGGCGTCAAGCTCGTTGCCGAAACGTAATTGCCCACCTGCCAGCGCGCGCCCGTCGGCGCCGCCATGGGTATAGAGGACCGGGAGCAAGGTCAGGCCGATGCCGGTTTCCGCCGCTGCCTGCACGATCCGGGCCGACATCTCGGCCCTGTCGTCATAGGGCCCGCCGCCGGGGCGGTGATGCAGGTAATGGAACTCGCCCACCGCCGCATAACCCGCCTTTTGCATCTCGACAAAGGTCTGGGCGGCAATCGCCGCCACATGCTCGGGCGTCAGCCGGTCGAGAAACCGGTACATCAGCTCGCGCCAGGTCCAGAAGCTTTCCCGGCCCCGGCTGCGATACTCGGTCATCCCCGCCATCGCCCGCTGAAAGCTATGGCTGTGCAGGTTGCCCGGCGCGGGCAACAGCGTGTCGACCCGTACATCGCCGGGTTTGGGCGCGCTGCCCGGCTCGACCGAGGCGATATGCAGCCCGTCAAACGTGACGCGGGCGTCCGACAGCCAGCCCTTGGGGCCAAGCAGGCGATTGGCGAAAACAGTCATCCGCGCGCGCCCTAATTACCCAGGATGCCCGGCAGGCGCAGGCCATGTTGGCGAGCGCAGTCGAGCGCGGTCTCATAGCCCGCATCGGCATGGCGCCAGACGCCGCTGGCCGGATCGTTCCACAGCACCCGTTCCAGCCGGCGGGCCGCCTCGGGCGTGCCATCGGCGCAGATCACCACGCCCGCATGTTGAGAAAAGCCCATGCCGACGCCGCCGCCGTGATGCAGGCTGACCCAAGTGGCGCCCGAGGCGGTGTTGACCAGCGCGTTCAACAGCGGCCAGTCGCTGACCGCGTCCGAGCCGTCGCGCATCGCTTCGGTCTCGCGGTTGGGCGAGGCGACCGAGCCGCTGTCGAGGTGGTCGCGCCCGATCACCACCGGTGCCTTCAACTCGCCACTGGCCACCATCTCGTTAAAGGCAAGGCCCGCCTTGTGCCGGTCGCCAAGGCCGATCCAGCAGATGCGCGCGGGCAGGCCCTGAAAGGCGATGCGCTCCTGTGCCATGTCCAGCCAGTTGTGCAGATGGGTGTTGTCGGGAAACAGTTCCTTCATCTTGGCGTCGGTCTTCAGGATATCCTCGGGGTCGCCCGACAGGGCGCACCAGCGGAACGGGCCGATCCCCTTGCAGAACAAGGGCCGGATATAGGCGGGGACAAAACCGGGAAAGGCAAAGGCATTTTCCAGCCCCTCATCCTGCGCCACCTGGCGGATGTTGTTGCCGTAGTCCAGCGTCGGCACGCCTGCGTTCCAGAAATCGACCATCGCGGCCACATGCTGTTTCATCGAGGCGCGGGCGGCTTTCTCCACCGCCTTGGGGTCGCTCTCGCGCTTGTCCTTCCACTGGGCCATGGTCCAGCCCAGCGGCAGGTAGCCGTTGATCGGGTCATGGGCGCTGGTCTGGTCGGTGACGATGTCGGGGCGCAGACCACCCGCCTGCATGCGGGCATGGATCTCGGGGAAAATCTCGGCGGCATTGCCCAAGAGCCCCACCGATTTCGCCTCGCCCGCCTGGGTCCAGCGATCGATCATGGCCAGCGCCTCGTCCAGCGTTTCGGCCTTTTCATCCAGGTACCTGGTGCGCAGGCGGAAATCGATGCTGTCGGGGTTGCATTCGACCGCCAGGCAGCAGGCACCCGCAAAGACGGCGGCCAGCGGCTGGGCCCCGCCCATGCCGCCCAGACCGCCGGTCAGGATCCAGCGGCCGGTCAGGTCGCCGCCGTAATGCTGGCGCCCGGCCTCGGCAAAGGTCTCATACGTGCCCTGAACGATGCCCTGGGTGCCGATATAGATCCAGGACCCGGCGGTCATCTGGCCGTACATCATCAGGCCCTTCTTATCGAGCGCGTTGAAGTGATCCCAGTTGGCCCAATGCGGCACCAGGTTGGAATTGGCGATCAGCACGCGGGGCGCGTCGGCATGGGTGCGCACCACCGCGACCGGCTTGCCGGATTGCACCACCAGCGTCTCGTCGGATTCGAGGTCTTTCAGCGTGGCGACGATGGTGTCGAAATCGCTCCATGTGCGGGCCGCGCGGCCGATGCCGCCATAAACCACCAGCTCATGCGGGTTCTCGGCCACATCCGGGTGCAGGTTGTTCATCAGCATCCGCATCGCGGCCTCGGTCTGCCAGCTCTTTGCGGTCCGCTCAGGTCCGGTGGGCGGATAGACGTCGCGGGTGTTCTTGCGGTCAAGCATGATCAGGCTCCTCTGGGGCTGCTCAGGCGCCCGGACAGCGCCAGTGTTTCGAGTTGGGTCAGGATTTCGGCCAGCACCGGGCGCAGGCGGTCGGCGCGCTCGGTCCGATAGGTCCAGGGCGCGGCCTCGTCCATATAGGCGCGCTGCGCGGTTTCCATCTGGATGGCATGTTGGCCGGTCTCGGGCTGCCCGTAATGGCGGGTGGTCCAGCCGCCCTTGAAGCGGCCGTTCAGAACGGTCTGATCCGGGTCGGCGGCGCGGCAGGTTTCAAGCGTCGCCACCTCGATCTCGGGGGCGCAGGTGGTGCCATTGTTGGTGCCGATATTGAATATCGGCAGGGTGCCCGCAAACAGGAACGGAATGTCGGACCGGATCGAATGGCAATCATAGAGCACCGCCACCCCGTGCCGGTCGCGAGCGCGCTCCAGCGCCTCGGCCAGCGCGGCGTGATAGGGGGCATGATAGGTGGCGCGGCGCTCTGCGATCTCGTCGGCCTCGGGCGCTTGCCCCGGCAGCCAGATGTCATGCCCGTCGAAATCGGTGGTGGGGCAGAGCGTGGTGGTGTTCTGTCCGGGATAGAGCGAGACGCCAGCGGGGTCGCGATTGGCGTCGATCACATAGCGATGCACGGTCGATTTGACGATGGTCTCGCCGGGCAGCAGACCGGCATAGAGCCGGTCGATATGCCAGTCGGTATCGCTCAGCCCCTGGCCGCGCGGGTTCAGCCGGGCGCGGATCGCATCGGGCACAAAGGTGCCACCATGCGGCATGCCCAGCACCACCGGGCCGTCGCCCCGGATCACCTCGACCGGCGTCATGGCCGCAGCCCGCCCATGTCGATCCCCACCGCATCGAGGAGCGTACCGACGCCGACCAGCCGCGCCGCGGTTTCGATCTCGGGCGCCATGTAACGGTCTTCCTCCAGACGGGGCACCTCGGCGCGCAGCCGCGCGACCGCAGCTTGCAGCGCGGTGCTGGTCTGCAAGGGCGCACGGAACTCGATGCCTTGCGCGGCGCAAAGCAGCTCGACGCCCAAGATGTAATGCAGGTTGTCGACCATCCGGCCCAGCCGCACCGCCCCATGCGCCGCCATGGAGACGTGATCCTCCTGATTGGCGCTGGTGGGGGTGCTGTCGGTGACGCAGGGATTGGCCAGATGCTTGTTCTCGCTCATCAGCGCGGCGGTGGTGACTTCGGCAATCATCAGGCCGGAATTCAGCCCCGGTTTCGGGGTCAGGAAAGGCGGCAGATCGAAACTCAGCGTCGGATCCACCATCAGAGCCACCCGGCGTTGCGCGATGGCGCCGATCTCGGACACCGCCAGTGCGATCAGATCGGCGGCAAAGCCCACCGGCTCGGCGTGGAAATTGCCGCCCGAGACGATCATGTCCGCCTCGGCCAGCACCAGCGGGTTGTCGGTGGCGGCATTGGCCTCGATCTCCAGCGTCTGGGCGGCCTGGCGCAGCACGTCCATGGCCGCACCGGTCACCTGCGGCTGGCAGCGGATGCAATAGGGGTCCTGCACCCGGGTGTCGCCCTCGCGATGGCTTTCGCGGATCTCCGAGCCGTCGAGCAGCGCCCGCATCCGGGCGGCGGCGTCGATCTGGCCGCGATGGCCGCGCAGCGCGTGGATTTCGGGTTGCAGGGGCGCGGTCGAGCCCATGATCGCATCGGTGGACAGCGCCGCCGTCACCAGCGAGGAAGTCGCCGCGCGCCAGGCACCGAACAGGCCCGCCAGCGCGAATGCGGTGGAAAACTGGGTGCCGTTGATAAAGGCCAGCCCCTCCTTTGGCCCCAGCGGAATGGGGGTCAGGCCGGCACGTGCCAATGCCTCGGCGCCGGGCAGGCGTTCGCCCTGGTATTCGGCCTCGCCTGCGCCGATGATCACCGCCGTCATATGGGCCAGCGGCGCCAGATCGCCCGAGGCCCCGACCGAGCCCTGCACCGGGATCACCGGGGTGACATCGCGCGCCAGCATCTCCTGAAGCAGCGTGATCAGCTCCCACCGCACGCCCGAGGCGCCACGCCCCAGCGACAGCAGCTTCAGCACCATCATCAGCCGGGCCATGCGGCGCGGGATCGGGGCGCCGACGCCGCAGCAATGGGACAGGATCAGGTTGCGTTGCAGAGTGGCGGTGTCCTGCGGTGCGACCTTGAGGCTGGCCAGTTTGCCAAATCCCGTATTCACGCCATAGACCGGCGCATCGCCCGCTGCCGCCGCCTGAATGCGCGCCGCCGCTGCCTCGACCGCCGGTCGGCAGGCGGGGTCGAGCCGCGCCGGGCTTTCGTCGAAATAGATCTGCGCCAGTTGCTCGAGCGTGGCAGAGCCGGGGGTGAGGGTGAGGGCGGTCACAAGGTGCCTCCGATGATGCGTTTGTAAAGCGGGTTGAACCCGATGCGATAGGCGAGTTCCGCCGGGTGGGCCACGTCCCAGACCGCCAGATCGGCGCGCTGGCCCGGGGCCAGCGTGCCCCGGTCGGTCATTCCCAGCGCGCGCGCGGCATTGCGGGTGGTGCCGACCAGCGCCTCTTCGGGCGTCAGGCGAAACAGGGTGCAGGCCATGTTCATCGCCAACAGTAGCGATGTCATCGGCGAGGAACCGGGATTGGCATCGGTCGAAACCGCCATCGGCACGCCATGTTCGCGCAACAGCGCAACGGGCGGCTTTTGCGTTTCGTTCAGGGTATAGAACGCGCCCGGCAAGATCACCGCCGTCATCCCGGCCCGTGCCATGGCCACCACGCCCTCCTCGTCGAGATACTCGATATGGTCGGCCGAGAGCGCGCCGTAAGAGGCGGCGAGCTTGGTCCCGCCCAGGTTGGACAGCTGTTCGGCATGCAGCTTTACCGGCAGGCCAAGATCGCGGGCCACGTCAAAGACGCGGGCGATCTGAGCAGGGTCAAAGGCGATGCCCTCACAGAACCCGTCCACCGCGTCCACCAGCCCCTCGGCATGGGCGGCGCGCAGGGCGGGGATTGCCACGGTGTCGATATAGGCATCCGCCCGTCCGGCATAGTCCGCAGGCACCGCATGGGCGCCGAGAAAGCTGGTGCGGATGGTCACGTCACGGTGCTGGCCGATCGCGCGGGCGGCGCGCAGCATGCGCAGTTCGGTCTCGGTGTCCAGCCCATAGCCGGATTTCACCTCGATCACCGCCACGCCCTCGGCGATCATCGCATCGACACGGGGCAGGGCGCTGGCGACCAGCTCCGCCTCGCTGGCATCCCGCGTGGCCGTCACGGTCGAGACGATGCCGCCGCCCGCGCGCGCGACCTCTTCATAGGTGGCCCCTTGCAGCCGCATTTCGAATTCCGAGGCCCGGTTGCCGCCATGCACGATATGGGTGTGACAGTCGATCAACGCGGGCGTCATCAGCCGCCCGCCCAGATCATGCGCGGGCAGGGCGGCGAACCGCGCGGGCAGGTCGGCACGTGGCCCTGCCCACAGGATATGCCCGGCCTCGGCCACCAGCGCGGCGTCGTGGATCAGCCCATAGGGCGCGGAGTCGCCCGCCATGGTCGCGAGGGTACAGTTCTGAAACAGGGCGATTGACATTGGGGCAGCCTGGTTGGTTTGTCCCCCTCACATGTATGAGTAATAGTTTTTTATGTCCAGTCATAATATGAGGCGCGAGCGCGCTTCTCACCCTTTTTGCGCTGTTCAGCACGCGCGCCAATTTGTATACGTAAATTCCTAATTGCGCAGATTTATAAGGGCGGGGCGATGGGCGAGGAGACGCGGGTCAGCTATCAGGAGATCAAAGCCCGCGTCCTGGCGGCGATCCGCGACAATACCTGGCCGCCGGGCGCGATGCTGCCGGGCGAGGTGGCGCTGGCCGAGGAATATGGCTGCGCGCGTGCGACCGTCAACCGGGCCATGCGCGAACTGGCCGAAGAGGGGATCGTCGAGCGCAAGCGCAAGGCGGGCACGCGGGTCAAGCTGGCTCCGGTCCGGCAGGCGCGTTTCGCGATCCCGGTGGTGCGCGAAGAGATCGAGAGCACAGGTGCCACCTATCGCTATGCGCTGGTCAGCCGCTCCGAAGAGGCCGCGCCGAACTGGCTCTGCGCGCAGTTGGGGCTGTCCGCACAGGACCGGGTCTTGCAACTGGTCTGCATGCACTACGCCGACGAGCGTCCCTTTCAGCTGGAACAGCGCTGGATCAACCTGAGTACGGTGCCGCAGGCAGAGCACAAGGATTTCTCGCAGACCGGACCCAATGAATGGCTGGTCAGCGAGGTGCCGTTCACCGATATCCGGCTCAGTTTCTCGGCCTGTCGGGGCAACCGCGAAACGGCCGAGTTTCTGGGCGGCAACGAGACCGACGCCCATTTCACGGTGGAGCGGGTGACCTGGTTGGGCGAGCGGCCGGTGACCTATGCCCGGCTGCTGTTCCATTCGGGCTATCGCATGACCACGATGTTATGACACGATACGACGATGGGATCTCGTCGGATTTCGTGCTAGCCGGAAGGCCGATGCCGCAATTCGATCAGAAAGCCGGACTGCCATGTCTCATCCCCTGGACGCCGCCGACCTGACCATACTGCGCAGCCTGCAAGAGGATTGCCGGCTGGGGCTGGAAGAGCTGGCGCATCGCTGCGCGCTGTCGGTGCCTTCGGTGCAGCGTCGGTTGAAGCGGCTGCGTGAGGCAGGCTTGATCGAAAAGGAAATCGCCGTTCTCGATCCGGCGGGGTTCGATTGGAAGATGACCTTTGTGGTGATGGTCGAACTGGAGCGGGAATCGCTTCAGCAGCTCGATCTGTTTCGCAAAAGGGCCAAGGTCGAGCCGCAGGTGCAGCAATGCTACTATGTCACCGGCGAGGCGGATTTCATCCTGATCTGCACCGCACGTGACATGCAGGATTTCGAGGCGCTGACCCATCGGTTGTTCTTCGAGGATTCGAATGTCCGGCGTTTCCGCACCTCGGTGGCGATGGACCGGACCAAGGTTTCGCTCAGCCTGCCGATCTGAGCGGCGCCGTTTTCTTGCAAAGAAAACGGGACGGAAAACAGATGTTTTCCGGGCCGGAATTTCCGCGAAATTCCGGCGGCGTTGCTCTACGAAAAAGGGGCGCGGTCACCCGCGCCCCTTCTGTCTTTTCCGGATCAGCCTCAGCCCAGCAGGTCCTTGACCTTCGCGACAGTTGCAGCGGCGGTGATGCCGAACTTCTCATAGAGCTCTTCGGCCGGGGCCGAGGCGCCAAAGCCGGTCATGCCGACAAAGCCCGCCTTGGCCTCGCGTCCGCGCTCGCCCAGCAGCCAGCGGTCCCAGCCGCCTGCACGAACCGCGGCCTCGATGCCGACGCGGACCGGGCCTGCGGGCAGGACGCGCTTGCGATAGGCTTCGTCCTGCTCGGCAAAAAGTTCCATGCAGGGCATCGACACCACGCGGGTGCCAATCCCTTCGGCCTCGAGCGCTGCGCGGGCCTGCATGGCGATCTCGACCTCGGAGCCAGTGGCGATCAGGATCACCTGACGCTTGCCCGCGCTTGCATCGGCCAGCACATAGGCGCCCTGCGCGCTGAGGTTCTTGGTCTTGTGCTCGGTGCGCAGTGTCGGCAGGTTCTGGCGCGTCAGCGACAGGACCGAGGGGCTCTGCTGGAAGGTTAGTGCAAGTTCCCAGGCCTCGGCGGTTTCCACCGTGTCGGCGGGGCGGAACACATAGGTGTTGGGGGTTGCGCGGCTGATCGCCAGATGCTCCACCGGCTGGTGGGTTGGACCATCCTCGCCCAGGCCGATCGAGTCATGCGTCATCACAAAGACCGACGGGATCTTCATCAGCGCGGCCAGGCGCATCGCCGGGCGGGCATAGTCGGTAAAGCACATGAAGGTACCGCCATAGGGGCGGATTCCACCATGCAGCGCCATGCCGTTCATCGCCGCCGCCATGCCATGTTCGCGAATACCCCAGTGGATATAGCGGCCCTTGCGGTTTTCCGGCAGGAAGATGCCCAGATCGGCGGTCTTGGTGTTGTTCGAGCCGGTCAGGTCGGCCGAGCCGCCGACAGTTTCGGTCATGATCGGGTTGACGACCTTCAGCACCTCTTCCGAGCTTTTGCGGGTGGCCCATTTGGGTTGCTCTTCGGACACCTGCTTTTTCAGGGCACGGATGGCGCCCGACAGTTTCTTGGGCGCCTCGAACGCATAGGCGCGGGTAAATTCGGCCTGCTTGCGCTCGCTCAGCTCGGCAAAGCGGGCCTGCCAGGCGGCGCGCTCGGCGGCGCCCCGGCTGCCGATGGCCTCCCAGGCGGATTTAACGTCCGCGGGCACCTCGAAGGGTCCATGCGCCCAGCCATAGGCCTCTTTCGCGGCCAGAAGCTGGCCCTGGTCGGTCAGCGCGCCATGACCCTTGGGGGTGTCCTGTGCCGCGTGGCCGAGCGCGATATGGGTCTTGCAGGCGATCATCGTGGGCTTTTTCGAACCCTTGGCCTGGGTCAGGGCAGCATCGATGGCGGCCGGGTCGTGACCGTCGATCTCGATCACATGCCAGCCCGAGGCGGCAAAGCGGCGGACCTGGTCGGTGCGGTCGGCGATATCGACGGTACCGTCGATGGTGATGTTGTTGTTGTCCCACAGGACGACCAGCTTGCTCAGCTCCAGACGCCCGGCAAGGCCGATGGCCTCCTGGCTGACGCCCTCCATCAGGCAGCCGTCACCGGCGATCACATAGGTGTAATGGTCGACGACCTTCTTGCCGTATTGCGCGCGCTGGATTTCCTCGGCGATGGCAAAGCCCACGGCGTTCGAGATGCCCTGACCCAGAGGGCCGGTGGTGGTTTCGATTCCCTTGGCCAGGAAATTCTCGGGGTGACCGGCGGTCTTGGCACCCATCTGGCGGAAGTTCTTGATCTCGTCCAGCGTGATCTCAGGATTGCCGGTGAGATAGAGCAGCGAATAGAGCAGCATCGAACCATGGCCCGCCGACAGGATGAACCGGTCGCGGTCGGGCCAGGTGGGGTTGGCGGCGTCGAATTTCAGGTGCTTTTCGAACAGCACGGTGGCGACATCGGCCATGCCCATCGGCATGCCGGAATGGCCGGAATTCGCCGCCGCGATGGCATCCAGCGTCAGGGCGCGGATGGCGGTGGCCTTGGTCCAGTGGTCGGGGTTCGCAGTGCGCAGCGCAATCAGGTCCACGAGGCTTTGTCCTTTGGGTTTCGGGCGGGTTTTGCGCTCAATACCACTCACCCCTCAAAGTTCAAGCCAAACAGGTTTTTTGTCGGAGACGCTACATCAGAAGCCGCCGACAAGTCGTTGAAAGCAAAGATGGGGGTATTTTCCCCGTCATTTGGTTAGACTACTGCTATCCATTCCGGCATCCGATTCGGTCGGCATCATTGCCGCGCCGTTCCGGGTCCGGAAAAGAGAAGCAAGAACAACACGCGCATCACGAGGGTGAGGGCATGAGCCAGATCGAGGAACTGCACAGCCGCATTTCGGTCGCGATGGAGCGGATCGGAGCCGGGGTCGAAGCCCTGGCGATGCCGCAAGAGGCAGCGCCGCCATCGGAATCCGTCGAAGCCGATAATGATCTGATCGCTGCGCTGGAAGACGAACGGCTCGCTAATGCGCAGTTGCAAGAGCGACTGAAGGCGATCAAGTCCAAATATGAGGTCGAAATCCAGGCGCTGCAAGCTGAGGCCGCAGCAGCGCCGATGCCCGTCGAGGATGAAGGCGAGCTTGACAGGCTGCGAGCGGATCTGGCCGAGGCCACCGCCAAGCTGGTGGCGGCCGAGGCGGCCCGGGCAGAGCTGGCCGAGGCCAAGGCGGCGCTGGAGGCCGAAGACCAGAGCACGCTGTTGCGCGCAGAGATCGACGCGCTCAAGGCCGAGCTCGACGCGGTCGAGGATGTTGAGGCGCTCAAGGCCGAGATCGAGGATCTGCGCTCCCAGGCCGGCAACAGCGCGGTCGAGGATGAACTGCGCACCGAGATCGAGGCTCTGAAATCCGAACTGGGCCAGTCCGAACGAGTCTCGGAGTTGAGCTCCGAGTTGGAGATGCTGCGCGCCGAACGGGTCAGCCATGGTGCGGCAATGTCGCGACTGGATGGCGATCTGCAACGGCTGCGCAAGGCCAATGATCAGCTGCGCAAGGCACTGTCGGATCTGCGCGCCGCCAACGAGGCCGGGGTGGGCGAGCCGCACCTGATCAATGCGGCGATGCTGGCCGAACTGGAGGCTCTGCGCGCTCAACGTGCCACCGATGCGGCCGAGGTTCAGGCGGTGCTGAGCAAACTGGGGCCGCTGCTGACGTCGGCGAACCTGGCGGAAGGAGAGGATGAATAATGCCCGAAGTGACAATTCATATCGGCGGCCGCGCCTTCGAGGTTTCCTGTCAGGAAGGCGAGGAGAGCTTTCTGCATTCGGCTGCCAAGATGCTGGATGACGAGGCGCAGGTGCTGTCGGACCAGATCGGGAGGATGCCCGAGGCTCGGATGCTGCTGATGGCCGGGCTGATGCTGGCCGACAAGACTGCCGCAGTCGAAGACAAGATCGGCGTAGTCGAAGCCCGGTTGGCCGAGCGCGAGGCCGAACTGGAAGCGCTGAAATCCGCACCCGCACCCGCGCCCGAGCGGGTTGAGGTGGCAGTGATCCCGCCCTCGGTCACCGATACTTTGGCGGAACTGGCGGCCCGCGCCGAGGCGCTGGCCGACCGGATCGAAGAAAAGACGGCGGGCTGAGGCCGGGCCAAGATATCGCGGATATCTTGTAAAAAGCGCCCCTTGGGGCGCTTTTTTGACAGGATTTCAGGGGAAATCCTGTTGGCAAAGTCTTTCCAAGACTTTGCTAGCGATTGCCGCAAGCGCGCTCAGGCGTTGGCGGCGCGAATCTTGTCGGCGGCGTCCTTGTCATAGGCGACACCGTTCTCTTCCAACAGCGTGTCCAGCTCGCCCGACAGGGTCATCTCGGTGATGATGTCGCAGCCGCCCACGAACTCGCCTTTGACATAAAGCTGCGGGATGGTCGGCCAGTCGGAATAATCCTTGATGCCCTGGCGGATCTCGTCATCGGCCAGCACGTTCACATCCTGATAGGCCACGCCCATGTAGTTGAGCACGCCGGCCACGCGGCTGGAAAACCCGCATTGCGGCATTTCCTTGGTGCCCTTCATGTAGAGCACCACATCGTTGGCTTTGACGGTTTCGTCGATACGGGTCTTTGCGTCGGTCATTGATGCGTTTCCTTCTGCGCCACGCGGGGTGGCAGAACTGTCTGTTTCCGGCGCCCAGCGCCTATTCGGGCGCCTTGGTGGTCAGGGCCAGCGCGTGCAGCTTGCCGCTGTCGATTTCGGGCTTCACCGCCGCGTTGACGGCACGCTGTTGCTGGATCCGGCTCTGGCCGCGAAAGCTTTCGTCCACCACTTCGGCGGCCCAGTGATTGCCGTCGCCTGCTAGGTCGGTGATGGTGATTTTTGCCTTGGGGAAGTTGGCGCGGATCAGCGCCTCGATTTCATGGGCTTCCATGGCCATGTTATATACTCCAGATGTCTTGCCCCCAGATGTAGAGCGCCGGACCGGGGCGCGCAAGTCACCCCCGCAGTTGCCACAGGAAAAGCGCGCCCCGGAGGCGCGCGTTGGGGCCGGGGCGCTTCTCAGGCGACCACGGCTGCAAAGCTGGTGCGGAAGGTGGCGGCCAAGTCCGCCAGCGGTGCCTCGGAGCCGCCGATGCGCACGGTGTCGCCGGTGAAGCGGCCGACCGAAGTGACCGTCACGCCCGCCTGCGCCGCCGCCGACATCAGCGCCTCGGCCTGATCGAAATTGCAGGCGACCAGATAGCGGGCCTGATCTTCGCCGAACAGGAATTCGGTCGGGGCCTCGTCCAGGTGGACGCCGACGCCGGCCGTTTCGGCAAGTTCAAACGCTGCCAGTGCCAGGCCGCCATCACCCAGATCGGTGCAGGCCTTGATCAGCGCGCGGTTGGCGCGGATGAACTCTCCGTTGCGGCGCTCGGCCTCCAGATCCACGTGGGGCGCATCGCCATCCTCGCGGTTGAACACTTCGGCCAACAGTGCCGATTGGCCCAGATGGCCGGTGGTCTCGCCGATCACCAGCGCCACATGGCCCTCGCGGACCTCCTTGCCGATGATCTCGTCGGTCGAGGCCAAGAGGCCCACGGCGCCGATCGTTGGGGTGGGCAGGATCGCGGTGCCATCGGTCTCGTTATAGAGCGAGACGTTACCCGAGACGATGGGCATGTCGAGCGCGGCACAGGCGGCGCCGATCCCCTTGATGGCGCCGACGAACTGGCCCATGATCTCGGGCTTTTCGGGATTACCGAAATTCAGGTTGTCGGTGGTGGCCAGCGGCAGCGCGCCCACGGCGGTCAGGTTGCGATAGGCCTCGGCCACCGCCTGTTTGCCACCCTCGATGGGGTTGGCGCGCACATAGCGGGGCGTCACGTCGCTGGTAAAGGCCAGTGCCTTGTCGGTGCCATGCACGCGCACGATTCCGGCGCCCAGACCCGGCGTGCGGGCGCTGTCGGCCATGACCATGGTGTCATATTGCTCATAGACCCACTGCTTGCCGCCATAGTTGGGCGAGGCCAGCAGCGCGCGCAGCCCGTCGACCGGGTCGATCTGGGGTACTTCGGCCAGCGGCTCGGCGGCCGGGGTCGGCACCCAGGGGCGGTCGTATTCCGGGGCGGTCGAAGAGAGTTTCGACAGCACCAGATCGGCTTTAACCTCTCCGTGATGCATGATGAGGAAGCGGTCTTCGGCGATGGTTTCGCCCACGATGGCGAAATCCAGATCCCATTTCTCGAACACGGCGCGGGCCTCGGCCTCAAGCTCGGGCTTCAATACCATCAGCATCCGTTCCTGGGATTCCGACAGCATCATTTCGTAGGCGGTCATGTTCTCTTCGCGCTGGGGCACGTTTTCCAGGTCCAGACGCACGCCCAGACCGCCCTTGTCGCCCATTTCCACCGCCGAACAGGTGAGGCCCGCGGCGCCCATGTCCTGGATCGAGATCACGGCGCCGGTCTGCATCAGCTCCAGCGTCGCCTCCATCAGGCGTTTCTCGGTGAACGGGTCGCCCACCTGCACGGTGGGGCGCTTTTCCTCGATCGTGTCGTCGAACTCGGCGCTGGCCATGGTGGCGCCGCCGACGCCGTCGCGCCCGGTCTTGGCACCGAGGTAGACCACCGGCATGCCGACACCCGAGGCGGCGGAGTAGAAGATCTTGTCGCTGTCGGCCAGACCGGCGGCAAAGGCGTTCACAAGGCAGTTGCCGTTATAGGCAGGGTGAAAGCGCACCTCGCCGCCCACACAGGGAACCCCGAAACAGTTGCCATAGCCGCCGATGCCCTCGACCACGCCATTGACCAGTTGCCGGGTCTTGGGGTGCGCGGGCTCGCCAAAGGAAAGCGCGTTCATCGAGGCAATGGGGCGTGCACCCATGGTAAACACGTCACGCAGGATGCCGCCCACGCCGGTGGCCGCGCCCTGGTAGGGCTCGATATAGGAGGGGTGGTTGTGGCTCTCCATCTTGAAGACCACCGCCTGACCGTCGCCGATATCGACCACGCCCGCGTTCTCGCCCGGACCACAGATCACCTGCGGACCGCTGGTGGGCAGGGTGCGCAGCCATTTCTTGGAGGATTTGTAGGAACAATGCTCGTTCCACATGGCCGAGAAGATGCCCAGCTCGGTAAAGGTCGGTTCGCGCCCGATGATCTCGAGGATCATGTCGTATTCCTCGGGCTTCAGCCCGTGCGCGGCGATCAGGTCCGGAGTGATTGCGGGCTCTTGCATCTGGTGTCGTTCCCCCGTGAAAGTTGAGATGCCTTTAGCGGATATCCGAAGGAGGGGGAAGAGGGGGACGCCGGTCAGACCCGCGACCTGTTCGCGCCTGCTCAGCGGATGAGGCCAACAGGTTTCGAAACCGGAGCGACGGCGCGCGGATTGCACTTGCGCGCTGTTTTGCGGATTTTGCGAACAAGCACAGCGGGCGCGGAGGAAAACCGGTTCTGCACTCTAACCTGCCCGGGGCGGCGGGCGGCGCACAGGGCAATCGTCCGTCGCGATACAAGGGTTGCCGATTGAAAAACGCAAAAGGCGAAACCGAGGGGGCTCGCCCTTTTTGCTTGAGTATCAAGCGATTGAATGGCTCCGGCGGTAGGCGTGCCGGATGCATTCAACCTGCGTCTATCCCTTTGGAAAGTCACAAGAAACCGAAAGGGCGGCCTCACATGTATCCCCGAAGGTGCCCCGAATGAATCCCCTCCGGGACTTTGATGGTCAAGCGGCAATTACGGCTGATCATTCACCTTTGGCCCGAGAGAGCTATGCCTTGAAAGCCTTCCATTGAGGCGAGCTACCAAGCAATGCGCAACGCGAGGTAGATTGTCTTGTGAAGACGTCTGCCTGTCGCTACTGTCATGCCATTGTTTTGAATGAAAAAGTGGGTTCAGTATGGAATTGGAAGGA
Source organism: Ruegeria sp. BHSC223 (assembly GCF_059613025.1). Classification (NCBI taxonomy): domain Bacteria; kingdom Pseudomonadati; phylum Pseudomonadota; class Alphaproteobacteria; order Rhodobacterales; family Roseobacteraceae; genus Ruegeria; species Ruegeria sp. BHSC223. The sequence goes on from NZ_JBXWRR010000001.1 coordinate 131,778, forward strand.
CTTACGTTCGAAAGCCGATCAGGACATCTCTTTATTCATTTCGACGTTTCAGAGCACTACCTCAAGCTTGAAACCTTTGTCGAAACCGCACAACGCGCTCAGCGCATTGTCCAAGCACTGGACGAGACGTTTTTTCAGGGTCAGCTCGAGTATGACCTGATAGTTCTTCCACCTGAACCCGGCACATTTCTGACGCGTCTCGCCATCACCGTCTGGGGAGGTGCCACTTCAATATTCTTGTTCATAGAGACGGACATCGGCAAAGCATACATCGAGGGCCTGACGGGCCATGAACCCGCACACTGGTCCCGCGAAATTGGAGAAGGCCACAAAGAACTTCTTGAAGACCTACAAGAAGTTGGAAATGGAACCAGTGCTAAGCCCCCGGATCGAGATGACCTGCAATGCAAGGTTGGTGCAGAAATCCTCACGGAAATGACACGGGGCGTTCTCGAAAAGGATAGCGCCGACCTCGAGCGCCTCGGAATGGAAGTTGGAAGTCTTCCGGAGGCGGTAGAGGCTCGAAACGAATTTTACGAAGCAGTCATATCCGACCCCGACGTTATGGGCATCGGCTTCACTCCAGAAAATGATTTCCCAGTCCCGCGAAGCTCGTTCCCCGAGAGGGCTGTGAAGGTCCGCAGACGAGAAGACGACGAAGAAGAAGTGCCGTGGAACGTCGAGATCGCGAACATCTTTGTAACGTCACCGAACTGGGACAAGGATGATCAGATTTTTCGCCAGTGGAAGGGTAAGGAGGCTTCGACACGCCGGGACTGCTTCTTCGTCATCGAGGATGAAGAATTCTGGCTTCATGTTCGCAAAAGGGACTTGCATGTAGAGGTTCTCGACAACCTTAAAGTCCAGTGGGCATTCCAAGCTGTGGGTTTGCGGAAGAAGAACCGTCGGGTTCTCAGAGTTCTTGAATTCAACGGAGAGGGTCTGGCCAAACCACTTGGCCCGGAGGCAATCCGAGCTATCCTCGGCGACTTCAATGACGAGAGAAACGAAGGTCGGCAAGGATCGCTCTTCTAGCCCTAAGAAGACAGCAGTTCGGCAGAGCTTCTCCGGCAGCCCCCCAAACCAAATCTTCCTCATGCCAAAAATTTGTCTGGCTGAGATAGATATAGGGCGAAAGGCTTTTCCCCCCGTGGGGGGCCAGTTCAGCATGCCATGAAGCCGTTGCAGGAAGCGGTCTTACCTGTGATGGTTCTAGACCGCCCTTCGACTTCGCGACCAACTGAGCATTCCCGATAGAGCAAGGCCTACTGGAATGGGAGATGGGGCGTCTTAAGGTGGAGGAGGGGTAGAGGTGCTTGAGGTCAATGGGGATACGCCTGCTGTAGACAAGTTTCCCCTTGTTGATGACGACGTCCGGTAGCTTCATCAGCAGTGCCATGATTGGATGTATCCCCGATGTATCCAGTAAAGTAGCCCTCGGGGGCACTGCAAGTCCTTGCTTTCAAGGACTTCAATGGGATAGCTCGAAGAAATTGGCTCCGGCGGTAGGGATCGAACCTACGACCAATTGATTAACAGTCAACTGCTCTACCGCTGAGCTACGCCGGAACGGTTCGCGCCGTATAGCAATCCCGATTCAGCGCGTCCAGAGGGGGAGGAGAAAATTCGTCGAATTTTCTCACGCGCTCAGCCGGGGCGGTTTTCCAGGGTGGATTCAATCAGCTCGTCGAAATCTGCGGCGTCGCGGATGGCGCCGATCTGTTCGGCGGTGACGGTGATCCCCCAGTTGCGGGCCATGGCGCGATAGCGGGGCTGGCGATGGGCCAGCGCCTGGGCATAGGTCCAGCGGATAAAGGCGTCGGGGTCAACTTCGTCGGGCGCGCAATCGTTCTCGGCCAGATAGGCCTCCCACACCCGGGACAGGAATTCCGGCTGATAGGACATCGGTTTGGGCGCCTTGTCGAAACGGCGGATCAGCTCGGCGGTATGAGCCTCGGACCCTTCGATCCAGATCATCAGCGTGTGCTTGGACAGCTCGCTCAGCACCTGGTCGCGCGGATCCTCGGGGTCGACCCATTCACAGATCGAGCCACCAGTGTCGCAGATGAAATGCGGATAGCCATAGAGCCGCTGCGCCCGGTCGATGAAATACTCGGTGTCGAGTAGGGCATAGATCTCGGCATGGCGGAACTGGTCTTGACGGCGGCGGTATTCGGCGATCGGCAGGCCGCCCTTTGCGGGGGCGCCGGGTTTGCCCAGGTAGGTCGAGACCGGGGTCAGGTTTTCAAACGAGATGTTCGAGCCGATATAGATCGAATCCGACATCAGGAGATCGCGCAGGAAGGGCACCTTCATCGCCTCGGCCTTGGCGTTGTCGGTGATGAACTCGCCCATGTAGCGGGTGCCGATGCGGTAGTCGATCGAGTAGTGGAACCAGTCGCCGTTGTCGCGCAACCGGTTCGAGACATGGGTCTTGCCCAGGCCCGACATGCCGAAAAAGAGCACTTTCTTGCGGCTGGCCTCGCGCCAGTCCCGAGCCGAGCCGTAGATCATCCCGCCCTCATCCTTGCTGTTCTGGCCCTTGCTAATGGGCGCGGCGGGCGGGGTCAATCGTGGCGGCGCGGGCGGCGGTTCAGCACCATCAGGCCAAGGGCCAGCAGGGCAAGGCCGCCAAAGGCATTGGCCGGCAGCGCCTCGGATCGTATCCAGGCACCCAGGCCAATAGCCACCGGCGGGATTACCAGCGTGACCAGCATCAGGTTCCCCGCACCCGCCATCGCCAGAACCCGGTAATAAAGCAGATAGGCCCCCGCCGTGGCGACCAGCGCGTAATATCCGATCGCCGCCCAGGTCACCGGTTGCAGCGAAAGGGTGACCGGCCCGTCGATCAGCAGCGCGGCAGGCAACAGGACCAGGCTCGACCCGGTCAACATTCCGGCAGCGGCCAGTTGCGGCGGCAACCCGCCCAGCCGGGCGCGGGCCCAGGCCCCGGCCAGTGCATAGGAAAGCGTGCCCGCCAGCACCGCCAGCTGCGCGGTCGAGCGCGGGTCGAACCGGGTCAGATGCTCTGGCCCGATGGCCACCACGACGCCGGCAAAGCCGATGCTCACCCCCAGCAGGCGCCGGGGCGTCAACCGCTCGTCGGCAAAGACCGCTGCCGCGACCAGCACGCCAAAGATCGCGGTGCTGGCATTCAGGATCGAGGTCAGCCCGGTCTCGATATGCAACTGGCCCCAGGCCATCAGGCCAAAGGGGATCACGTTGTTCAAAAGCCCCATCACCAGAAAGGCGCCCCAGATGCGGGGATCGCGCGGCAGCGCGATGCGGCTGGCCCAGACGACCAGCCACAACAGCAGGGCAGCCCAGAACGTCCGGTGCAGCACTGCCGTGACCACCGGCACCTCGTCCAGCGCGATGCGGATCGCCAGGAAGGACGCGCCCCAGATCAGGCCAAGCAGCAACAGCTCGGCCCAGGCGCGGGGGGACAGGGTTTTCTGATCGCTCATGCCCCGTTGTGCCCGACCCCGCGCCCCCGCGCGACCCGATTCCTGCGCCTTGATCAGTTCAGCGCATAGGTGATCTGGAACCCGACGCTCCAGGCGCTGTTGCCGGTAAAGCGGGCGCCGTTGTTGGTGGTGGCATCGCCCAGATCGGTATAGCGCACGCCACCCGAAATCTTGGCCTTGTCCAGCGAATAGGTGCCGCCCAGTCCGACGCTCCAGAACCCGTCGGTGGGGCCGAGATCGGACAGGCTGTCGCCCGAGCGCCGCTCGTATCCCAAAGTCACCGCGCCCGAGAAGGCCTCGGAGAATTTCCGCCCTATGCCCAGCGAATAGGTCACCGTATCGCTGTCGTAGTCGACCAGGTTGCTAAGCGGCGGATAATTGGGCGGGTTATAGACCAGCGCGGTCCAGTCGACCCAGCGCACGCTGCCAAAGAGAAGCGTGTCGGCGGCGATGCCGGTCTGGAAATCGAGGTTCACCGATTGCGGCGTGCTGATCGTGCTGGTCGAGGGCAGGGTGGCCACGAAGCCCGGCGGTGCGGGCGGCGGCGGGTTCAGGCTCTCGCTTTGTTGCAGGGTATGGTCGATGGCCGAGTTATAGGTCAGCGCCACCCGGGCAGCGATATCGGGTCGCTCCCATGCGACGCCCACGACATAGCCGTAATCGACCGGGCTGTCGGTGGTCACGCTATATCCGGCAGCGGCGGGAACGGTGACGCTGGCCTCGGCCCGCTGGGCGCGCAGGCCACCGATCACGCTCAGCCCCCGGTCAAAGCGATAGCGGAACACGGCGGTCAATGCGTCGGTATCGGCCTTGGCCCTGAGCACATCGCGGCGCCCGCCCGGAACCGGGTTTTGCGATAGCGGATAGGCGGCGTCATAGGTGATGTCGGCGCCAAAGGGCTGGTCATAGATCAGCGCGAAATCCAGCCGGTCGGTCAGCGCTTTCTTATAGGCGAAATGCGGCAGGACAAAGCTGTTGGCCACATTGCCCGAGGGCACACCGCCCAGGCTGCCGCTGACGCGTGGGTCGGTCCAGCCGAGGCGAAACTGGACCGCATCGCCCTCTTCAAAGAGGATGTTGATGCCCTGGCCTGACCGGTCAAGGCCGCCCGCCTGTGCCGCCACCGTCAGGGTGCACAAAGCCAGCGCACCCGAAAGCGCGTATCTCATTGATCTCTCCCAGATATCTCCGTCCCGCGCAGGTGAGTGGCTGCGGGGATTTCCCATTGTGGTGAGATCAAGTTATGGGGGTGTACAGATCGGTCAACTATTGACGATGGGTCAGCTCGCGCCGGATTGAGAGAGCGTTACCGCGCCGTGTTCCGGGTCTCGGCAAGGATATTGAGGTAGTTGCCGGCAAAGATCACCGCGGCGCCGACGAAAACCCAGATATCCAGTGCCTCGCCATAGAGCAGCATGCCGACCACGGCGATGGTGGGCAGGCGGGCAAAATCGATGGGGACGACCACGGTGGCGGGGGCAATGGCCAGCGCGTTGGTGATGCAGAAATGCGCCAGAAGACCGGCTAGCCCCACCAGCACCAGATAGGGCGCGGTGCCGAGCGTGGGCAGTGCAATCTGACCGTCATGGCCCGAGGCCACCAGCCCCAGCACCGCCTGCATGATCGTCAGCCAGAACATGATGCAGCCGATACTGGCAAGCCGTGTGAGCTTTTTTGTGGAAATCGTTGTCATGGCAAAGAAAATCGCCGACAGCGCCGCCGTGACAATGCCGATATTGAGACTGCTGGCTCCGGGGCGGGCAACGATCAGGATCCCGATGAAGCCGATCACCGCCGCGGCCACGCGCACCCGTGTCATTCGTTCACCCAAAAGCAGCGGTGACAGCAGGATAACCCAGAGCGGCTGGGTGAATTCCAGCGCAAAGACTTGCGCCAGCGGGATCACGGTGACGGCAAAGAACCACAGGTTCTGGCCGGTGAAATGCACCGCATTGCGCAGCGCGTGCAGACCCAGCGCGCGGGTGCTGACCTGATGCCATTTACCGCTGAAGGTGAGCGCCAGAGACACCACCAGCACGCCCACAAAGCTGCGATACATCATGATTTCGAATGTATCATGCACGGCGCTCAACTCGCGCCCGGCCACCGCCATCGCCGAGAACGAGGCGATGGCACCGGTCATCCACAGCGCGGCGCGGGCGATGGGGCTCATGCCGCTATCGGGCAGGCCGCGTGGGGGTCATGGTCACTCCCACTCGATGGTTCCCGGAGGTTTCGAGGTGATGTCATAGGTGCAGCGGTTGATGCCCTTGACCTCGTTGATAATCCGGGTCGCCGTTTCGCCCAGGAATTCGTGGCTGAACGGGTAGTAATCGGCGGTCATGCCATCGACCGACGTCACCGCCCGCAGGGCGCAGGCATAATCATAGGTGCGCCCGTCGCCCATGACGCCGACGGTACGGACTGGAAGGATCGCAACAAAGGCCTGCCAGATCTCGTCATAGAGCCCGTGTTTGCGGATCTGGTCGATATAGATCGCGTCGGCCTCGCGCAGGATCTCCAGCTTTTCGCGGGTGATCTCGCCGGGGCAGCGGATGGCCAGGCCCGGCCCGGGGAAGGGGTGGCGGCCGATGAAGCTTTGCGGCAGGCCCAGTTCGCGGCCCAGCGCGCGGACCTCGTCCTTGAACAGCTCGCGCAGCGGCTCGACCAGTTTCAGACCCATCTTTTCCGGCAAGCCGCCCACGTTGTGGTGGCTCTTGATCGTCACCGAGGGGCCACCCGAGAAGCTGACCGATTCGATCACGTCGGGGTACAGCGTGCCCTGGGCGAGGAACTCGGCGCCTTCGATGGTGTCGGCATGTTTCTGGAACACGTCGATGAAGAGTTTGCCGATGATCTTGCGCTTGGTTTCCGGGTCGGACTGGCCGTCAAGCTCGCCCAGGAACAGGTCGGATTCGTCGGCATGGATGAGCTGGATGTTGTAGTTGTCGCGGAACATGCCGACGACCTCGGCCGCCTCGTTCTTGCGCAACAGCCCGTGATCGACAAAGACGCAGGTGAGCTGGTCGCCGATCGCCTCGTGAATGAGGATCGCGGCGACGGAACTGTCGACACCACCCGAGAGGCCGCAGATGACTTTCTTGTCGCCCACCTGCTCGCGGATCTTGCGGATCATCTCTTCGCGATAGGCGCCCATGGTCCAGTCGCCCTTGAAGCCCGCCAGACGCACGAAGTTTTCGTAGAGCTTTGCGCCGTTCGGGGTGTGGTGCACCTCGGGGTGGAACTGCACCGCATAGAAATGCCGGCTGGTGTCGGCGGTGATGGCAAAGGGCGCGCCGGGAGAAGTGCCGTAGACCTCGAACCCGGGGGCGATTTCGGCGACGTGGTCGCCATGGCTCATCCAGACCTGTTCGCGACCGTCGGCGAACCAGCCGTCGAGAATGTCGAGCGTGCCCTTGGGCGTGACATAGGCGCGGCCAAACTCGGCGGTGCCGTGGCCGGATTCGACGCGGCCGCCGAGCTGGGTCATCATCGTCTGCTGGCCATAGCAGATCCCCAGGATCGGCACGCCATAGTCGAAGATCTCCTGCGGTGCGCGGGGGCTGCCCTCGCGCGTGACGCTGTCGGGTCCGCCCGAGAAGATCACCGCCCGTGGCGCCATTTCGCGCACGAAGTCCATGGTGACGTTCTGATAAGGGTGGATTTCGCAATAGACGTTCAGCTCGCGCAGGCGGCGGGCGATCAGCTGCGTTACCTGGCTGCCGAAGTCGATGATCAGAAGGCGGTCGTGGGATGTCTGGCTCATGTCAGGCTCTTAGGGCGCGGTCTGGCGTTGCGCAAGAGGTGGCGCCGGAAAACGGCGCGTTTTCCGGGCCGTTTTCCATATGGAAAACGGTGCCGCGCCGGATCGGCGTCGCGCGCTGTCGCTCAAAGGCGCGTTACATGTCGCTTTTCCCCCCAGAGCGCCGCAATCCACGTTCGAAATCGGCAAGCGCCTGATAAAAGACAGTCCACGCTAACCAATCACCCAGGGGATCAACCATGGAAGAGGCAATGACCCGGCGACGCGCCCGGGGCGGCGGTGGTGCCGCCCGCCGTGCCGAACGCTCGGCGGTTGTGATCGAGACCGCCAAATACATCGAACGTAACATCCCCAATTTCGAGGTGCTCAACGAAGAGGCGCTCGAAATCATCGAGGCGAATGCCGAGACGGTGCTGGCCGAGATCGGTGTCAACTTCGTCAACAACCCCGCAGCACTGGAGCGTTGGCGCGCGGCCGGGGCCGAGGTCGAGGATGAGCGGGTGCGCATCCCCCGCGGGCTGGCGCGCAAGCTTTGCTCCACCGCCCCCAGCCAGTTCACCCAGCATGCCCGTAATCCCGAGAAATCGGTGGTTATCGGCGGTCGCAATCTGGTTCTCGCACCGGTTTATGGCCCGCCCTTCGTGCGTGACGCACAAGGTGGGCGCCGCTATGCGACCATGGCCGATTTCGAGAAGTTCGTGAAGCTGGCCTATATGTCGAAATGGCTGCACCATTCCGGCGGCACCGTGTGCGAACCCACCGACATTCCGGTGAACAAGCGTCACCTGGACATGCTGATGGCGCATATGACGCTGAGCGACAAGCCGTTCATGGGGTCTGTCACCGCGCCGGAGCGGGCGCAGGATTCGGTCGAGATGTGCGAGATCCTGTTCGGCAAGGAATTCGTGCGCGACAACACGGTGATGACCTCGCTGGTCAACATCAACTCGCCGATGACCTTCGACGACATCATGATGGGCGCGCTCGAGGTCTATGCGGCCAGCAACCAGGCTTGCATCATCTCTCCGTTCATCGTCGGCGGCGCAATGGCTCCGGTGTCGGTGGCGGGTACGCTGACCCAGGTGCTGGCCGAGGTTCTGGCCGGTGTCGCCTATAGCCAGTTGATCCGCCCCGGCGCGCCGGTGATCTTTGGTGCCTTCGTGTCGTCGATCGACATGAATTCGGGCGCGCCCACCTTTGGAACGCCCGAGGCAAGCCTCGTCACCTATGGCGCCGGTCAGCTGGCGCGGCGTCTGGGCCTGCCGTTCCGCTCGGCGGGGTCGTTCTGCGGCTCGAAACTGCCTGATGCGCAGGCGGCCTATGAAACCGCCAACTCGCTCAACATGGGGTTGCTCTCGGGCGTGAACTTCATGCTGCATGCCTGCGGCTGGCTCGAAGGTGGCCTGGTGGCGGATTTCGAGAAATTCGTCATGGATGCCGATCAGTTGGGCGCATTGCACGGGTTGGCCAAGGGCGTTCCCGTCGATGCCGAGCATCAGGCGATGGGCGCAATCCGCGAGGTGGGGCCGGGCGGCCACTACCTTGGCTGTGCCCATACCCAGGCCAATTTCAAATCCGCCTTCTGGAAATCCGAACTGCTCGACTACAAGCCGTTCGAAACCTGGGAGGAAGAGGGCGCGCGCGACACCTATGCGCTGGCCTCGGGCCGGGTCGAGAAACTGTTGGGCGCCTATCAGCAGCCCGCACTCGACCCCGAGATCGCCGGTGCGCTGGCGGCCTATGTGGCCGAGAAGAAGGCCTCGATGCCCGACGCCTTCATGTAAGTTACGCGTCTTGCGGGGCGTGGCTGGTCTGCACCAGCTGCGCCTCGCCCATCATGGCGATCAGCAGGTCCACGTGCCGGGGCAGCGAATATCCCGCATCCTCTGCGCGCCGCTGCTCGTCCAGAACCCTTTCCAGCTCCAACAGCCGCATCAGCGCCGCCGCCGGGCGCGGCAGCTTGCCGTATCCAAGGATACGTTGCAGGTGGCGGTCGCGGTTGTATTCCGCCTGGCCAAAGCGTGCGGCGCGGATCAGCAGGCGCGGGCGGCGCAGTTGCGATACCATGGACATCAGGTCCTGCATGACATTTCCTTTCCCTAAACGATGTTCGCCACATTTCTGCCACAACCATTGCGGGTGTTGCTTTCATTTGGAAACTACCGTGCGCTGACTTCAGAACTGTTTATTCTTTCGAAACAATGATGGGCTGGTCAGCAGATATCTTAACGAACAAGTAACCAATGCAACCATAAGGTGTGTGCGCAACTCGGGGGATAACTGCTGGATAAAAGGGTCAGTCAATTTGCCTTTGAGGGTAGGACACGATGGGTAACTGGGCAGAAAACGCCGTCCCCGGCTGGGTTCCCGAAAGCGCGCAGCGCTATCTGGCACATACCGAGGCGGGGTTCTCGATCCGGGATCTGGCACGCGGGGCGGGGTGTCATGCCTCGACCGTGCTGCGCCAGATCCGGCGGGTTGAAATGCGGCGGGACGATCCCCTGGTGGACGCGGCGCTCGAAGCATTGGCGGCCACTCATTTCCCGCCGCTGAAACTCAGCAGATCGCCGGTTTCGCGCGGTGGCGACAAGCCAGAGGATACCGCCCCGATGACGAAGCCCGCCCAACAGATCGAGGAGACCCCAGACGCCGCCACCTTTGACCTCGAGGCCACGCGTATCCTGCGGCGGCTGTGCGAAAGCGGCGCGGTGCTGGCGGTGGCCGAGGATATGGACAAGGCCGTGGTGGTGCGCGACGACGGCAAGGGCGGCAATACCCGCACCGCCGTGGTCAGCTGCGCCATGGCGCAGGCGCTGGCGCTCAAGGACTGGATCGCCTGCGACAAGCCGGGCCGGATCAGCCGCTATTACCTGACCACCGCCGGGCGTGGCGCCCTGGGCCGGCTGCTGGCCGAGGCCGAGAACCGCGCCCGCGCCGCGCAGGACGGGTTCGCCGAGGCGCAAAGCCCCTTTGCGGCGCAACACCGGGTGATGGGGGAAAAAACCGTGGCGGGCGAGGCCGGTGAACGGCCGCGCCGGGTGCGCTACAACATGGCGGAAAGTCCCCTGATCGCGCTGGCCCGGCGCAAGGATCGTGATGGTCAGCCCTTTCTGGACGACACGCTGGTGCGCGCGGGCGAGCGGCTGCGCGAGGATTTCGAACTGGCGCAGATGGGGCCCAACATCGCGCAGAACTGGGACCGGTTCCTGACCGGCGGCGCGCGGGGCGGTTTCCAACCCGACAGCGGTGTCGGTCACGGCCCCGACGCTGCCCGCGACCGCGTGGCGCGCGCGCTGTCCGATCTGGGGCCAGGGCTGAGCGATGTGGCGCTGCGCTGCTGCTGCTACCTCGAAGGGCTGGAACTGGCCGAAAAACGCATGGGCTGGTCGGCGCGCTCGGGCAAGATCGTGCTGCGCATCGCCCTGCAACGGCTCAAGCGGCATTACGAGGAACAGAGCGGGCGCGACCGGCTGATCGGATAATCCCGGGTTGTTGCCGGGGGTGATTGCGATATGTTTCGCCTATGAGCTTCACCCTCCGGCAACTCCATTATTTCAAGGCCCTGGTCGAGCAGCGCAACTTTGGTCGCGCGGCCGAGGCCTGCCATGTCTCGCAACCCGCGCTGTCGGTTCAGATCCGCGCACTCGAAGAGGTTCTGGGCGGACCGCTGGTCGAGCGGCGCGCTCGCGACGTGGTGCTGACGCCGCTGGGGCGCAGCGTGCTGCCACTTGTCGATCAGGCGCTGGCCAGTGCCGACCGGCTTGACCGGTTCGCCCGCGATCAGGCGGGCGCGGCAAGCCTGTCTCTGGGCCTCATTCCCACCATGGCACCCTATCTGCTGCCCGGCGTGCTGGCGGAACTGAGGGCGCAGAACCTGTCCTTGCGGGTGCATGTGCGCGAGGCGCGCACCGAACAACTGTTGCAGGCGCTGCACAAGGGAGAGCTGGACGCGGCGGTGCTTGCCCTGCCGGTGTCGCAGGCGGGGCTGACATCGGTCGAGCTGTTTCGCGACCGGTTCCTGCTGGCCGGGTCCGAGGCCCGTCTGGCGCGTCTGGCTCAGGGGGCCGAGGCGCCGCGCCCCACCGATCTGCAACCCGCGCAGTTGATGCTGCTTGAGGATGGCCATTGCCTGACCGATCAGGCGCTCGAGGTCTGTGGCCATGACCGGGCGGCGGCCGGGATCAACATGGGCGCCTCGTCGTTGGCCACGCTGTCAAGACTGGTGGCCGAGGGATTCGGTCTCACCCTGATGCCGGAGCTGGCAGCGCGCTCGGAACTGGCCGCCGTGCCGGGGCTGCGGCTGCATCGGTTCCCGGCGCCGGAACCGGCCCGTACCGTTGGGCTGGTGCGGCGCAGCTCGACCTATCGGGCGCGCTGGTTCGACGATCTGGAGCGGATCATCCGGCAGGTGGGCGAGGGGATCGTGACCGAAGCGCGCAAGGCCCCTCCGCCGCAACCGGCGGAAGCGCTGGGTGCCGCGGGCTAGGCGCGTGTCAGCCCGTTCTTGTGCAGGATGCCAGCCAGAGCGCCACCCGCCAGCGGCGCAACCAGGAACAGCCACAGCTGCGCCAATGCCGCGCCGTCGAACAGGTTGCTGGCTATGGACCGGGCCGGATTGACCGAGACACCGGTGATGGCGATGCCCGCGATATGGATCAAGGTCAGGGTCAGGCCGATGGCCAGCCCGGCCACCGGGGTCGCATGCCCGTCCTGGGTCGCGCCAAGGATCACGGTCACAAAGAGGAAGGTCGCCACCACCTCGAAAATCAGTGCCGCCGCCAGGCCCTGCGGGCCGATCATGTTCTTGGCCATGGCCGGATCGCCGCTCATCGCGAGAATGACAAAGGCCGCCGCCAGCCCGCCCACGACCTGCGCCACCCAGTAGCCGATCATCTCGGGCATCGACATCCGCCCGGCCATGAAGGCGCCGATGCTGACCGCCGGGTTCAGATGCGCGCCCGAGATCGGGCCGATCCCATAGGCCATGGCCACCACCGCCAGACCAAAGGACAGGCTGATGCCCAGCGCGCCCACCTGATCGGCCATGAAGGTAATGGTCGAAAAACTCATGAAGACCAGCGTGAACGTGCCGATCACTTCTGCAATATTCTTTTTCATGTTCCCTCCCGTGGGGGTATTCCCCTGAATTGATATGCCGGCAGTTGCCGTGTCTTTTTGCCTTGTGAAAAAAATCTAACTCACCAGACGGGAAAAAAGTCAAAAAAATACCCGCGCAAGTCGCGCGGGTATCGAAAAATGTGTCGGGCCAGGGGTCAGGCGGCGATTTCGCTGTTTGTCGCGACAAGCCAATTCAGCACCGTTTCAGGCGACGAGACGCCATAGGGGTCCTCGGGGCAGTTGTCCATCAGACCGGGTTCTTCGAACCAGGCCTCGATCTTGCCGTCATTGACAATGGCCGCATAGCGCCATGAGCGCATGCCGAAACCCAGATTGTCCTTGTCCACCAGCATGCCCATCTTGCGGGTGAACTCGCCCGAGCCATCGGGGATCACGGTGACGTTCTTCAGCCCCTGCGCCTCGGCCCATTTGTTCATGACAAAGCTGTCATTCACGGACATGCAACAGATCGCGTCGATGCCCTGAGCCTGGAAATCAGCAAAGCCGTTTTCGAAACCCGGCAGCTGGTAGGTCGAGCAGGTGGGGGTGAAGGCGCCGGGCAGCGAAAAGAGCACCACGCGCTTGCCCGCGAAATAGTCGGCGGTGGTCATGTCCTGCCAGCGATAGGGGTTCGGGCCGCCGACGGCCTCGTCGCGCACGCGGGTGCGGAAGGTGACATTGGGAAGGGATGCTCCGGTCTTCATCAGACGATCTCCTTGGAATTTCAATAGGTCGGGCGACGGTTAGAGCGATTCCAAACCGGCTTCAACCGGGGAAATGCTGCGTGTGCAGCATCACGCCGTCCCGAGAATGCATGGCGGTCATGCAGCAGTGGCCTTACTTGTGACGCCGCGTTATGTTAGAGGGTGCCGCAACCGTTCCAGCCAAGGGAAACCGACCCGTGCGTGACCTGAAGATCCCCGAGCAGCGCCACCCTGAAAAGGCGCATCGCCCCGATCAGTCGCAACCCAAGAAACCGGACTGGATCCGGGTCAAGGCGCCGGGGGGCAAGGGCTATGCCGATACCCGCCGGATCATGCGCGACAACAACCTGGTCACCGTGTGTGAAGAGGCCGGATGCCCCAATGTCGGCGAATGCTGGAGCCAGGGCCACGCCACCATGATGATCATGGGCGAGATCTGTACGCGCGGCTGCACCTTTTGCAACATCGCCACCGGGCGCCCCGATGCGCTGGACGCGTTCGAACCGGGCCGGGTGGCGCATGCGGTCGAGAAACTGGGCCTGAACCATGTGGTGATCACCAGCGTCGACCGCGACGACCTGGACGATGGCGGGGCCGAGCATTTTGCCCAGACCATTCGTGCCATCCGGCATCGCAGCCCCTCGACCACGATCGAGATCCTGACACCCGATTTCCTGAAATGCGCGCCCGAAGTGCTGGAGGTTGTGGTTGCGGCGAAACCGGATGTGTTCAACCACAACCTGGAAACCGTGCCGGGCCTCTACCCCGAGGTGCGCCCCGGCGCGCGTTATTTCCATTCGCTGCGCCTGCTCCAGCGGGTCAAGGAACTGGACCCGTCGATCTTTACCAAATCCGGCATCATGGTCGGCCTGGGAGAGACCGAACAGCAGGTGCGCCAGGTGATGGACGACATGCGCGCCGCCGATATCGATTTCCTGACCATCGGCCAGTATCTGCAACCGACGCCGAAACACCACCGGGTCGACCGTTTCGTCACGCCCGAAGAATTCGCCTCTTATGAAAAGGCCGCCTATGGCAAGGGCTTCCTGATGGTTTCGGCAACGCCGCTGACGCGCTCGTCCTATCATGCGGGCGACGATTTTGCGCGGCTGCGGGATGCGCGGCAGAAAAAGCTCGGCCTGGCCTGACATCCGATGCGCCAGTCCTGACCGGCGCGGGCGCGGTCAGTTTGCGGGTAGCGCCTTGAGATAGGCGGCAATGGCCGCACGGTCCTCGGGCGGCAGTTGTGCGGTGTTCTGGATCACATCCGCCATGGCGCCGCCGGCGCTGTCGTAATCGGGGGTAAACCCGGTTTCCAGGTAATAGGCGATGTCCTCGGCGCTCCACTTCAGCGTCCCCGGCGTCAGGTCGGGAAACCGGCCCTTGCTGCCGGGAATCGGTCCGCCGGTCAGCCATTTGTCGCGCTGCAATCCGCCCAGCGCATCGCGCGGCGTGTGGCATTCGCCGCAATGTCCCAGCGCCTCGACCAGATAGCGCCCGCGTGCGATCTGGTCGTCGGCCGGGTCGGTCATCACCCAGCCCTTGCCCGTGTTGAGCTGTTTCCACATCCCCAGGCCCCGCCGGATGTTGAAGGGAAAGCCCACGTCATGCGCCCGGCTGGGCGTATCCGAGACGGGCAGGGTGATCAGATAGGCATAGAGATCGGCGATATCGCCCAGTTCCGCGTTGGCGTAGGAGACGAAAGGAAAGGCGGGGTAATAATGCTGCCCCTCGGGCGAGGTGCCGTGCATCATGGCATTGACCAGGTCCAGCAGGCTCCAGCCGCCGATCCCGTGTTCGGGTGAGGGCGAGATATTGGGTGCGTAGAACGTGCCGAAGGGGCTGGCAAAGCCTTCTCCCCCGGCCAGAACCAGCTTGGTTTCACCCTCGGCACCCGGCGCCGCATGGCACGAGGCGCAACCGGCAGCGGCAAAGACCAGCGCGCCACGCTGTGCATCGCCCGCGACACCTTCCAAACCGCCCTGAGCCAGGCGTTCGGGCCGGGTGAGCAGCCAGAACACCGCAAGGCCGGCAAGCGCCAGCACCGCACCGATGCGCAAGAGCTTCATCCGCGCCTCCGTCAGAAACAAGGAACCGGTCCCAGTCTAGCCGGGACCGGCGCGCGCGTCACTCTTCGGCGCGGAAGGGCTTGTGACACCCGCCGCAAGAGGCGCCAACCGGGCCGATGGCCCCGCGCAGCGCCTCGAGGTCGGTCCCGGCGGCGGCCTGCAGGGCCGCGACCGCTTCACCCATCGCCTGCGACTTGGCGCCGATATCCGAATCGGCGGCCCAGATTGCGGGAAGGGCGCGGGTCCCCTCGACCGAGGCATTGTCAGACCCGGCGGGCCAGGCGGTGGGCATCCAGATCGACTTGGCGGCGGCCAGGTTGTTGGCGGCCTGCGCGGCGGCTTCGGCGTCATATTCGGCTTCGCCCTTGGCCATGGCGCCAAGAATGCCCAGGTTGAAGGCATAGAGCGTCATCTGCGCCTGGCGGGCCTTGATTTCACGCGCGAATTCGCCCTGTGCGTGGCTACCGGCAAGGGCCAGCCCCCCCACGGCACACAGCGTGGCGGCGGCGATGGCGGTCTTGGTCTTTGCAAACATGTCCCGTCTCCGTTGCGAAAAAGATAATGACAACATCTCCAAGTGTACTTGTGTTAATCTTAGCGGATAGTCTGCATTTCTGGTTAAAGGGTCTTAAATCTTGCACAGATTGAACTGGGACGACCTGCAATTTGTCTTGGCGGTGGTCGAGGCGGGCAGTGTGGCGGGGGCGTCCCGGCAGATGGGGGTCAATCACGCCACCGTTCTGCGCCGGATCGCCGCCTTTGAGGAGAGTGTCGGCACCCAGGTGTTCGACCGGACCCCGCGTGGCTATGTTCTGAGACCCGATCGGTTGCGCCTGATCGCGGCAGCGCGCGAGGTGGGGCAGGCGGTGCAGTCGGTGCACCAGCTGGCGCAGGGGCTGGACGCGCCCCTGGCCGGTCACGTGCGGGTGACCTCGACCGATACGCTGTGCCAGAGCCTGCTGCCCGAGATCCTCGCCGATCTGCACCAGAGTGCGGGGGAATTGCGGCTGTCGCTTATCTCGACCAACAGCCATCTGAACCTGTCGCGGCTCGAGGCCGAATTGACCCTGCGCCCCGCGCCGGTGCTGCCCGAGGGTTTGGTTGGCGAAAGCCCGGTCAGCATGGCCTTTGCAGCCTATGTGGCACCGGGTTGCAATAACGCGGGCTGGCTCGGCTTTGACGGAGCGATGCGGAGGTCGCGACCCTGGGCCTGGCTGGAACCGCAACTGGAACCTGGCGCGGCAATCGGATCGGCCGACAGTTTCCTGGTGCTGCGCGAGATGGTGGCGCAGGGGCTGGGCCGGGCCTTGCTGCCCTGTTTCATCGCCCGCAACGATCCCCGATTGGTGCGGCTTGATGTCGGACTGCCACCCGAGACCGCAACCCCGATCTGGGTCGCCTGTCACGAGGAACTTGCGGATGTGCCGCGCCTGATCCGGGTCCGTGGCCTGCTCTGCCAGGCGCTGCGTGACCGGGCGGCGCAACTCGGCCCGTGAGCCGGGACCAAGAAAATTCGACGAATTTTCTTGGCCTGCGCCGCGCGCGAAGCGGGCCGTTTCAGCCTTCGGTAAAGCGCACCTTGCCGATGAAGGGCAGGTTGCGGTTGCGTTGGGCAAAGTCGATGCCATAGCCCACGACGAATTCATCGGGTATCTCGAAGCCGATCCAGTCGGAGCGGAAATCCACCTCGCGCCGGCTGGGTTTGTCCAGCAGGGCGATGGATTTCAGGCGTTTGGGCTGACGGCTGAGCAACAGATGCGTAACATGGTTCAGCGTGTGGCCGGTATCGACGATATCCTCGACCACCAGCACGTCGCGCCCCTCGATCGGGCTGCGCAGATCCTTGAGGATGCGCACCTCGCGGCTCGATTCCATCGCGTCGCCATAAGAGGAGGCTTCGAGGAAATCGACCTCGATCGGCAGGTCCAGTTCGCGCACCAGATCGGCGATGAACACGAAACTGCCGCGCAAAAGGCCCACCACGACCAGCTTGTCGGTATCGGCGAACTCGGTCTGGATCTCACGGCACAGCGCCTCGATCCGCGCCGCGATGGCCTTGGCCGAGATCATCTCGTCAATCACATAAGCGCGGTCAGTCATCGCAGCCCCCTTGATCTTTGGCGCGCAACATACGAAATCACGCGCCATTGTCACCAACAAATACCCAAGGACAGATGCCCACACATTCGGAAACACGTCGCCTGCCCTATACCGCCCAGCAGATGTACGATCTGGTTGCCGATGTGGCGAAATATCCGCAATTCCTGCCCTGGTGCGCCGCGGCCCGGATCCGCAGCATCACGCCGCAGGGTGCGGCGCAGGTGATGGAGGCCGATCTGGTGATCTCGTTCAAGGTTTTCCGCGAACGGTTCGGCAGCCGGGTGACCCTGTTTCCAAAGGATATGCGGATCGACACCCAATACCTGGACGGGCCGTTCAAATACCTGAAATCCGACTGGGCCTTTGCCGATGCACCCGAGGGGGGCTGCGACGTCTCCTTTCACGTGGATTTCGAGTTCAGGAACGCCATCCTGCAAGGGGTGATCGGTCTCGTGTTCAACGAGGCGATGCACCGGATCGTGCGCGCCTTCGAGGAACGGGCTCGGGCGCTTTACGGCTGAGCGATGCCCTCTTTACGCGGGTCCGTCCGGCGCTAGACTGCGCGTCATGCCAAATTTGACACGCGCCCTTGCCGATTTCGCCACCGGTTCCATCACCACGACGCCCGCCGCCCGGCTGGTCACGTCGCTGTCCGCGCTTGACTGGATCGCGGTCGGTCGGGCCGGGGTCGAGGAGCCGGTCTCGCGCATCCTGCGCGAGATGGTGCTGGAAGAAGGCGGAACCGGGCGCGCGCATCTGTTCGGTGGCGGCGCGGCCCCCCTGCGCGGCGCGGCGCTGGTCAACGGCACCGTGTCCCATGCGCTGGATTACGACGACACTCATTTCGCCCATATCGGCCACCCGTCGGTGGCGGTGTTTCCCGCCGTGCTGGCCATGGCGGAGGCGCGCGATGCCGCGATCGTTGAACTGTTGGAGGCGGCGCTGGTGGGTATGGAGCTCTCGGTGCGCGTGGGACTCTGGCTGGGGCGCGGGCATTATCAGGCAGGGTTTCATCAGACCGCCACCGCGGGCGCCTTTGGTGCCGCCGCCGCTGCCGGGCGGCTGGCCGGGCTGACGCCGGAGCGGATGGCGCTGGCGCTGGGGCTGACCGCCACCCGCGCCGCCGGTCTCAAGGCGCAGTTCGGCACCATGGGCAAACCCTATAACGCGGGTCTGGCGGCCGCGGCCGGGATCGAGGCAGTGGAACTGGTGCGGCGCGGCTTTGTCGCCAATCCGCAAGCGATGGAGGGTGAATACGGCTTTGGCGCCACCCATCACGGCGCGGGTGAGATGTCGGCGCTGGAGGGGCTGGGCGAAAGCTGGCTGTTCGAGCAGGTCAGCCACAAGTTCCATGCCTGCTGCCACGGGCTGCATGCGGCGCTGGAGGCGGCGCGCAGCCTGGATATCGCCGCGCCCGAGGTGGCCACATTGACGGTTCGCACCCATCCGCGCTGGCTGAACGTGTGCAACCAGCCCGCGCCCACCACCGGGCTGGGGGCCAAGTTCTCTTATGGCACCGTGCTGGCGATGCGGGCGCTGGGGCATGATACCGCGCGGCTTGACAGCTATAGCGATGCCATTTGCGCCGATCCCCGGCTGATCCAGCTGCGCGACAGGGTGGAGGTCATCGGCGACGAAAGCCTGAGCGAGACCCAGGCGCATCTGTCGCTCTTGCGCCGTGACGGTCAGCGACAGGAGGTGAGCCATGACCTGATGGCGCCACTGACGCTTGCCGAGCGCGAGGAACGCGTGCGCGCCAAGGCGGCCAAGCTGATCGGGGGCGGTGCCGCCGACGAGATCTGGGCCTTGCTGCGCACCGGCGGCGGGGCGGCTGATCTGGCGTCGCGTTTGACCGCTGGCTGAGGCGGTATCGCGCGTGCCGCGCGATGCCTCCGGCGGGGATATTTACAGCAAGAGGAAAAAGGGGGTCTTCAAGGGGAGAGGTTGAGGTACCGCCCAGAGAAAAGGCGGACCCCTTTTCAGAGATCCGCCTGAGCCCTTGAAGGGCGTCGGAACAGCCGAGGTGGGCTCAGCTGCTCATGTCATAGGCCCGCTCCCCATGCACGGAGAGGTCGAGCCCGTTTGTCTCGGTCTCGGCATCTACGCGAAGCGGAGTGATGAGCGCAACCACCTTGATCAACACGATGGTGACAACTGCCGTGAAGACACCCACGATGACCAGCCCGCCCAGCTGCGCGGCCCAGCTGCCGGCGCCGAGCACGGCGATCATGAGCGTGCCAAAGATGCCGCCGACCCCGTGCACGGCAAAGACGTCGAGCGTATCGTCGATCTTGAGCGTGTTGCGCACCAGGTTCACCGCCTCTTGACAGAGGATCCCCGCGACGGCGCCAATGAGCAGTGCTGCGGCCGGGCCGACAAAACCGCTGGCGGGCGTGATCGAGGCAAGACCTGCGATGGTGCCGGTGACGAGGCCGACCAGCGAGGCCTTGCCGTATTTGATCCGCTCCCACAGCGCCCAGCTGAGCGAGGCGGTGGCGGCCGAGATATGGGTGACGGTCAGCGCCATGGCGGCACCGCCATCGGCGGCCAGTTGCGAACCGCCGTTGAAACCGAACCAGCCCACCCACAGCATCGCCGCACCGATCATCACGAAACCGGGATTATGCGGCGGGGTGGTGCGGTTCCGACGCGGCCCCAGCACGACCGCGATGATCAGTGCGGCCAGACCGGCGGTTTCATGCACCACGATGCCGCCGGCGAAATCCTTGACGCCCGTCTCGCCAAAGATGCCGCCATCGGCCAGCATGCCGCCGCCCCAGATCCAATGCACCACCGGCGCATAACAAAGCAGCATCCAGAGGCCCGAGAAGGTGAGGACAAAGCCGAAGCCCACGCGCTCGACATAGGCGCCGACGATCAGGGCGGGGGTGATGATGGCGAATGTCATCTGGAAGGCAAAGAACAGGATCTCGGGCAGGGTGCCGCTAAGGCTGTCGGCAGTGACACCGGTCAGCATCACTTTGTCCAGCCCGCCCCAGAACCCCGATGAACCGCCGCCAAAGGCGATGGAGTAGCCAGCCACCAGCCAGAGCACGCTCATCAGACAGGCAATGGCGAAACAGTGCATGAAGACGCTCAGCACGTTGCGGGCGCGCACGAGGCCGCCATAGAACAGGGCCAGCCCCGGCAATGTCATGAAGAGGACCAGGGCCGTGGCCACGATGATCCAGGCGGTATCGGCTCCGTTCATGGGCCGCTCTCCTTTGCTGCGAATGCGAGTGGTGAGAGCGGTTGTGCGGATTTCAGGCGCGGGAAAAAGAGGCGGCCCGCCGGAAACCTGCCTGTTTTTGCCGCTTTTTTTCAAGTGATTAAAAAAGCGGCGCTTTGACCCCGGCTTTGCCGGTTCAGGCGGCGATCAGGGAAAGGCCGCGATCCAGCAACGCCAGGGCATGGTCGCGGGCGGCCGCGCGCACCTGGGCACGGCCCAACGCGCCGAATTCGACCGTTTCGCTGCTGGTGGCGATGCCATCGCCCGCCAGCGCGAAACAGACCCGACCCTCGGGCTTGAACTCGGACCCGCCGGGCCCTGCGATGCCGGTGATCGACACCGCCAGCGTGGCGCGAGAATGATCCAGCGCGCCCTCGGCCATTTCGCGCGCGACCTGTTCGGACACCGCGCCATGCGCGTCGATCGTGGCCTTGCGCACGCCCAGCATCTCTTGCTTGGCGCTGTTGGAATAGGTGACGAACCCGCGTTCGACCACGTCGGAACTGCCGGGAATGTCGGTCAGGGCGGCGATCACCATGCCGCCGGTGCAGCTTTCGGCGGTGGCGATCCTGGTGCCCTGTTTTCGGGCACGTTCCAGCAGGTCGGCAACAGTCATAGGCCCAATACTCCATGTGAAAACCCCGCCAGCAGCGCGGTGCCGATGGCGGCGAAAAGACCGGCGATGATATCGTCCAGCATCACCCCCGTCGGGTCGCCCCGGCGGTCGGCCCAGCCGACCGGGCCGGGTTTGGTGATGTCGAACAGGCGAAACAGGACAAAGGCCGCGATCCAGCCGGGCCAGAGTGCCGACATGTCGAGCCCGTGCAGCCAGGCGGGCAGGGACAGCGCCCAGAGCGCCAGGAACTGGCCCGCCACTTCGTCGATGACGATTTCCGAGGGGTCGTGATCGGCCTTACCCGCGGTCATTACCCGCGTTGCCCAGAGCCCGGCGAGATAGGCGCCCGCGGTGGCCAGCGCCAGCAGGGGAAAGCCGCCCAGCTGATGCAGGACCCAGGCCAGCGGCAGCGCGGCAAGCGACCCCCAGGTGCCCGGCGCGGGGCGCAGATAGCCGACGCCGCCGACGGTACCGATCAGCGATGCAACGCTCATGGTTTCACCAGACAGGCGGTGGCCAGCGCGGCGATCCCTTCTCCCCGGCCGGTGAAACCCAGCCGTTCGGATGTGGTGGCCTTGACCGAGATACGGGTTGCCTCCAGCCCCATGATGCGGGACATTTCCCGTTGCATTGCAAAGGCATGCGGGCCGATCTTTGGGTATTCGCAAACCAGCGTGCAGTCGATGTTCGAGACGGTGAAACCGCGCGCGCGCACCAGGTCGACCGCGTGACGCAGAAAGATCTCGCTGGCCGCGCCCTTCCATTGCGGGTCCGAAGGCGGAAAATGGCGGCCGATATCGCCCTCGGCCAGCGCGCCATAGAGGGCGTCGGTGACCGCATGCATGCCCACATCGGCATCGGAATGGCCCTGCAAACCCCGGTCGTGCGGCACCTTGATCCCGCAAAGGATTACGTGATCGCCCGGTCCGAACCGGTGCACGTCATATCCATTGCCAAGCCTTACATCCATGTCCTGCCTCAATATCCGTTCGGCGCGGGCGAAATCCTCGGCCCGCGTGATTTTCAGGTTGTCGGGGTCGCCCGGCACGATGGCCACGGTCAACCCGGCGGCGCGCGCCACCTCGACGTCATCCGCCGCAGCGCCCGGGTGGGCGGCATGGGCCGCGACGATGGCGTCATAGCGAAAGCCCTGCGGCGTCTGCGCGGCAAACAGCCCGTCACGGTCGCGGGTACCGGTCACCAGGCCCTCGGCCCCGGTCCAGAGCGCATCGGTCACCGCCAGTCCGGGCGCCGCGCCGGGATGGTTGTCGAGCGCATCGAGAACGGCGCTGATGGTGCTGGCGGAGACACAGGGCCGCGCCACGTCATGGATCAGCACCTTGGTGATACCCAGACCGTCCAGCGCCGCCAGCCCGTTCTGAACCGAGCCCGCACGATCGTCTCCGCCCGGCGCCAGGATCAGCGGGGTCTGCGCGAATTCCTTCCACGCATCGCGGTCATCGGGATGCAGCACCAGAACCACGTGACCGATCTGCGGGGCGGCAAAGCGTTCCAGCGTCCAGTCGGCCACCCGGCGCCCGGCCAGCGGGCGCCATTGTTTCGGCACGCCACCGCCCGCGCGGGTGCCGCGCCCGGCGGCAACGATGATGGCAGCTGTGGTCATGGCGGTCCTCGGGGCGCGGGTAGGCGGGTATTGCCCGATCTTTATGGGGTGACGCCTTCGCTGGCAATGACCCGTGGTGTAGCGATTAAAAATTAGGCAGATGCGTAATTGATGACCCTTGATTGGGTGCGATTCATTGTGCAATGGCCTTGGCTTCATTACCAAGACCTCAATTGCACAAGGATTAGGCACAGGTGACGCTGCATCTCGGAGACAAGACCCTGACCCCGCCGGTGATCCTGGCGCCGATGGCCGGAATCACCGACCGGCCCTTTCGTGACCTGGTGATGGAATTCGGCGCCGGCATGGTGGTGAGCGAGATGGTTGCCAGCCAGGAGATGGTTCAGGCCAAACCGGGCGTGCGCGAGCGGGCGGAACTGTCGGCGGATGTGGAAAACACCGCCGTGCAGCTTGCCGGGCGCGACACCCATTGGATCGCCGAGGCTGCCCGTCAGGTTGCCGACCGGGGCGCGCGGGTGATCGACATCAACATGGGGTGTCCGGCCAAGAAGGTGACCAACGGCTATTCCGGCTCGGCCCTGCTCAAGACCCCCGATCACGCATTGCGCCTGATCGAGGCGGTCGTGGGGGCCGTCGAGGTGCCGGTGACGCTCAAGACCCGGCTGGGCTGGGACGATACGCTGATGAACGCGCCTGATGTGGCGCGGCGCGCGGCGGATGCGGGGGTGCGCATGGTGACGATCCATGGCCGAACCCGTTGCCAGTTCTACAAGGGACGCGCCGATTGGGCGGCGATTGCGGCAGTGCGCGCGGCGGTCGATGTGCCGCTGATCGCCAATGGCGACATCACCTGCGCCGAGACGGCCCGGCAGGCGCTGGAGCGGTCTGGCGCCGACGGGGTCATGGTGGGGCGCGGTGCGCAAGGGCGACCCTGGCTGCTGGCGCAGATTTCCCATGCGCTCTATGGCACGCCCGCGCCCGAGGTGCCGCAGGGTGCGGCGCTCGCCGACATGGTGGCGCGCCACTATCAGGCGATGCTGGATTTCTATGGGCGTGACCTGGGCCTGCGCGTGGCGCGCAAGCATCTGGGATGGTACATGGACGAGGCCGCCACCCCGGCACCGCTGCGCAAACAGGTGCTGACGGCGCGCGACCCCGAGGCCGTGTTGCGCCTGCTGCCCGAGGTGCTGAGCGGCACGGCGGAGGCGGCGGCATGAGCGCTGAAAACGCCATCTGGGCCTCGCTGCCGGTGCCCGCCTTCCTGATCGACGCCGGCGACCGGATCGTCGACGTGAACTCTGCCGCCGAAGGGTTCCTGAACCTGTCGCGCAAGGCGGTGCTGGGCCAGCCGGTCTGGGATCAACTGGCCATCGACGCGCCGATCGAACCTGCGTTCGAGCGCGCCCGAGCCCAGGGTACACCGCTGTTCGTCAACGATATCGATGTCGGCTCGGGCAATCGGGCTCCGTTGCAATGCGCCATCCAGATCGCCCCCCTGATCGGCAGTCCCGGTGTGATGATGATGCTGCTCAGCCCGCGCGAACTGGCCGGGCGGATGACGCAGAGCCATTCGGTGAAATCGGCAGCGCAATCAGCCATCGGCATGGCCGAGATGCTGGCGCACGAGATCAAGAACCCGCTGGCGGGCATCACCGGCGCGGCGCAGCTTCTGAGCATGAACCTCGCGGCCGAAGACCTTGAACTCACGGATCTTATCGTGGCCGAAAGTCGCCGTATCGTAAAACTGCTGGAGCAGGTCGAACAATTCGGCAATCTCAGCGTGCCCGATTTCAAGCCGGTCAATATTCACGACGTGCTGGACCGGGCCCGCCGCTCGGCGCTGCTTGGCTTTGGCGCGCATATGAAGATCATCGAGGATTACGACCCCTCGCTGCCGCTGGCCTATGGCGACCCCGACCAGCTGTTGCAGGTGGTGTTGAACCTGCTGAAAAACGCCTCCGAGGCGGCGCCGGGTGGCGGCACCATCCGGCTGCATACCTATTTCGAACATTCCTTCCGTCTGCGCCGCAATGACGGCTCGGGCCATTCCCTGCCGCTTCAGGTCGAGGTGATCGACGACGGTCCGGGCCTGCCCGCAGAGATCCGCGCCGATATCTTCGATCCCTTTGTCTCGGGGCGCGAGAACGGCACCGGGCTGGGCCTGGCGCTGGTGAGCAAGATCATTTCCGACCATGACGGCTGGATCGCCGTCGATTCGGTCCCGGGCCGCACGGTGTTCCGCCTGTCGCTGCCCCGGGTGCCGAAGCAAAGCGGCGAAAAGGAGAGCAACTGATGGATGGCACGGTTCTGGTGGCCGACGACGACCGCACGATCCGCACGGTGCTGACCCAGGCGCTGACGCGGGCGGGGTGCAAGGTGCATGCGACCTCAAGCCTGACCACGCTGATGCGCTGGGTGGCCGAGGGCAAGGGCGATGTGGTGATCTCGGATGTGATCATGCCCGATGGCAACGGGCTGGAGATGCTCCCCAAGATCTCGCAGGACAGGCCCGGCCTGCCGGTGATCGTGATCTCGGCCCAGAACACGATCATGACCGCGATCCAGGCCGCCGAGGCCGAGGCCTATGACTATCTGCCCAAACCCTTTGACCTGCCCGACCTGATGAAACGCACCGCGCGTGCGCTGGAGCAGAAGCGGCGCAGCGCGCCCTCTGAGCCGCGCGACGAGGTCGCCGAGCGGCCCGACGAGTTGCCGCTGGTGGGGCGCACCCCGGCGATGCAGGCGCTCTATCGACTGGTGGCCAAGGTGATGAACACCGATCTGCCGGTTATGATCTCGGGCGAGAGCGGCACAGGCAAGTCGCTGATCGCGCGCACAATCCACGATTTCTCGGACCGCCGCACCTTGCCCTTTGTCTCGGTCACCGCCGCAGACCTGATGGAACTCGAAGGGCCGGCGCGGGTGCTGGCGCGGGTCAAGGGCGGTACGCTGCTGATCGACGAAATCGCCGATATCAGTGACGAGATTCAGGGCCGGATCGTACGGATGATGGATGCGCCCGGCGATTACGTGCCGCGGTTCATGGCCACCAGCCAGGGCGATCCGGCCCGCGCGATGGAGGCGGGCAAGCTGCGGCGCGACCTTTACTACCGGCTGTGCGGGGCGCCCATACATGTGCCCGCCCTGCGCGAGCGGGTGGACGATATTCCGCTGTTGACCGAGTATTTCATGGCCAAGGCCGAACGCGAAGGGGCGCCAAAGCGCTGGTTGGGCACTGGCGCGGCCGAACTGTTCCGCCTCTATTCCTGGCCGGGCAATGTGCGGCAGTTGGAGAACGCGGTGCGCCGCTTGTCGCTGATCAGCCGGGCCGAGGAAATCTCGCGCACCGAGGTCGAGCAGGTGCTGGGCAATCAGCCCGAACTGGAACCCGCGCTTGGCGGACGCGGCGATGCCGAAAAGCTTTCTGCCTCGGTCGCGCGGCATCTGCGGCGCTATTTTGACCTGCACGGCAGTGTTCTGCCGCCGCCGGGCCTGTACCAACGCATCCTGCGCGAAGTCGAGGCGCCGCTGATCGAAATCGCGCTCGAAGCATCGGGCGGCAATCAGGCCAAATGCGCCGATCTTCTGGGGATCAACCGGAATACGCTGCGCAAGAAGATCACCGACCTCGATATAGAGGTGACACGGCGCCGTAAGCTGATGTAATATCGCCACACAAAGCGTGGCATCCGGGCCTCAACCCGGCAGAGACCACGAGATATGGCGGTAAGCCGCTTTGGCGGCACATCAGGATGAGGGCAGCAGGTGACAACCCGGTCACAGAACGGGCCGTTCATTTCTCTCAGCGAATGGCGCAAGACACGAAAAGCGCGCAATATCGGGACCTTGGGGCTGGTTGTTCTGGGCCCGGTTTTGACCGTTGCGACCTATCTGGTGACCGGACCCTTCGATCTGGGGGCTGGCTCCACCACGTTGCGACTCATCCTGCTTGCAGACCTTGTCTATATTCTGGTTCTAGCGGCGCTGGTGCTGTCGCAGGTGGGGCGGCTGGTGGCCGCCCGGCGCGAGAAATCGGCGGGATCCCGCCTGCACCTGCGCCTGATCGGGGTGTTTACCCTGTTAGCGCTTATCCCGACGATCACGGTGGCGATCTTTGCCGGGCTGACGCTCAATATCGGGCTCGAAGGCTGGTTCTCGGACCGGGTGCGCAACGTCGTGGGCAGCTCGCTCGCGGCGGCCGAGGCCTATGAGCTGGAACACCGCGAGGGGCTGACCCAGGATGCCCGCGCATTGGCCCGCTATCTGGATCAGGCCCGTTCGCTCAACTTCTTCATCTCGGATGCCGAGCTGCGCGGTGTGTTGGCCCAGGGTCAGGGCCAGATTCAGCGCGGCCTGCGCGAGGCTTATGTGGTGGATGGCAGCGGCGAGATCAGGGCGCGTGGCGACCGGTCCTATCAGTTCGACTATGAACAGCCCGAGCCCGACCAGTTCCGCGCCGCCCAGACCAACGGTCATGTGATCATCCAGGATTGGGACAACAGCGAATTTCGGGCGCTGGTGATGCTTCAGGCCTATCCTGACCGGTATCTCTATGTCAGCCGAGAGGTTGATGGCGAGATCCTCAACCTGCTCGACGATACCAAGGAAACGGTGCATCTGTATCAGCAGCTCGAGAACGAGCGCGGGCGGGTATTGTTCGAATTCGGCCTGCTTTATTTGGGCTTTGCGGTGATCCTGATCCTGGCTGCGGTCTGGTTGGGCCTTTGGTTTGCCGAACGTCTGTCGCGCCCTGTCGGGCGGCTGACAACCGCGGCTCAGCGCGTCGGTGGCGGTGATCTGGGCGTGCAGGTGCCCGAGGAACAGGGCGATGACGAGATCGCCATGCTGGGGCGCTATTTCAACCAGATGACCCGCCAGTTGAAGGGGCAGCGCGACACGCTTTTGGAAAACACCCATCAGATCGAACGCCGCCGACGGCTGTTCGATTCGGTGCTCAGCTCGGTCACCTCGGGTGTGGTGGGGTTGGATGCACAGGGGCGGGTGACATTCGTCAACCGCTCGGCCGAACGGCTGCTGGACTGGTCAGGCGACGAGCAGAGCCTCGATCTGGCGGTGGCCGTGCCGGAGTTCGTGCCCTTGTTCGAGAGCCTTGTCGGGACCGCGCAGGAAACCGTGCAGGCCGAGATCAAGGTGACCCGCAAGGGGCAGCTGGAAAACCTGCTGGTCCGCATGTCCACCCGGCGCGGCGAGGATGACACGCTGGAGGGGTACGTGGTCGCCTTTGACGATGTCACCGACCTGGTCAGCGCCCAGCGAATGGCGGCCTGGGGCGATGTGGCCCGGCGCATCGCACATGAGATCAAGAACCCGCTGACCCCCATCCAGCTGAGCGCCGAGCGCATCAAGCGCAAGTTCTCGCGCAAGCTGGACGAGGCCGATTGCGACAGCCTGGAATCGATGACCGATGTGATCGTGCGTCAGACCAACGACCTGCGCCGCATCGTCGACGAATTCTCGAAATTCGCCCGCATGCCCGAACCCGACCGGCATGAGGAGGATCTGACCCGCCTGGTGCGCGACGCGGTGCTGCTGCAACAAACGGGCCAGCCAGACGTGGCGGTCCAGGCGGATCTGCCCGACGCGCCTCTGATGGGCAATGTGGATGCTACCATGCTTAGTCAGGCGCTGATAAACCTGATCAAGAACGCGGGCGAAGCGATTGAAACATTGGTGAAAAAGGGTGCGCCTGAAGGGCTGAAACCGGAAATCCGGGTGACCCTGACCGGCGACGCCGAGGGCAGCCAGATCACCATTGCCGACAACGGGATCGGCCTGCCCGAGGACCGGGCGCGCCTCTTTGAGCCCTATGTCACCACCCGCGACGAGGGCACCGGCCTGGGCTTGCCCATCGTCAAGAAGATCATCGAGGAACATGGCGGGACGCTGCATCTGGAGGATGCGCCCGTCTTCGACGGCCAGGACCATTTCGGCGCCATGGCTGTCATCCGATTGCCGGGCTACGACCCGGCCTCCAGATCCGCCATGCAGAGACAGGCGGCCAGAAACAAGGCGAAAGCAGGACCGACATGAGTGATATTTTGATCGTTGACGACGAGCGCGACATTCGGGAACTGGTCTCGGATATTCTTGAGGACGAAGGCTATACCACCCGTCTAGCGGGCACGTCCGACGAATGCATGGCCGAAATCAATGCCGAACCACCGGGGCTTCTTATCCTCGATATCTGGCTGAAGGACAGCCGGATGGACGGGATCGACATCCTCAAGACGGTGAAGCGTGACAACCCGGATGTGCCGGTGGTGATCATCTCTGGGCACGGCAATATCGAGATCGCGGTAGCCGCGATCAAGCAGGGCGCATACGATTTCATCGAGAAACCGTTCAACATCGACCAGTTGATGGTGGTGATCCGCCGCGCGATGGAAACCTCGCGCCTGCGTCGCGAGAATGCGCAACTGAAGCGCCGCGAAGTGACCAGCGCAGAGATGATCGGCCAGTCGACGGCATTCCGCGCCATGATCGGCCAGCTCGACAAGGTAACCAAGTCCAATGGCCGCGTGATGCTGCGCGGACCGGCAGGAGCGGGCAAGGAGATTGCCGCGCGTTATATCCATGCCCATTCCAACCGTGCCAACGCGCCTTTTGTGACCGTCAACTGTGCCGGGGTCGAGCCGGAGCGGATGGAAGAGATGCTGTTCGGTCGTGAAAGCCAGGAGCGTGGTGTCGAACCCGGTCTGCTGGAACAGGCCCATGGTGGTGTGGTGTTCTTTGACGAGGTGGCGGACATGCCGTCCGGAACCCAGTCGAAAATCCTGCGGGTGCTGGTGGATCAGCAATTCCAGCGGGTCGGCGGCACCGACAAGGTGCGGGTTGATCTGCGGGTAATCTCCTCCACCAACCGCGATCTCGAGGCCGAGATCCAGGCCGAACGCTTCCGCCAGGAGCTGTATCACCGTCTGAACGTGGTGCCGATCGCGGTGCCCTCGCTCGAGGATCGGCGCGAGGATATTCCGGTTCTGGCCGGCTATTTCATCGAACAGTGTCATCAGAGCCAAGGCCTGCCGCTGCGCGAGTTGAGTGACGAGGCGGTCGCGCTGATGCAGACCATGTCCTGGCCGGGCAATGTGCGCCAGCTCAAGAACCTGATCGAGCGGGTGCTGATCCTGGGCGAGGGTACCGGTTCAATCGAGGCGCGCGAACTGCCCAGCGACGAGGGCAAGGCCGCCGAAGAGGGCCGGGTGGTGCTGTCGGGCGCGCTGGCGACCCTGCCGTTGCGCGAGGCGCGCGAGGCGTTCGAACGCGAATACCTGCTGACCCAGATCAACCGGTTTGGCGGCAATATCAGCCGCACCGCCAGCTTTGTCGGGATGGAGCGCAGCGCGCTGCACCGCAAGCTGAAATCGCTGGGTGTGGTCACCTCCAGCAAGTCGGGTGCCCGCGTGGCGCATATGGACGAAGAGGTGGAGGCCGCCGAGTAAGGGGAGCTGTCGCGCCCCT
This sequence comes from Ruegeria sp. BHSC223, assembly GCF_059613025.1. NCBI lineage: Bacteria > Pseudomonadati > Pseudomonadota > Alphaproteobacteria > Rhodobacterales > Roseobacteraceae > Ruegeria > Ruegeria sp. BHSC223. The sequence goes on from NZ_JBXWRR010000001.1 coordinate 161,908, forward strand.
AGCCCGCGGGCCGGGGCGTGACCACCTGATACGAGCCGTCCTGATAGGTCACCACGCAGGAATTCGGCCCCAGCGCCGGTAATTTGGCGCCGCGCACCGGCTGTACCTGGGCAGCCACCGCCTCGCTGCATCGGGGCAGTTCGACCGGAGCATAGCCCTTGGCGGCCATGCATTGCTGTTCGACACGGGCGCGCAGGCCGGAATTGGCGTCGACGGTATAGACATTGCCCGGCACCCAGTTGCCCGGCGTGGTGTAACACTGGCCGGCAGAGTTGCAGACGGTGCGCCCCGGATAAAAGATTGGCGGGCTTTGCCGGACCTGATTGGCCACCGGCGCATCGCGCAGCGCCTTGACCTCGCAATCGAGCGTATCCGACTGTTGCCGTGTAACGCTGACGCCCTCGCGGTAATAGATCGAAAGCGGGCCGCAACCCGTTAGAATCACTGTGGCGGCAAGGGGCAGGGTCCAGAGTTTCATGCATGGCAGAGTGGCACTGAATTCGGCGTCTGACAATTGAATTGACCCTGTCCCGGCCTTCTGTCATTCAAAAACCCTCAGGCAAAAGGGGCCAGGGAATGAAGGTCATCATCTGTGGGGCCGGGCAGGTCGGATGGCAGATCGCGCGGCATCTGTCGGGCGAACTGAACGACGTGACCGTGGTGGACAACAACCCCGATCTGGTGCGCCGCGCGACCGAAACGCTGGACGTGCAGGGCATTGCCGGTTTCGCCTCGTATCCCGATGTGCTGGAACGCGCGGGCGCGCGCGACGCGGACATGATCATCGCGGCCACCTATTCGGACGAGGTCAACATGGTCACCTGCCAAGTGGCCCATTCGGTGTTCGGCATCCAGCGCAAGATCGCCCGCCTGCGCTCGAAATCCTATCTCAACGCCATTTATTCCGACCTGTATCGGCGTGAGCATCTGCCCATCGACGTGGTGATCAGCCCCGAACGCGAGGTGGCCGCCGCCGCCATGCGGCGCCTGTCGGCGCCCTCGGCATTTGATACCGAAACCTTCATGGACGGTCAGGCTCAGTTGGTCGGCCTGTCGGTGGACGAGGAAAGCCCGGTCATCAATACGCCGCTGCGCCAGCTGACCGACCTGTTTTCAACCCTGCGCGCCATCGTTGTCGGGATCCGGCGCGAAGGCACGCTGTTTGCCCCCGAACCCGGAGACCAGATCTTCGCAGGCGACGAATGCTATGTCTTCTGTCATGTGGATGACGTGAACAGAACGATGGAAGTCTTTGGTAAGACATATAAAAAGCAGGATCGTGTTGTGATTGTAGGCGGCGGGAACGTGGGCCTCGAAGTGGCCCGCGCGCTGGAGGAGCACAAGACGCGCATTCATGCCAAGGTGATCGAGCGCGACCGCCGCAATGCCGAGCGCGCCGCCGAGGCGCTGGAGCGTACCATCGTGCTGCATGGCGACGGGCTGGATGCGGGCCTGTTGGCCGAGGCCGGGATCGCGCGCGCCGATGCGATGCTGGCGGTGACCGACGATGACCGCACCAACATGCTGGCCGCCGTGCGGGCCAAGGCCGAGGGCTGCCGGCTGGCGATTGCGCTGATCAACGACCCGACCCTGGTGGCGCTGATGCCGCCCCTGGGCATCGACGCCTATATCAACCCACGCGCCACCACCGTCAGCTCGATCCTGCGTCATATCCGGCACGGGCGGGTGCGGCAGGTCTATTCCATTGGTGATGCCGAGGCCGAGGTGATCGAGGCCGAGGTGCTGTCGACTTCGCCCATGGCCGGCCAACGGCTGCGTGACATCGACTTTCCCGAGGGCGTTCTGGTGGGTGCGGTGCGCAAACAGGGCAAGGTGGTGCGCCCGACCGGCGAATTGCGCATCGAAGAGGGCGATGTGATCGCCATCTTCGCCATGGCAGACGACGTCCCTGAGGTCGAGCGGCTGATGCAGGTCTCGATCGACTTCTTCTGATGACGCGCCGTAGAAAAACAGAAGAGTCGGGCCTGTTGCGGCAACTTCCGCTGGCATTGCTGATTTGGGGTCTGTTCTCGGTGATGATGTGGGTACCGGCGGCCTATGCGTTGACGTTGAACGATCACCCCACCTCGCGCTCGTTTTTCTATTCCGGCATTCTGGGGCTGGTGACCGTCACCACCATCGTGCTGGCACGGGCCGGGCGGCCGTCGCGCCATGGGGTGCTGGGGCAGTTGGCGGCATTGTTGTCCACCTTTGCGTTGTTGCCGTTGTTTCTGGCGGTGCCGTTTCACGACGCGCTGAAGACCACGAGCTTCCTGAACTCTTATTTCGAGATGGTCAGCGCGATCACCACAACCGGGGCCGAGATGTTCCCCGACCCCGGTCGCCTGAGCGCGCCGCTGCATCTGTGGCGGGCGCAGGTGGGTTGGCTTGGCGGGCTGGTGATGTGGATTGCAGCCTCTGCCATCCTGGCGCCGTTGTCGCTGGGCGGTTTCGAAGTGACGGCCCAGGGACAGCCGGGCCGGGTGCTGGTCGGGCAGGGGGAAAGCGTCGATCCCCGTGGACGGCTGATCCGCATCGCGGCGACGCTGGCGCCGGTCTATGCGGGCCTGACGCTGGTTGTTGCGCTCCTGCTGCTGGCGGCGGGCGATCCAGGTCTGGTGGCGATCTGTCATGCGATGTCGGTGATGGCGACTTCGGGCATCTCGCCGGTGGGCGGACTGTCGGGCAGCGCTTCGGGCCTGACGGGCGAAGCGATCCTGTTCCTGTTCATGTTCTTTGCGCTGTCGCGGCTCACCTTCTCATCGGACACCGCCATGCGCGGCCATGCCCGGCTGGATGAGGATCCCGAGTTTCGCATTGGCCTGCTGATCCTGCTAGGGGTTCCCGCGCTGCTCTTCCTGCGCCACTGGTCGGGCGCGTTCGAGATCGCCTCGGGCGAGAACGTGACACTGGCGCTCAGGGCCCTGTGGGGCAGCCTGTTCACGGTGATGTCCTTTCTGACCACGACAGGGTTCGAATCCACCGATTGGGCCGAGGCGCGGCAATGGTCGGGGCTGGGTACGCCGGGGATGATCCTGCTGGGCCTTTCGGTGATCGGCGGCGGCGTTGCCACCACTGCCGGCGGGGTCAAGCTGTTGCGGGTTTACGCGCTTTACCTGAACGGTATGCGGGAAATGCAGCGGTTGGTTCACCCGTCGTCGGTCAGTTCCGCCACCGGGCGCAACCTTCGTATCCAACGTGACGGGGCGTTCATTGCCTGGGTGTTCTTCATGCTGTTTGCCATTTCACTGGCGGCGATTGCACTGGCGTTAGCGGCGGCGGGATCGGATTTCGAAACCGCCATGGTGCTTAGCATTGCCACGCTCAGCACCACCGGTCCGCTGATCGAGGTTGGCGCTGAGTTGCCGATCCGCCTGATCGAGATGCCCAACGCCGCAAAGGTGATTCTGAGCGGTGCGATGATCATCGGACGGCTGGAAACGCTGGCCTTTATCGCGCTGATCACCCCCGCGCTGTGGCGGAATTGAGCGTCGGACGCTGCCGGGGCTTTCGCAGATAAGCTCTATTTTCGGCTGGCATATCCCAAATTGGCGCGACATACTCCGCCTGAGGGAGCGCGTTGGTCCGCAGCGCGTTGCAAGAACAAAGGCGAGATTGAACAAAAATGGCTTCGGACAGACAAAATCTGCAGGACGCATTCCTGAATCACGTCAGAAAGACCAAGGTTCCGGTCACGATTTTCCTGATCAACGGTGTGAAATTGCAGGGTGTGATCACCTGGTTCGACAATTTCTGCGTGCTGCTGCGCCGCGACGGACAGTCGCAGCTGGTTTACAAGCATGCGATCTCGACGATCATGCCTGCCCAGCCGATCAGCCTGTATGAGGGCGAAGACGCCAATTGATGGAACATGATCGGGCGCGCACCCGGGCCTGGGTGCTGCACCCCGAACTCAAATCCGATCTTGATCGCCGTGACCCGGTTCCGGCGCTGGAAGAAGCCGTGGCTTTGGCCGCGGCCTTGCCGGATCTCGAGGTTGTCGGATCTGGCATCGTGCGATTGGCCAAGCCGCAGCCCGGACACCTGTTCGGATCGGGCAAGGTCGAGGAACTGGCCACGCTGTTGCATGACAACGAGGTCGAGCTGGTGCTGATCGACGGGCCGCTTTCCCCGGTGCAGCAGCGCAATCTGGAAAAGGCATGGAAGGTCAAGATACTCGACCGGACCGGCCTGATCCTGGAAATCTTCAGCGACCGCGCCCGCACCCGCGAAGGCGTTTTGCAGGTCGAGATGGCGGCACTCAGCTATCAGCGGACCCGGCTGGTGCGCGCCTGGACTCACCTGGAGCGTCAGCGCGGCGGTCTGGGCTTTGTCGGCGGTCCGGGGGAAACCCAGATCGAGGCCGACCGGCGGGCCATTGACGAACAGCTGGTGCGGCTCAAGCGGCAGCTCGACAAGGTGGTCAAGACCCGCGAGCTGCATCGCAAGGCGCGCGCCAAGGTACCCTATCCGATCGTGGCGCTGGTGGGATATACCAACGCGGGCAAATCGACCCTGTTCAACCGGCTGACCGGGGCCGAGGTGATGGCCAAGGACATGCTGTTCGCCACGCTCGATCCGACCATGCGGCGGGTGGTGCTGCCCGACGGGCCCGAAGTGATCCTGAGTGATACCGTGGGCTTCATCTCGGATCTGCCGACCGAGCTGGTGGCCGCCTTCCGCGCCACGCTCGAAGAGGTGCTGGCCGCCGATCTCATTGTTCACGTGCGCGATATCAGTCATGCCGCGACCGAGGAACAGGCCAGCGATGTCGAGGCCATTCTGGCCTCGCTCGGGGTGGACGAGGGGCGGCCGAAATTCGAGGTCTGGAACAAGGTCGATCTGCTCGACCCCGACAAGCGCGCGGCGCTGCGCGACCGGACCGCGCGCGATACGTCGCTCTTTGCGGTGTCGGCAGTGACGGGCGAGGGGCTGGAGCCTTTGCTGTCGGCCATTGCCCAGGCGCTGGCCGAGACCCGCAGCGAGGCGGTGCTGACCCTGGGCTTTGCCGATGGCAAGCGGCGCGCCTGGTTGTTCGAGCAGGACGTGGTGCAGGCCGAGGAACAGACCGAGGACGGGTTCCGCCTGACCGTTCTTTGGACGCCGCGTCAGGCGGCGCGCTACGCTGCGCTCTGATCACCGTTGTCGCTGACACGGCGCAAGGCATAGGCGGCGGCAAGCGGTCCGGCCAATTCGAACACCACCGTGGCGCCGATGGCGAGCGCGGTGATCATGTCCGCAAATTGCGGAAACAGATCGCCCGCGATCAGCGCCATGCCGATGGCAACCCCGGCCTGTGGCAACAGGGCCGGGCCGTACCACGGGCGTTCGGCTTGCGCGGTTCCGGCCAGCTTCGCTCCGGCCCAGCCGCCCAGCACCCGGCCCAGCACGCGCAGTGCCACATAGCCCATCAGCAGGGGACCGACCGCCCAGAGCGCGCCGAGATCCAGCGTGGCGCCTGCCAGGATGAAGAACACGATCATGAAGGGCCATTCAAAATGCTCGATCTCGCGAAAGGCCCGCTTGTGATGATGGGCGAGGTTCACGATCACCGCCCCCGCCGTCATCCCCGCGATCAGATAGGAGAGATCCAGCCAGAGCGACAGGCCCGCGGTCAGGAACACCAGCCCCAGCGCCTCGATCCTGAGCGGCTCGCCCCCTGACAGGCGCCCGGTCAGATAGGCGCCGGGCAGACCGACGGCCAGGCCCAGGGCAACCGATCCCGCGATCTCGACCAGCGCCCCACCCAACAGGCCGGGGCCGGACCCGTTCCCTTCGACCGCTCCGGCCAGTACCGCCACCAGTGCAAAGAGCAACACGCCCCAGGCGTCGTCGATGGCAACGATACCCTTGAGCCTGCGGGGGAAATCGCCGGTCGCTTGGCCCTGCCGGATCACGTCGAGCGTCGCCGCCGGATCGGTGGCGGTGGCCAGCGCCCCCACGATCAGCGCCGCCGCCAGCGGCATGCCGATCATCGCCAGCCCGGCCGAAACGGTCAGCTGCGTCACCACCACCACCATCAGCGAGATCACCACGATGGCGCGGCCATGGGCGCTGAGCGTGCGCAGCGACAGTTCTCCCCCCAAGAGGAACGCGACCATGCTGAGCGCGATGACCGACACGATGGGATAGACGGCGGCGAGGCTCTCGGGGATCAGGTCAAACCCCGCCGAACCGGCCATCAGCCCGCAGAACAACAGCAGCGTCACCCGCGGCAACCGGCTGCGCGCGCCCAGTTGATCGGCGGCCAGACCCGCCAGGAACAACAGCCCCAGCGCGATCAGATCGGCGGCATAGCCCTCCATCCTCATTCGGGCGCGGGCAGCAGCAGGGTCACCCCCACTGCCGCCGCGCGTGCCAGGTCGGCATCCAGCGACATCGGGATATATTCGCCACGCCGCCACAGCTGTGCCTGATCGTCGTAATAGCGGGACAGGAAATGCCCCGATTGCCCGGTCGAGATGACAAAGACCGAGCTGTCGGGATCGGCGAAATCATAGACCCCGCGATAGCCCGCGCCATGCACGTTGCGGAACGGGTCCGGGTCCTCGCCCGAAGTGCGTCCCCGTTGCAGCGTGTGGTCGCCGCCGCTGGTCGATTGCCGGATATTCACGAAATAGCGCAGCACCGGCACCTCGCCCAGGACCGGGTGATCATGGGTGGCCTGATGCGCGTCGCCCCAGCGCAGGCTTTCCAGCGCGGTGCCATACCGCTCGCCGATCCAGACCAGCGCATCGTCCAGCGCCAGCCGGGCGATCTCGGTGCAGCTTTCCCTGGGCGCGCTCTGGCGGATGTCGCACCAGACCGCTGCGCCGTCGATGTCGCGGAACACCCGCTCGATGAACAGCGGCTCGACATGTTTGAATTCAGCGGCCAACGGCCCCAGCTCGTCGGTGATCAGCCGCTTTTGCAGGGCGCGCAGCCAGGCGGCATAGATCAACGGCTCGGGCAGGTGTTCGTTCATCTCGCCGTTCCATTCGGCAAGAATGGTCAGGGCGATCTGGCGCTGGCGCTCGGGTGTGCCCTCGGGCGCGGCCTCGCCGGTGAACCACAGATCGGCGCCAATGAGCGGCAGCAGGGTGCGCGCCGCCGGGCTGACCGGGTCCTGCTGCGCCTCGATGAAACTGTCGCGGGTATGCACCTCGCGCGATTGCATCAGCCTCTGCCAGCGGGTCACCCGCTGGGTATCGCCCCACACAAACGAGACATGGTTGGGAAAGGGACGTTCCAGCAGCTTGTTGTTGGTATTGCCCAGAATACCGCCCACTGGGCCGACGAATTCCGGGTTCGAGGCATAGGGCATCCGGCCCTGCCAGCGGTTCTCGGCCCGCCAGCCCTGTGCAGGCAGGCGTCCCTGGCTTTGATGGCGCGAGTCACGGCGGGGCACCGCGCCCACCATCTTGAGCGCCACGGTCTCGCGGTCGGCCAGCGTCAGGTTCTGAGAGGGACCGATATAGGTTTCGGTCGCGCGGATTGCCTCGTGCACCGTGCCGGCATTGACCAGCGCCAGCGCCGCCGACATCGAGGTGTCGCGCGGGTTCAGCATGGTCCAGCCCAGCGACATCACATGACCGGGCGGGGTGATGGTGTCCAGATCGTAGACGCTGCCGGGAAGGACCGGCCCGTTCTCGGTCCAACGCAGGGTCAGCGTGATCGGGGCCGCGCCCTTGATCTCGATGATCGAGGGACGGCTTTCAAAGGCCTTGTAGCCGTCCGGGGTCAGGTATTCCTCGGGGTTCTCGGGGTTCAGCTTTTCCACGAACAGGTCCTGATCGTCCATGTAGGACGAGGTCAGGCCCCAGCCCAACCGTTCGCTGCGTCCCAGCAGCAGCGCGGGCATGCCGGGAATGGTGCCGCCGATGACGCCGCCATTGGCCAGCTCCAGCCGCGCCAGGTACCAGGTCGAGGGCGCGGCAAAGCCCAGATGCGGGTCGTTGGCCAGCAGGGTGCCACCGCTGGCAGAGCGCGAGGGCGCTGCGGCCCAGGCATTCGACGCCCCGGCCAGACCCCGGCGCGGCAAGGGCGACAGCGGATCGCGCGGCGTTTCGCGCCCGGCGGCATAGCGGGGCAGGTCCGGGAACAGTTCGGCATATTCCGGCAGCGCGGCAGTGCCGGTACCAGGTGCGTCGGGCAGGATATCAAGCAGCCGCGCGGGATCGCTCAGCATCAGCGAGGTGCGCGCGCGCAGCACCTCCTCCTCCAGATGGCCCGAGAGTTGCAGACCCATCAGCTTGATGATGGCCAGGCTGTCGGCAGGTTGCCAGGGGGCGACCGGAGCGTTGAAGAGGAACATCTCGGGCGCGCCACGGCCCAGCGCCTCGTCGTTGATCTCGGCCAGGCGGGCGTTGACGCCAGCGGCATAGGCCTTGAGCGCGGCTGTGGCATAGGCGTCCTGCGCGCCGACCGACTGCTGTGCCAGCCGGTAGAGGTCGAGCCGACGCAAGAGGCGGTCGATGCCGACGGTGCGCGGGCCGAACACCTCGGACAGACGGCCCTGCACGGTGCGGCGCAGCATGGTCATCTGCCACAGCCGGTCCTGCGCATGGGCATAGCCGAGACCAAAGAACACGTCCGGGTCCGAGCTGCCGAAGATATGCGGCACATTATGGGTGTCGCGCACGATCTCGACCGGCGCGGTCAGCCCGGCAACCTCTTGGGTCTGGTTGTATTCAGGCAACGATTGGCCAGCCAGATAATAGACCAGCACCACAGCCGCGACAGCAAGTGCGATCAGACCGGCGGCAAGGCGAAGTAGCCAGCGAAAGAGCAGACCCATGAGCGACCCGTGATTTCCCCGAACTCGGATTTCCCGAGCGACACTAGGGGATTGGCAGAGAAAACGAAAGGGCGGCTCGGTGGCCGCCCCTGCGATGGATCAGAGCCCGGTCGTGACCACGTCGCGCCGGTGTGAGTGCGCCGATCAGGGAATGATGCGGGTATATTTGGTGCCTTCCAAGGTCGCGCCCACGCGCAGGCCGGCCCGGCCGAACACTGCCGCCAGAATCGGCGAGCGCAGCGTATTGGTATCGGCGGCCAGAGAGTCTCCCTGATCGCTGACCACATATTCCAGATCGGCCCCCGCTGCCCAGCCACTGGACCGGCGGAATTCACTGAGCGCGGCCTGGGTCATGAAGAACAGGACATGGGCATATTGCTGGGCGCCCACCTGCAAGCCGGCGCTGCCCTTGACGGCCGAGTAATAATCCACCGTCACACCGTCGATGCGCAGGGCGCCACGCCCATAGCCGCCGCCAAAGACGAAACCGGCCTCGGTCAGAAGCGGCATCACCAGCAAGCCGGCTGCCTTTTGCGAGATCTCGACCGTGTTGGGGAACTGGGCGTACATCTCGGTCAGTGTGGCATTGACGCGGGCGTCGATTTGCGAAGCGTTGGAATTGCCGACGCCATTGCCGCAGGCCGCGGTTACGGTCAAGCCTGCAATGCCAAAGGCAAAGCCGCGACGGGTCAGTCGGGGGTGGTGGATACTGCTCATATCTCTCGATCTCTGTAATGTTGCCTGACAAGCCGGGTTTTCCCGGTCTTGACGGCGACAATACGCCGAACCGGCCGTGCTGTCACCAAACAACTGCCTCGGTTCGGCGAGTTATCGCCCGCGGCGCTTGCGTACGCGGTCAGCCTTGCAGGATTCGGGCTACCTCGGGGGCGAAATAGGTCAGGATGCCGTCGCATCCGGCGCGCTTGAAGGCCAGCAGGCTTTCCAGCATCACCTTGTCGCCGTCGATCCAGCCGTTCTGCGCCGCCGCCCGGATCATCGCGTATTCGCCCGAGACCTGATAGGCATAGGTGGGCGCGCCAAAGCTCTGTTTCACCCGGTGGCAGATGTCCAGATAGGCCAGCCCCGGCTTGATCATCACCATATCGGCGCCCTCAGACAGGTCGCGCTGGATCAGGCGCAGCGCCTCGTCCGTGTTGCCCGGATCCATCTGATAGGTCTTCTTGTCGCCGGTCAGCGCGCCCGAGGCGCCGACCGCGTCGCGGAACGGCCCGTAAAAGGCGCTGGCATATTTGGCGGCATAGCTCAGGATCAGCACATTGCGATGCCCGGCCGCCTCAAGCGCCTGTCGCATGGCGCCGATGCGCCCGTCCATCATGTCCGAGGGGCCGATGATATCGGCGCCCGCCTCGGCCTGGGCCAGCGTCATCCTGACCAGTGCCTCGACGGTTTCGTCATTGACGATCTCACCCTCGACCACATAGCCGTCATGGCCGTTGATGTTGTAGGGGTCGAGCGCCACATCGGTCATCACCGCAATGTCGGGGGCGGCGGCCTTGATGGCGCGGATGGCGCGGTTGGACAGGTTGTCGGGGCTCCAGGCCTCGGCGCAGTCCTCGGTCTTCAGCGCGGCATCGGTATAGGGAAACAGGCAGATGGCCGGAATGCCCAGCGCCTGCGCCTCGACCGCGGCCTGCGCGATCTTGTCGACCGAGCGGCGCATCACGCCGGGCATCGAGGGCACCGGTTCCTCGATCCCTTCGCCCTCGCGCACGAAAACCGGCCAGATCAGATCGTCGACGCCAAGGGTATTCTCGCGCACGAGGGCACGCAGCGCAGGCGATTTGCGGGCGCGCCGGAAACGGGCGGCGGGAAAGGCGGCGACGGTCGGTGTCATGCATGGCTCTCCTTGCACATTTGTGCATTGGGTGGCATGGAATTGATCCGGTCACAAGGGTACCAATGGCCGCGCAGGCGGGATAGAAGGCCGCGATGACGGCCAGAGGGAAGGGCAGAGCGTTTGGATTGGTATTCCTCGATCTTCGAACTTATCGACATGCGCAGCTTTTCGAACCTGTGGTTCTGGATCGCGCTGGCAGTGGTCTGGTCCTCGGCCAGCCACTGGGTTCTGGGCGTGCCATATGACATGGTGACCCGCGCCCGTCGGGTCGGCGGGCAGGCGGCGCAGGATCTGGACGATATCGCACGGGTCAACGTGAATCGCATGCTCTATATCGTCGACACCGCCGGATTGTGGATCTTTGCCTTTTGCTGTTTCACGCTGTCGGCGCTGGCGATGCTTGGGTTCTTCTATGGAATGGAATTCGCGCAGGCAGTGTTCCTACTGGCCTTTCCGATGTCGCTGGTGGCGCTGTTGAACCTGTCCACGGCGCGGCGGGTGCGGGCGCAGGCGCTGACGGGAGAGGAACTGGCGCGCGCCATCGGGCGCTGCCGGATCTACACCCAGATCATCGGCATGGTGTCGATCTTCTTCACCTCGCTCTGGGGGATGTATCAGAACCTGTCGATCGGGGTTCTGGGCTAGACAGACGGAAACGGACAGGGACACGTCACGATGAAGGCACCGAACCATGTGCTGGTGGGCGGCGCGCCCGAGGGCTTTGACGCCCGGCTTATCCTGAACGAGGTCGCCCGCGCGGGAGGCCCGGTGCTGCATGTGGCCCGCGACGACAAGCGGCTGGAGGCGATGCGGGCGGCGCTGGCCTTTTTCGCGCCCGACCTGCCGGTTTTCGTGTTCCCAAGCTGGGATTGCCTGCCTTACGACCGGGTCTCGCCCAATGCCGATGTTTCGGCCGCGCGGATGGCGACGCTGGCAGCGCTGGTGCACCAGATGCCGGACCGTTTCGTGTTGCTGACCACGCTCAACGCCGCGACCCAGCGGGTGCCCGCGCGCGACCTGCTGCGCGAGGCGGCATTCAGCGCCCAAGTCGGGCGGCGGGTGGATGAACAGGCGCTGAGACAGTTCCTTGTCCGCATGGGGTTCAGCCAGAGCCCCACGGTTATGGAACCCGGCGATTACGCGATCCGGGGCGGTATCATCGACATCTATCCGCCCGGTGACAGCGGGCCGGTGCGGCTCGACTTCTTTGGCGACGTGCTGGATGGCGCCCGCCGCTTCGACCCCGCCACCCAGCGCACCACCGAGAAGCTGGACCTGATCGAACTGGCCCCGGTCAGCGAGGTCATTCTGGACGAGGCGGCGATCACCCGGTTCCGCCAGAACTATCGCATCGAGTTCGGCGCCGCCGGAAGTGACGATCCGCTCTACGAGGCGGTGAGCGCCGGGCGCAAGCATCAGGGCGTCGAACACTGGCTGCCCTTCTTTCATGAGCAGCTTGAAACCCTGTTCGACTATCTGCCCGGTGCCACCGTGACGCTGGACGATCAGGTGACGCCCACCCGCCTGGCGCGTTGGGACAGTATCCAGGACCAGTACGAGACCCGCCGCCTGGCCATGTCGGACCGGTCCCGGATGGACAGTGTCTATAAACCCCTGCCGCCGAGGCTGCTGTATCTTGACGATGGCGATTGGTCGGCGCTGCTGGCGGATCGGCGGGTGATGCAGTTCAACCCGTTGCCGCAGGCCAGCGGCCCCGGTGTGATCGACGCGGGCGGCCGGATCGGGCGCAATTTCTCGCCCGAGCGCGCACTGGAAAACGTCAGCCTGTTCGGGGCCTTGGCCGATCACCTTAAGGCCCGTTTGGCGGATGGTCCGGTGCTGATCGCCTCCTATTCCGAAGGCGCGCGCGAGCGCCTCACCGGCCTGATCGAGGATGAGGGCCTGGCCGAGGCGATCCCGGTGGCAAACGGCACCCGCATCGGCAAGCGCGGCCTGCACCTGGCCGTCTGGGCGCTGGAACACGGGTTCGAGGCGCCCGGCCTGACCGTGATCTCGGAACAGGATGTGCTGGGCGACCGGCTGATCCGCCAGCCCAAGAAGCGCCGCAAGGCCGAGAATTTCCTGACCGAAACCCAATCGCTGACCCCCGGCGATCTGGTGGTGCATGTGGATCACGGCATCGGGCGCTATCGCGGGCTTGAGGTGATCACCGCCGCCGGTGCCGCGCATGAGTGCATCGCGCTCGACTATGCCGAGGAGGCGCGGCTGTACCTGCCGGTCGAAAATATCGAGCTCTTGTCGAAATACGGCCATGAAGAAGGGTTGCTCGACCGTCTTGGTGGCGGCGCCTGGCAGGCCAAGAAGGCCAAGCTGAAGGAACGCATTCGAGAGATGGCCGACCGGCTGATCCGGGTGGCCGCCGAGCGCGCTCTGCGCAAGGCGCCGGTGATGGACCCGCCGCCGCATGCCTGGGAGGATTTCAGCGCCCGCTTTCCCTATCAGGAGACCGACGACCAGCTGCGCGCCATTGGTGACGTGATGGACGATCTGCATTCGGGCATGCCTATGGATCGGCTGATCTGCGGCGATGTCGGCTTTGGCAAGACCGAGGTGGCGATGCGCGCGGCCTTTGTCGCGGCCATGTCCGGGCTGCAGGTGGCGGTGATTGCACCCACCACGCTGCTTGCGCGCCAGCACGCGGCCAGCTTCCGCGACCGGTTCCGGGGCTTTCCGCTGGAGGTGCGGCAACTCAGTCGCTTTGTCTCGGCCAAGGAGGCGCAGCAGACCCGCGAGGGTCTGGCGCGCGGCACGGTGGATATCGTGATCGGCACCCATGCGCTGTTGGCCAAGGGCATCCGGTTCCAGAATCTCGGCTTGCTCATCATCGACGAGGAACAGCATTTCGGCGTCGGTCACAAGGAGCGGCTGAAACAGCTGCGCTCGGACGTGCATGTGCTGACGCTGACGGCAACGCCGATCCCGCGCACCCTGCAACTGAGCCTGACCGGCGTGCGGGATCTCTCGATCATCGGTACGCCGCCGATCGACCGGCTGGCGATCCGCACCTATGTCAGCGAATTCGACGCGGTCACCATCCGCGAGGCGCTGTTGCGCGAGCATTACAGGGGCGGGCAGAGTTTTTACGTGGTGCCTCGCATCACCGATCTGCCGGATATCGAGACCTTCCTGAAGGAACAGCTGCCCGAACTGACCTATGTGGTGGCGCATGGACAGATGGCGGCGGGTGAGCTCGACGACCGGATGAACGCGTTCTACGACGGCAAATATGATGTGCTGCTGGCGACGACCATCGTCGAAAGCGGGCTGGACATCCCCACCGCCAACACGATGGTGGTGCATCGGGCCGATATGTTCGGACTGGCGCAGCTTTACCAGATCCGGGGCCGCGTGGGACGATCCAAAGCGCGCGCCTATGCCTATCTGACCACCAAACCGAGGGTACGCCTGACCCCTGCCGCAGAAAAGCGGCTGCGGGTGCTGGCCTCGCTCGACACACTGGGGGCAGGCTTTTCACTGGCGAGCCAGGATCTGGATATTCGCGGCGCGGGCAACCTGTTGGGCGAAGAGCAGTCGGGCCAGATGCCCGATGTGGGCTATGAGCTTTACCAGTCGATGCTGGAAGAGGCGATCGCCAAGATCCGCAGCGGCCAGATGGAGGGGCTGAGCGAGGCCGACGACCAATGGGCGCCCCAGATCAACCTGGGCGTACCGGTGCTGATCCCCGAAGACTATGTGCCCGATCTGGACGTGCGGCTGGGCCTTTATCGGCGGCTCTCGTCGCTCACCACCAAGGTTGAACTGGAAGGGTTCGCGGCCGAACTGATCGACCGCTTCGGCAAGCTGCCCAAAGAGGTGAACACGCTGCTTCTGGTGGTGCGGATCAAGGCGATGTGCAAACGCGCTGGCATCGCAAAACTGGATGGCGGGCCAAAAGGCGCGACCATCCAGTTCCACAACGACAAGTTCGCCTCGCCAGCGGGGCTGGTCGAGTTCATTCAGGCGCAAAAGGGCCTGGCCAAGATCAAGGACAACAAGATCGTGGTGCGCCGCGACTGGCGATCGGATGCGGACAAGATCAAGGGCGCCTTTGCGGTGGCCCGGGATCTGGCCGAAAAGGTCGCGGCGGAGAAGAAGAGCAAGGCGTAGCACGCAGATTTTCAAGTGAAAATCTGCTCACAAAATCTTCGCCGAAGATTTTGTCCCCCCCGCGCGGTCAGCGCCCGCTGGCGAAGGTGCAGAGGTGCCAAGGGCCTTCGGACGATTGCACAAGCGCCGCGCGGGGGCCGGACATCGGTGTCAGGTAATCGCGATGCAGATAGCCGCGTGTGCTGTCTGACAGGATCACCGCCCGATACTCGGCCTCGGGGTCGAACCCGGCGGCAAGTACCACCTCGAAACTGACCCGCGTCAGGATATCCCCGCTCCGGTCCGGGGCTTGGCGCAGGTTCACATTCTCGCCGTTGACAAAAAAGGCTTGCGCGGGGTCGATCCGGGCTGGCAGCTGGATGCGCCAATGATAGGGCATCCAGAATTCCCCCTCGGCATCGAAATAGCCCGGGGCGGCCAGCGCCTCGGCCAGCATCTGCCAGCGGCCTTCGACCGCGCTTTCGGAGTTCGTCTCCGAAACGGTCAGCATCTGGCGCAGCTCTTCCGGCCCGCCCGGGCCGTCATCGCTGAGGCTCAGATCGGGGCAGGTGGCGGCACTCACGCCATCCAGATCGCGCGCGGCCACTGCCGCGCGCAGCGTGTCGCGCGCGGCAAGAACGGCCGGATTGTCCGCGGCCTCGTCCCTGGGGGGGAAGCTCTGGCGTTCGGCCAGCACCGGTTGGGCGAGGCTCAGCAGAAGCGGCAAAAGGACCGCGCGCATGCTCATCCCGCCGCCCGCATTGCCGCCTGGGCGCAGAAGCACGAGGCCCCGACCGCCCGGTCGGCACGTGCCAGCGTCAGATCCAGCCGCTGGCGGATCTGGACGATCTCGACCGCCTCGCCGCGCGCTTTCAGACAGTCGTGCAAGCCCTTGAGGCTCCAAACGTTATCGGGGTGAACGGCGGCGCGGCTGAGTTGACCACCCAAGCCAAGATCGGCACGATAGACCGCCTCGGCCTCGTCCACGTGACCCTGTTCGAACAGCAGAGCGCCCAGGGCGTGGCGCGTGGGCTGCATCCAGCCCCAGGGCTCATCATAAGGCAGATTGTCGTCCAATTCGACCGAGCGACGCAGATGGGCATAGGCCAGATCATAGTTACCCTTCCGGTATTCGATCTCACCACGCAGCATTTCCTTTGCGATCTCAAGCAGGTCGACGACGCGGTTGTTGTGAAGCAGCCGGCTTTCGGGCACCCGGGCGGCGGCGGTCAGGAACACCTGTTCCTCGGCCTCCGCCTCGGCCACCCGACCGGTGGCGGCAAAGGCGACGGCACGGGCGTAATGCACGGTTGCGGTCAGGCAGCGGTACAGGTCGGGATCGGCGGGCGGCTCCAGCGCGATGGCCCTGTCCCATTGGCCGAAGCGGATCAGGATATGCGGTTCCATCGCCATGTAGCTTTCGAAGTAATCCGCCATGGGCGGGCTTTCCATGCGCAGCATCTCTTCGGGGACCGAGGCCCAGAGATCGCGATTGGCCTCCAGCGCGGGCTGCATCTGGCCCAGAAACAGGGCGCCATAGATGGCGAAATGGCAATTGTGGATGCGATAGCCGGTGTAGATGTTGAACGCGCCCTCGCGATCGAGATATTTCCAGTCGGCCAGCGTGGCGCGGCGGTTCCAGCGCACCACATCGTGATACTGGCCGCAAAGCACGTCGATATGGGTGGGCATATGCACCAGGTGACCGGCATCGGGCACCAATGTGCGCAGCACATCCGCCGCCTTCAGCGCCTTTTCGGGGGTGGGCGACATCTCCATCAGATGCACATAGAGGTGCAGAAGGCCCGGATGGCGCATCGCGCCCGGGGCCTTGCCAAGGGCGGTTTCAAGCACTTCCTGCGCCTCGCGGGTGGCGGCCCCGGGGGCGGGCTGGCCGGTGGCCAGATCCCACATCTTCCACGGGGTCAGGTTCAGCAGGCTTTCGGCATAGATCGCGCGCAGGTCGAGGTGACCGGGATGCGCGGCAAAGGCGGCGCGCATGGCATCGGCGAAATCATGGTCCCAGCGGTGCATGTCTGCGTCCAGTTCCCGCTGCGGATAGCGCGCGGGCAGGGCGCGGATCAGCGCCTGTTCGACCGGGGTACAGCCCGCGACCCGCGCCAGCGCGGCCTGGGACGCGTCAAAAGATGTGGCCAGCGCCTCGGCCCGGGTGGCGCTGTCCCAGCGCTCCCACGGCATGTTGTAATTGGGGCCGCTGGCATAGGCGAGGCCCCAATGGGCCATGGCGCAGTCCGGGTCATGTTCAAGCGCGCGGCGGAAACAGGCGGCGGCCTCGGCATGGTTATAGCCATAGGTCCAGATCAGGCCCCGGTCGAACCACAGCTGCGCCTCGGGCGCGGCGGTGGTCACCGGGCAGCTGTATTGACCCAGGTCATAGCCGTAGTCGGTCATGGTCACCTCCCTGTGCTTTCAGCCCGAGACTAGAGCAGGTGACACGACAGGAAAAGGTCAGGCGATCACCCGCTCCTCGATCCGGCCCATATGCAGCATCAGGGCAAAGCCCAGCGCGCACATGAACAGGATGCCGGTGGTCAGCGGCGCCATCGAGCCATCAAACAGCAGGCCGACAGGGGCGGCGATGGCGGCGGCCAGCACCGTTGACACCGCCCCGATGACCGAGGCCGCCATACCCGCGATATGGCCCATCGGCTCCATCGCGATGGCGTTGAGGTTGCCCAGCGTGGTGCCGGCCATGAAGAAAACCGCCGTCTGCCAGGCCACGAACAGGCCGAACCGCGCGTCGGGAGACATCTCGACCCAGCCGCTGGCGATCATGCAAGCGGTGAATACGATCTGCGCGCCCAGTGACCAGGTCACCATCCGGCGCATGCCCAGCCGCACCACCAGCGCCGCGTTGAGAAGGCTGGCCGAGCCCGACATCAGCGCCACCAGCGCGAACCAGAAGGGAAAGCTGTCGGCGCGGTCGTGGATCACGTCATAAACCGGCTGCACCATGGTCAGCATGGTAAACAGTGTGCCCATGCACAGTGTCTGCACCATGATCGACAGGCGCACGGTGGGATGGGCGAACATCTGGCGCACCGCATCGGCCAATAGCGGGCCGCGAAACGGGCGGCGGTTCTCGACCGGCAGCGATTCCGGCAGGCGCAGCCCCATCCACAGCACAACAATGGTAGAGAACAGGATGAACGAGAGGAATATGCCGCGCCAGCCGACCAGCGCGATCACGCCCGCGCCCAACAGTGGTGCCACCGCCGGCACCAGGGTAAAGATCAGCATCGCAATCGACACGATCCGTGCCATCTGGCGCCCGGCATAAAGGTCGCGCACCACGGCCATGGCCACCACGCGCGGCCCGGCAGCGCCCAGACCCTGGGCGACACGGGCGGCCAGCACCAGCTCGAGCGACGAGCTGAACAAGGCCACCGCGCTGGCCAGGATATAAAGCGCCGCACCGCCATAGATCACCGGTTTGCGGCCAAAGGCATCCGACAGCGGACCGGTAAAGAACGTGCCTATGCCCATGCCCAACACGAACGAGGTCAGGATCAGCTGCGCCCGGTTCACCGCATCGGGGCTCAGTTCCTGCCCGATCTCGGGCAGGGCGGGCAGCATCGAGTCGATGGAAAAGGCGATGGTTGCGAACATCATCGCGATCAGCGCGATGAACTCGGCCTTGGACATCCGGTCTGCCATCTGGGGGTCTCCTCTGCTTTGGCGCTAACATGGGCGGGCAGAGGGGACCAGTTCAGAACCGCACAGATATCTGTGCGTTCATGCGGAGGTGGTCTCGATCTGAGACATGATTTCGCGGATCACCTGTTCCCACAGCTCCGGCGGTTGCGCGCCCGGAACTGCGTGCTGGTTGGCGACGATGAAGGTCGGGACCGAGCTGACCCCCATCTCGCGCGAATGGCTGTCGCGCTTGGCGATATCGTCGCGGTCGGCATCAGATTTCAGCAGTTTCAGGACCACGGCGGCATCCATGCCGATACTGTCGGCGATATCGGCCAGCACCTCGGCGTCACCGATATCGCGGCCCTCGGTGAAATAGGCGGCAAAGAGGGCATCGACGGCCTCTGTCTGCTTGCCCTCGACCCCGGCCCAGTGGATCAGGCGATGGGCGTCCAGCGTGTTCGGGGTGCGCTGCATCGCCTCGAAGTCGATGGCCAGCCCGGCCTTTTCGGCATGTTCCACCACCGGCGCATAGGCGCGCACCGCGCCCTCCTTGCCGCCGAACTTGCGCTCCAGATACTCGCGCCGGTCCATGCCCTCGGGGGCCATGTCGGGGTTGAGCTGGAAGGGGTGCCATTCGATCACGAATGGATGGTCCGGGATCGCCGCCAGCGCCTTGTCCAGCTGGGTCTTGCCGATATAGCACCAGGGGCAGATCGGATCGGACAGGATGTCGAGCTTGACGGTCTGGGTCATGGTTGCGGGGCCTTGAAATAGGCCGGGAGTGCCCGGCGCAGGAGTTTGCCATTGCCACCCGTGGGCAGCGCCGGAAGATGCACAAAGGCGCGCGGCTGCTTGTAGCGGGCCAGATTGGCCTCGACATAGGTGCTCAGCGCGCCCGCGTCCAGTTCGGCGGGGCCGGTATAGAAGGCGGCGATGATATAGGTGTCGGGTTTCACCTCGACGGCGGCGGCGCCGACCTGTTCGATGCCGGGAAAGCGGATCAGCGCGGCCTCGACCTCGACCGGCGAGACGCGATAGCCGCCTGCATTCATCATGTCATCGTCGCGGCCCAGATAGGTGATCTGCCCGTCGATGGCCATGGCACCCTGATCGCCGGTCAGGAACCAGTCGCCCTGCATCCGGGCGGCAGCTTCGTCGGGCGCGTTCAGATAACCCAGCATCAGGCCGGGGTCGCCCCGATGCACCGCGATTGTGCCGGGCTGGCCCTGCGGCACCGGCCCGTCGGGGCCGAGGATGGCGACGCGGCGGCCCACCTGCGGCTGTCCCAGAGCGTCACCACGCGCCGGATGGGCGGGGCTGGAAGAGATGAAGGTCGAGCATTCGGACATGCCGAAGGCCTCGTACAACTCGGTCCCGGTGGCGCGGGTCCAGCTTTCGTGCAAGGCGCGCGGCAGTTTTTCGCCCGCGCACAGGCCATGGCGCAAAGCGGGCAGGTCGAGCGCGCCCGCCCCTTGCAGCATCTTGCGAAACACACCGGGCGCTGCGGCAAAGAGTGTGGCGCCATGGGCGGCCAGCAGGGAGGGCAGGGCGGCGATATCGGTGCCGGGTTCGGGGATCAGCGCGGTGGCGCCGATGGCCCAGGGGTCCATCAGCCCGGTGCCAAGCGTATAGGTCCAGTTGAAGGCACCCGCATGGCACAGCCGGTCTTCGGGCGTCAGACCGTACCAGCCCTCGACCATCATCTGCCGTGCCCAGATGGCGCGATGGGCATGGGCCACGGCGCGCGGCTTGCCCGAGGTGCCCGAGGTATAGACCGCATAGGCCAGCCGCTCGGGGTCGCCCAGCGCATAGTTGGCGGGCGGCAGGGCATGCATGGCGTTCAGCGCCTCGATGCCGATCTGTTTGCGATGCGGGGCACAGGCCACATCGGGCGCGCGCAGGATGGCGGCGGGCGCCAGGTCGGCGATCATGCGCGCGGTCTCGGGCTCGGTCAGTTGCGACGAGGTCGGCACCGGCACGATCCCCGCCGCGATGGCGCCCAGATAGGCGATCGGAAACTCGACCGTGTTTCCCAGCCGCATCAGCACGATGTCGCCGGGCGCAAGACCCGCCTGCAACAGCCCCGTCGCGGTGCCCAGAATGGCCTGTTCCAGGCGGGCATAGCGCCACTCCTCGGCGCCATCGGGACGCAGCACCGACAGCGCTACCTTGTCGGGCTGGCGGCGGGCGTGGCGCATTACATGGGCGGCCAGGTTGAACGGGGCGGGGCAGGGCGGCGGCGGCCCTTGGTCAAAGATCGACAGCATGGCCCTTGGCTAGCCCGACACCGCGCCCGTTGCAAGCGGGCGCGGCTGCGCCTATAGACCGGTCATGACCAAGCGCGACCCGTCATCCCTGATCCGTATCGCCCGCGAAAACGGCGCCGAGGCCGAAGCCGAACCGCTGGATCTGGGCGCGCGCGTGCGCGAGTTGCGCAAGGCGCGCGACTGGACGCTGGAACAGGCGGCCAGTCAGGCCGGTCTTGCCCGCTCGACGCTGAGCAAGATCGAGAACGGCCAGATGTCGCCCACCTATGAGGCGCTGAAGAAGCTGGCGGTGGGGCTGCAAATCTCGGTGCCCCAGCTGTTCACCCCACCGCAAAAAGGGCAGGTGAACGGGCGCATGACGGTGACAAAATCCGGCTCCGGCTCGGGCCACGCCACCGCCACCTATGAACACGAACTGCTTGCCGACAGCCTGACCAAGAAACAGATGCTGCCCTATCGCGCCCGCGTCCGCGCCCGCACGATGGAGGAGTTCGACGGCTGGGTCCGCCATGACGGCGAAGAATTCCTGTATGTGCTGACCGGGGTGATCCGGCTTTACACCGAATTCTATGAGCCGATCGAGATGCGCCGGGGCGACAGCGCCTATTACGATGCCTCGATGGGCCATAACGTGGTGTCGGTCAGCGACGAGGACGCCACCATCCTTTGGGTCACATCGCTGACCTGAGGCAATGCCTAGTCATCAAGTTCGCGGCTGAGCGTTTCGACATAGAGAAAATCCTCCAGCTCCTCGCGCGCTTCTGACAGGGTCAGGTTGTGGCGGGCGGCCAGATAGGCTTCGAATCGGCCGCGGTCGAGCTTCAGGAAAGGCATGTCACCATCATCCAGATTGGGAAACCGCCGCTTTGCACGTGCAAAGGAGCTTGCCCAATCCTGTGTCAGGTCGGTCCAGGTCAACATCGCTGAGCATTCCTTCGTGGGTGGTTGACGGAAACGCTCCTCCCCTGCCTCAGCCTAGAAATGTAACAGCTTTGCAAGCACCGGGCAAAACGCCGCACGACATTTGGGCGAATATTTGCTGGCGTCACAGCTTTAGCGTGTTGCGAAGGTCAGTCCTGGTACCACCAGACATCCGGCATGTATTGAGGCCCGTCGCCATAGATCGGTGGATTGGGCGGAAAGCGCAGCTGCCTGATATGGGCGATGCGTCCCACATCGAAGCGCCATATCGGGATCACATAGCGTCCGGCGGTCAATACCCGATCCAGCGCGCGGGTTGCCTCGGTCATTTCCTCCTGTGTGGTGGCCGCCAGCATGGCGTCGATCATGGCGTCGATGGCGGGCGAAGCCGCGCCCATCAGGTTGCGGCTGCCCGGCTGGCCCGCGCTGTGCGAGCCCCAATAGAGCCATTGTTCGTTACCGGGCGATAGCGACAGGTCGCGGCGGAACGGGGTCAGGTCGAAATCCAGATCGGCCACGCGGGCGGTATATTGGGCGTTGTCCACCTTTTCGATCCGCGCCGCGATGCCCAGCCGTTCCAGCGCGCGGGTATAGATCTCGAGCACCGTCTGCATGTCGCTGTCGCCCTGGCGCAGCAGAAACCGCAGCACCAGCGGGGTGCCTTCGGAATCCAGCAGCTGGCCCTGCTCGATACGGAACCCGGCCTGTTCCAGCATTTGCGCGGCGCGGCGCAGATTGGCGCGGTTGCGCGCGGTGCCATCGCCCCGGGGCAGGGCATAGCCTTCGAGCGTTCCGGGCGGCAGGTCGGCGGCAAAGGGGGCCAGCAACTCGGCCTCGCGCCCGCTGGCGGGGCCAGGCCGATAGGCCAGATCGGTGCCCGAGAAATACGAGGTGATGCGCGGCATCACCCCGCCGGTCACCGTGTCGTTGATGAACTCGAAATTGAAGGCCAACAGCAGCGCCTCGCGCAGGCGCCAGTCATCGAAGGGTGCGCGCAGGGTGTTGATCACGAAACCAGTCATCCCCGAAGGCTTTCCATGGGCGATCTCGGTCTTGATCACATCGCCCCGCTGGGCGGCCGGGAAGTCATAGGCGCTGTCCCATTTCTGGGCATTGAACTCGCGAATGGCGCTCAACTCGCCGGCTTTGAACGCCTCCATCAGCACCGCACCATCGCCGAAAAAGTCGATCCGCATCTCGTCGAAGTTCATGGTGCCGCGGCGAAAGCCCAGATGGGCGCCCCAATAGTCGGGATTTCGGGCAAAGCTCACGTAGCGCCCCGGCTCATAGGCCGAGACCACATAGGGACCGGTGCCGATGGGGATGTCGTGTATGCTGCCTTCGGCCAGGCTGCGCCCCTCCCATTGCGCCTTTTGCAGGATCGGGCGCAGGCCCGCCAGCATGGCCAGTTCGCGGTCGTCATCGGCGAAAGTGATGCGCACGCTGCGTGGCCCCGTCGCCTCGATACTGGCGATGCGCGACCAGAAACCGCGATAGCGCAGATGCCCCTCGGTGCCCAAAGTCCGGTAGGACCAGATCACATCCTCGACCGTGACCGGGCTGCCATCCGAGAATCGGGCCTCCTTGCGCAGGGTGAATTCGACCCAGGAGCGGTCCGGCGGCGTCTCGACCGATTCGGCCAAAAGACCGTAAAGCGTGAACGGCTCATCCCAGGATCGGCCCATCAGGCTCTCGTAGGACCAGAACGGCATCTGCCATGGATAGGTGCCTTTTTGGGCAAATGGATTGAGGCTGTCGAAGCCGCCGGTATTGCCGAACACGATCCGACCGCCCTTGGGCGCGTCGGGGTTGGCATAGGGCAGGGACACAAAATCCGGTGGCAGGGCGGGCTCACCATACATAGCTATGGCGTGACGTGATTCTGCATGGGCTAAACTGGTGCCCAATACAAAGGCGATTCCCGCCGTCAGCAGGCGGAACTGTCGGAAATAATCTAGTCGCACTTGCGCAACAATCCTGCTCGGGCCTTATTTTCTTGACCCTCACTCTAACGATGGTTTCACGTCTTTTCAAACTTTTAGCTTGGATGCGGGCGCGGAATTGCTTATAAAGGGGTCACTGCTCGATAGGTTTCTTGCCTGTATGAAACCTGCCTCAATAACTTAACGCCCGCCTTGTGCGGGCGTTTTTTTTTGGCAGCGCGGATAGCGCAGCAGCAGAAACCCGCACAGCCATGCGCGCTTCATTCCGCCCGAAATACTCCGGGGGAGGCGACAAAATTCTGCGAATTTTGTGCAGGGGGGCTGCGCCCCCTTTCTGCCAATGACCCCCGGAAATACCCGTTTTCTTTGCAGGTGCAGCATGGCAGGGTGTTGCGCGACAGAACCTGTTGCAGAGAGGGAAAGACATGTCGCTAAACGGCAAGACCGCCATCGTTACCGGATCGAATTCGGGCATCGGACTGGGCATCGCGCGCGAATTGGCCCGGGCGGGCGCCGATGTGGTTCTGAATTCCTTCACCGACCGCGACGAGGATCATGCACTGGCCACAGCGCTGGCCGACGAGTTCGGGGTGAGCGCCCGCTATGTCAAGGCTGACATGTCCAGGGGAGCGGAGTGCCGGGCGCTGATCGCGCAGGCCGGGCGTTGCGATATCCTGGTCAACAATGCCGGTATCCAGCATGTGGCGCCGATCGACGAATTCCCGCAGGAGAAGTGGGATGCGATCATCGCCATCAACATGAACTCGGCCTTTCACACCATGGCCGCCGCGCTGCCGATGATGCGGGCGGCGGGCTGGGGCCGGATCGTCAACATCGCCTCGGCTCATGGTCTGACCGCCTCGCCTTTCAAGGCGGCCTATGTGGCCGCCAAGCATGGGGTGGTCGGCATGACCAAGACCGTGGCGCTGGAAACCGCGCAGGAACCGATCACCTGCAACGCCATCTGCCCCGGCTATGTGCTGACCCCGCTGGTCGAGGCGCAGATCCCCGACACGATGGAGAAATACGGGATGAGCCGCGAGGACGTGATCAAGAAGGTCATGCTGGAACGTCAGCCCTCCAAGGAATTTGCTACTGTTGAACAATTGGGCGGCACCGCCGTGTTCCTGTGTTCCGATGCGGCGGCCCAGATCACCGGCACCACGATCAGTGTCGATGGCGGCTGGACCGCACTTTGAGCCGAGGGCGGAGGGGGGGCTCTGCCCCCCGGCACAAAATTCGCAGAATTTTGTCGCCTCCCCCCGGAGTATTTTTAGCGAAATGAAGGGGGGATGGCGGTGCGTCGGATCAATCTTGCCTTGCAGGGCGGTGGCGCGCATGGCGCTTTCACCTGGGGCGTGCTCGACCGCTTGCTGGACGAGACGGATGTCGAGGTGGCGGCGATCACCGGCACTTCGGCCGGGGCGCTGAACGGGGCCGCCTTCAAGGCCGGCATGGTGGCCGGAGGGCGCGCGGGCGCTCGCGCCGCGCTGGACCGGGTCTGGCGGCGCATGGGCGCGGTCAATGACGACCGGATCAGTGGCTGGCTGGGGGCCGGGGATCCGGCGCAGCTGGCCCGGATGCTTGAATATTCCGCCCCCTTTGCCCTGGCCGAAACATGGTCGCGTCTCGTCTCGCCCTATGCCTATGGGCCATTCTACGGCAATCCCCTGCGCCCTGTGGTCGAGGCGCTGGATTTCGCCAATGTCTGCGCCCATGAGGGGCCAAAGCTCTATATCTGCGCCACAAGGGTGCGCACCGGCAAGATCCGGGTCTTTGCCGAGGAGGAGATCAGCACCGACGCCATCCTCGCCTCGGCCTGTCTGCCGACCCTGTTCCAGGCGATCGAGATCGACGACCCCGAGACCGGGCGGCGCGAAGCCTATTGGGATGGTGGCTATACCGGCAATCCGGCGCTGTTCCCGCTGTTCAACCGCGACCTGCCCGACGATGTGGTGATCGTCAACATCAACCCGCTGGAGCGTGATGCGCTGCCGGTCACGCCGCAGCAGATCCAGAACCGGATCAACGAGATCAGCTTCAACTCGTCCCTGTTGCGCGAGTTGCGGGCGATCCGCTTCGTGCAGCGGCTGTTGGAGGATGGCACACTGGAGCGGGGGCGGATGAGCCGGGTCCTGGTTCATATGATCGCCGATGACGCGCTGATGAACAGCCTGTCGGTGGCAACCAAGGTGGTTCCGCTGCCCCAGATCCTGGATCGGCTGAAACAGGCGGGCCGGGCGGCGGCGGACGGTTTCCTGAAGGCCCACAAGGACGATCTGGGTCAGCGCTCCACTGTCGATATGGAGGCCATGTTCGGCTAGGCCCCGGCCTCGATCTGGAACACATGGTTCAGATAGGCGTTCTCGTTCAGCCGGAAATGGGTGTCGCCCACATGGGCAAATCCACGCGCGCGGTAGAACCGCAACGCACGGTCATTCTCGGAACTGGCCATGAGCCAGGCAAGCGTGCCGGGAGCCAACCCCGCCAGCCCGGCCCGCAACAGCGCGCGGCCCAGCCCGGCGGCCTGATGGCGCGGCTGCACATAAAGCTTGTCGATCTCGACCCGGGCATGGCCCGCCGGGGCCGGGCTGTCATTCCTGAGATGCAGATAACCGCCGATCCCCTCGGCGCAATCGGCCACCAGCACCGTGCTGGCAGGGGCTGCGATCAGCGCCTCCATGGCGGCAGGGGTAAAGCTGGTCAGGACATAGTCGGCATAATCCGCCCGCACACCGTGTTTGACATAGGTGGCGAGCCAGACCTCGATCGAGAGCGCGGCCAGCGGGGCGGCGTCTTCGGACCGGGCGGCGCGAATGACGCTCACTCGTCGCTCTTCTGCTTGTCGTTGGGATAGACAAGGCCCGCCGAGATCACCAGCTTGGCCGCGTCCTCGACCGACATGTCGAGGATGATCACGTCCTCTTCGGGGAAATAGAGCAGAAAGCCCGAGGTCGGGTTGGGCGTGGTGGGGACAAACACGCTCATCAACCGGCCGCCGGTCTCGGCCTTGTCGGCGATCTCGCCCTTGGCGGTGGTCGAGACAAAGCCGATGGCCCAGATGCCCCGGCGCGGATACTGGATCAGGCAGGCCTGTTCGAAGCTGCGTTCGGTCTGGGCAAACACCGTTTCCGAGATCTGCTTGATCCCGGAATAGACCGAGCGCACCACCGGCATCCGGTCGACCAGCCCTTCGGCATACTGGATCAGCGAGCGGCCGATGATGCCCTTGGCGATCCAGCCCACAAGGATGGTGAAGACCAGCAGGAAGATGACCCCGACACCGCGCAGGTTGATGCCGATATACTGTTCGGGGCGGAATTGATGCGGCACCAGCGGCAGAACGAAGCTGTCGACCCAGCCGACCACGGACCAGAACAGCCAGATGGTCAGGCTGACCGGCGCGATCACCACGATGCCGGTCAGGAACGAGGCGCGCAGCCCGGCGAACCGGCGGGGTTTCACATGGTGGGGTTCTTCGTCAAAGGGTGTGTTCATCGGGTCCGTCCGCGCGTTTCTGGGCGAACGTAGTCATTCCGCCGCGCGCCCGCAATGGGGGGCTTGGGAAACGCCCGTCAGCCCCCCAGCGCGATCAGATCCCGGGCGATTTTCGCAGCCAGCCGCGCATTATTGCGCACCAGCGCGATATTGGCCGTCAGCGAGCGGCCCCCGGTCGCCTCGAAAATCGCCTGTAGCAGGAAGGGCGTCACCGCCTTGCCCGCAATCCCCTGCGCATCGGCCTGGGCCTGCGCCTGGGCGATGACGGGGGCCAGATCCTCGGCGGCGATCTGGTCGGCGGTCGGGATCGGGTTGGCGACCAGCTGGCCGCCCGGCAGGCCCAGCGCGCGTCGGGCGGCATGGGCGCGGGCGATGCTGGCGCTGTCATCCATCCTGAGCGGCGCGGGCAGGTCAGAGGTGGCCGACCAGAAGGCGGGAAAGCTGTCCTGCCCATAGGCGATGACCGGCACGCCCAGGGTTTCCAGCACCTCAAGGGTCTTGGGCAGGTCGAGAATGGCCTTGGCCCCGGCAGCGACCACGGTGACCGGGGTCTGGGCCAGTTCGTGCAGGTCTGCCGAGATGTCAAAGCTCTGTTCGGCCCCCTTGTGCACCCCGCCGATGCCGCCGGTGGCAAATACCTCGATCCCGGCAAAGCGGGCGGCGATCATGGTGGCGGCCACGGTTGTGGCGCCGGTGCCGCCGGTGGCGATACAGGCGGCCATGTCGGCGCGCGAGAGTTTCGCCACCCCCTGCGCCTGTCCCAGCGCATCAAGCTGATCGGGTTCCAGTCCCACATGCAGCCGCCCCTCGATCACCGCGATGGTGGCGGGCACGGCGCCGGCGTCGCGGATGTCCTGTTCGACTGCGCGGGCGGTCTCGACATTCTGCGGGTAAGGCATGCCATGGGTGATGATGGTGCTTTCCAGCGCCACGATGGGGGTGCCCGCGACACGGGCGGCGTGAACCTCGGCGGACAGGTGCAGGTCGATCACAGGGGGGTCTCTCCGGATACATAGGTTGCGGCGGCGTGCAGCGCGCGCGACAGGGCTTGGTCGCGGTCGGCGCCCTGCGCCTCGGCGGCGATATGGGCCGCCATGAATGTGTCGCCCGCGCCGGTCACGCGGGTGACCAGAACAGCGGGCGGGGTCTGGGTGATCAGGCGATTGGCGTCACCCTCGCTGGCCGAGCGTCCGCCATCGGTGACCAGCACCCGCTGGGCGCCGCGCTCCAGCAGGGTTTGGGCGGCGCTGGCGGAGTCGGTGAACTCGGTCTGGCAGAGCAGGCCCGCCTCCTCGAGATTGACATAAAGCGTGGCGCGGCCCTGACGCACGAAGGGCAAGAGCCGCTCGGCCTTGCCGGGCGAGGCCGGGGCCACCCGCAGGTCGGCGCGGGCAAAGGCGGGGCTGTGCGCGATCTCTTCGAGCAGCGCCAGAGTCAGGTTGCCATCCAGCGCCACCGGCCCGGCATGGGGTGCGGCGGCACTGCCCAGCGGCCCGTCCAGCACCGGGCGCAGGATCTTGGCACCCGCCGCCTCGAGCGAATGGGCATCGGCGATGGCGGCGATCAGCCCGTTGGCGCCCTCGACCGCCATATAGCGGTCGGTCGGCAGGTCCTCCGAGCGATAGACATGATCGGTGTTCATGCCCATCTGGGCGCAGGCGCGGATCAACTCGTCGCCTTCGGCATCGCGGCCGATGGCGGTGAGCAGGGTGGGGCGCATGCCAAAGCGCGCCAGCGTCATGGCGATGTTCATGGCGACGCCGCCGGGCAGGCGGGTGATCCGGCCCGGCACGTCCGAACCCTGCCGCATATGGCTGGCCGAGCGTCCGATCACGTCCCACAGGACCGAGCCGATACAGAGGATATCCGAGGTTTGGGTCATCCTGCCCTCATGCCGCAGGGCGCGGGCGGGTGCAAGCGGGCATGCATATCCCGCTCAGGCGGATACGAGGCCAAGTGCCGCGTCCGAGGCAGTGCCATCATATTTTTCGCGCGGAGGCCACGGCCGTGACCGCCAGTCCGGTTCGAAGGCGAAACTTGACACCGTGCGCCCATCGACCAGCGCGCCGTTCCCGGCGCCAAGCGCGTAATCGTAGTAAAGCTTTACGATCTCTTCCTCGCTCACCTGACCGGTGGCGGGGTGTGCCATGCAGGCCGTGCGCCAGGCACGAACCCGGTCATAGGCCGGATCGTCGGGCAGCGCGAAATCCTCATAATAATCCAGGAACCAGAACCTTTTGAAGATCGGCGTGTAAACCGCCTCGGCCAGTCCGAACGCGTCGAACAACCATGTACCAGTGGGATTGTGTTCGACAAGAAAATCGTCGAGGCCGCGATAGAGGCCCAGCAGCCTGTCCAGATGCGCCGCGCGCTGTGATCGGTCCTGGTTCATCACGTAGAGATAACCCGCGGTGACAAACGCGCCCTCTTTGGCGATCAGCATGGATTCGATCGCATGTTCCGCCGGGTCGCTGCGCCGCACCGCGCCGCCGGGCAGAACCTCGTCGAGATAGCGCAGAATGACGAGGCTTTCCTTGATGATCCTGCCGTCCGGCGTTTCCAGCACGGGCAGGGCCGTGGTTCCACGGGTCTTGGCCAACAACTCCGGATCGCGTGGCCGGGTGATGTCGACAACGCGGAACTCGACCGCATCGGTCAGACCGCGCAGCGCCAGAAGTATCTCGATCCGTTGTGAAAAGGGGCAGACTGGAATGTGGTAGATGATGAATTTGCCGGACAAGGTGTTTGCTCCTGGTTCGTGTTGTCAAAAACGGATCAGTCCAATCTTCTGATGCCGAGCATGCAAAGCGACCAGAGTGGTGCAAGCTTGGAGACAGTTTCAGCGCACGGGCACCGCAAAGCTGAGCCCGGCCCAGAGCGATTGCCAGACAGCGCGTTCCCCCTCGGGCGCAGGGCGCAGGACCACCGCATCGAGCAGATAATCATATCCCGGCAAGACGGGCAAGGTGGCGTGCCCCGTCGCATCGGTGCGGGCGAGATGCACGGTGACAGCGCCATCGGGCGCGCGCGCGAATATCTCGACCTGCGCATCCGGTCGCGGCTGACCCTGATACAGCAGCAGCACCCGCATGCCGCCCGACAGATCGTCGGTGTAAGGGTTGGTGAGCGCGACGAATTCGGTCTCCATCCCGGTTTCGTCATCTTGGCCCTCTGCCGCGCCGACCCCGATCAGTGCCTTGACGTGGCGGGTATAGGTCTCGAAGAAATCCTGCCGGGGAAGCCCGCGCGCGGCGTGCCAGGCCTCGATATCGGGAATGTCCTTGTGGGCGGCGAAATCCGCGAATTTCTGCCATTCCTTGTATTTCACGCTGCTGGGGCTGGTTTCATGCACCAGCACCCACAGTCCGGGCGTGTCGGCCACCAGCCGGATCGCCGGAACATCGCCCATTCGCCCTGAATAGGGTCTGATTTCGCCTGCGACACGGATCTCGGATCGCGGTGCGCGGTCGGGAAAAAACACTTGCGCGGCACCCTCGAACCGCTCTCCCACGCGCAGATCGGCCACCAGTTCGGCACCGGTTTCCACTTGAAATTCATGGGGTTCGATCCAAAACTCATGAGCAAGCCCTGGCGAGGCAGAAAACATGAGGCAAAGGAGCGGGACAAGGATGCGGAACATGGGCGGAGCCTTTTTGGCGGTGCTGTTCAAGCTGGCGTTTGTGGCGCTGCTGTCAAGCCCGCTGACAGGGGTGGCCAGCGCCCATGAGGTCACGCCCACGGTTGCCGATCTGCGGGTCGAAAACGAAACCGTCATCCTTGATCTGCGTCTGAACGTCGAAGCCTTTGTGGCCGGGATCGACCTGGATGGGCTGGGCGATACCGACGATTCTGATGGGTCGGACAGTTATGACCAGCTGCGTGCCATGGGCGCGGCCGAGTTGGAGCCGAAGGTGCGGGATTTCGCCGTCGCCTGGAAGGAACAGCTGAGTCTCAACGCCGGTGGCGTGCCGTTGGAACTGTCCTATGAAGGTGCGCGCATTCCGGTCGTCGGCAATCCCGACCTGCCACGTGTCTCGCACCTGCTGCTCACCGCATATCTGCCCGCTGGCGCGGCCAGCCTGACACTGACCTGGCCCAGTGGAGCGGGCGCGCTGGTGTTGCGCCAACAAGGGGTCGACGATCCCTATACCGGCTACCTTCAGGGCGGTGAAAGCAGCCCGCCCATCCCGCTGGCAGGCGGCGCGGCGCTGGGGCCGCTC
The DNA here is from genome assembly GCF_059613025.1 of Ruegeria sp. BHSC223. NCBI lineage: Bacteria > Pseudomonadati > Pseudomonadota > Alphaproteobacteria > Rhodobacterales > Roseobacteraceae > Ruegeria > Ruegeria sp. BHSC223. The sequence goes on from NZ_JBXWRR010000001.1 coordinate 193,158, forward strand.
GAGACCTTTCAGGCCTACATTCCGGTGGGCTTCACCCATATCCTGCCCAAGGGGCTGGATCATATCCTGTTCGTCTTGGGCCTGTTTTTCCTGTCGCCGCGACTACGGCCGCTGCTGTGGCAGATCAGCGCCTTTACGCTGGCCCATACGCTGACGCTGGCGCTGGGGGCGACGGGGACGGTCCGGGTCGATCCGGCGATTGTCGAGCCGCTGATCGCCGCCTCGATCACATTTGTCGCGCTGGAAAACATCCTGGTGCGCCGCCTGCATGCCTGGCGTCCGGTGATGGTCTTTGGCTTCGGTCTGCTGCACGGGCTGGGTTTTGCCGGCGTGCTGGAGGAATTCGGCCTGCCCGCCGGTCAGTTCCTGCCGGCACTCTTGGGCTTCAACATCGGGGTCGAGCTGGGCCAGCTGGCGGTGATCGCCGCCGCGTTCCTGAGCGTCGGCCTGTGGTTTCGCAACCGGCGCTGGTACCGGGGCCGCATCGCGATCCCGGCCTCGATGCTGATCGCGATGATCGGCGCCTATTGGGTGGTGGAACGGACGCTGCTGGCCTAAGCCCGCATGTCAGCCCATCGCCGCCGTCAGTGTCTTGAGCGCGGCGAGCGGATCCTCAGCGCCCCAGATCTCGTCGCCGATACCGAAGAAATCGGTCTGCGCGGCCAGACTGCGCACCATCTCGGGCGTCAGCCCGCCCTCGGCCACCACCGGAACCTCGATCACCGCTGACCACCATTCAAAGAGTTCGGGGTCGACCACACTGCCGTCATCGAGCCCATGCGCGCCCACCGGGCCAAAGGCCACATAATCGGCCCCGGCCTCGCCCGCGTTCATCCCGTCATGCCGCGAGGTGCCGCAGAAACTGCCGACGATGGCATCGGCCCCCAGTTCCTTGCGGGCGCTGCGGACCGAGCGGGCGGCATCGGACAGATGCACCCCATCCAGCCCCAGCCGCTGGGCCAGCAGCACGTGATCGGCAATCACCAGCGCGATATCACGCGCATGGGCAACCTCGCGGCAGGCATCCGCTGCGCGCGACAGCAGATCCTCGTCCCGGCTGGCCAGGGCCAGTCGGATGCAGGCGATCTCGGCCCCGTCGAGCACCCGCGCCAACTGGTTGGGAAAGAGGTCGAGGTCGATGCTGGGCGGGGTGATCAGGTAAAGCTGCGGCTGTTCGGGGGTTTCCATGGCGGGACCTCTGGTCTGGAGTTGCTGCCGTTTAGCCGATCGGACGGCGAATGGGAATATGGCGAAGGGGCTTCTGGTCAAGGGCTGGTTTCCGGGGGCTCCGCCCCCGGGGCGAACAAAATTCGTCGAATTTTGTTCTGTCCCCCGGAGTATTTGGTGCGGAATGAAGGGCAGGGGCGGTCTTGTCCATCAGGCCTCCGGGCGCTAGAGCGGGCACAACATTCGGAGGTGAGACATGCCCAGCGACAAGGCGCAGCCCGCAATCGTGCTTGTGCGGCCGCAGATGGGAGAGAATATCGGCGCCGCCGCGCGGGCGATGTGGAATTTCGGCCTGGACCGGATGCGCATCGTGGCCCCGCGCGATGGCTGGCCCAACAGCCGGGCGGCGGCCATGTCCTCGGGCGCGGGACGGCTTTTGGACGAGGCGCAGCTCCATGACGATCTGCCGGGTGCGTTGGCGGATTGCACCTATGTCTTTGCCACCACCGCGCGCCCGCGCGAGATGACCAAGCCGGTCTACAGCCCCGAACGCGCCATGCAGCTGGCCGCCGAGAAACTGGCGGCGGGCGAGAAGGTGGCGGTGCTGTTCGGGCCGGAGCGGGCCGGGCTGGAAAACGATGATATTTCGCGCGCCAATGCGATCATCACCGTGCCGGTGAACCCCGATTATGCCTCGTTGAACCTTGGTCAATGTGTATTGCTTGTGGCCTATGAGTGGATGCGTCAGACCGGGGATGTGGTGCATGAGGCCGACGCGCCCGGTCCCAAGGGCGACTGGGCCACGGGGCTCGAGATCGAGAAGCTGGCCGAGCATTACGAGCAGCGGCTGGACGAGGCGGGCTTCTTCTTTCCGCCGGAAAAGGCCGAGGGCATGCAGCAGAACCTGCGCAACCTGTGGAGCCGGATGCGGCTGACCCGCGCGGATGTGCAGATGCTGCACGGGATCATGCGGCAGATGGTCCGCTGGAAGGAACGCGGCTGAGCCGGGTGCTGGACCTTGGCGCGCCCGAGGCCTAGCTTGCAGTCAAAGCGACAGGAATGAGGATGGCATGAGCGGCAAGCGCGGCATCTTTGAAGAGGTCTCGGACGGAACGCGGGCGGCGGCGGCACAGCCCGGCATGATCGACCGGGGACGGGGCGGCGCGCGCGGCGCGATCCGGGCCTGGCTGGCGGTGCTCTTTGCGCTGGTGGTGGCGATGATCGTGGTGGGCGGGCTGACCCGGCTGACCGACAGCGGTCTCTCGATCACCGAATGGCGCCCGGTCACGGGGGCGGTCCCGCCGCTCAGCGAGGCCGACTGGCAGGCGGAATTCGACAAGTACAAGCAGATCGACCAGTGGCGCTTGCAGAACCAGTGGATGGAGCTTGCGGATTTCAAGTCGATCTATTGGTGGGAATGGGGCCACCGCCAGCTGGGCCGAGTGATCGGGCTGGTCTGGGCGCTGGGGTTCTTCGGGCTCCTGATCGCGCGGAAGATACCCGCTGGCTGGACCGGACGGCTGATCCTGCCCGGTCTGCTGGGCGGGGTGCAGGGTGCGGTCGGCTGGTGGATGGTCGCCTCGGGCGTGACCCAGGGCGAGGGTATGACCTCGGTCGCGTCCTACCGGCTGGCCACGCATCTGGGCCTGGCCTTTGTCATTCTGGGCCTATTGACCTGGTACATCCTGCAACTGGGGCGCAGCGAGCGCGACCTGATGCAGGCCCGCCGCGCCAAGGAGGCGCGGCTGTTCGGTCTGGCGACGGGCTGGCTGCATCTGGCATTCCTGCAAATTCTGATCGGCGCGCTGGTGGCGGGCCTTGATGCCGGGCGCAACTATGTCGACTGGCCGCTGATGGCGGGGCAGGTGATCCCGCCCGACCCGCTGGAGCTGAGCCCGGTCTGGCGCAACTTCTTTGAAAACCCCGGACTGGTGCAGTTCATCCACCGTATCGTCGGCTATCTGCTGCTGGCCTATGGGGTGATGGCCTGGCTGCGCGGGCGCCGCAGCGCGCATGCGCATACCCGATTTGCCTTCAACGCAGGCTTTGCGGCGTTGAGCCTACAGGTGGTGCTGGGCATCGTCACCGTCCTATATGCCGCGCCCTGGCAAATCGCCATCCTGCACCAGTTGCTGGCGGTTGGGGTGTTTGTGCTGATCCTGCGGGCGCGGTTCCTCTGCGCCTATCCGATTGCAACCTCTATCCGGGGATAAGACATCATGAGTGCTTTCGAACAGTTGATGACGCATGCCCGCGAAACGGCGGCGCTGGACCAGATCGCCGGGCGGCTGGGCTGGGATCAGGAAACCATGATGCCGCGCGGCGCGGCGCCGCAACGGGCCGAGGAAAGCGCCGCCATCGCCGGTGTGCTGCATGCCCGTCGCACCGACCCGCAGGTGGGCGACTGGCTGGCGGCGGCCGCGGCGCCGGACGAGGCCGGTGCCGCGCAGCTGCGCGAGATCCGGCGCAGCTTCGATCGGACCGCGCGCGTGCCCGCCGATCTGGCCCGTGCGCTGGCCCGCACCACGGCACGGGCGCAAGGCATCTGGGCCGAGGCGCGGGCGACCGAGGACGTGGCGGCGTTTCTGCCCGTGCTGAAGGAGGTCGTTGCGCTGCGCCGCGAAGAGGGGCAGGCGCTGGCCCAGGGCGGCGATCTCTATGACGCGCTGCTGGAGGAATACGAGCCCGCCACCAGTGCGGCCCAGATCGCCGAGACCTTTGACACCATGCGCCCGCGCCTGGTGGCGCTGCGTTCTGCGGTGCTGGACCGCCCGATGCCACAACGGCTGGAAGGGCAGTTCGACGAAAACGCCCAGATGAAGCTCAGCCGGCAATTGGCGCGCAGCTTTGGCTATGACATGGCGCATGGCCGGGTCGACAAGGCGGTGCATCCGTTCAGCTCCGGTTCCGGTCTCGATGTGCGGATCACCACGCGGACCAATCCGGCCGATCCGTTCAACTGTTTCTACTCGACCATTCACGAGGTGGGCCACGCGGCCTATGAACAGAATATCGACCGCGCCTATCTGCTGACCCCGCTGGGACGCGGCGTGTCGATGGGCGTGCATGAAAGCCAGAGCCGGATTTACGAGAACCAGCTGGGCCGCAGCCGCGCCTATACCGGTTGGCTGTTTGGCCAGATGCGCGAGGCGTTTGGCGATTTCGGGATTGCGGATCAGGACGCGTTCTATGCCGCCGTCAACACGGTGCATCGCGGCTATATCCGCACCGAGGCGGACGAGGTACAGTATAACCTGCATATCATGTTGCGCTTCGATCTTGAGCGGGCGCTGATGGCGGGAGATCTGACGGTCGACGATCTGGAGGCCGCCTGGAACGACCGCTTTGCCGCCGATTTCGGCTATCAGGTGGACAAGCCCTCGAACGGGTGTTTGCAGGATGTGCACTGGTCGGTTGGCCTGTTCGGCTATTTTCCGACCTATGCGTTGGGCAATGTCTATGCCGGCTGTCTCTATCAGGCGCTGCGTCAGGCGGTTCCGGGGCTGGAGACGGACCTGGCACAGGGCGAGACGACGGCTGCGACCGGCTGGCTGGCAGATCGGGTGCAGCGTCATGGCGGGCTTTATGCACCGCGCGAGGTGATCGCGCGGGCCAGCGGTATGGAGCCGGGGCCCGAGCCTCTGCTCGACTATCTCGAGGCCAAATTCAGCGCGCTTTACGGGCTTTGAGTCCGTGTTTGGACGGCGCCGTTTTCCGTCGCGGAAAACGGCCCGGAAAACGAATGTTTTCCGAGCCGGAAATCTACGATTTCCGGTCTGCGCTCAAAGCAGCGCCATGCGCTCGGCTCGCTCGGGGTCCGGGAAGGGGCGGTAGAGGCCAAAGTCGGACCGCGCGATCAACGCGCTGACCGCGCCATAGAGGCGCTCGACCTCTTCATCATGCTCGCCCAGCACCCGAAAGGCACGATCGAGCTGGCTAATGTCGTCAAACTCGATCTCGAGCAGGAAATCGCGGCAGCTGTCGGCGGCCAGGTTCAGCTTGCGCCGCAACAGCCGCCAGTCGCGCACCACACCGCGTGCCTTGAGATACTGCATCCAATGGTCAAGTGCCGCGGCAAAGGCCAGTGCCTTGGCCTCGTGTTTGAGGTCGATTGCGCAATGGTAGAGGTTCATGGCCGGAACGTCCTATGTGACCGTTCGGGCCAGATTGCCGCATAAGCAATTGCCAACAGGTTAAAAGGCAAAAGAAAAGGCGCGGTTTCCCGCGCCCTTTTCCATCTCGCCCGGCGTGGTTATTCCGCGCCGTCCTCTTCTTCGTCGTCGCGCTCGGCGATCCAGGCGACGCTGACGACCTCTTCACCCTTGCCGGTGTTGAAGACCCGGACACCACCGGCACCGCGCGAGCGGAAAGAGATGCCTTTGACCGGACAGCGGATCGACTGGCCCTTGGAGGTGGCCAACATGATCTGGTCCTCAAGCTCGACCGGGAAGGTGGCGACAATGGCGCCGCCCCGCATCGCGCCGACCCCCTGGCCACCGCGCCCGCTGACGCGATAATCATGGGCCGAGGTCAGATTGCCGATGCCCGCGCGGTTGATGGTCACCAGCAGATCGTTGGCGGCCAGCATTTCTTGATAGCGTTCCTCGGACAGGGTGCCTTCGGCGACTTCGCCCTCGGCGTCATCGCTGGCGTCGTCTTCGGTCACATCATTGCCCAGTTCACCCCGGAACCGTTTGATGAAGGCATTGCGCTCCCACGGTTCGGCGCTGAAGTGGCGGATGACGGACATGGAAACGACCTCATCGCCTTCATTCACCAGCTTGATGCCGCGCACACCGGTGGATTCACGCGAGTTGAAAACGCGTACATCGGTGGACCGGAAGCGGATCGCCCGACCCGAGTTGGTCACCAGCAACACGTCATCGTCTTCGGAGCAGATGCGCGCATTGACCAGGCGAATGGACCCGTCTTCGGGCAATTTCATCGCGATCTTGCCATTGCGGCGCACATTGGTGAAATCCGACAGCCGGTTTCGGCGCACGTCTCCGCCAGTGGTTGCAAACACGATTTGCAGGTTTTCCCATTCCTCGTCCGGCACATCGACCGGCATGATCGCGGCGATTGAAACCCCGGTCGGGATCGGCAGGATGTTGACGATGGCCTTACCCTTGCCGGTGCGCCCCGACTGCGGCAGGCGCCAGGTCTTGAGCTTGTAGACCATGCCATCGGTGGTAAAGAACAAGAGCTGCGTATGCGTGTTGGCCACGAAGAGGGTGGTGACCACGTCCTCTTCCTTGGTCTGCATGCCGCTCAGACCCTTGCCACCGCGTTTCTGGGCACGGAAATCGGCCAGCGGGGTACGCTTGATATAGCCGCCCGAGGTCACGGTCACCACCATGTCCTCGCGCTCGATCAGGTCCTCGTCGTCCATATCGCCGGCCCAGTCGACGATCTCGGTGCGGCGGGGCACCGCGAATTGCTCGCGCACTTCGCGCAGCTCGTCGGCGATGATCCCCATGATCCGTTCGCGCGACCCCAGAATCTCAAGGTATTCCTTGATCTTGCCGGCAAGAACCTCAAGCTCGTCGGTGACTTCCTTGACCCCCAGTTGGGTCAGGCGCTGCAAGCGCAGGTCAAGGATGGCGCGGGCCTGCACCTCTGTCAGGTTATAGGTGCCGTCCTCGTTCATCTTGGACAGCGGATCGTCGATCAATCGCAGGTATCCGGCGATCTCGGCGGCGGGCCAGCGCCGCGTCATCAGTTTCTCGCGCGCGTCCGCGGCATCGGCAGACGAACGGATGGTGGCGACCACCTCGTCGACATTCGACACCGCAACCGCCAGGCCGCACAGGATATGGCTGCGTTCGCGCGCCTTGCGCAGCTCATAGGCGGTACGGCGGGCGACCACTTCCTCGCGGAAGTCGATGAAACAGGTGAGAAAGCGGCGCAGGGTCAGCTGCTCGGGCCGGCCGCCATTCAGCGCCAGCATGTTGCAGCCAAACGAGGTCTGCATCGGTGAAAAGCGATAGAGCTGGTTCAGAACCACCTCGGGCGTGGCGTCGCGCTTGAGTTCCACCACCACGCGCACGCCGTTGCGGTCGCTTTCGTCCTGCACATGGGCGACGCCTTCGATACGCTTTTCGCGCACCGCCTCGGCGATCTTTTCGATCATCGCGGCCTTGTTCACCTGATAGGGGATCTCGTCCACGATGATCGCATAACGGTCCTTGCGCAACTCTTCGACGCGGGTCTTGGCGCGGATGATGACGCTGCCGCGCCCCTCCAGATAGGCCTTGCGCGCACCCGAGCGGCCCAGCATCACACCGCCGGTGGGGAAATCGGGGCCGGGCACATAGTCGATCAGCTGCTCGCTGGTCAGGTCCGGGTCGTCGATCAGCGCCAGGGTGGCATCCACCACCTCGCCCAGGTTATGGGGCGGAATGTTGGTGGCCATGCCCACGGCGATGCCGCCGGCGCCATTGACCAGCATGTTGGGGAAGCGCGCCGGCAGCACCGTGGGTTCACGGTCCTTGCCGTCATAGTTGTCCTGGAAATCGACGGTTTCCTTGTCGATATCGCTCAGCAGAAAGGCGGCGGGCTTGTCCATCCGCACTTCGGTATAACGCATGGCGGCGGGGTTATCGCCGTCCATCGAGCCAAAGTTGCCCTGACCGTCCAGAAGCGGCAGCGACATCGAGAAATCCTGCGCCATCCGCACCAGCGCGTCATAGATCGCGCTGTCGCCATGGGGGTGATATTTACCCATGACATCACCCACCGGACGCGCCGATTTGCGATAGGGTTTGTCGTGGCTGTTGCCGGTCTCGTGCATGGCGTAGAGGATGCGCCGATGCACCGGTTTCAGCCCGTCGCGCAGGTCGGGGATGGCACGACTGACGATGACCGACATCGCGTAGTCGAGATACGAGGTGCGCATCTCGGATTCGATGGAAACGGTCGGCCCCACATAGGCGCTGCGCGCAATGGGGGTTTCGTCTTCGTTTTCAGGGGTTTCTGGCGTATCGCTCACGTAAACTGCCCGTTTCTTGTGCAGGTTCTATATATTGTGGGCGCATCTTAACAGACCCCGTACATGAGGTGCAATGCATAGAGCGAAATTAGGCTGGCAGCCACGGCGCTACAGTGCCAACATGCTGTTATTATGGATTTTTTATTAGAATCAGGCATCCTGATTGAACCGGGGGGCAACTGGAGGTTCAAATGGCTGCAACAGAAACCGAGCTGATGCTGAAGGGGTATGGGCTGACCACGGCAGAATTCTTCTATCACATGCCGGACCATATCCATGTGCTGAATACCTTTGTCTGGCAGGATTATGACCTTGCACCGGACCATCCCAGGCTGTTCGGCTTCATCGAATTCTGGCAGCGCGAGATCGACGGCCCGCTGCATTCGGTGCGGTTTACCCACCGCAAGATGATCTCGCCGGGTGAATGGCGCAATGTCGTGGGCGAGTTCCGGCTGCACTGAGCCGTGCCACCTCGGCGGCCTCAGACCGAGCAGCTGGCCCCGCCCAGCACGCAGAACTTGGCGCAATGGGGGTGGTTCAGCTGAACCGGGCGTTCCGCCTCGGCCAGCGTCTGGCCCAGTTCGAATTCGGGCGCATAGGGCAACAGGGTGCAGGCCAGCACCACGGGATGCGCCGCGCCCTTGCGTTTCACCACCATGCGCGAACTGGCGCACATGAGCGCGTCGGGGGATTTACCCAGAATGCCCCAGCACGCGGTGGTGATCTCGGGCACCTCGACCCGTTCGTCCATCTCAGGGAACAGCACGGTCTGGCCGGGATCTGTCGCGTCGATCGCAAACCCGTGTTCGGTATAAAACGCGGCATAACCCGCGCGCGCCTCGGCCTCGCTTTCACCCCAGACTGTGCGTCCGGCCACGGTCATTCGCGCGCCGCAATCGCGTAGCCAGGCCATCCCAGCAAGTGTCCGGGCAAAACTGCCGGTACCGCGTTCGGCGTCATGACAGGCGGCGCTGTGATGATCGACCGAAATGCGCAGGGTCAGCCTGTCACCGAATTCGCGCACCAGCGCCGCCAGCCCCTGCCGCATCGCCTTGCGCATCATCGGGCGCATGGCATTGGTCAGAATCAGCACCTCAAACCCACGCACCAGCGCCGCCCGCGCCATGCCGATGATCTGAGGATTCATGAAAGGTTCGCCACCAGTGAAGCCGATCTCGCGCACCGGCCAGCCGCGCGCCGCGATCTGATCCAGATACCCGCTGACTTCATCCTCGGTGATATAGACCAACGCGTCGTTTTTCGGGCTCGACAGGATATAGCAATTGGCACATTCGATATTGCACAGGGTGCCGGTGTTGAACCACAGCGTCTCAGGACGGGTCAGGGCCACGCTGGCCCGTTGCTGCCCGTCTGCTGTCACGAAACTGTCCTGAAACTTGCCGATATTGGCGGTCTGTTGCGCGTGATCCTTCATCTATCCTGCCTGTGCCTGCTTATGGGCTTGATCTAGCAGTAATCACACGGGAAAAGGAAGCGGGATCAGATGGTTTGACGGGCTTGTGATGCCGGGAGAGCTTGGAAATGTTTGCGCTAACAGTGGACAGAACCCCGGCAAGGCGATAAGGAGCAGCCATGGTATCGCGCGTCATTCCGGTGGAACCCTTCGATCTGGTCGTCTTTGGCGGTACCGGCGATCTGGCACGTCGCAAGATCCTGCCCGCGTTGTTCCGTCGCTCGGTCGCGGGCCAGATGCCCGATGGCAACCGCATCATCGGTGTCGCACGTCAGGACATGGGTGCCGAGGCGTATCGTGCCCTGATCGCTCAAGGCCTGCGCGAGCTGTGGCCCGAGGCGGTGCAGTCTCCCGATGCGCTCAACCGTTTCCTGTCGCGGCTCGATTACATGGCGCTGGATGCCACCCGGCCCGAGGGCTGGGACGGACTGGCCGCGGCGTTGGGGAGCGGCGTTCGCGCCTTTTACTTCTCGGTTGGACCGGGTCTATTCGGCGCGCTGGCCGAACGGCTGCATCAGCACGGGCTGGTCAGCCAGGATACCCGCATCGTGGTCGAGAAACCCTTTGGCCACGATCTGGCCAGCGCGCAGGCGTTGAACGCCACGTTGGCCGCGCATTTTCATGAACGCCAGATCTATAGGATCGACCATTACCTGGGCAAGGAGACGGTACAGAACCTAATGGCGGTCCGCTTTGGCAACATGCTGTTCGAACCGCTCTGGAACAGCCAGTATGTCGACCATATCCAGATCACCGTGGCCGAAACCGTGGGGGTCGGCGGCCGGGCCGATTACTATGACCGGGCCGGCGCGATGCGCGACATGATGCAGAATCATCTGATGCAGCTCTTGTGCCTGATCGCGATGGAGCCTCCGGCCAAGTTCGACCCCGACGCGGTGCGCGATGAAAAGCTCAAGGTGATCCGGGCACTGGACCCGGTCAAGCCGCATCATATCGTGCGCGGCCAATACGCGGTGCCGGTGGGCGGTGCCGGACAGGGCTATCGCGACGAGGTGGGCGATGCCCGCTCGATCACCGAAAGCTATATCGCGCTGCGCGCCCATATCAGCAACTGGCGATGGGCTGGCACGCCCTTTTACCTGCGCACGGGCAAGCGGCTGGTGGCGCGGTCCTCTGTCATCAACGTGATGTTCAAGGACGCGCCGCATTCGATTTTCGGCGAAGAGGCCGGGCGGCATGCCAACGTGTTGTCGATCCGGCTGCAACCCAACGAGGGCATCACGCTCAAGGTGACGATCAAGGAGCCGGGACCGGGCGGCATGCGCCTGGTCGAGGTGCCGCTGGACATGAGTTTCGCCAAGGCGCTGGGGCCCGAGAACCAGAACCCGCCCGATGCCTATGAACGGCTGATCATGGATGTGATCCGGGGCAACCAGACCCTGTTCATGCGCGGCGACGAGGTCGAGGCGGCCTGGGCCTGGACCGACCCGATCATCGCGGGCTGGCAGGCCCGTGGCGATGTGCCCAAACCCTATGATTGCGGCAGCACCGGCCCCGGCGACGCCGAGCTGCTTATGAGACGCGACGGTCGCCGCTGGCAGGGGATAAACCCATGAATATCCAAGACTATCCCGACCGAGAAATGCTCGCCATCGACCTCGCCAACCACCTGGCCGGAGAGTTGGAGGCGACACTGCTGACCCATGACCGCGCCACGCTGGCAGTGGCGGGCGGCACCACGCCCGGCCCGGTCTTCGACGTGCTCTGTGCCGCCGATCTTGACTGGCACCGGGTCATGGTGCTGCCGACCGACGAACGCTGCGTGCCGCAGGACCATCCGCGCGCCAATGCCCGGCTGATCACAGAGCAGTTGCTGGTCAACCGCGCCGCCAGCGCCAGCTATCTGCCGCTTTACCTGCCCGGCGCCGAACCCGAGGATTGTCTGGCCGAGGTTGAGACGCTGCTGACCCCGGCGCTGCCCCTGTCGGTGCTGGTGCTGGGCATGGGCGAGGACATGCACACCGCCTCGCTTTTCCCCGGCATGCCGGGGCTTGAGGCGGCGCTGGACGGGGACGCGCCGGTGCTGGCTGTCGCCCGGCCTGAAACCCAGCCCGAGGCCCGGATCACGCTGACCGCCCCGGTGCTGAACGGGGCGCTGTCAAAGCACCTGATCATCTATGGTGCCGCCAAACGCAAGGCGCTGGAACGGGCGATGTCCTTGCCCCCCGAAGAGGCGCCGGTGGCGGCGGTTCTGGACGGTATCACGGTCCATTGGGCGGAATAGGTTTCTTCCATGTTTCAAGATTTGCACGCGCTTCACACTGACCGGTCGGGCCGCCGCATCCTCGACCTTTTCGCCGCCGACCCTGGGAGGGCCGAACGGTTCTGCGCCGATCTGGGTGAGATGCGGCTGGATTACTCCAAGACCCTGATCGACGCGGATATCCGGGCCGCGCTGATCGCGCTCTGCGAGCAGGCCGGGTTGGCCGCGCGCCGCGAGGCGATGTTTTCGGGCGACGCGATCAACGAGACCGAGGGCCGCGCGGTGCTGCACACGGCGCTGCGCAATCTGGATGGCGGGCCGATTCTGGTCGAGGGCCGCGACGTGATGCCCGAGGTGCGCGCGACCCTTGCCCGGATGCGGGTCTTTGCCGATGCGGTGCGGACCGGCAGGCTGAGCGGGGCAGGCGGGGCCTTTACCGATGTGGTCAATATCGGCATCGGTGGCTCCGATCTGGGTCCGGCCATGGCCACGCTGGCGCTTGCGCCCTATCACGACGGGCCACGCTGCCATTTCGTGTCGAACGTGGATGGGGCCCATATCGCGGATACCCTGCGGGGGCTAGATCCGACGCGTACTCTGGTGATCGTCGCCTCCAAGACCTTCACCACCATCGAGACGATGACCAATGCCCGTACCGCCCGCGACTGGATGCAGCGCGGCGGCGGCGACCCGGCGCGGCAATTCGCGGCGCTCTCCAGCGCGACGGACAAGACCGCCGATTTCGGCATCCCGGACGCACATGTGTTTGGCTTCGCCGATTGGGTCGGCGGGCGATATTCCATGTGGGGTCCGATCGGGCTGAGCCTGATGATTGCCATCGGCCCCGACGATTTCGACGCCTTCCTGCGCGGCGGGCAGGCGATGGACGATCATTTCCGCAGCGCGCCCTGGGCCGAGAACATGCCCGTGATGCTGGCCCTGACCGGTATCTGGCATCATCAGGTCTGCGGCTATCCCAGCCGTGCGGTGCTGCCCTATGATCAGCGGCTTGCACGTCTGCCGGCCTATTTCCAGCAACTCGAAATGGAATCGAACGGCAAATCGGTTGCGATGGACGGCACCGCACTGGATCAGGCCGCCAGTCCCATCGTCTGGGGTGAGCCGGGCACCAATGGCCAGCATGCGTTCTATCAGCTGATCCATCAGGGCAAGCAGATCGTTCCCTGCGAATTCATGGTGGCCGCCCGCGGACACGAGCCGGAGCTGGACCACCACCACCGCCTCCTGCTGGCCAATTGCCTGGCCCAGTCCGAAGCGCTGATGCGGGGCCGGTCCCTGTCCGAGGCGCGCGCCATCGTCGCGGGCCGGGGTCATGACGATGCCGAGCTGGACCGACAGGCCCGTCATCGGGTGTTCGAGGGCAACCGCCCTTCGACCACGCTGATCTATCCGCAACTGACGCCCGACATGCTGGGACGGATCGTGGCGCTCTACGAACACCGGGTGTTTGTCGAAGGCGTGATCCTTGGCATCAACTCGTTCGATCAATGGGGTGTCGAGCTGGGCAAGGAACTGGCGACCTCTCTGGGCCCTATTGTCGAGGGCACGCAACCCGCCACCGGCAAGGATGGGTCGACCGCCGCGCTGGTGGCCTATGCGCTGCGTCATCGTGACCACGGGCTGACGTAGGGTTCCGGTCCGTCACAGGGACACAAAGTTATTGTCACGCGGCCCGCTGATTGGCAGGGTCCGGCATTGGGCGGGGCCGCGTCGACGCGGCCACGAAGAGGAGACAAGTGACACCGCGCAGGGCGCGGCCGTCACCCGAAGAACAGGGAAGGAACCCAAGAATGCTGGGACAGATGATGTATCAGCCGCTGCTGATCTCGTCGCTGATCGACCATGCGGCGCGTTATCACGGCGAGGCGCCGATCTGGTCGGTCAGTACCGAAGGCGGGGTCGAGGAGACCAATTGGGCCGGGATCGCGGCCAATGCCCGTTGTCTCGGCTCGGCCCTGACCGGGGCCGGCCTTGCGCCACAGTCACGGGTGGCGACTCTCGCCTGGAACAACCGGCGGCATCTGGAGATCTATTACGGCGTGTCCGGCGCCGGCTTCGTGCTGCACACGATCAACCCGCGCCTGTTCCCCGAACAGCTGGTCTATATCCTCAACCATGCCGAGGATCGCATCCTGTTCTTCGATGCCACCTTTCTGCCGCTGGTCGAGGGGATTCGCCCGCATCTGACCACCGTCGAACGGCTGATCCTGATGGGGCCGCGCGACGAGGCAGCGGCGGCACGGATCGAGGGGCTGGAATTCTACGACGAGTTTGTCGCCACGGGCGATGCGGGTTTTGAATGGCCCGATCTGGACGAGCGCACGGCCTCGAGCCTGTGCTACACATCCGGGACCACGGGCAACCCCAAGGGGGTGCTCTATTCTCACCGTTCCACCGTGCTCCACAGTTTCGGGTCGAACACCCGCGATTGCATCGGCTTTTCGGCGCGCGACGTGGTGATGCCGGTGGTACCGATGTTCCATGTCAACGCCTGGGGCACGCCCTATGCCTGTGCGATGTCGGGCTCTTGCATGGTGCTGCCGGGGCCGGACCTGCATGGCGAGGCGCTGGTGGGTCTGATCGACCAATATGGCGTGACCATCGCGCTGGGTGTGCCGACCATCTGGCAGGGGTTGCTGACGACCGCCCGTGCCAAGGGCAGCAAGTTGGAGAGCCTAACACGCACGGTGATCGGCGGCGCGGCCTGTCCGCCCTCGATGATCGCCGAATTCCGCGACCGTTACGGCGTCGACACCGTGCATGCCTGGGGCATGTCCGAGATGAGCCCGCTGGGCACCACCAACCAGCCATTGGCGAAACATGCGGGGCTGCCGGTCGAGGCACAGCACAAGCTGCGTGAGAACCAGGGCCGTCCGCCCTATGGGGTCGAGCTGAAGATCGTCGATGACGACGGCAACCAGTTGCCCAATGACGGCCAGACCCAGGGCGACCTGATGGTGCGGGGCCATTGGGTGTTGGACAGTTATTTCCAGTTGCAGGACCAGCCGATCCTGTCGGATGGCTGGTTCGCCACCGGTGATGTGGCTACGCTGGACCGCGACGGATACATGACGATCCGGGACCGGTCCAAGGATATCATCAAGTCGGGCGGGGAATGGATCAGCTCTGTCGAGCTGGAGAATATCGCCGTGGCGCATCCGAAACTGGCCACCGCCGCGGTGATTGGCGTTCCGCATCCGAAATGGGACGAACGCCCGCTTCTGGTGGCGGTGAGCGCCGAGGGAGAGACGCCCGACGAGGCGGAGCTGCTGGCCTTCTTCGACGGCAAGATTGCCAAATGGCAGGTACCCGACCGTGTCGTCTTTGTGGACGCGCTGCCACTGAATGCTACCGGCAAGGTGCTGAAACGGACCCTTCGCGAACAGTTCAGGGATGTTCTGACCGGCTGAGCCGGGCGGAACCGGAAATCGGGGATTTCCGGCCCGGAAAACACATGTTTTCCGGGCTCTCCTTGTCTGTCGTCTGAGTTTCTCGGAAAGATGAGGTGGTTTCGTAGCGGAGGCTCTGGTTGGTTTCTGTCGGAGCCTATGCGGCAGCGGATTGGTGCTTTGTTTTGGCGTTTTCCGTTTGTCTGTGTTCTTTCGTCTCTTCTCAACTGCAGGATCCGCGCGCTGCGACCGTGGTAGACGTCGACAGCGGACGAGTTGTCAGGTGGGCGCTGACGCAAGACACCGCTTGATTAATATGCCCCGCTTCCAGGTCATGTTGATAAAACGCGCGGCGAACGGTGGATCGATGAAATGCCGATGAACCGAGGAAGCTCTCTGCGGTTTTATCGTAATTGTTGGTGCGCGACTGCCGTTTATCAGAGTGTTGAAGAGGCGCCCCCGGTGAACCACTTTTGTCAACAGGACCTAAACGGTCTCTGAACGAAAAAAACAACCCCTTCGCAACAAGCAAAAAAGCCCTCAAGTCTTTGAGACTTAAGGGCTTTTCATGGCTCCGGCGGTAGGGATCGAACCTACGACCAATTGATTAACAGTCAACTGCTCTACCGCTGAGCTACGCCGGAACGGTTCGCGCCGTATAGCAATCCCGATTCACATCGTCCAGAGGGCGAAAAGAAAATTCGCAGAATTTTCTCGAGGCTCAGGATAGTCGTTGAAACCGCGCCACAACCGAGAGTTTCTCCTCGGGCGCGACCCGGTTACGGCCAGTCAGATCGACCAGATGGGCGAACACGTTTCGTGTGGCGGCGGGCAGCAGCGCAGCGGGCGTTTCTGTGTAGATGCGCCGCGCCAGCGCCTCGGCCGTGGCGGGGCCATCAGCCAACGCTACCAGAATCGCCTCCTCGCGCCCCATCCGGTGCCCGATCAGCCAGTCGAGCCGCGCTCCGGGCGCGCTCACCGGTGCGCCGTGGCCCGGATGGAACAGCCTCCAGTCGCGGGCGCGCAGGTTGCGGCAGGCGGTCATGAAATCGGTCAGGTCGCCATCGGGGGGCGAGACCAGCGAACTGGCCCAGCCCATCACGTGATCGGCGGTAAAACACACATCCTGCCAGGCCAGCGCGATATGGTTGCCCAGATGCCCCGGTGTGTGGATTACCTCCAGCTGCCAGCCATCGCCCTCGATTCGCGCTCCATCGGCGACCGTGTGATCGGGCAGAAATCCGGTGTCGATACCCTCGCCACCCCCCGCCAGCCCCTGCGCTGCCAGATCGCGCATCACCGCGCTGCGCCCGGCCTCGGGCCCGCCAAAGGCCAGAACCGGCGCGCCGGTGCGCTTGGCCAGCGGACGGGCCAGAGGCGAGTGGTCCAGATGGGTATGGGTCACGACGATATGACTTATGCTCTCGCCCGGGCCAAGCGCGGCCAGAATCGCCTCCAGATGCGCCTCGCTCAGGGGGCCGGGGTCGATCACCGCCAGCTCTCTTGTGCCCACCAGATAGGTATTGGTGCCGCGATAGGTCATCGGCGAGGGGTTAGGCGCCACGATCCGCCGTATCCCGGGCTCCAACTCGATGGGGGTGCCGATGGGCGGGTCGAAATCGTCGGGCGGCTGGGTCATCTGTCTCTTTTTCTCGCTCTGGCACCGGGGTAGGTTTAGCCATGACATTCCGCTGGCTCAAACACTATATGCCGCGCAGCCTCTATGCCCGGGCGGCCATCATCATCGTCGTGCCGGTGGTGGCGGTGCAGATCGTGGTTTCGGTGGTCTTTCTGCAACGGCATCTGGAGGATGTGACCACCCAGATGACGCTGACCGCCGTGCGCGAGATCGAACTGATCATGGGCCAGGTCGCCGGCACCGAAACCCAGGCCCAGGTTCAGGCGCGGCTGCGGCCAGCTCTCGACGCCTTGCAGGTCAGTCTGCGATTCGTGAATGACGGCGACGTGCCCTCAGACGATCTGCGACCCTGGTATGACTATACCGGCCGACAGGTAGAACACGTTCTGCGCAGCAGGGTGCAGGATGTGATCGCGGTGGAACTGCCCGATACCCGGGTGGTGCGGCTCTATCTGGGCAGCGCGCTGGGTCCGGTCGAGCTGATCTTCGACCGCCGCCGCATGTCGCCCGCCGCGCCGCACCAGCTGATCGTGACGATGGTGGCCTTTGGTCTGTTGATGACCGTGATTGCCTTTCTCTACATGCGCAACCAGCTCAGGCCGGTCAAACGGCTGGCCGATGCGGCGCAGGCTTTTGGCCGGGGGCATACGGTTCCCTATTACCCCTCGGGCGCCATCGAGGTACGGGCAGCCGGCAGCGCCTTTCTGGACATGCGCGCGCGGATCGAACGGCAGATCGAACAGCGCACCCTGATGCTCTCGGGGGTCAGCCACGATCTGCGCACACCGCTGACCCGGTTGAAACTGGGACTGGCGATGATCGACGAAGAGGATGCCGCGCCCATGTTGCAGGACGTGGCCGAGATGCAGCAGATGCTGGACGCGTTCCTCGATTTTTCGCGTGGAGTGTCTGAAAGCACACCCGAAAAGGTCGATCCGGTCGCCTTGCTGATGCAGGTGGTGGAGGATGCCCGTCGCGCCGACCGCAATGTCGCGCTGGTGGCCTGCGAGGTGCCCGAGGGCGATACCGTCACCCTGCGGCCCACAGCGATCCGCCGCGCGGTCGAGAATCTGATTGCCAACGCCGTTCGCTATGGAACCAGGGTCGAGGTCAGTCTGGCGGTGACGCCAAAGTTCCTGCGCATCCGGGTCGAGGATGACGGCCCCGGTATTCCCGCCGACAAGCGCGCCGAGGCGGTGAAACCGTTCCAGCGGCTGGATGCGTCGCGTAACCAGAACCAGGGCGGCGGCGTGGGCCTGGGCCTTGCCATCGTTGCCGATATTGCCCGCGCCCATGGCGGCGCGCTCCGGCTGGGTGACAGTGAACGGTTGGGGGGCCTCTGCGCCGATATCGTGATCGGACGCTGACCCGACGAATGCGGAGAATATGGTAGGCCCGGCAGGATTTGAACCCGCAACCAAAGCGTTATGAGCGCTCTGCTCTAACCGTTGAGCTACAGGCCCGCCATGGGCCATGCCTAACACGATCCGCACCCGCGTCAAGCCTGACCGTTGCATGCAAGGGCGCAATGCACTAACTCCGCGCGCAAGCAATCGTGAGGATGAACCGATGACAGCGGGCAAGAACGGTATGACCTATGCCGAGGCGGGTGTGGATATCGACGCGGGCAACGCCCTGGTCGACCGGATCAAGCCGGCCGCCAAGCGCACCAATCGCCCCGGCGTGGCCAGCGGGTTGGGGGGCTTTGGTGCGCTCTTCGACCTCAAGGCGGCGGGGTATCAGGATCCGGTCCTGGTGGCCGCGACCGATGGGGTCGGAACCAAGCTGCGCATCGCGATCGACACCGGGCTGGTCGACGGCGTCGGCATCGACCTGGTTGCCATGTGCGTCAACGATCTGGTTTGCCAAGGCGCCGAGCCCTTGTTTTTCCTTGACTATTTCGCGACTGGCAAGCTTGAAACCGAAACCGCCGCCCGCATCATCGAAGGCATTGCCGAGGGCTGCGTTCAGTCCGGCTGCGCCCTGATCGGCGGCGAAACGGCTGAAATGCCCGGCATGTATCCGGCAGGCGATTTCGATCTGGCGGGGTTTGCCGTCGGCGCGATGGAGCGCGGCACCGCGCTGCCCGAAGGCGTGGCAGAGGGTGACGTGCTGCTGGGTCTCGCCTCGAACGGGGTGCATTCCAACGGCTATTCGCTGGTGCGCAAACTGGTAGAAATCTCGGGCAATACCTGGGAATCGGACTGCCCCTTTGGCCCCGGCAAGCTGGGTGAGGCGCTGCTGGCGCCGACCCGGCTTTATGTGACCCAGGTTCTGTCGGCAATCCGCGCCGGTGGCGTACATGCGCTGGCCCATATCACCGGCGGTGGCCTGACCGAGAACCTGCCGCGTGTCCTGCCCGAGGGCATGGGCGCCAGCATCGACCTCGACACCTGGGATCTGCCGCCGGTGTTCCGTTGGATGGCCGAGACCGGCGGCATCGCCGAGGGTGAAATGCTCAAGACCTTCAACTGCGGTATCGGCATGATCGTGGTCTGTGCCGCCGACCGGGCCAAGGCGCTGACCGAGCTGCTGAGGGCCGAGGGCGAAACTGTCGCCCGCATCGGCACCGTCACCCCCACGCCCGGCATTGCCTACACGGGCAAGCTGCTGTGAGCCCAAAGCGCGTCGCGATCCTGATCTCGGGCGGCGGGTCGAACATGGTCACGCTGGTCGACAGCATGACCGGCGACCATCCCGCGCGGCCCTGTCTGGTGCTGTCCAATGACGCAAACGCGGGCGGGCTGGCCAAGGCCGCTGCGCGCGGCGTGGCCACCGCAGTGGTCGATCACCGCCCCTATGGCAAGGACCGCGCCGCGTTCGAGGCCGAACTGATCAAGCCGATCCTCGACGCGGGGGCCGATATCGTCTGCCTTGCTGGTTTCATGCGGGTGCTGACCGCCGGTTTCACCGACCGCTTTCAGGGTCGGATGCTGAACATTCACCCCTCGCTGCTGCCCAAGTACAAGGGGCTGCATACCCATGCCCGTGCGCTGGCCGCGGGTGAAACCGAACATGGCTGCACGGTGCACGAGGTGACGTCCGAGCTGGATGACGGCCCGATCCTGGGTCAGGCCCGTGTCTCGATCGAACCGGATGACACAGCGGAAACGCTTGCCGCCCGTGTGCTGACCTGGGAACACAAACTCTATCCCGCGGTCCTGCGCCGCTTTGCCGGTGGCGACCGCCGCCCTGTCTGGCTGCCCTGACGCAGGGACGGGCGTTCCATAGGGGGTTTGCAGAGCAGGGGTGTTGGCCCTAAGGTGAGCGAAACCGACCCGTTCCGGGGGCACGGTCGGAACCAAGGAAAAGAACAAGATAAAAACCGTATGAAGACCCTGACAACCACTCAAGAACTGGCCGCGTTCTGTACGGCGGCCGCCAGCCAACCTTATGTGACCGTCGATACCGAGTTTCTTCGGGAACGGACCTATTACTCGAAACTCTGCCTGATTCAGCTGGCCTATCCCGGTGACGGCGACGACTGCGCCGTTCTGGTCGATCCGCTGGCCGAGGGGCTGGAGCTGGAACCGCTTTACACGCTGTTCCGCGATACCTCGGTGGTCAAGGTGTTCCATGCCGCCCGGCAGGATCTCGAGATTTTCTGGGTGGATGCGGGGGTGTTTCCCGAACCGCTGTTCGACACCCAGGTCGCGGCCATGGTCTGTGGCTTTGGCGAGCAGGTCGGATACGAAACGCTGGTACGCAAGATCTGTCGGCAGGGGCTGGACAAGACCTCGCGCTTTACCGACTGGTCGCGCCGTCCGCTGACAGATGCGCAGAAAACCTATGCCCTGGCCGATGTCACCCATCTGCGCCAGATCTATGAACATCTGGCCGCTGATCTGGCCAAGACCGGGCGCAGCCACTGGGTTGCCGAGGAATTGCGCACGCTGACCGACCCGGCAACCTATGACATTCGCCCCGAAGAGGCCTGGCGCCGCATCAAGACCCGCACCAACTCGGGCAAGTTCCTGGCGGTGGTGCGCGAACTGGCGCAGTTCCGCGAAAGCTATGCCCAGGACAACAACGTGCCACGCAACCGGGTGTTCAAGGATGACGCGCTGATCGAGCTGGCCTCGACCAAGCCGCGCACCCATGCCGATCTGGGTGGTTCGCGGCTCTTGTTGCGCGAGGCACGCAAGGGGGCGATCGCCGACGGTATTCTGGCGGCCGTGGGGCGCGGGATCGACTGCCCGCCCGAGCGGATGCCCAAGGTGAAGAACGGGCGCGAGAACCTGCAGGTGAACCCGGCGCTGGCCGATCTGTTGCGGGTGCTGCTGAAGGCCAAGACCGAGAATGTGGGCGTTGCCGCCAAGCTGATCGCCAACAGCGCCGAGCTGGACCTGATTGCGGCCGGTGAACGCGACGTGCCGTCGCTGACCGGTTGGCGGCTGGAAGTGTTTGGCGCCGATGCGCTGCGGTTGTGCCAAGGCGAGATCGCGCTGGCCGCCAAGGGACAGAATGTCGAGGTGGTGTCGCTGTAACGCCAGCGCCGCCCTTATCCGAACAATCGCTCTGCCCGAGACGCCGCCGCCGGGCCTTAGCGGCGCCGGGTTTCCAGAGCACCTTCCTTCGCCTCGACCCGGATCACCTTGATCCCGGCCAGATCCTGACGCGACACGCTGACCGCCTCGCGGATGGTGCGGGTCTGGACCGGACCCTGTGGTGTCGCGTCCTCGGGATAGACCACACGGAACGCATAGGCGAGGATGCCGGCCTCGGTATTCTCGGGCGTCACGATCGGGCGCAGTTCGGTATTGAACGCGCCCTGGCGATTGGCAACGCCGACGACCGAAATGATGGCCCCCGTGGTGGTGGGCTCGACTTTCAGCTCGGTCACCTGTGTGATCAGGATGCTGCGATCCTCGGGGTCGGGGCGTGCAAAAAGCCCCTTGCCGGAGCTTTTGGGGATCAGCGGGTTGACGTCCTCGGTCGCGGCGGCCTCGACCGGTGCCGGGGTCGAGGGGCCGAACCAGTTCGACGGATTGACCCGCGAGTCGCGCCAGCCGCCACAGGCCGTCAGCACCGATCCGGCGGTCACGAGAGCAATCAGTGGTTTCAGCATGGGGTGCCCCGCAAGTCCTTGGTGTTTTCCTGTCTATCGGTTAGCGCATCGCGGCACGCTTGAAAAGCCATGGCAGGTCTGGACAGCGGGTCGGACGGGGCTTAGGTCACTGCTGACCCGCATATGACCTGAGCAGGAGCGAGACATGGCCAGCCCCGCCTTTGAGGAGATTGTCGAGGATTTCGAGTTTCTCGACGATTGGGAAGACCGCTATCGCCATGTGATCGAGCAGGGCAAGGCGATGGACCCGCTGGATGAGGCGCTGAAAGTGCCCGCGACGCGGGTGCATGGCTGTGCCAGCCAGGTCTGGCTGCATCCGGTGATCGAGGATGGCGTGTTCCGCTTTGACGGGGACAGCGATGCGATGATCGTACGCGGGCTGATCGCGGTCTTGCGCGCGCTCTACAACGGGGTGCCGGTGGCCGAGGTGGCGCGGATCGATGCGCGCGCCGAGCTGGCCCGGCTGGGGTTGAACGACCATCTGTCTGCGCAGCGCTCGAACGGGCTGCGATCCATGATCGAGCGGATTCGCGAAACGGCTGCTGCCGCCGCCTGATCCGCGTCACGCAGGGTCGGGCAGGCAGGCCCGGTCCCGTTCGCGGAGTTTTTCGAGAAAGTCCCGCAACAGCGTCACCCGGCGCGGGCGAAAGCTTTCGCCGGTCTTTTGATAGCCTTCGATACGCGTGACGTGAAAGCTGCGAAAATCCTGTCGCTTGCAGCACCAGGCCAGCAGCATCACGCTGCGGTCATGATAGGACAGCGCCAGCGGATAGATACGTCGCCGGGTCCGGTCCTGTTTCAGATCGCGATAGCCGATGTCCAGCGCCTCTTCAGCCCACATTGCCTCGCGCAGCAGGGTCATGTCGATGGTGGGTGTCGCGGGGGTGATCAGGCGTTGCACCAAGTTGACCGCGTGCATGGCCTGACGTTGCTGGCGTTCGGGCAGGGTGGCCAGGATCTTGACCAGCGCGTCGCTCGCGGCCTGGGCCAGGTCGCTGTCTCCGCGCTGGGTCACATCGGCAAGCCCCAGTGTCAGCGCCTCGATCTCGATCTGGGTAAAGGTCTGCGGGGGCAGGGCGGGGTCCTCGACCATGGTATAGCCAAGCCCCGCCGCGCCCTCGATCCGGGCACCGGCCGCGCGCAGACTGTCGATGTCGCGATAGATCGTCCGCTCGGACACCTCCATCGCGGCGGCCAGCCGCGCGGCGGTCACCGGCGGGCGCAATCCCCGGATCAGGTGCAGCAGTCGGAACAGGCGGTCGGTCTTGGGCATGGCAGAGTATGGCCGGAAACATCCTGACAGGAACTGGCAAGAGGGTACGGGCACATGGGGGCATCATCAACCCGACATGTCAAAGGTCAAAAACATGCCAACGCTCTACTACTCGCCAAATACCCGTGCCTCGCGCGTGATCGCACAGCTGATGCTGATGGGAAAACTGGATCAGGTCGAGGTGGTCACTGTCGAGGTTCCGCGCTTTGACGGCAGCGGGCGACGCGACCCGCGCAATCCCCACCCCGAGGGCAAGGTTCCCTTTCTGGTCACCGATGACGGTGAAGAGGTGCGCGAAAGCGCGGCCATCATGATGTATCTGGACGAACTGTTCGGCCAGCCCCTGAGCCCCGCCATCGGCGCGCCGGGGCGCGGGGCCTACCTGAGCTGGATGGCTTACTCGGGCGGGGTGCTGGAGCCGGTTCTGGTGGCCGCCTTTTCCGGGCTGGATCACCCGGCGCTGACCGAGACCTTTCGCGGCATGGATGAGGTCTGCGCCGTGCTGGAGAGGGGGGTGAAGGATCGGCCGTTCCTGCTGGGCGACACGGTGAGTGTCGCGGATATCCTGCTGGCCTCGCCCTTTCAGTGGGCGCCGCACCTGATGCCTGACACTCCGGCGATCAAGGCCTGGGTCGAGCGCGTCGGCAACAGCCTGGATGGCGCGGCAATCGCCGCTTATGAGGCAAGCGCCATGGCACGTCTGGACACGCTGAAAGAGGCCTGAGCAAGGAGCGCGCGGCGCTAGTCGCTGCGCGCGACACCGCCCGCCCAATCGGCAAGCGTTGTTTCCAGATCGCCATAGCCCGTGAAACGACGCTCGAATGCAAGGCCTAGCCGTTCGGCGCAGGCGCGCGCCTTTTCGGTCAGGACCGGATCGTCGGTCTGGGCCTGATAGACCAGCTTGGTGTAATTGCCGAACATCATCGGGATTAGGTCCGGGTGGCGGTCGAACCCCATTGGTTTCCATACAAACGCGTCGAATTGCCGGACCAGGAAATCTGTCAGGTAAAAGGCGGTGATCTCGTCTTGCGAGACTTCGGCGAAGCGCGCGTTGCCTTCGAAGAAGGAATAGCAATGCGGCCCCTTGACCATCTCGACCCCCAGCCGCGCGCAGGCGGCCTCGAGCAGGCCGCCGGTGCCGCAATCGGCATAGACCACAAAAATCTGCTGATACGTGTCGCGGTGTCGCGCCACTGCCTCCTCGACCGCGGCGGTGATCCGTTCGGGATAGACATGCAGGATGGCGGGCAGGCAGGTCAGGTCCATATGGGTCCAGCCGTTGCGGTCGCGCAGCGCCAGGATCTCGCGGGCCAGCGCACCGCAGGCGATCAGCAGGATACGTGCGTCGCCGCTGCTCAGGCTGAGCCCGCTGCGGGTCAGTTGGGCGTCATCGGGGAGCATGGTCATGTCGGGACCGCCTTGTGCCGGTTGGTGTCAGGACAGAATGCCCAGTCCGGACCCGCAAAGGCAAGCGCGCTGGCGACGGGTGGTGTCAGGCGACCGACAGCAGCGCCTCGTGCTTGCGGATGGTGGGGCGGGCCAACGGTCCATAGGCGATCATGCCGTTTGCGGCCAGTTCGGGAAACAGCGCCAGGATTTCATCGCGCGCCTCTTTTTCAAGGCCAGTCCATCCCATCTGTCCGGGGTGGAAGCTTTCGGTCGGACACCCTTCGGCCCAGATGATTTCATGCCGGTCGAACAACAGGTGGATATAGGTAACCTCGCTTCCGGGGGCAAACCTGATGTCGCGATTGTTGACCAGATGCTTGGCGGCCACCAATGCCTGAGAATGACCGGTGACCAGCTCGGCCCGCCAACCCTGGATCAGCATCCGGTGCTGGGGCGATACGATCAGGTCGCGGCGATTGTCCAGCGCCCCGGCGCAGATCAGGACCGGCGCAAAGGCCCCGGTGGCGCGCACAGTGGTGCGCCCGATCCAGCGCAGCGGCTGGTTGCCATTGTCCAGCGTACGAATCTTGTCGCCCGCTTGTAGCTCCTCGATCAGGCGTGGCCCCTTGGGGGTTTCGATCATGGTGCCGGGGGTGAAACAGGTGACCAGCTGCCAGTCTTGCCGGTTAGCGGTCAGGCCCGAGAAATTGGCACCGCCCCCGGTCAGCCCGTCAAGCGTCAGCGACTGAATGATTCCCGCCTCAAGCGAAGATTGATCGGCATTGTCCGCAAATTCCGGCACCAGATAGGTATTGCCGTTCACGTCCTGGGCCAGCACCGCGGTAATGGTTGCCGTGCTGCCATCGGTATAGGTGATGGTGGCGTCATAGATGGCTGTGCCGTCAAAGGTTTGCGCCGGGCCGCCATCTACCGAGAATTGATCGGCCGGGCTGTTGTCCATGTCGAAGATACTGCCGGGATTGCCTACTGCGCTCCAGGTCACGGCGCTGTCGACCAGCGGGTTGGCAATCGTGCCAAAGGTCAAGCCAACCAAGGCACCGGCATTTTCGGCAGAATTGTTACCCTCGAACGTGTCGATATCGGCCAGATTACCGAGGAACAACGCTGTGAATGTTGTTGGCATGGGGCACCTGTCAGCAGCTTTGGGGCACTGACGAAAATTAGGCTCTGATGGTGGCCAAAGTCAGGGGGAATGTTGGCGGTTGTGTGACACTGGCATATTTCAGCCACCCCAAGAGGTGATCGCAAACAAAAAAGACCGCCCCGGAGGGCGGCCTTTGAACATTGCAAGTATGGCGGCTCAGCCGACCATGCGGTTATGCTTGCGACCGACGAAATCCTTGGCGGTTTCCACCGCAACGGCGGCATCGCGGCAATAGGCGTCGGCACCGATCGCCTTGCCGAATTCCTCGTTCAGCGGTGCGCCGCCGACCAGAACGATGTAGTCGTCGCGCTTGCCCTGTTCGACCAGCGTGTCGATCACCACCTTCATATAGGGCATGGTGGTGGTCAGCAGGGCGGACATGCCCAGAATGTCGGGCTGCTCGTTTTCAAGCGCTTCCAGATAGTTCTCGACCGGGTTGTTGATGCCAAGGTCGACCACCTCGAAACCGGCGCCTTCCATCATCATCGACACAAGGTTCTTGCCGATGTCGTGAATGTCGCCCTTGACGGTGCCGATCACCATCTTGCCCACGCGCGGTGCGCCGGTTTCGGCCAGCAGCGGTTTCAGGATGGCCATGCCGCCCTTCATCGCGTTGGCGGCCAGCAGCACTTCGGGAACGAAGAGGATACCGTCGCGGAAGTCGGCGCCGACGATGGTCATGCCGCCCACCAGAGCCTTGGTCAGAACGTCATAGGGCGCCCAGCCGCGTTCGATCAGGATGTTGACGCTTTCTTCGATCTCTTCCTTGAGACCGTCGTAGAGGTCGTCGAACATCTGCTGGACAAGTTCTTCGTCGTCGAGTTCCGACAGGATGATGTCTTCTTCTTCCGACATGGCGCAATTCCTCAATCTTGGGCGGGGCGGGCCCCGGGGGTGCCGTTTTTTTCCTTTTTGCCCGAAGGTCACTTTTCGACTGCGTTGATTGCGACATGGGCGGTGTTGCAACCGACCTATAGGATGAAAAATGCCCGAATGATAATGAGTATTGCGCAGCTAGATCATCAATGTCCTGCATATACCTGTTGCCGGACAGGTCGCTTGCGACCAGATCGGCGGCATCTTTTGCCTTGCTGGATGTTCGCCGAATGTTCTAGTTTTGGGCATGCAGACTCACCCCGTACCCCCCTTGATTTCGGCCCGGCCCGTCGGGCGTGGCGCGCGCAGCAACGATGCGGGCCGGTTCGAACCGCTGGATCGCGTGGCCGAACCTGATGGTTGGGATCGGGAGGAGGATCTGCCGCCGCTCAGGACCCAGGTCTCGGTTGAAACCGCGCGTAGCCTGATCAGCTATAACCGCTCGCCCGATCTGCCCTTTGATCGCTCGATCAACCCCTATCGGGGGTGTGAACATGGGTGTTCCTATTGTTTCGCGCGGCCCAGCCACGCCTATCTGGGCCTGTCGCCGGGGCTGGATTTCGAAACCCGGCTGGTGGCCCGGCCCAACGCGGCCGAAGTGCTGCGCGCCGAGTTGAGCGCGCGCCGCTACAAGGTGGCGCCCATCGCCATCGGCACCAATACCGACCCTTATCAGCCGCTGGAAAAGACACATGCGATCACCCGTGGCTGTTTGCAGGTGCTGGATGCGTTCAATCATCCGGTTGCCATCGTCACGCGCGGGGCGCTGATCGAACGCGATCTGGACATTCTGGCGCCGATGGCGGCGCGTGGGCTGGTGCGGGTGGGGATCTCGCTCACGACGCTGGATGCGGGGCTGGCCCGCCGGATGGAGCCGCGCGCGCCATCACCTGCGCGGCGTCTGGCGATGATCCGGGCGCTCAGCGGGGCAGGGGTGCCGGTGCGGGTGATGACCTCGCCGCTGATTCCCGGCCTGACCGATCACGAGCTTGAGGCGCTGCTCGCTGCCGGGGCCGAGGCGGGCGCCGATACCGCCAGCTGGATCATGCTGCGGCTGCCGCGCGAGGTGTCGCCGCTGTGGCAGGAGTGGCTGGCCGAACACGCGCCCGCCCGCGCGGCCAAGGTGATGGCCCGCCTGCGCGAGATGCATGGCGGGCGCGACTATGACCCGCGCTGGGGTCACCGGATGCGGGGCGAGGGCGAGTATGCCCAGATGATCGCGAAACGGTTCCGCGCCGCCTGCAAACGCATCGGGCTGGCGCAAGAGGCGCCAGCCCTGAGATGCGATCTGTTCCGGGTGCCCCCGCAGCCCGGCGATCAGCTGAGCCTGTTCTGAGCGGAACGGCATGAGCGGAACGGCATGTGCTGAACGAGAAAGGGGACCAAGAAAAACCCCGGCAGAACACTCTACCGGGGTTGAACAGGTCGGCTCCGACAGATCGGATCAGCGGTCTTCGATATCCACATAGTCGCGCGCGGTCGAGCCGAGGTACAGCTGACGTGGGCGGCCGATCTTGTGCTGCGGGTCGGCCAGCTGCTCTTTCCACTGGCTGACCCAGCCCACGGTCCGCGACACGGCGAAGATGGGCGTGAACATCGAGGTGGGGAAGCCCATCGCCTCGAGGATGATACCCGAATAGAAATCGACATTCGGGAACAGCTTTTTCTCGGCGAAATAGTCGTCGGCCAGCGCCGCGCGTTCCAGTTCCTTGGCGGTGGCCAGGATCGGGTTGTTTTCCACGCCCAGCAGATCCAGCACCTCGTCGGCGGACTGTTTCATCACCGTCGCGCGCGGGTCGAAGTTCTTGTAGACCCGGTGGCCAAAGCCCATCAGGCGGAACGGGTCGTTCTTGTCCTTGGCGCGGGCGATATATTCGGGGATGCGGTCGGGCGAGCCGATCTCCTTCAGCATCTCCAGACAGGCCTGGTTGGCGCCGCCATGGGCCGGGCCCCAGAGGCAGGCGATACCGGCGGCGATACAGGCAAACGGGTTCGCGCCCGAGGACGACGCCAGACGAACGGTCGAGGTCGAGGCGTTCTGCTCGTGATCGGCATGCAGGGTGAAAATCCGGTCCATGGCGCGGGCCAGGATCGGGTCGACATGGTAATGCTCGGCCGGCACGGCAAAGCACATTTGCAGGAAGTTGGCCGCGTAATCCAGATCGTTGCGCGGATACATGAACGGTTGACCGATCGAATACTTGTACGCCATCGCCGCGATGGTCGGCATCTTGGCGATCAGGCGGTGGCTGGCGATCTCGCGCTGATGCGGGTCGGCGATATCGGTCGAGTCGTGGTAGAAGGCCGACATCGCGCCGACCACGCCCACCATGGTTGCCATAGGATGCGCATCCCGGCGGAAGCCGCGGAAGAAATAGTGCATCTGCTCATGGATCATTGTGTGGCGGGTGATCGTAGTCTCGAACTTCTCCAGATCGGCTGCTGTCGGCAGTTCACCGTATAGCAGCAGATAGCAGACCTCGAGGTAATGCGATTTTGCCGCCAGCTGGTCGATTGGATAGCCCCGGTGCAGCAGCTCGCCCAGTTCGCCGTCGATATAGGTGATGGTGCTGTCGCAACTGGCGGTCGAGGTGAAACCGGGATCATAGGTGAACACGCCCGCCTGGCCATAGAGTTTGCGGATGTCGATCACATCCGGGCCTGTCGAGGGCGAAAGGATTGGCAAATCGTAGGATTGGCCGTTCAGGCTGAGCGTGGCGGTTTTCTTGTCTTCAGTCATCGATTTCCCTTCCTCATGGCAGGCACGGACACGGGCGGAGTCCCACGCATCGCATGCGTCAGGGCCTGCGCACAGCCGCGCAAGCCCAGGTCTTAACCGCGCAACATTGCCTGATCGTGAATGTCAGGCTGCGTTCGCCGCGTCCCGGAGACGGGCCAGACTTTCGTCCCGGCCCAGCACCAGCATCATGTCGAATACCGAAGGCGACACGGCCCGTCCGGCAAGCGCGGCCCGAAGGGGCGCGGCAAGCTTGCCGAACTTGGTTCCATGCGCCTCGGCAAAAGCGTTCAACGCTTCTTCCAGACACTCTCTCGTCCAGCTAGCATTTTGCAACTGCGGCGTCAATTCTGTCAGTATACCATCGGATACACTGGCCAGGGCCGCCGCTGCCTTCTCATCTGGCTCGATCGGGCGAGTGGCGAGGATAAATGAAGCCTTTTCAAGAAGTTCAGGGAAGGTACGTGCCCGGTCCTTGAGGCAATACATCGCACGTTCCAGATCACTGGATTGTGTGTCGGTAAGAGCTGGAAGATCTGCTGCCGCAAGATAGGCCTGAATCTCTTGCTGCAACGCAGCGTCATCTGAGGCGGCAATGTGCTGACCGCTCAGATTTTCCAGCTTTTTCAGGTCGAACCGGGCAGGGGATTTGCCGATTCCATCCAGATCGAACCATTCGCGCGCCTGCGCGTCGGTAAAGAACTCGTCGTCGCCATGGCTCCAGCCCAGCCGCGCCAGATAATTGCGCATGCCTGCGGCGGGATAGCCCATGGCCTGGTATTCCTGCGCCCCCAGGGCGCCGTGGCGCTTGGACAGTTTCTTGCCGTCGGGGCCGTGGATCAGCGGGATATGAGCCCAGACCGGAACGTCCCAGCCCATCGCCTGATAGATCATCATCTGGCGGGCGGCGTTGTTCAGATGGTCGTCGCCCCGGATCACATGGGTCACCCCCATGTCGTGGTCATCCACCACCACCGCCAGCATATAGACCGGTGTCCCGTCCGAGCGCAGCAGCACCATGTCGTCAAGCTGGTCGTTGCGGATGGTCACATCGCCCTGCACCCGGTCGCGGATCACGGTTTCGCCGCTCTCGGGCGCCTTGATCCGGATCACATAAGGTCGGTCGGGATGGGTCGCTGGATCGGCGTCGCGCCAGGGGCTGCGGAACAGGGTCGAGCGTTTCTCGGCCTGGGCGGCCTCGCGAAAGGTCTGGATCTCGTCCTGCGTCGAGAAGCACTTATAGGCCTTGCCCTGGGCCAGCAGCTCCAGCGCCACCTCGGCATGGCGCGGCGCGCGCTCGAACTGGCTGATCACCTCGCCGTCATGGTCCAGCCCCAGCCAGGCCATGCCCTGAAGGATCGCCGCCGTCGCCTCGGGGGTTGAGCGCGCCCGGTCGGTATCTTCGATCCGGAGCAGGAACTTGCCCCCGCGCCCCCGCGCGTAAAGCCAGTTGAACAGCGCCGTGCGGGCGCCGCCGATATGCAGGAAACCGGTGGGAGAAGGGGCAAAGCGGGTGACGACCTGATCCGGCATAAGGGCAATTTACCTTTTGGTAACCGTGTGGGGGCTAGGGTTCTGCGGTCTGTCTAACGAGCCGGACGAGTGGGAGCAAGCATGCGCGTTCTGCCACGGATCGAGGCCGCGCTGCTGGCGCAGCGGGGTTATCTGTTTCCCTGGGTGCCGGTCTGTCTGGCGCTGGGGATCGGCGGCTATTTCCTGCTGCGCGTCGAACCTGGCCTGATCCACTATGCTCTGATCGCCGGGATTGGCCTGTTGCAAGGCCTCTGGGCGCTGCTCCGTCCCGGTGCCTGGTCGCCGCTGGGCTGGGCGCTGGCGCTGATCGCGGCGGGGTTTGTTCTGGCGGGTGCGCGCGCGCATCAGGTCGCCGCCCCGGTGATCGAAGGGCGCTACTATGGTCCGGTCGAGGGCAGGGTGGTCGCGCTGGACCGGTCCGCCTCGGACAAGCTGAGGGTGACGCTGGATCAGGTGCGGCTGGATCGCTGGATGCCGGCAGGGTCGCCGCGCCATGTGCGTATCTCGCTGCACGGCGACGAGCGTGTGCCTGAACCCGGCAGCCGGATCATGACCACCGCGCATCTGTCACCACCGCAGGGGCCGGTCGAGCCGGGCGGGTTCGATTTCCGCCGCCATGCCTGGTTTCAGGGTCTGGGCGCCATCGGCTATACCCGCGTTCCGGTGCTGCTGGCGCGTCCGCCTCACCGGGCCGAGCGTGACATGAGCGTGTTCGCCCTGCGCATGGCGGCCTCGGTTCATATCCGC
Organism: Ruegeria sp. BHSC223; assembly: GCF_059613025.1. Lineage (NCBI taxonomy): Bacteria > Pseudomonadati > Pseudomonadota > Alphaproteobacteria > Rhodobacterales > Roseobacteraceae > Ruegeria > Ruegeria sp. BHSC223. The sequence continues at coordinate 224,851 of NZ_JBXWRR010000001.1, forward strand.
GAGCAACTGCCGGGCGATGTGGGCGGCTTTGCTGCCGCTGTCACCACCGGCGACCGTAGCGGCGTGAGCCAGGGCGCGCTTGATTCGCTGCGGGCCAGCAATCTGGCGCATCTTCTGGCGATCTCGGGCCTGCATATGGGGCTGCTCGCGGGGTTTGTCTTTACCGCGCTGCGGGTGGCACTTTCGCTGATCCCGCCTTTGGCGCTGCGCCTGCCGGTGCGCAAGCTGGCCGCGCTTGGCGCTTTGACAGTGGCAGCGGGCTATCTGGCGCTGTCGGGCGGCAATGTGGCGACCCAGCGTGCCTTTGTGATGGTGGCGGTGATGCTCTGCGCCATTCTGGTCGACCGGCGGGCGCTGTCGATGCGGGCGGTGGCAATGGCCGCGCTGATCGTGCTGGTCCTGCGGCCCGAGGCGTTGCTGGGCCCGGGCTTTCAGATGAGCTTTGCCGCCACTGTGGCGCTGGTCGCCGTGTTCGGCTGGCTGCGCGAGGCCGAGATCGGGTTGGGGCCGCGCTGGCTGAATCCGGTGGTGGGGGTGGTGATTTCCTCGGCGGTGGCGGGGCTGGCGACGGCGCCGATCGGGGCTGCGCATTTCAATACGCTGGCCCATTACGGGCTGGTGGCCAATCTGCTCTCGGTGCCGCTGATGGGGCTGGTGGTGATCCCGGCGGCGGTGCTGGCGCTGGTGCTGGCGCCGCTCGGGCTCGACTGGATCGGGCTCGAGGTGATGGGGCTGGGCCTGCGCTGGATCCTGGGCGTGGCCGATTGGGTTGCGGGGCTGGAGGGCGCGCGCGGCTACGTGATGCGGCCCGATTGGGTGGTGTTGCCGATATTGTCGCTGGGCGCGCTCTGGCTGGTGCTGTGGCGCGGGCGGGCACGGCTGGCGGGCGTGCCGGCGATGGCGGCGGCCTTCTGGCTCTGGTCCGGGGCAGAGCGGCCCGGCGTGCTGATCGCCGATACCGGTGGGCTGGTGGGGGTGATGACCGACACGGGCCGCGCGCTGAGCAAGCCGCGCGGGGCGGGCTTCATCGCCGGGGTATGGCTGGAAAACGATGGCGACGGCGCCGACCAGATGGCGGCGGCGGCGCGCTGGCCAGGAGAGGATATGCTGCGCAAGATACGTGTCGGCGAGGTCGAGATCGTGCATGTGACCGGCAAGCGCGCGGCGCGGGGGGTGCGCGGCTGTGACGGGACGCAACTGATCGTCTCGGCCGTCCCGCTTGCGGTGAGCGGACCATGCGAGGTCTATGACCCAAAGCGGCTGGCCCTGACCGGCGCGCTCAGCATCGGACCAGAGGGAATGGAAAGCGCCGCACGCCTGGCTGGGCGGCGCCTGTGGAACGACGCCGCGCATCGGACCGCAAACGCGGATCAGTAGGTGCGGATCAAACCGACCAGCCGGCCCTGTACCCGCACACGCTCCGAAGGCAGCACGCGGGTCTCATAAGCCGGGTTCGCCGCCTCGAGCGCAATACTGGCGCCACGGCGGTAGAAGCGTTTCAGCGTTGCCTCGCTGTCATCGACCAGCGCCACCACGATATCGCCATTGTCGGCGGTCGAGGTCTCGCGGATCACCACCACGTCGCCATCGTTGATCCCGGCCTCGATCATCGAATCGCCCTTGACCTCGAGCGCGTAATGTTCGCCCTGGCCGACCATGCTGCCGGGGACCGCCACCTGATGCGAGACCTGGCTGATCGCCTCGATCGGCACACCGGCGGCGATGCGGCCCATCACCGGCAGTTCCAGCGCGTGGATGGTCACCGGTTCGGCATTGGCGGGTCGGGGCCGGTCGGGCCGGTCGCCGTCGATCACGCGGGGCTGAAAGCCCACCGTGGGTTCTCCACCAAGGCTTTCAGGCAATTTCACGATCTCGATGGCGCGGGCGCGGTGGGCGAGACGGCGGATGAATCCACGCTCCTCCAGTGCGGTGATCAGCCGGTGAATGCCCGATTTCGAGCGCAAATCCAGCGCCAGCTTCATTTCGTCGAAACTGGGCGGCACGCCATCCGCTTGCAGTCTTTTGTGAATGAATTCCAGCAGATCGAGTTGCTTCTTTGTCAGCATTCCCCATACCTCTCCGGTCACGCGTTTACATTTGTTCTACGCATGTTCCTGTTTTGTGTCAACAATTGAGGGTAAGGGTTCAGATCGGGACGTATCGAACCCGCTCGCCGGCGGCGCGGGCCGGGTCCTCGGGCGGGCGCATCAGCAGCGCGTTGGCCTGGGCCAGGATCGACAACAGGGAACTGTCCTGATCACCAAAGGTGGCGATCTGCCCATCGTCCACCCGGGCACGCATGTAGTGTTCGCGCGGTCCATTGGGCCCGAGGGGTGCGCTCAGCACGGCCTCGCACAGGGTGATACCCGGATCAAGGTCGAGCATCCGGCGCAGCATGGGAAGGATGAAGATGTATCCGCAAACCATTGCAGAGACGGGATTACCGGGAAGGCCCACCATCGGCATGTCACCGATCCGGCCCGCCATCAGCGGTTTGCCGGGGCGCATCCGTACCTTGTAGAACGACCGTTCCATCCCGAGGTCTCCGGCCACATGCGCCACCAGATCGTGATCTCCGACCGACGCGCCGCCGATGGTGATCACCAGATCGGCGCCTTGGGCCAGATCAAAGGCGGTGGTCAGCGACGCGCGGGTATCGCGTGCGATGGGCAATACCCGGACCTGTGCGCCATTGGCCTCGAACAGGGCCTTGAGACCGAACGTGTTGGAGGCGATGATCTGATCGGGGCCGGGTGTTTCTCCGGGCATCACCAGTTCATCCCCGGTCGAGATCAGGGCGACCACCGGGCGCCGACGGACCGGCACGCGTGGGATGTTCATCGAGGCCAGCAGCGCCACATCCTCGGGCCGCAGAATACGCGGCGCAGCAAGGGTCTGTCCGACCCGAAAATCGACGCCAGCCGGGCGGATATTGGGCTTGTCGCCGGGCGCGTCCGTGATGGTGATCAGGTCGCCGGTGCGGCTCACATCTTCTTGAATCACAACGAAATCGGCGCCTGCTGGCACTGGCGCACCGGTAAAGATACGCACCGCCTGACCAGCGCCCAACACCCCGTCGAACCGATGCCCCGCCGCGGCCTCTCCGATCACCTTGAACATGGCGTGACGTTCGACCTCGGCGGATTTTACCGCATATCCGTCCATCGAGGCAGCGGCAAAGGGCGGTTGATCCCGTGTCGCGGCAACGTCGTGTGCCAGAACCCGTCCTGCCGCGCCCGCCAGCGGTGCCTCTTCGGCGCCGAGCGGTTCCACCAGGTCAAGCAGCAGCGCGCGGGCCTCTTCGACAGTGATCATGTCGCCTCGTAACGTCCTGATTTACCGCCGTCTTTCAACGCAACCCGGATGCCGCCAATCTGCATCGCCTTGTCCACCGCCTTGACCATGTCATAGACTGTGAGCGCGGCGGTCGAGACAGCCGTCAGCGCCTCCATCTCGACACCGGTCTGGCCGGTGGTGCGAACAGTGGCGGCGATGCGCACGCCGGGCAGATCGGGGTCCAGCGTCAGATCGACGGCGACCTTGGTCAGGGCCAGCGGATGGCAGAGCGGGATCAGATCGGGGGTTCGCTTTGCGCCCATGATGCCCGCAAGCCGCGCAACCGCCAGCACGTCCCCCTTTTTCGCGCGTCCCTCCGCCACGATATCAAAGGTTTGTTGTGCCATGCTGATGTGACCCTCGGCCACGGCCACGCGGTCGGTCACTGCCTTGTCGGTGACATCGACCATATGCGCATCACCCTTGGCGTCGAAATGGGTCAGGCTCATCACATCGCTCCGGGCATCAGCGGATCGGCCAGCAGGGTGCGGGTTGCCTCGGCCACATCGTCCTGGCGCATCAGGCTTTCGCCGATCAGGAAGCAGCGGGCGCCATAGCGCGCCATGTCGGACAGGTCGGCGGGCGTGTTCAGCCCGCTTTCACAGACGATGATCCGCTCTGGCGGCACCAGTTTCGACAGTTTGCGGGTGGTATCCAGCGTCGTTTCGAATGTCTTGAGATTGCGGTTGTTTATGCCGATCAGCGGGCTTTTCAGGCGCTCGGCACGTTCCAGTTCCTCGGCGTCATGCACCTCGATCAGGACATCCATGTTCCAGTCGAACGCGGTCTGTTCCAGTTCCTCGGCCTGGGCATCGTCGACCGAGGCCATGATGATCAGGATACAATCGGCCCCCAGTGCCCGCGCCTCGACCACCTGATAGGGGTCATACATGAAATCCTTGCGCAGCGCGGGCAGGTTGCAGGCGGCGCGCGCGGCGGTCAGATAGGATTTGGCGCCCTGGAAACTGGGCGTGTCGGTCAGCACCGACAGGCACGTCGCGCCGCCCTCGGCATAGGCACGCGCCAGCGCGGGCGGGTCGAAATCGGGGCGGATGAGGCCCTTGGACGGGCTGGCCTTCTTGATCTCGGCAATCAGGCCATAGCCCTGGCGCGTGGCCGCGATCAGCGCATCGGCAAAGCCGCGCACCGGATCCGCCTCGCGCGCCTCGGCCTCGACCGCCGCCAGCGGTTTGGCGGCCTTGTCGGCGGCGACCTCTTCCAGCTTGTAGGCCTTGATCTTGTCGAGAATCGTGTCGGTCATCTTGCGTCCTGTGTGATGCGGGAAAGGGCCTCGACCTTGGCGCGGGCCTGGCCGCTGTCGATGCTCTGGGCGGCGAGGGCGACACCCTCGCGCAGGTCGGCGGCGCGGTCGGCCACCACCAGCGCGGCGGCGGCGTTCAGCAGCACCGCGTCGCGATAGGCCGACGGCGCGCCATCCAGCAGCGCGCGAAACGCGGTGGCGTTTTCCTCGGGGGTGCCGCCGACGATCGTCTCGAACGGATGGACGGGCAGGCCCGCATCCTCGGGATGCAGCTCGACCTCCTTGACGGTACCGTCCTCGAGCGCGGCGACCCAGCTGACCCCGGTAATGGTCAGCTCGTCGGTGCCGTCCGAGCCATGCACCAGCCACGCGCGCTCCGAGCCCAAAAGGCCCAGCGTCTCGGCCATGGGCCGGATCAGCGCGCGACTGAAAGCGCCGGTCAGTTGCCGCTTGACCCCTGCCGGGTTGGTGAGCGGCCCGAGAATGTTGAAGATGGTTCGGGTGCCCAGTTCGGCCCGGGTGGGCATCACATGGGCGGTGGCCGGGTGATGCATGGGCGCCATCATGAAGCCGATCCCGGCCTCGTTCAGAGCCTTTTCAACCACTTGCGGGCCAACCATCACGTTGATGCCCATCTGGCTCTGCAAATCGGCGGTACCGGATTTCGAACTCAGGTTGCGGTTGCCGTGCTTGGCCACCACCACGCCGGCGCCGGCCACGACAAAGGCGGTGGCGGTCGAGATGTTCAGCGTGTTCTTGCCATCGCCGCCGGTGCCGACGATATCCATCGCGCCCTCGGGCGCGCGCACCGCGTTGCATTTGGCGCGCATCACGGCGGCGGCGGCGGCGTATTCGTCAACCGTTTCGCCGCGCGTGCGCAGCGCCATCAGCAGGCCGCCGATCTGGCTGGGCGTCGCCTCGCCATCGAACAGGATGGTAAAGGCCTGCTCGGCCTCGGCGCGGGTCAGCGAGCGGTCGGCAGCGGCACCGATCAGCGGTTTCAGCGCATCACTCATGCCGGTACCTTCATCACGTCGAGGAAATTGCGCAGCAATGCGTGCCCATGTTCCGAGGCGATGGATTCGGGGTGAAACTGTACCCCATGGATCGGCAATTCCTTGTGTTGCAGCCCCATGATGGTGCCATCCTCCAGCCAGGCGGTGACCTCGAGACAGTCGGGCAGGCTGTCGCGCTCGACCACCAGCGAGTGATAGCGGGTCGCCTCGAACGGCGAGGGTAGGCCGGCAAACAGACCTTTTGCGCTGTGATGCATCTGACCCATCTTGCCATGCACGATCTCGTGGCAGCGCACCACCTTGCCGCCAAAGGCCTGTCCGATGGTCTGATGGCCCAGGCACACGCCCAGCAATGGCGTGCGGGTCTCGGCGGCGGCCTCGGTCATTGCAAGGCAGATGCCCGCCTGATCAGGGTCGCAGGGGCCGGGGCTGAGCAGGATGCCCGCCGGGTTCAGCGCCATCGCCTCCTGCACATCCAGCGCATCGTTGCGGCGCACCTCGATCTCGGCGCCAAGCTCGCCCAGATAGTGCACGAGGTTGTAGGTGAAACTGTCGTAATTGTCGATCAAGAGCAGCATCTTGAGCCTTGTCCCGTCGGGTATTAGGGGCTGGTGGCACGGGGGCCAGCCAAGGTATAGTAATCGCGCCCCTACATGTTCAGTCTTGTGCGGCAGCGTCAAGGGCAGACGGGGCGAACGGGCAAAAAGTCGAAGCAGGACCAACAAGAGGCGTGAGGATATGGGCGGATTCATCGGAGGACTATTGGCCGGGGCGGTGCTGGTCTTGGCGGCGGCGGCCTGGCTGTCGCTGACGACACCTTTGCCGCAGCGTCCCGAGGTGGCGGCAACACCCGCGGCGGCGGAACCGGCGGCGGAACCTGCCGAGGACAGGGGAATCGCGGCCCCCGGTCGTGACGCCGATCTGGTGGAACTGGCGCCGCGCCAGCCCGAGGCGGCGCCCGGCGCCGAAACGCTTGGCGCTCTGGACGAGGCCGACCGCCAGCCCGCCGACAAACCGCAGGTGGGCGGCGCGACCGATGCCATCGACCGGCCCGAGGGCAGCGAAACCGCCGCCGTGCAGGTGCCGGGGACGGGTGCCGGTGTGACCCAGCCGCAACTGGCGAGCCCCGCCGCTCCGCAGGATCGCAGCGAACCCGAGGTGAATACCGAAGCACCCGCGCAACCCAACGTGCCCGCAACCGGTGTGACCGCCGAGGTGACCGCGCCCAGCCTGCCGGAGGCCGCACCAGAGCAACCCGTCGTCGCGACCGATCCGCAGGTGTCCCAGGAAGGGGGAAGCGTGACCGAGGCGCCCACGACCGACAGTGCACCAGCGCCGGATACCGCAACGGCGGCGCCCGCAGTGCCGCAGGAAGACGAGAAGCCGCGCATCGCCGCCCTGCCGCAGATCGGTGGGGCCGAAGAGGGCGCGACACCACGCGTCGGCACCCCTGTGGTGCCGCTGACCGAACGCGATAGTGGCACCGATGCCGCGGCCGAGGACGGCCCGCGCCCGATCGAGGCCTATGCGGCGGCATTCGAGAACCCCGAGGACAAGCCGCTGATGTCGATTGTCCTGATCGACGATGCCGAGGGGCTGGGCAGCGAGGCGCTGCGCGATTTTCCCTATCCGTTGACCTTTGCGCTGGATCCGGCGGACCCGCAGGCCGCCGAGAAAATGGCCCGCCACCGCGCCGCCGGGGTCGAGGTGATGGTGATCGCCGATCTGCCCGCCGCCGCCAGCGCGCAGGATGCCGAGGTCTCGATGGCGGTCTGGCTGAAGGCGCTGCCCGAAACGGTGGGCATCCTCGAGGGCACCGGCACCGGCATCCAGGGCAACCGGGCGCTGTCCGATCAGGTCACCGCCATTGTCGGTGGCAGCGGGCGCGGGCTGCTGACCCAGGATAACGGGCTGAACACGGTGCAGAAACTGGCCGCGCGCGACGGTGTGCCCTCGGCCGTGGTGTTCCGCGATTTCGACGGGGCCGGACAAAGCCCCACGGTGATGCGCCGCTTCCTTGACCAGGCGGCATTCCGCGCCGGGCAGGAGGGCGCGGTGGTGATGCTGGGCCGACTGCGGCCCGACACGATTTCGGCGCTGCTGCTGTGGGGGTTGCAGGATCGCGCCAGCCGGGTGGCGCTGGCGCCGGTCTCGGCAGTGCTGACACGCGATCCGGGCTGAGGCCGGGGGGTGTTGCCAAAAGGAGCGCCTGTGGCGCGCTCTTTTTCTTGTGCGCCTCCGGCGGGAGTATTTGCGGCGGAATGAAGGATCAGGTTTGGCGTGAGATCGCAACGCCAAGCGCCAGGGCGTCTTGGCCGAGCTTGAGGGGCGTCCCTCGGGCGAGCAGGACCTGGCCCGCGGCTATGGCGGTGGTTTGACAGCTTGCCGTGCCGCTGAGGAGATAGAGCGCGACTTCTTCTGGGGTGGCGGCAAGGGTGTGTGCCCCGGCATGAACGCTGACCGAGCCGGTTACCCGGCGGGGATCGAAGATCAGGTTCAGGTTGCGCACGGGACCGTCAGGCAATCGTCCGGTGACCGGGAGGTCGCCCGAGAAAGGCAGGGGGGCGCCAAGTTGGGCCCGCAAAACGCGCCCGTCGGTGTGCAGTTCCATTCCGCTGCCGTCGACCACGGTCAGAATACGCATCTGTCCGGGAAACAGGGAAAACGGACCCTCGGCGCTCACCTCGGCCAGGCTGAGCCGCCAGTGCCCGGGCTCTCCGGCGATCTCGCGCGTCACGCCGCCGCCGTTCTTCCAGGGAACCGGGGGCAGGCTGCGCGGATCGAGCAGGTGCATCAGCTGTTGCGCGAACCGGTGAACCGGGCCGCATCCGCCGCCGCGCGGCGGATGGCGTTGGATTTGTGCACCGTCTCCATGAACTCGGCCTCGGGGTCGCTGTCATAGACCACGCCGCCGCCGGCCTGGATATAGAGCTTGCGGTCCTTGACGATGGCGGTGCGCAGGGCGATGCACATGTCCATGTCGCCCCCGGCGCTGAAATAGCCGACACCGCCGCCATAGATGCCGCGTTTTTCCGGCTCCAGCTCGTCGATGATCTCCATCGCGCGCACCTTGGGGGCCCCGCTGACCGTACCGGCGGGCATGCCGGCAAAGAAGGCATCCAGCGCGTCCTTGTCCGGATCCAGCTCTCCGACCACGTTCGACACGATATGCATCACGTGAGAATAGCGCTCGATGATGAATTTCTCGGTCGGGCGCACGGTGCCGATCTTGCTGACCCGGCCCGCATCGTTGCGGCCGAGATCGAGCAGCATCAGATGTTCGGCAAGTTCCTTCTTATCGGCGAGCAGATCGGCCTCGTTGGCGCGGTCCTCTTCCGGGGTGGCGCCGCGCGGGCGGGTGCCCGCGATGGGGCGGATCGTCACCTCTTGCCCAAAGACGCGCACCAGGATCTCGGGGCTGGCGCCGACCACCTGAAAGCCGCCGAAGTTGAAATAGAACATGAAGGGCGACGGGTTGGTGCGCCGCAGCGAGCGGTAGAGCGCAAAGGGCGGCAGCGGAAATTCCTGCGTCCAGCGCTGTGCCGGGACCACCTGAAAGATGTCGCCCGCGCGGATGTAATCCTTGGCCTTTTCGACCGCCGCCTTATAGCCCTCGCGGGTGAAGTTCGACACCGGCGGCGCGACCTCATGCGCCTCGCCCAGATCGCGGGTCTCGGCGGGCATGGCGCGTTCCAGATCGCGCACCGCATCCATCACCCGCTCAGCCGCCTGGGCATAGGCGGCGCGCGCCGATTGGCCGTCGCTGACCCAGGCGGGCGAGACCACGGTGACCTCGCCCTTGACCCCGTCGAGCACCGCCACGACCGAGGGGCGCATCATCACAGCATCGGGCAGGCCCAGCGGATCGGGGTTCACATCGGGCAGATGTTCGACCAGCCGCACCATGTCATAGCCGAGATAACCGAACAGCCCGGCCGAGGCCTGCGGCAGATCCTCGGGCAGCGCGATGCGGCTTTCGGCCAGAAGCGCGCGCAGGTTGTCGAGCGGATTGCCCTCTTGCGGCCGGAACCCGTCGGGATCGAACCGCGCCTGCCGGTTCAGCGCAGATTGTTCGCCATGACAGCGCCAGATCAGGTCCGGCTTCATCCCGATGATCGAATAGCGCCCGCGCACCTCACCCCCGGTCACCGATTCGAGCATGAAGGCGTCTTTCTGCGCGCCCGTCAGCTTGAGCATCAGCGACACCGGCGTGTCGAGGTCGGCGGCCAGGCGGGTGTGGACGACCTGGTTCTCGCCCGCCTCATAGGCGCGGGCGAAGGTTTCGAAATCGGGTGTCAGCGCCATGGGGACCCCTTACTGAAAGCTGGCCTGCACTGCGTTCAGCGCGCGCTGGTCCAAGGTCGGCTGTGCCCGTGTCTGGGCGTCGCGGACATAGATGTCGAACAGGTTCTGTGCCAAGGCCTGGCTCATCTGTGCATTCAGCGCCCGCTTCATCTGGGTCAGCTCGTCGGTATCGGCGGGCGGCAGTTCCTCTTCCAGCCGCACGATGAACGCGGCCTCGTCGCCCGCGATCACCTTGAGGTCGCCGGGCCTCATGGCAAAGACCTGCTCCATGAAGTCAAACGGCGTGCCGTCGATGAAGGCGGTGCGGGTCAACCCGTTTTCCACCCGATGCGACAGGCCGGTGGCGGTGAAATCGCCATCGGTGGCGAGGCTTGTCACCACGCTGGCGGCCTTGTCCTGAAGCGCGCGGCGGGTGGCGTCGGCGGTCCAGGCGGCGACCACGCGCTCGCGGGCGCTGTCGAGCGGTTCGGGGCGTGGCTCCAGCTCTTCGTCCAGGCGCAGGGCAAAGACGGCGCCGTCTTCGAGAAAGCCGATTTCGGGGAAATCGCCCTCGGCCACCTCGGTCGCGGCCTCGCGGAACCCGGCATAGGCGGCGACCCCGTCCGAGCTGTCCTCGGTCCAGTCGATCTGACCCAGGTCCATGTCGGTGTCCTGCGCCAGCTCTTCCAGCGTGGCGCCACCGGCCAGCATGTCGTTGAGGGATTCGGCCTGTGCCTCGATCAGGCGGCGGGCGCGTTCGCCGGCAAGCTCGTCGCGCAGTTCGGCCTCGACGCTTTCAAAGGCGGTGATGCGGGCATCGAGCGTGCCGTTCACCCGGAACAGCGCGGGGCCCAGATCCGAGGGCAGGGGGCCGACCACATCACCGACCTCGGCGGCGAATACCGCCTCGGCGGCAGCGCCCAGATCCTGCGCGGTCAGGTCTCCCATGTCGACGTCGGTCAGCGAGAGACCGCGCCCCTCGACCAACTGTTCGAAGGTGGCGCCGCCAACTTCGACCTGGGCCATGGCGCTTTCGGCGCTGGCCTGATCGGCAAAGACCAGACGTTCGACCAGGCGGCGCTCGGGCTGCTGATAGTTGCTTTCGCGTTCCTCGAAGAGACGGCGCACCGCGCCCTCGTCCAGCTCGACCCGGTCGAGCAGCATTTCGGGTGTCAGCAGCGCATAGGTCAGCCGCTTGCTGCGCGGCAGCATGAACTGGTCCTGATTTTCGGCGTAATAGGCCTCGACCTCGGCCGCATCGGGGGTGGCAACCGGGGCATCCAGTGCACTGGTATCGACCGTGGCCATGGTAAAGCTGCGGCGTGCGCCCACGAACTGCGCCAGCGTGTCGGCATAGGTATCGGGCATGACCAGCCCTTCCATGATCGCGCCCTGCACCAGGGTACGCGCCGATTCGCGGCGCAGATCGGCCTCGAATTCGGCCTCGCTCAGCCCGGCATTGTCCAGCGCATAGCGATAACCCTCGGGGTCGAACTTGCCGTCGACACCCTGAAAGGCGGGGATCTGCACGATCTCGCGGCTCAGGTTCTCGTCGCCGATCGAGATACCCAGTCCGGCCACCTCGTTGTCGAGCGCGGCAATCGCCACAAGGCGTGCCAGCACGGCCTGGTCGATACCCAGATCGCGCACCTGGCTCATTTGCAGGGGTTGACCGGTCTGCGCCTCGATGGCGCGGATCTCGCGTTGCAGTTCGCGGGCATAGGCATCGACGCTGACCGTCTGCTCGCCCACCTGCGCCACGGTGCGTACCGTTCCGGTGAGGTTGACGGCGCCGAAGCCGGCAAGCCCCGCCATCAGCAGACCCATCAGGATCCAGACAAAGGTCTTTGATAAGCTTTTGACACCTGCGGCCATGTCGCCCCCTTGTTGCGGCTGGAATGCGGCGGTTTCGCCTTGCCCGTTCGTTTGCCGCCCTGTCTACGCCGGGCGTCCGGGCTGGGCAAGGTCAGAAGCGGAGCCCTTTGAGCCTGTCGAACAGCTGGCCGATCCCGGCGCGGTCGAGATTGGCAAAGGCCACCCGCAGCTGGCAGGCCCCGGCGGGGTCGCCCTCGGGCATGAACATGGTGCCGGGCAGCACCAGCACCCCGGCATCCCGCACCAGCCGTCGGGCCAACTCGTCCGAGGGGATATCGAAGGGATGTTCGAGATAGGCGAAATAGGCGCCCAGCCCCAGCAGTTTCCAGCCCTCGGCCGCGAGCGCGGGCATGCCCTCGGCAATGGCGGCGCGGCGGTCGAGGATCTCGTCCCGTTCACCGGCCACCCACTGGCCCAGATTGCGCATGCCCCACAGCGCGGCATGCTGGCCGATCTGGCCCGGGCAGATGGCGACGGTGTCGAGGAACTTCTCGATCTCGGCCAGAAGTCCGGTATCGCTGGCCAGCGCGCCGATCCGGTGTCCGGTCAGCCGGTAGGCCTTGGAAAACGAATAGAGATGCACCAGCGTCTTGTCCCAGTCGGGCCGGGTGAACAGATCATGCGGGGCACCGCTGCGGCTGTCGAAATCGCGATAGGTCTCGTCCAGCAGCAGGCGCAGCCCGTGTTCGGCGGCCAGATCGTAAAAGGCGCCGACCAGCTCGGCGGGGTATTCCACGCCGCCCGGATTGTTCGGCGTAACCAGCGCGATGGCGCGGGTGCGCGGCGTGATCAGGGCGCGCGCGGCCTCGACATCGGGCAGCAGATCGGGACCGGTGGTCAGCGGCACTGCCGTGACCCCTTCCATGTCGAGCCACATTTTATGGTTGAAATACCATGGCGTTGGCAGGATGACCTCATCCCCTTCGCCGGTTATGGCCGAGATGGTGGCGGCAAAGGCCTGATTGCAGCCCGAGGTGATCGCCACCTGTTCCGGCCTGACCGCGCCGCCATAGTGGCGGCTGATCTGGGCGGCCAGTTCGGCGCGCAGATCGGCGTTGCCCAGCACCGGACCATAGAGATGCGCGCTGTCCTCGGTCAGCGCGAAATCGGCCATCGCCTGACGCAGCGCCTGCGGCGGTGGGTCGACGGGCGCGGCCTGGCTGACATTGATCAGCGGCCGCTCGGGCGAAAAGCTGACGCCCTCCAGCCAGCGTCGCGCCTCCATCACCGGCGGCGCGAATGTGGTGGCGGTACGGGTCGGGGCCATCTTGGATACTCTGTTCAGGAGGTGGGGTCTTGGTGCAGAAAGCGCGCTCTTTCGGGCGCGCTGGCAGTTGGATCAGTCGGTGCCCCGATAGGGTTCGACATATTGCAGCGCCATGTCCCAGGGGAAGAAGATCCAGGTGTCCTGGCTGACCTCGGTGATGAAGGTATCGACCATCGGCCGGCCCTTGGGTTTGGCATAGACCGTGGCGAAATGGGCGTTGGGATACATTTCGCGCACCAGTTCCAGCGTCTTGCCGCTGTCGACCAGGTCGTCGATGACCAGAATACCGGTTCCGTCGCCCATCAGGGCTTCATCCGGCGCCTTCAGCACCTGTGCCTGTCCCTGGGCCTGATGGTGATAGGATTTCACGCTGATCGTGTCGACGGTACGAATATCCAGCTCGCGGCTGACGATCATCGCCGGGGCCATGCCGCCGCGGGTGATCGCCACCACGGCGCGCCAGGCGCCCTCGTCGGGGCCCTGGCCATCCAGCCGCCAGGCCAGCGCCCGGCTGTCGCGATGGATCTGGTCCCAGCTGATGTGAAAGCCCTTTTCATGGGGCAGGCGATGCGGATCCTTGGTGCTCATGCCGACTTACCCCCCGTTATCCCTTGTCGATGTCGGGGGCGTCGACCGCCTTCATCCCGACAATGTGATAGCCGCTGTCCACATGCAGGTTCTCGCCCGTGACGCCCGAGCTGAGATCCGAGAGCAGGTAGAGCGCCGACTTGCCCACATCGTCGATCGTGACATTGCGGCGCAGCGGCGAGTTATACTCGTTCCACTTCATGATATAGCGGAAATCGCCGATGCCGCTGGCGGCCAGCGTCTTGATCGGCCCGGCGCTGACCGAGTTGACGCGGATACCGTCCTTGCCCAGATCCTCTGCCAGGTACTTGACCGACGCCTCGAGCGCCGCCTTGGCCACACCCATCACATTATAGTGCGGCATCACCTGTTCGGCGCCGTAATAGGTGAGGGTGATGGCGCTGCCGCCCTCGGTCATCAGCTTTTCGGCCCGCTTCATCACCGCGGTGAAGGAAAACACCGAGATATCCATGGTCAGCTTGAAATTCGCCCGGCTGGTGTCGACGTAGCGACCGCGCAGCTCGTTCTTGTCGGAAAAGCCGATGGCGTGCACGACAAAGTCGAGCTTGCCCCATTTCTGTTCGAGCGCGTCGAACAGCGCGTCGATCGAGTCCTCGTCGCCCACGTCACAAGGCAGCACGATCTCGCTGCCCAGTTGCGCGGCCAGCGGGTCGACCCGCTTCTTCAGCGCATCGCCCTGATAGGAAAAGGCCAGCTCTGCGCCCGCATCCGCAAGCGCTCGGGCAATGCCCCAGGCGATGGATTTGTCATTGGCCAGTCCCATGATGAGGCCGCGTTTTCCGGCCATCAACTGATTTGACATGTTCGGTTCTCCGCCTGTCGTCGCGTCATGAGCTTGTGGTTTATGCTATAGAACATGTCCCTTCAAGGGCGCGCGCTCTTGCCCGTGTCGGGAAGAGGGCCTAGGCTCTGCCGCAGTTGTTCAAGGGGATGGACATGAGTGACAGGACTGGCATCTTCGCCGGTGATGACCCGTTTGCTATTGCGCGGGACTGGTTGGCCGAGGCAGAGCGGACGGAACCCAATGATCCGAACGCAATCGCGCTGGCGACGGTGGATGCCTCGGGGCTGCCGAATGTTCGGATGGTGCTGCTGAAAGAGATCGAACCGGCGGCCTTCGTTTTCTACACCAATTACGAAAGCGCCAAGGCGATCGAGCTGGAGCACGCTGGTAAGGCCGCCTTTGTGATGCATTGGAAATCGCTGCGCCGCCAGATCCGGGTGCGCGGCACGATCACCCGCGAAGCGGGGCCGCAGGCCGATGCCTATTATGCCTCGCGCTCGATCAAGAGCAGGCTGGGTGCCTGGGCCTCACGCCAGTCACGGCCGCTGTCGAGCCGCGCCGCGCTGATGGCCGAGGTTGCCAAGATCACCGCGGCCAAGGGACCGAACCCGCCGCGCCCGCCGTTCTGGGGCGGGTTTCGCCTGACACCTGTCGAGATCGAATTCTGGGCGGATGGCGCATTCCGACTGCACGACCGCTTTGTCTGGCGTCGGGCGAACCCAGGGGAAAGCTGGAATATCCAGCGTCTCAACCCCTGACATTCGCGGAACGTGAAATGCAAGTGTCAGAAATAGAAGAACTTTTTTTCCTTGTGTTTCCGGTGTAAAATCCGGCAAACCAAGGGGCTTACAGCAACGTCAAATCACGATGGATAGCAAGTGTCCGAAGAACTGAGCAGTGCATACAAAGTCCATGGACGAGTCAAATGGTTTGATCCGACCAAGGGATATGGTTTCGTGGTCTCCGACGAAGGCGGCCCGGATATCTTGCTGCATGTCAATGTACTTAGGAATTTCGGCCAGAGTTCGGTTGCCGATGGCTCTGCAATCGAGATTGTAACCCATCGTACCGATCGCGGTGTGCAGGCGGTCGAGGTTGTCAGCATCGTGCCGCCCGAACGGCCCGAGACGGTGCTGTTGTCGGATTTTGCCGAGATGGACCCGGATGCGATCCGGGCCGCGCCGCTGGAACCGGCCCGGGTCAAATGGTTCGACAAGGGCAAGGGTTTTGGCTTTGCCAATGTCTTCGGTCGAAACGAGGATGTTTTCCTGCACATCGAGGTACTGCGCCAATCGGGCCTCTCGGACTTGCAACCGGGCGAGGCGCTTGCGATGCGGGTAGTCGACGGTAAGCGCGGACGCATGGCCGCCGAGGTGTTGGCTTGGGAAGCGGCGCTGAATACATGAAGGCGCTGTCGTGATCCGCGCGAAGCTTGGTCTGCTGGTCTGGCTGGCTGGCGCCACCACGCTTTGGGCGGAGAACTGCCGGGATGGCGAGTTGCGCCTGCGCAGCGAAGGGGCCGAGCTGCGCTTCACAATCGAACTGGCGCAAACGCCAGCGGAGCGGTCACAAGGGCTGATGTTCCGCGAAAGCCTGCCGCGCGGTGCGGGTATGCTGTTCGTCTTCGAACGTCCACAGCGAGTTGCATTCTGGATGAAGAACACGCTGATCCCACTTGATTTGATCTTTGTCGATCAGGCTGGCATCGTAACCCACGTTCATCCCAACGCGATCCCGCATGACGAAACAGCGATCCTGGGCGGCGATGCGGTGTTTGCGGTGCTCGAGATCAATGGCGGGCTGGCTGAGCGTTACGGGATTGTACCGGGCACTCTGCTGCAGCATCAGGTTTTTTCGGACGGACCGGCCGCCTGGCCCTGTTAGGCCTTTTCAAATCGGATTTCGGCGGATAGGAAGGCGCACGGTCCGGGGCGTGGCGCAGTCTGGTAGCGCACCTGTTTTGGGTACAGGGGGTCGTGAGTTCGAATCTCGCCGCCCCGACCACTTTCTTCTCGTCTTCCTCGTGTTGTTCTGTTTGCGCGTTGTAGCTTAGGTTTGGAGAGCGCGATTCCCGGCACCTGCAATATGCAGGGATTCGGTCAAGATGACGGTCTGACCGCTACATCTAGTGTGCCTCCGGCCACAGTTTTCGTTGCAACAGATCCCCGAAAAGCCGGCGTTCAAGCGACTGCAATGGGTCGTCATTGGGGGGCGGTCCGTGATTTGGCTTGATTGCAGGCGTTGCCCGGGCAATCGGCCGCGACTTGTTAGATGCTGTGTTTTCTGCACGGCAGCATTGGTTCGATCCCAAAAGCGCCCGAGACATAAGGAAAAAATTTTTGCCCCTCTGGCATCGGCTACGGCAGGCGCTGGGGATGGCTTTGTGGAGGAATCGCGATCACGCCAAAAGGCACGCGGGTCAACAAAAAAGATTCGCGGAGAGGGGTAAAAATCACGTTGACCTACTATGCCTGGATACGCCAGATTGTATGAGCCGACCGGTTAGCCACAAAATCTGGTGGCTGCGCGAATTGAGCGGGCAGGTCGGGAAGGAGAAACCAAAGATCAAGAATTGTTGAGCGCGAGGCCTTGCTTCGCGCTGCTGTTAGAATTCGTTCTGCTGCACGAAAGTGCAATCGGTAGACATCGGAGAGCGCGCAGGCGTGCCACCACGCAGGCTGTGAAATCAAGAAACGACCAGGGGCTGGGGACATGAAGATCGAAAGAAAGTTCACGACGGCGGGACAGGATGCTTATGCGGATCTGGAGTTCCGATCCGCGACCTCCGAGATTCGCAATCCGGATGGCACCATCGTGTTCCGCCTCGACGATATCGAGGTTCCCACCAGCTGGAGCCAGGTCGCCAGCGACGTGATCGCACAGAAATATTTCCGCAAGGCGGGCGTGCCCAGCCGTCTCAAGAAGGTGCGCGAAAAGGGCGTGCCGGAATTCCTGTGGCGTTCGGTTCCCGATAGCGACGCCGAAATGGGCGTTGAGATCTCGTCCAAGCAGGTGTTTGACCGGCTGGCGGGCGCCTGGGCCTATTGGGGCTGGAAAGGTGGCTATTTCACCACCGAAGAGGATGCGCGCGCCTATTTCGACGAGATGCGCTATATGCTGGCCACCCAGCGCGCCGCGCCCAACAGCCCGCAATGGTTCAACACCGGCCTGCACTGGGCCTATGGCATCGACGGTCCGGCGCAGGGCCATCACTATGTCGACTACAAGACCGGCAAGCTGACCAAGTCGGACAGCGCCTATGAACATCCGCAACCGCATGCCTGTTTCATCCAGTCGGTCAGCGACGACCTGGTGAACGAGGGCGGCATCATGGATCTGTGGGTGCGCGAGGCGCGCCTGTTCAAATACGGGTCCGGCACCGGCACCAATTTCAGCCATCTGCGCGCCGAGGGCGAGAGCCTGTCGGGCGGTGGCAAATCCTCGGGCCTTATGGGCTTTCTCAAGATCGGCGACCGCGCCGCGGGCGCCATCAAATCGGGCGGGACAACCCGTCGGGCAGCTAAGATGGTGATCGTCGATGCCGATCACCCCGATATCGAGCAGTTCATCCAGTGGAAGGTGCTCGAAGAGCAGAAGGTCGCCAGCATCGTCGCCGGCTCGAAGATGCATGAAAAGATGCTGAACGGCATCTTTGCCGCGATCCGTGCCTGGGACGGCGCCGAGGTGGATGCCTATGACCCGGCGGTGAACGAGGGGCTCAAGGCCGCGATCCGCGAGGCCAAAAAGGTCGCGATCCCGGAAACCTATATCAAGCGGGTGCTGGATTACGCCAAGCAGGGCCATACCAGCATCGAGTTCCCCACCTATGACACCGATTGGGACAGCGAGGCCTATAACTCGGTTTCGGGCCAGAACTCGAACAACTCGATCCGGGTCACCAATGCGTTCCTCAAGGCGGTGGAAAAGGATGCCGATTGGGAGCTGATCAACCGCGTCAACGGAAAGGTCGCAAAGACCGTCAAGGCGCGCGAGCTATGGGAGAAGGTGGGCCATGCGGCCTGGGCCTGCGCCGATCCGGGCATCCAGTTCCACGACACGGTGAACGAGTGGCATACCTGCCCGGCAGACGGCCCGATCCGTGGCTCGAACCCCTGTTCGGAATACATGTTCCTCGACGATACCGCGTGTAACCTGGCGTCGATGAACCTGCTGACCTTCCTCAAGGATGGCGAGTTCCAGGCCGAGGATTACATCCACGCCACCCGCCTGTGGACCCTGACGCTGGAAATCAGCGTGATGATGGCGCAGTTCCCCTCCAAGGAGATCGCGCAGCTCAGCTATGATTTCCGCACGCTGGGTCTGGGCTATGCCAATATTGGCGGCCTGCTGATGAACATGGGCTACGGCTATGACAGCGACGAGGGCCGCGCGCTCTGCGGTGCGCTGACCGCGATCATGACCGGTGTCGCCTATGCCACCTCGGCCGAGATTGCCGGAGAGCTGGGGCCCTTTGCCGGGTATGAGCGCAACGCCGCCCATATGCTGCGGGTGATGCGCAACCACCGCACCGCTGCCCAGGGCAAGGCCAATGGCTATGAAAAGCTGAGCGTCAAGCCGGTGCCGCTGGATCATTCCAACTGCCCCGACCCGCGTCTGGTCGAACTGGCGATGGCCTCGTGGGACGAGGCGCTGAGCCTGGGCGAGAAGAACGGCTATCGCAACGCGCAGACCAGCGTGATCGCGCCCACCGGCACCATCGGCCTGGTGATGGATTGCGACACCACCGGGATCGAACCCGATTTTGCACTGGTCAAGTTCAAGAAGCTGGCGGGCGGCGGTTATTTCAAGATCATCAACCGCTCGGTCCCCGCCGCGCTGGAGAACCTGGGTTATTCCAGCGCCCAGATCGAAGAGATCGTGTCTTATGCGGTGGGTCATGGCACCATCGGCAATGCGCCGGGGATCAACCACACCTCGCTGACGGGCCACGGCTTTGGCCCCAACGAGCTGCGCAAGATCGACGCCGCGCTGGAAAGCGCCTTTGATATCCGCTTTGTCTTCAACCAGTGGACCCTGGGCGAGGATTTCTGCACCGGGGTTCTGGGTATCCCGGCGGCCAAGCTGAACGACCCCACCTTTGACCTGCTGCGGCATCTGGGCTTTACCAAGAAGGATATCGACGCGGCCAACGACCATGTCTGCGGAACGATGACGCTGGAAGGGGCGCCGCATCTGTCCGAGGAGCATTACGCGATCTTCGACTGTGCCAATCCCTGCGGCAAGAAGGGCAAGCGTTTCCTGTCGGTGGACAGCCACATCACCATGATGGCGGCAGCGCAGAGCTTTATCTCGGGGGCGATCAGCAAGACGATCAACATGCCCAACAACGCCACCATCGAGGATTGCCAGAAGGCCTATGAACTCAGCTGGTCGCTGGGGGTGAAGGCCAACGCGCTCTATCGGGATGGCTCCAAGCTGAGCCAGCCGCTGGCTGCCGCCCTTATCGAGGATGACGACGAGGCCGCCGAGGTGCTGGAAACCGGCACCCCGGCCGAAAAGGCCGCCGTGCTGGCCGAGAAGGTGATCGAGAAAGTGGTGGTCAAGGAGGTGATCCGCAGCCATCGCGAGAAACTGCCCCATCGCCGCAAGGGCTATACCCAGAAGGCGATCGTGGGCGGTCACAAGGTCTATCTGCGCACCGGTGAGTATCAGGACGGTTCGCTGGGCGAGATCTTCATTGACATGCATAAGGAAGGCGCCGGGTTCCGGGCGATGATGAACAACTTTGCCATCGCGGTCTCTGTCGGCCTGCAATACGGGGTGCCGCTGGAGGAGTTTGTCGATGCCTTCACCTTTACCAAGTTCGAACCGGCCGGCATGGTGCAGGGCAACGACTCGATCAAGAACGCGACCTCAATCCTGGACTATGTGTTCCGGGAACTGGCGGTCAGCTATCTCGACCGCACCGACCTGGCCCATGTGAAGCCCGAAGGTGCCACCTTTGACGATATCGGCAAGGGTGAGGAAGAGGGTGTGTCGAACGTTGCCACTGTCAGCGACAGCGCCGCATCGAAGTCGCTGGAGGTGCTGAAACAGATCAGCTCGACCGGCTATCTGCGCAAGCGCCTGCCGCAGGAGCTGGTGGTGCTGAATGGTGGTGCCAGTGTTGGCGCGGTGGCGCTGGACAGTGCCGGCGACCCCGTCGCGGCGCTGCAGACGCTGGTGCCCGAAACCGGACAGGCCGCCGTCGCCGCGACCGGCATGGATGCCCGCACCAAGGCCCGCATGCAGGGATACGAAGGCGAGGCCTGCGGCGAATGCGGCAACTACACGCTGGTGCGCAACGGCACCTGCATGAAGTGCAACACCTGTGGTGCGACGAGCGGCTGCTCGTAACCACAGGACGACAGATCGCGCCCCCTCCGGGGCGCGTAGGGGCCGGGGGCTTCCCTCGGAAATCCGGCCCCGACGAAATCCGGAACCGGCGGCGCGGCCCATCCGCGCCCGGCGTTCCAGCCGACAGCCCCAGCTGCTGGGGCTGCCGGGTCCCGGGTGGGGCGGGGTGACCAGCCCTCTCACTCGAACACGGGGCGGGTGCGCTCGCCCCCGACGCGTCCAGGCCGCAGGCAGAAAATACCGGGCGGTCAACGATTGAGCCTGGCACGCGAGACTCAATAGGGGGCTTCGGCCCCCTTTTTTTTGTCCGCGATTCGGGAGAAATCCGGCAGGCTCTTGCCGGATCGCCGCGACCCGCTCTGGGGACATCCGCCGATCTCGCCTGCGCGTGTGCTGCCGGGCGGCGGTTCGCCGACCGGATCAGCGGCAACCGGCGCCAGTCAGCGCGAATCCGCGCTGTTCGACGCAAGCCGATGACAACGCCCCGCGAAGGGTGGAGGGTGTGCCTGTCCGGACATGACAGAGACATAACCCACTTGAGGAGAGACTCAAATGACACCGAAACTGCTGGCCCTGCTGGGCGCCTTGGGTATGGCCCTGCCTGCAACCGCATGGGCGCAGAGCAGCGCGGATACAGATGGCGACGGCGTTTTGACCCTGACCGAGGTTCAGGCCGCAAATCCCGAGGTGGATCCCGAAACCTTTGTGCGGATGGATTCCAATGGCGATGCGGTCCTGGATGCCGAGGAAGTCGCCGAAGCACAGCAGGCAGGCTTGCTTCCCGCGAGCGATGGCTGATCGCCATCTGGAACGGCGGCCTTCGGGCCGCCGTTCACTTTCAATAGCTTACGGCGCCAAGTGAATGTTGAACTTCGCCCGAATCGCCGCATCTGTAACGGGATCGAAACGCGCCGCTGACCTCTCTGCCAGAATAGCCTCCTTGCGGGCCACGGCCTTGGCGATCAGGTCGGGCTTGTCCTTTTCCACCCATTCCTTGGGCGAGGTCCGGTCCCCCAGCGTGGGATAGACATAGTCCACCTGCATCCGGCCCAGCGTCTGGTCGGTGCCCAGATAATGGCCGCTGCCGCCCAGACAGACCTCGGCGATCTGATCCACCGCAAGCGTCTCGTCGGTCACTTCGATGCCGCGCACGCAGCGCAGCGCCTGGCCGATCAGGTCGTCGGACAGGATCAGGCTTTCATGGCAGAAGCCCAGCAGCGACGCATGCATGCCCGCCGCCTCGTAGACCATATTCAACCCCGACAGACCCGCCATGACGTTCGAGCACATCTGCTCCCACCCGGCCTGCATGTCCGGCAGTTTGCTGTCGGCGATCCCCGCCGCCGCGCCGCCAGGCAGATCGTAGAAGCGGTGCATCTGGGCGCAGCCCGCTGTCAGCAGCGCCTGTTCGCCCGACCCGCCGGTCATCGCGCCGGTGCGCAGGTCCAGGCCAAAGGGCCAGGTGCCAAAAATCGCGGGCGCGCCCGGCTTGACCGCGTTCACGTAAACCAGACCGGCCAGACATTCCGCCACCGCCTGAACGATGGCGCCCGCCACGGTCGAGGGCGCGGTGGCCCCGGCCATGCCCGCCGACAGCAACAGCACCGGCATGCCGTGCTTGATGCATTCCTCCATCACCAGGCAGGATTCGGTGGCGAACTTCATCGGCGGCACGACAAAGCAGTTGGAGTTCGACACGAAGGGCCGCTCGCGCCAGTTGGCCTCGCCTCCGGCGATCATGTGCAGCATTTCGATGGCGGGCGCCACATAGGACGGATCGGTAAAGGACACGCCGACATGCTTGTACGTGCCTGAGCAACAAGCATAAATCGTGTTCATATCCATTTCGAAATTGTCGCTGATATCGCGACAGACCATCGGGCGTTGCACGAAATGAATATTGTCGAGCCGTTCGCAGATCCGCGAGGCGTCGTGCAGATCCTGCACCGTCGAATCGCGGTATTCGCGGCCATCGACATCGACCATGTGAACCGCCGCGCCTGCGGTGCCGTAATGGACCCGCGTACCCGCAAGCTCGAGGTCGGTCTTGCCGTCGCGACTGTAGAGCGTCACCGAGCGGTTGGCGCGGGCCAGCGTGTCCTCGACCAGCGCGCGGGGAAAGCGGATGCGCTTGTCCTCGCCCAGGATACAGCCGGCGCCGACCAGATAGTCGATGCCGCTTTGCGGGGCATCGGCCAGGCCGATACGTTCCAGCGCGTCAAGGGCCGCGGCATGGATACGCTCCATGTCCTGTTGGCTCAGAAGGTTCAGCGCGCCACCGCTCATACCGGGGCGGATGGGGCGCAGATGGTCGGGAAGCGCGGCAGAGCGGGCGGCGCGACGGGCCGAACGCCCGCCCGCACGGGCAGTGCTACGAGTCTGATCGTTCATGCAGGTAGAATCCTGGTGAGTTTGGGAATGGAAAGGAAGAAAACGCGTCAGCGGTGGCCAGGCCGACCCCGTGCGGCACGCCCCCGGTCGGCACCGATGGTGCGGCTGACCAGGCAGATCTTGCTGCGTTCCTCTTGCATGCTTGCGCTCCTCATCCTGTGGCAGAATGCCATCCCGATCCGACCTGATCTGTCCTGTTTGCGACCTGCGTGTCGCAGCGCTCGTGCGCGGGATTCCGCGACGCTTTAGCCCCCCTGTGGCGGGTTCCGGCCCAGCCTGCAGGGCCGTGGCTCTGGCGGCTTGAAGCAAGTAACGACAAGGCGCATCTGTCTGGTGGCGACAGGAGAGCGGCGCTGAAAAAGATATTGGTGACAATATCTTGCCGGGTTTCTCTTGTCCCGTGGCAAGGAGTAGAACAATGAAGCATTTGGTTCCCGCGCTGGTCGCGGTATCTATGGCCGCCGCCCCGGCAATCGCAGGTGACTGGAGCGGCGCCTATCTGGGGCTGGGTGTCGGTTATGGCGATGTCGATGGCCCCGGCGCGCGCGATGGCGAGGCCGCCACCTTTGGCGGCCATATCGGCTACAACTTTGATCTGGGCAACCGGTTCGTCATGGGCGGTGAACTGGAATATGACCGGGTCAACAACGATCTGGGCGGCGGGGGCGGCACGCTGGACGAGATCGGGCGGCTCAAGGTCAAGGCCGGTTACGACTTTGGTCCGGTGCTGGGCTATGGCGTGCTGGGGGCGGCGCGCGCCACCTCGACATTCGGCAATGAAAACGGCTTGGTCTATGGTTTGGGTCTGGCGATGCCGGTGACCGACTATTTGTCGGTCAGTGGCGAGGTTCTGCGCCACCAGTTCAAGGATTTTGGCGGCGCCGGAAGCGATTTCGACGTCAACACCTTCAACCTGCGGGCATCGCTGCGGTTCTGAGTGCGGGCAGGCGGCGCGCAACGCAGTGCGCCGCCGACCTGCCCGGGCATCCGGTCACACAAGAGGTCCGCAGCCCGGTTCAAGCGGACCTCGTTCCCCGCGCCCGGTTGCCACCGCGGTCACGGTTTCTCGACGCATGCCGGCGACGGCTCCCCTGCGGCGTGCGGTTTCAAGGCTTGGATCAGCGAACAAGCCGTGTTATGGCTCTGCCATGACCCGCACCATTCGCATCATTATCTGCTGCATTACCCGCTGATCCATTCGCGGGCTGGTCATTCGTCGTTTTCTTCGCAAAGACAAGTTGCTAAGCCCGCGCTGACAAGCGCCTGCCGCATGCTGTTTAGGAACAAGACACGATGACGACGATCAAGCTGCACAACACAAGGACGCGGACAAAGGAAGAGTTTGTCCCGATCGACCCCCGGAACGTGCGCATGTATGTCTGCGGTCCCACGGTCTATGACCGGGCGCATCTGGGCAACGCGCGA
Organism: Ruegeria sp. BHSC223; assembly: GCF_059613025.1. Taxonomy (NCBI): domain Bacteria; kingdom Pseudomonadati; phylum Pseudomonadota; class Alphaproteobacteria; order Rhodobacterales; family Roseobacteraceae; genus Ruegeria; species Ruegeria sp. BHSC223. The sequence goes on from NZ_JBXWRR010000001.1 coordinate 249,456, forward strand.
CCCGTGGTGGTGTTCGACGTGCTCTACCGGCTGCTGCGCCATGTCTATGGCGCGGATCATGTGACCTATGTGCGCAACTTCACCGACGTCGACGACAAGATCAACGCGCGCGCGGCCGAAAGCGGGCGGCCCATCGGCGACATCACCGCCGAGACGACCCAGTGGTTTCTGGACGACATGGGCGCGTTGGGTGCGCTGGAACCCGACCACATGCCGCGCGCCACAGAGTACATCCCGCAGATGGTGGCGATGATCGAAAGCCTGATCGCCAAGGGCCATGCCTATGCGGCCGAGGGCCATGTGCTGTTCGCGGTGGATTCGTGGAAAGAGCATTACGGCAAGCTCTCGGGCCGCTCGGTCGATGACATGATCGCGGGCGCCCGGGTCGAGGTGGCGCCCTACAAGAAGAACCCGATGGATTTCGTTCTGTGGAAACCCTCGACCCCCGATCTGCCCGGCTGGGACAGCCCCTGGGGCCGGGGGCGGCCGGGCTGGCATATCGAATGCTCGGCCATGAGTTACGAGCTCTTGGGCGAAAGCTTCGACATCCATGGCGGCGGCAACGACCTGATGTTCCCGCATCACGAGAACGAAATCGCGCAAAGCTGCTGCGCCCATCCCGAGGGTCGTTTTGCGAATGTCTGGCTGCATAACGAGATGTTGCAGGTCGAGGGCAAGAAGATGTCCAAGTCGCTGGGCAACTTCTTTACCGTGCGCGACCTGCTTGATCAGGGCATCCCGGGCGAGGTGATCCGCTTCGTGTTCCTGAGCACGCATTACCGCAAGCCGATGGACTGGACCGAGAAGAAGGCGAAAGAGGCCGAGACAACCCTGCGCAAGTGGCGCGCGCTGACGGCGGGTATCGAACCCGCCGCCAGCGCGGCGCCCACAGTGATCGAGGCACTGGCCGATGACCTGAACACGGCGGGCGCCCTTACCGAGCTGCATCGCCTGGCCGCCGAAGGAGAGCCGCCGGAACTACTCGCCTCTGCCCAACTCATGGGGCTTTTGAGTGATGAACTCTCGGGTTGGGATGGTGCCTCTGTCGATCTGACGGGGTTCGAGGCGCAACTCGCCGCCGCCCGAAGCGTCGCGATGGAGAGCAAGGATTTCTCCGAAGTGGACCGGCTCAAGGCGGCCTTTGTCGCTGCCGGGCTTGAGGTGCGGATGAGCAAGGAGGGCGTCTCGCTGCTGCCCTCGGCCGGGTTCGAGCCCGCCAAGCTGGAGGCCCTGAAATGACCCTCCATCGCGAATGCCCCGCCCGGGCTTGCCCAGGCCGCGCCCGACCCGCCCCCATGGGCGGGCGCCATGCGCCCACCCCGGGCCGGGCGCTGCCCTGTCGAGGAGACTCCGCATGACCCGCGACCGCCTCTACCTTTACGATACCACCCTGCGCGATGGTCAGCAGACCCAGGGCGTACAATTCTCGACCCCGGAAAAGCTGCGCATCGCCAGTGCGCTCGACAGTCTGGGTATCGACTATATCGAGGGCGGCTGGCCCGGGGCCAACCCCACCGACAGCGCGTTTTTCGAGGCCGCGCCAGCGACCCGCGCGCGGCTTACCGCCTTTGGCATGACCAAGCGGTCGGGCCGTTCGGCCGAGAACGACGATGTGTTGGCCGCCGTGATGAACGCGGGCACCGGCACCGTCTGTCTGGTCGGCAAGGCGCATGACTACCACGTGACCCATGCGCTGGGGATCGAGCTGGCCGAGAATACCGGGAACATCCGCGCCTCGATGGCCCATATCGTGGCGCAGGGGCGCGAGGCGCTGTTTGATGCCGAGCATTTCTTTGACGGCTATCGCGACAATCCCGCCTATGCGCTGGAAGTCTGCCGGGCCGCGCTGGAGGCAGGCGCGCGCTGGATCGTGCTGTGCGACACCAATGGCGGCGCCATGCCCGCCGATGTGGCCCGCGTGGTAGGAGAGGTGATCGCCGCCGGTATCCCCGGCGACCGTCTGGGCATCCATTGCCACAACGACACCGATCAGGCGGTGGCCTGTTCTCTGGCCGCCGTGATGGCGGGCGCGCGCCAGATCCAGGGCACGCTGAACGGGCTGGGCGAGCGCTGTGGCAATGCCAACCTGACCTCGTTGATCCCGACGCTGTTGTTGAAGGAACCCTATGCCAGCCGGTTCGAAACCGGTGTCAGCGCGGGGGCGCTGGCCGACCTGACCCGGATCAGCCGGATGCTCGACGACATCCTGAACCGGGTGCCGGTGAAACAGGCGCCCTATGTCGGCTCCTCGGCCTTTGCGCACAAGGCCGGGCTGCATGCCAGCGCCATCCTCAAGGACCCTTCGACCTATGAACATATCGACCCCGCGCTGGTGGGCAACGAGCGCATCATCCCGATGTCGAACCAGGCGGGCCAGTCGAACCTGCGCAAGCGGCTGACCGATGCGGGGCTGAGCGTGCCGCCGGGCGACCCGGCGCTGGGACATATCCTGGAGCGGATCAAGGCGCGCGAGGACGAGGGCTATTCCTATGACACCGCGCAGGCCAGTTTCGAGCTGCTGGCGCGGCGCGAACTGGGCCAGATGCCCGCGTTCTTCGAGGTCAAGCGCTACAAGGTCACGGTCGAGCGGCGCAAGAACAAGTATGACCGCATGGTCAGCCTCTCCGAGGCGGTTGTTGTGGTCAAGGTGGATGGCGAAAAGCTGCTTTCGGTCAGCGAGTCGCTGGACGAGACCGGCAGCGACCGCGGCCCGGTCAACGCGCTCTACAAGGCGCTGGCCAAGGATCTGGGGCGCTATTCGGCGATCCTCAGCGACATGCGGCTGGTGGATTTCAAGGTGCGCATCACCCAGGGCGGCACCGAGGCGGTGACCCGTGTCATCATCGACAGCGAGGATGGCAAGGGGCGGCGCTGGTCTACCGTGGGCGTCAGCGCCAACATAGTCGACGCCTCGTTCGAGGCGCTTCTGGACGCGATCAACTGGAAACTGCTGCGCGATTGCGCGGGGCAAGGGGTGGCGGCGGAGTGAGCGACGTCTTCGACGCCGATCTGACCGCCTGCGCCGAGCTGGTGCAGCGCGCCGACCCGGACCGGTTCGCGGCGGCGATGGCGGCCCCGGTGGCGGCGCGCCGGGTGCTGTTTCCGCTCTACGCGCTGGCGGTCGAGGTGGCGCGCGCGCCCTGGGCCTCGGCCGAGCCGATGATTGCCGAGATGCGGCTGCAATGGTGGCGCGACGCGCTGGAAGAACTGGCCGTCGGCAAGCCGCCGCGCCGGCATCCGGTGGTGACGCCGCTGGCGGGTATCCTCAGCCCGCAGATGGCGGCGCGGCTCGATGGATTCGTGGCGGTGCGGCGCTGGGACATCTATCGCGATCCGTTCGAGGATGAAACTCACCTGACCCGCTATGTCGAAGAGAGCAGCGGCACCCTGCTATGCGCCGCGGCAGCCGCACTGGGGCAGGCCGACGAGGGCGTCTTGCGCGACTACGGCTATGCAATGGGGCTGGCCAACTGGTTCCGCGCCATCCCGGAACTGGAGGCGCGCGGGCGCATCCCGCTGCTCGACGGTACCCCCGCAGGTATCCGGCAACTGGCCGAGGAGGGGCTTGACCGGCTGTCTCGGGCGCGCGCGAAACGCGCCATGATCTCACCTGCTGCGCGGCCCGCGCTGCTGGCGGGTTGGCAGAGCGGTGCGCTGCTACGTCAGGCACGCAAGGAACCCGCACGCGTGGCGGCGGGCCAGCTTGGACTCAGCCCCTTTGCGCGCAACCTGCGACTTGGTCTCCAGGTTTCCACTGGCCGCTGGTGACGGTTTTGCGAGGCTCCGCCTCGCGCTCCGGAGTATTTGCAGCGGAATGAAGAAGCGCTGTCGCTCTTTCCTCTTGCTGCAAATATCCCGGGGGAGTCGCCGCCAGGCGACGGGGGCAGCGCCCCCGCTCAGGCCTCCTTGGGGCGCAGCATGAGCCAGATCAGCGCGCCGCCCGCCAGGGTCAGGAAGGGCACCATCGCCAGGTTGACAGCGGTCCAACCCTCGACCGGCGAACCGCCCGAGCAGTTCATCAGCCCGCCCGAGGCCAGCGAGGCCATGGTGACACCGCCAAAGACCAGGAGGTCGTTCAACCCTTGCATCCGGCCGCGCTCATGCGGCTCATGGGCGCCTGCCAGCATGGTGGTGGCGCCGATGAAGCCGAAGTTCCAGCCCAGACCCAAGAGGATCAGCGCGATGAAGAAGTTGTTGAGATCCACGCCTTGCAGAGCCACCACACCGGCTGCGGCCAGCACGACCAGACCGGCGGCCACGACCTTCTCCACCCCGAACCGGGCGATCAGGTGGCCGGTAAAGAAGCTGGGCACATACATGGCCAGCACATGGCTGGTCACCACATCCGCCGCATCACCCTGATCGTAACCGCAGCCCACCACCGCCAGCGGGGTCGAGGTCATCACCAGGTTCATCAGCGCATAAGAGACCATGGCGCAGATCACCGCTACCGCGATGCGTGGGGTCTTGAGAAGTTCCATCCGGCTGCGTCCGCGCGGGCTGTCGGCAGCGGGCGGGGTCGGGCGCGGGATGTCGAGGAAAAAGAACAGGAGCGCACCCAGCAAGTTGACCCCAATCACCGCGTAATAGGTGCCCAGAAACGGGATGACATAGGCGTCCGAGGTGGCCTTCACCAGTTGCGGCCCGATGATCGCGGCGGCCAGACCGCCGGCCATGACATAAGAGATCGCCTTGGGACGGAACGTGTCCGAGGCGGTATCGGCAGCGGCAAAACGATAGAAGCCATGGGCGCTCATATAGACGCCGGTCAGCAGGCTGCCCGCCAGAAAGACAGGGAAAGACGAAAGGTAAAGCCCATAGGCCCCGACAGCCCCGCCCAGTGCGCCTGCCAGTGCCCCCAGCAGGAACCCGGCGCGGCGTCCCCATTTCTGCATGATGGCCGAAATCGGTGTCGCCGACAGCATCGACCCCAGCACGATGAGCGAGATCGGCAGCGTCGCAAGGCAGACATTGCTGGCCAGCGACTGGCCGGCCAACCCGCCAATGGTAAAGATCATCGGCATCTGCGCGCCCAGAATGGCCTGGGCGGCGACGAGAACGGCGACGTTGCGCTTTGCGCGGCTGTCGTTGGTGTGGCTATCGGCGAGCGTCATGGACGCATGCGTATCGGCGAATGCAGGTGGCGGCAAGCCGGTTGAAACCAATTGTGAACAGATTAACCTTTGCGCGATCTGGAATCGCATCGCTGGGGGATGAAATGACTGTTGGGCGCATCATCGAAACCCCCGATTGTGTGGCCGAAGGGGCGGCCTGGCTGGCCGAGAGCTGTCCGCGCATGGCCCATGCGATGACGCTGACCGGGCCTTTGCCCCTGCGCCGGCGGCCGGATGGCTTTGCCGAACTGCTCAGCGCCATTGTCAGCCAGCAGGTCAGCGTTGCCTCGGCCAACGCGATCTGGGGGCGGATGCAGGCGGCGGGGCTGACCGGCCCGCGCAAGATCCTCTGGGCCAGCGACGACGACCTGCGCGCCGTGGGGCTGAGCCGACAGAAGATCCGCTATGCCCGCGAGCTTGCCAGGGCGCGCATTGATTTCAAAGGCTTGCGCACTGCTCTTGATGCGGATGTGGTCGCCGAGCTGACCCGGGTACCCGGCATCGGGGTCTGGACGGCCGAGATATACGCGATGTTCAGCCTGGGCCGCGCCGATGTGTTCGCGCCCGGCGATCTGGCCCTGCAAGAGGCCGCGCGCGCCCTCTATGATCTGCCCGAGCGCCCCAGTGAACGCGCCCTGCGACAGATGGCGCTGGCCTGGTCGCCCTGGCGCTCGGTTGCGGCGCGCGTGCTCTGGGCCTATTACCGGGTGGCAAAGGACAGGGAAGGGATCAGATGACACGTGTTCTGAGGGCCGAGCGCAAGGCGCCGGTATCGGGCGACACCCGCTCGGCGGTGGTATTCGTGCATGGCTATGGCGCCAATGGGGCCGATCTGTTGGGGCTGGCCGATGTTCTGGGCGAACATCTGCCGGACACGCTTTTTGTGGCGCCCGACGCGCCCGAGACGATCCCGGGCATGCCCTTCGGGTTCCAGTGGTTCCCGATCCCCTGGCTCGACGGATCCTCGGAAGAGGAGGCGCGGCGCGGGATGGAGGCGGCAGTGACCGATTTCAACGCCTTCCTCGACGCGCTGATGGTGGACGAGGATCTGCTGCCCGAACAGGTGGTGCTGTTCGGTTTCAGCCAGGGCACGATGATGAGCCTGCACGTCGCGCCAAGGCGCGAGGATCCGGTGGCGGGCGTCGTCGCCTTTTCGGGCCGCCTGCTGGAGCCGGACCTGTTGTCCGATGAGGTGGCCAGCCGGATGCCGGTGCTGCTGGTGCACGGCGATGTCGATGACGTGGTGCCGCCGCAATCGCTGCCGCAGGCGGCAGAGGCCTTGCAGGGCGCCGGTTTCAAAGAAGTCTATGCCCATGTGATGAAGGGGACCGGCCACGGCATCGCGCCCGATGGGCTGAGCGTGGCGCTGGCCTTCATGCGCGACAAGCTGAGCCTCTGAGCTGTGCTGCGCCGCGCGATCAGCGGCGCGGGCGCCCTTTTGGGGGGGCGGATCGGGCGGCGGGCATCGGCAGGCTTTGCCATTCGCCCGGCGCCAAACCGTCCAGCGTCCACTCACCGATCCGCGCCCGGATCAGGCGCAGGGTCGGGTGGCCGACCGCGGCGGTCATCCTGCGGACCTGCCGGTTGCGGCCTTCGCGAATGGTCAGCTCGATCCAGCTGTCTGGCACCGATTTGCGCTCTCTTATCGGGGGATTGCGCGGCCAGAGGTTCGCCGGCTCTGCTATGGCGCGGGCACGGGCAGGTCGGGTCAGCCCGTCCTTCAGCTCAACCCCCTCGCTCAGCGCCTTGAGAGCGGCCGCATCTGGCACGCCTTCGACCTGCACCCAATAGGTCTTGGCCAGCTTGTGCCTGGGATCGGCGATGCGCGCCTGCAACCGGCCATCGTCGGTCAGCAGCATCAGCCCCTCGCTGTCGCGATCCAGCCGCCCGGCGGGGTAAACGCCCGGCAGGTCGATATGGTCGGACAGGGTCGCGCGCGGGCTGTCGGCGCTGCCGCGATCGGTGAATTGCGACAGCACGTCATAGGGTTTGTTGAAGCGGATGAACCAGGCCATGGGCGTTGCCAATAGCGCGCGCCGCGCGTTGCGGCAAGCCTGTGGATAACCGTCACGACCCTGTTACTTGCACAAGCTAGTGCAGTGCCGACATGTAGTGGAAAATCAAGGCTTGCCAGCGACCGGACACGATATATAGTTGGTTCGAAGCCGGGGCGGGTGCTCCCCGCTCTGGACAGGTCTTACGGCAATCCGGGGCGAGGAGAGAATCCGGGATGGATGGCGATTTCAGGACTGATTTTGTGCGCGAACCGGGTGCGTTGAAACATCACCCGGCGCTGGTGCTCAATGCCGATTACCGCCCGCTCTCCTATTATCCGCTGTCGCTGTGGCCCTGGCAGGAGGCGATCAAGGCGGCCTGGCTGGACCGGGTCGATATCATCGCCGAATATGACGAGGTGGTGCGCAGCCCCAGCGTGGTGCTCCGAATACCCTCGGTCGTGGTGCTGAAAGACTATGTGAAACCTCAGAAGCGCGTGGCCTTCACGCGCTTCAATTTGTTTCTGAGGGACGAATTCCGCTGCCAGTATTGCGGTGGCAAGGGGGATCTGACCTTTGACCATGTGGTGCCGCGCGCCGCTGGGGGCGTGACCAGCTGGGAAAACGTGGTCGCCGCCTGCGCGCCCTGCAACCTGCGCAAGGGGTCGAAATCGCTGCGCCAGGCCAACATGTCGCTGCGCCGCCCGCCGCGCCGCCCGCAGGCCGAGGAATTGCAGAATGTGGGCCGCAAGTTCCCGCCCAACCACCTGCATGAAAGCTGGATGGACTTCCTCTATTGGGATGCCGAACTGGACGCGTGACCGCTGCCTGAACCTCAGTCGGCGGCCTTCTTCACAAATTGCGATTTCAACCCCATCGGGCCGATGCCGGGGATCTTGCAGTCGATGTCGTGATCGCCACCGACCAGGCGGATATTGCGCACCTTGGTGCCCACCTTGACCACGGCCGAGGATCCCTTGACCTTGAGATCCTTGATCACGGTCACCGTATCGCCATCGGCCAGCAGATTGCCGACACTGTCGCGGATGCCCGGCTCGGCTTCTTCTGTCGCCTGCCATTCATGGCCGCATTCGGGACAGTTCAGCAGCGCATCCACCTGATAGGTGAAGGTAGAGGCGCAATCGGGGCAGGGGGGCAGGGTATCGCTCATGCCCCCGCCATACTGATCCGCTCGCCCGCTGGCAAGGCAGCTGTTCGCGCGTGCCGCGCGATGCCTCCGGCGGGGATATTTGCAGCAAGAGGAAAGACAGGGGTCCACTCCTTCATTTCGCTGCAAATACTCCGGAGCGCGAGGCAGCGCCTCGCATGCCTTTACCCCGCCGCAGGCGCCGCCCGCTGCAGCATGCCGAACAGGTCGCGCGGGTCGTCGGGGTCGGCCAGCAGGTCGAGCGCGTGATAGAGGCCGGTCTCCTGCAACCGGTCGCGCACATAGCGCAGGGCCGAGAAATCCTCGATGGCGAAGCCCACGCTGTCAAACAGGGTGATCTGGCGGTCAGAGGTACGGCCGGGCGCCTTGCCGGTGATCACCTGCCACATCTCGATCACCGGATGGTCGGGGGCCAGTTGCTGGATCTCGCCCTCGATCCGGGTCTGCGGCGGGTATTCGACGAAGATGTCCGAGCGGTGCAGGATCGCCTCGGCCAGTTCGGTCTTGCCCGGGCAGTCGCCGCCGATGGCGTTGATATGCACGCCCGAACCCACCATGTTGTCGGTCAGGATGGTGGCATATTGCTTGTCGGCGGTGCAGGTCGTCAGGATCTGCGCGCCTTCGATCGCCTCTTCGGGGCTGGTGCAACTCACCACCTCGATCCCCTGACCAGACAGGTTACGGGCGGCCTTGGCGGTGGCGGCCGGGTCGGTGTCATATAGACGTACGGATTTCAGGCCGCAGATCGCCTTCATCGCCAGGGTCTGGAACTCAGACTGGGCGCCATTGCCGATCATCGCCATCGTATGCGCGCCCTTGGGGGCAAGGTACCTGGCCACCAGGGCCGAGGTTGCGGCGGTGCGCAGCGCGGTCAGCAGGGTCATCTCGCTCAGCAGCACCGGATAACCCGTTTCGACCGAGGCCAGCAGGCCAAAGGCGGTGACGGTCTGCAACCCTTCCTTGGTGTTCTTGGGGTGGCCGTTCACGTATTTGAAGCCGTAAAGCTCGCCATCCGAGGTCGGCATCAACTCGATCACGCCGACCGGCGAGTGACTGGCCACGCGCGGGGTCTTGTCAAAGCTTTCCCAGCGGCGGAAATCGGCCTCGATATATTCGGCGATGCCGCGCATCATCTCTTCGGCACCGATATGGTGCACCAGCTGCATCATGTGATCGACCGAGACGAAGGGCACCAGCGCCTTGTCCGAGGGGATGGTGGTGGCGGTCATGCGGCGATCCTTTCCGGGCGGCGTGTCAGGTGGATGCCGGCGATCATGCAGCGAACGGACCCGCCGGCGGTTTCGATGGTGGGGATCGCGAGCGGCAGCAGTTGTGCCGAGCGTTCGATGACGGCGATCTGATCGGGGGTCAGCGCCCTGTGGGCGCGGGCCGACAGGGCCAGCAGGCGGCGGTGACCGGTCAGTTCGATGGCGTTTCCGGCAAACTCGCCGATCTGCTCCGGCGTCAGGTCGATGACGGTGCGTCCGTTTTCGGCCAGACGTTCGGCGACGGTCCGGCGCCGTTTGGGGTCCGGGATCATCGACAGGCAGATCAGCGCATAGTCGGTGCCGATCCCCATCAGCACGTTTGTGTGATAAACCGGGCACCCCTGTGCGTCGACCGCATCGAAACAAACGGGTTCATAGTTGAAATGGGCGCAGAAGCGTTCCAGCAGCACCGGGTCGGCCCGGTGCGAGCGGGCGACATAGGCGATGCGGCCGATATGGTCGAGCACCATGGCGCCAGTGCCTTCGAGCGCCAGGCCGTCCTGTTCCAGCCCGCTGTAGTCGACTACGTCCGAGACGCGATATTCGCGTTTCAACAGCTCGATCACGTCCGGGCGGCGTTCGCGGCGTCGGTTCTCTGTATACATCGGATAAAGCGCCACATGGCCGCCGGTATGGGTGGAAAACCAGTTGTTGGGAAAGACGCTGTCGGGCGTGTCCTGAGTGCCGGTGTCATCGAACACATGCACCCGGACGCCCGCCGCGCGCAGGGTGGCGACGGCGGCGTCAAACTCGGCCAGGGCGCGCGGCGCGGTGTCACCCGTGGCGCTGTCGGTCTGGAACGCGTTGTCGGCGCGGGTTTCCGGGTTCGAGCGGAAGGCATGCGGGCGGATCATCACAACCGCCATAGGGGCCTGGATCGTGGTCATGAAAAGCTCCGCGTCGGGCGGTCGAAGACGCGGCGGCCCAGCGCCGAGGCGGCCAGATCGACCATCAGTTGGGCGGTGCGGCCGCGTTCGTCGAGGAAGGGGTTGAGCTCGACCAGATCGAGCGAGGTCATCAGACCGCTGTCGCAGATCATCTCCATCACCAGGTGGCCCTCGCGAATGGTGGCGCCACCGGGCACGGTGGTGCCGACGGCGGGTGCGATCGACGGGTCGAGAAAGTCGACATCAAGCGAGACATGCAGCATGCCGTTCTCCTTGGCCACGGTATCCAGAAAGGCCTGCAGGGGGCGGGCGATTCCGGTCTCGTCGATCTGGCGCATGTCGTGAAAGCGGATCTTGGTCTGTTGCAGCGCCTCGCGCTCGGCGCGGTCGACCGAGCGCAGGCCGAGGATGCAGATATTGCGTTGCTTCACCGGGTTGGTGATCACCGGGAAACCGGCAAAGCCACCGCGCCCGGTCACATAGCCCAGGGGCGTGCCGTGCAGGTTGCCCGAGGCGGAGGTTTCCGGCGTGTGATAGTCGCTATGGGCGTCGAGCCAGAGCACGAATTGCGGGCGGCCGACGCGGGCGGCGTGGTTGGTCACGCCCGCCACGCTGCCGAGCGCCAGCGCGTGATCGCCGCCCAGAAAGATCGGCAGCCCGCGCGGCATCGCCTGTTCGGCGGCGCGGATCAGGCGGTTGGTCCAGCCGATGGTGCGGTTGGGTTGATGCAGATGGGTGTCGTTCGGCTCGGGCGCGTGTTCGGCGGGCGAGAGATTGCCCAGGTCCTCGACGATATGGCCGAGATCGGAGAGCGCCTCGGCCAGGCCGGCAGTACGATAGGAATCGGGGCCCATCAGGCAGCCGGTGCGGCGCTTGCCGCTGTCGACCGGGGCGCCGATCAAAATGCAGCGTTTGGCAGTCATAGGATGCAGTCTCTTTGCGTTTTTGTCAGATTCTGATCGAAACGTGTTGAATTCCAGTGGTGATTTTGCTCAGTAGGAAGGGGGATTGTGCAAATCGGAAATCATCATGGACAAAACGGACGAGCGCCTGATTGCCGCACTCAGACATGACGCGCGGGCGTCGCTGTCGGATCTGGCGCTGCAACTGAACCTGTCGCGCACCACCGTGCGGGCGCGAATCGAGCGGTTGATGCAGCGTGGCGATATCCTGGGTTTCACGGTCACGTTGAAAGAGGACGTGTTGAACGATCCGGTGCGCGGGCTGATGATGATCGAGATCGAGGGGCGCGGTGCCGCCCGTATCACGCGGCAGTTGCAGGGGCTGAAACAGGTGCGGGCGATCCACTCGACCAACGGCCGCTGGGACCTGATCGTTGAACTGGGGACCGAGACGCTGGAAGATCTCGATCACGCATTAGCGCGGATCCGCCTGTTCGAAGGCGTGCAGGCCAGCGAAACCAGCCTGCTGTTGTCGACCAAGAAAGCCACCTGAAGGGGGAGGGGGCGCTGCCCCCGTCGCCCCGGGGGCGACTCCCCCGGAGTATTTTCAGCGAAATGAAGGGGCTGGGCGGGTGCGTCGCCGCGAGAGCGCGGTCAGGCCCGCCGGGTCGCGGCCAGCAGCCAGACCAGCGCCAGTCCGAGCGAGACCAGCCCGTTCCAGCCCGCCATCGAGATGCCGAACAGATCCCACGGGATCTCGTCGCAGCGCACCAGCGGCGCCTCCATGATTTGCGCGATCAGCTGTTCGGCGCTAAGACCGCCGATCGGGCCGGAGGTGCAGGTTGTGGGACCCTCCCACCAACCCTGTTCGACACCCGCGTGATAAAGGCCGATGCCAGCTGTGGTCAGGGCCGCCAAGGCGCCGGCCCAAGGCAGAATGCGCCAGCCGGTTGCCAGCGTCACCGCCCCGATGAGCACTGCCGCCCCATGCGGATAGCGTTGCCAGATGCACAGTTTGCAAGGCGCCATGCCGCCCAGATATTGAAATCCCCAGGCCGCCAGCAGCAGCGCCGCCGAGCCGCCCGCGGCCAGGAGAACCAAGCGGTTACGTGTCATCACAGATACCTCACCAGAAAGAAGCCGCCGATCAGCAACGCCATGAAGACGGTCATCACCAGCCCGAGACGCTTTTCGATGAAATCGCGCACCGGGGCCCCGAATTTCCAGAGCAACGCGGCCACCAGGAAGAAGCGCAGCGCCCGCGCCAGGATCGAGGTGGCGATGAAGGTGCCCAGCGGCATGCCCGTCCAGCCCGACATGATGGTGATCACCTTGTAGGGGAAGGGGGTCACACCCGCCGTCAGCACCGCCCAGAAGCCGAAATCGTTGAAGCGGGTGTTGAAGGCCTCCATCGCCTCAGCCTTGCCCATCGCCTCGAGGATCGGCGCACCGATACTGTCATAGAAGAAAGCGCCGATGGCATAGCCCAGCAGACCACCCAGCACAGAGGCCACCAGTGCCACCAGCGCGATCAGCCAGGCCCGCGAGGGGCGGGCGAGAATCATCGGGATCATCAGAAGGTCGGGAGGGATCGGAAAGACCGAGCTTTCCAGAAACGCGACCAGCGCCAGCGCCCAGAGTGCGTGACGGTGATCGGCAAGCGCCATGGTCCTGTGATAGAGCGATGTCAGCATGCCGCCCGTGCCTGCCCTGTGATTGAAGTTGCAGGTTGCAAACCATGCGGCGCGGTTGGGGTCAACCGTCTTGCCAATCTCGTTTTTGCCTCTGGACCTTCGCCGCGGCTGCGGCTAATCCATGTCCTCAGGTGGCCCAAGTGGCGGAATGGTAGACGCAGGGGATTCAAAATCCCCCGCCTTTACGGGCGTGAGAGTTCGAGTCTCTCCTTGGGCACCAAACAATCTTGCAGGGCAGGTACAATTGGATCGGGCTGAACGGGATGGATCCTGAGGGCGCTTTCCGTTTGGGGAACCTGCGCGTGAACCCGGCGAAAGAAATGCGGTCTAAGCCGACCGGGAAACAGGCTCACCAAGCGTCGGAGTATTCTGAAGGAATGGAAGCCCGAGAGAAGACTGGTGCCGCTGAAGGGACTCGAACCCCCGACCCCATCATTACGAATGACGTGCTCTACCAGCTGAGCTACAGCGGCACTCTTCTCTTTGTGCGGGCCGAACGCTGGCCACCACCATCAACACCGCGCCGCATCAAAGCGGCTTGAACTGCCCGGATTCTCGGGCAATCCGGCCGAAGGAAAGGCGCACATCCTGACGCTCCGGCGTTGCGCTCGCCGTTTAAACGCAACGGCCAGACCACGCAAGGCCAAATCGGAGAGCCGCGGCCGCGTGAGTGGGGCCAACGCCGCCGCGCAAAGGATGGACAGGCGCGCGCGTCTGCTGTTGGTTGCGGCGGGCACAACGGGATCGGACCATGCGGATCAGACCGGCTTGTATCAGCGATATCGACGCCCTGATGACGATCCGAGCGGCGGTGAGTGAAAACCGACTTTCGGATCCGGCGCGCGTCCCGCGTTCGGACTATCTGGACTTTCACCGGAACTCGACCCTCTGGATATGTGAAACCGGCGGGCAGGTGGTCGGTTTTTCCGCCTGCGATCCACGCAATGGGAGTATCTGGGCGCTGTTCGTGGCCCCGGGCCGCGAAGGGAGCGGCTGTGGTCGCACGCTCCTGGCGCGGGCCTGCGCCGATCTGCGGCGCGCAGGCTGGAGCAAGGCGTGGCTTATGACCGGGGCAGGGACGCGGGCCGAGCGGTTCTATCGCCGCGCCGGTTGGTAGGTCTTTTGCGAGATGTCGGATGGCGACCTGCTGCTTTGGCGCAGTCTGCGGTAACGGGCGGGCAAGCGCGGGGGGAAAAATTGCGACGTCGGTTCACATCTGGCGATTTCGCCAACCGGTTCACCCCTGCGGGTTGACAAGTCCAAATCCCGGGTGGAACCCTTGAACCATCGGGAGCCGCGCCCCCCCGCGCCCTGTCGGGTTGCAGCCCGCCCCTGCGCTTCGTATGGGCGATGGTCGGCGGAGGCAGTCCCGAATCTATCTCTCGGGCGTTTCTGCCCGCGTATAATAACTAACGGGAGTTACAGCATGAATCGGAACAGCAAGCTTGGTCTTGGCGCATTGGTCACGGCGGCCTTCATGGCGCCCGCGGCAATGGCCGAAGAGTTCATCACCATCGGTACCGGCGGTGTGACCGGCGTCTATTACCCGACCGGCGGTGCCATCTGCCGTCTGGTGAACAAGGGGCGCAAGGAACATGGCGTGCGCTGTTCGGTCGAATCCACCGGCGGTTCGGTCTATAACATCAACACCATCCGCGAGGGCGAGCTGGAATTCGGTGTGGCGCAGTCGGACTGGCAGTACCATGCCTATAACGGCACCTCGAAATTCGAAGAGGCGGGCAAGTTCGAAGGCCTGCGCGCGGTCTTCTCGATCCATCCCGAACCCTTTACCGTGGTTGCCCGCGCCGATGCCGGCATCAAGAGCTTTGACGATCTCAAGGGCAAGCGGGTGAATATCGGCAACCCCGGTTCGGGTCAGCGCGGCACCATGGACGTGGTGCTCGAGGCCAAGGGCTGGACCACCGGCGACTTTGCCCTGGCCAGCGAGCTGAAGGCGGCGGAACAGTCGGCGGCGCTCTGCGACAACCAGCTCGACGCGATGATCTATACCGTCGGCCACCCGTCGGGCTCGATCCAGGAGGCCACCACCGCCTGTGACTCCGTGCTGGTGAGCGTCGATGGTGACGCCATCGACAAGCTGATCGCCGACAACAGCTTCTATCGCAAGGCCACCATTCCCGGCGGCATGTATCGCGGCAATGACGGTGACACCACCACCTTTGGTGTGGGCGCCACGCTGGTGACCTCGGCCGATGTGTCCGAGGACGCGGTTTATGCGCTGGTGCAGGCGGTGTTCGACAATTTCGAAGACTTCAAGAAGCTGCACCCGGCCTTTGCCAACCTCAAGGAAGAGGAAATGATCAAGGACGGTCTGTCGGCGCCGCTGCATGCGGGGGCCGAGAAGTATTACCGCGAGCGCGGCTGGATCAACTGATCCGCGACGCGATGATTTCGGGCGGGGCGCGATGGCGCGCCCCGCTCACTCCCGGCGGGGGCCGGGCAATGGATAAATGACGCCACCAGCCAAAGCAGCACGGCGTGACAGGGAGAGATTTTCATGACCTCTGAGATTCAGGGCAAGCGGCCGCTATCCGAAGAAGAACTTCAGGACCTTGTCGCCTCGTCCGATGCGGGCGCGCGCGATCCGGCTGGCAGTATCGGGCTGTTCCTGGCCATCGTCGCGGTGATCTGGTCCGTGTTTCAGTTGATCCTGGCCTCGCCGATGTCGAACATGATCCTGCCCGGCAGTATCGTGAACAACTCGCGCCAGGTGCATCTGGCCTTTGCCCTGTTTCTGGCCTTTGCCGCCTATCCGGCGCTGAAATCCAGCCCGCGCGACCGCATTCCCGCCCAGGACTGGGTGATGGCGGTGCTGGGCGCTGGCATCGCGCTCTATGGCTATATCTTTTATGACAAGCTGGTGAATTCGGGCGGTCTGGCCGACGATACCGACAAATGGGTCGCGCTGGTCGGTCTGATCCTGCTGTTCGAGGCCGCGCGCCGCGCGCTGGGGCCGGCCATGGCAATCATTGCCACCATATTCCTGGCCTATGTGTTCTGGGGCGCCTCGGAATGGGTGCCCGAGGTGATCCGCTGGAAGGGCGCCAGCCTGAAAAAGGCGATGAGCCATATGTGGATCACCTCCGAGGGCGTGTTCGGCATCGCGCTGGGGGTCTCGACCAAATTCGTGTTTCTCTTCGTGCTGTTCGGCGCGCTTTTGGACAAGGCGGGCGCGGGCAACTACTTCATCAAGATGGCGTTCGGCGCGCTGGGGCACCTGCGCGGCGGCCCGGCCAAGGCCGCTGTTGTCGGTTCGGCCGCGACCGGCCTGATCTCGGGCTCGTCCATCGCCAACGTGGTCACCACCGGCACCTTTACCATCCCGCTGATGAAGCGGGTGGGCTTTACCAGCGAACAGGCCGGCTCGGTCGAGGTGGCCAGCTCGGTCAACGGCCAGATCATGCCGCCGGTGATGGGGGCCGCTGCCTTTCTGATGGTGGAATATGTGGGCATTTCTTATGTCGAGGTGATCACCCATGCCTTCCTGCCTGCCGCGATCAGCTATATCGCGCTGATCTATATCGTGCATCTCGAGGCGGTGAAGCGGAACATGCCGACGTTGGGCGACCGCGAGGTGCATCTGATCCGCACCGTGGCGGGCATGCTCAGCTTCTTCGTGATCTTTGCCGGGCTGTGTTATGCAACCCAGTTCCCGGCGCAGGCGATTGCCGCATGGGCGCCCAGTTCCGCCGGGCTGATCATGGGGTTGATCGTGACAGCGATCTATATCGTGCTGGTGTGGTTCGCCGCGCAGGTGCCCGATCTGGAACCCGACGACCCCAATGCCGAGGTGGTCGAACTGCCCGATATCGCGCAGATCTACAAGGCGGGGCTGCATTACCTGCTGCCTATCGTGGTGCTGGTCTATTTCCTGATGATCGAGCAGAAATCGCCCGGCCTGTCCGCCTTTTGGGCGACCGCGCTGCTGTTCGTGATCCTGCTGACGCAAAAGCCGCTGAAATCGCTGTTCCGGGGTGAATCCGAGATGGCGACCAGCTTCATGTCCGGGGTTGCCGACCTGTGGCAGGGGCTGATCGACGGCGCCCGTAACATGATCGGTATCGCGCTGGCGACCGGCACGGCGGGCGTGATCGTGGGCACCGTCACCCTGACCGGGGTGGGGCAGGTGATGGCCGATCTGGTCGAGTTCCTGTCGGGCGGCAATCTGGTGCTGATGCTGGTGATGGTGGGTCTGCTGAGCCTGGTTCTGGGCATGGGCCTGCCGACCACAGCCAACTATATCGTGGTCAGTTCACTAATGGCCGGCGTGGTGGTTCAACTGGGCGCACAATCGGGGCTGATCGTGCCGCTGATCGCGGTGCATCTCTTCGTCTTCTATTTCGGCATCATGGCGGATGTGACGCCACCGGTGGGGCTGGCCAGTTTCGCCGCCGCCGCGGTGTCGGGGGGCGATGCGATCAAGACCGGTTTCACCGCTTTCTTCTATTCCCTGCGTACCGTGGCGCTGCCGTTTGTGTTCATCTTCAACACCGACATGCTGCTGATCGACGTGGGCTGGGTGGGCGGCATCTTGGTGGCCATATCCGCAACCATCGCGGTGCTGGTCTTTACTGCCGGTACCATGGGCTTTTTCCTGACCCGCAGCCGCATCTATGAAAGCGTGGCGCTGATCCTGGTGGCTTTCGTGCTGTTCCGGCCCGATTATGTGATGAACCGGATCGCGCCGCCGTTCGAGCTGTTCGAACCCGCCCGCCTGGAACAGGCGGTGGGCGATGCCGCGCCGGGCGACGTGCTGCGGGTCATCGTGTCTGGGCCCGATTTCGACAGTGGCGAGATGAAGGACCTGAGCCTGGAGCTGACCGTGGGCAACGAGGCCGACGGCGCCGCCCGGGTCGAGGCGATGGGCTTTCTCCCGTTCGAGGAGGACGGGCTGATCAAGCTCGAAGAGCCGCTCTTTGGCACGCCGATCGCTGAATCGATGCAGGATTTCGACTTTTACGGTGACGAGGCGGTACGTGTCGTCACCGTCAAGGCCCCGGCCAATCAGCCGCCCAAGGAGCTGGTGTTCATCCCGGCGCTGCTGCTGCTTGGTCTTGTCGCCTTTCTCCAACGCGGCCGCGCCGCCAGACAGGGAGTCCCCGCATGAGCAGCTCTGTTCTTTGTGCCGTCGATATCAGCAATCCCGACAGCGACGCCCCGATCCTGAAACAGGCCGCGCGCCTGGCCGATCTGGACGGGGCGCGGCTGGACGTGGTGACCGTACTGCCCGATTTCGGCGAGACCTGGGTTTCGGGTTTCTTCGAGGCGGGCCATCACGACAAGGCGGTCAAGGCCGCTCATGACACGCTGGTGCAGTTGTGTACTCAGACACTGGGGGCCGAGCGCAATGCCGATATCCGCCATGTGGTGGCCACCGGCACCGCCTATAAGGAGATCCTGAAAACCGCTGAAAGCGCGGGCAGCGATCTGATCGTGGTGGGGGCGCACAAGCCCGATCTGGCCGATTACCTGCTGGGCCCCAATGCCGCCCGCGTGGTGCGCCATGCACCGGTCTCGGTCTATGTGGTGCGCGCGGGCTGACCCCGCCTGCCGCATCTGGATTTTTCAACCATCCGTGGTAGCCTTGGCTGCCGGCGATATTTCGCCGGCAGTTTCTTTGAAGGATAATTTGACATGACGGATATTCGCGCCGATCTGGGCGAGGCGCCGATCTTGGCCAATGAGGACGAGATCATCGCCGACATCATTCAGGCGAATCTCAAGATGATGGAGGTCGAGGAGAACGGCTTCAAATGGCGTGCCCAGCATCCCAAGGGGCATGGCGCCATTCCGGCCCGCTTCATCGTCGGCCCTGACGTGCCGCAAGCCCATCGCGTGGGGCTGTTTGCGCAACCCGGTGAGTATGCGGCGCTGATCCGGTTTTCCAACGGTACCGAACGGCGCGATGATCCCAAGGGTGGCGATGCCCATGGCATGGCGATCAAGCTTTTCGGCGTGCCGGGCGCGCGGGTCGAGGGAGCGGCGGATGCCAAGGGCACGCTCGATTTTGTGCTGGTCGACAACGAGACCTTTTTCGAAGGCGATCTGAACGAGTATTCCGCCTTCAACGATCTGGTTTCTGAGGTTCTGAATTTCAAACGCAACGGGGATGAGGCGCTTGCCGCAATCGTGAACGGTATCTACCTGAAATTCCTCAAGAAATATTTCAGCCACGATATCTATGCGGTGGCCCAGAAATTCGGCGATCAGCATCCGACCTCGCCCCTGCGGTCGATTTATTGGAGCACGACACCGTTTCTGCATGGCGATATCGCGGTCAAGCATCGCGTGGTGCCCGATCCCGCGCCCGCGCCGGGAGAGTTGCGCGACGGGGTCGAGGGTGCGGACGGGCTGACCGAGCAATTGCTCGACGGGTTGACGGGCAAGGCAGCGGCCTTTGATTTCTATATCCAGCCGCAAGAGGACGTGGCCGCGCATCCGATCGAGGATCCCAACGTGAACTGGACCGAGAATGGGGCGGGCTGGGTGAAACTGGCGCGGATCGAGATCCCGGCGCTTGACGCGGGCGATGCGGTGGCGCGCGCGGCTCGGGTCGCGGCGGGGGACAGGATGGCCTTCAACCCGTGGAACACGCTGCCCGAACACCGCCCGCTGGGTGCTGTGAACCGGGTGCGCAACAAGGTCTACAAGGAGCTTGCCCGCGCCCGCAACGCCGAAGGGGTATAGGCCAGAAAGCAGAAGGTCGTGCCCGTCCTGCAAGTTCGAGCGCGACCCAGCCTTACTCGGCCCCGTAGCCGGTCATTTCCAGATAACCGCGCCCGGCATGGCTGCCGCTGACGCGCACCGGCCCTTCCCAATAGGCAAAAGACGTGCCCATCCAGGCCTTCGGGTTCAGCGCCTCGACCGTCACGTCCAGCCCCCGCGCCGGGATCGCCAGCCGCCAGCGTACCGGCACCTTGGGGCCGTTGCCACTCGATGCGGTGGCTCGTGGTTCAGCCTGGATACTGCCATCGGGCAGGGCGGTCGCGTGCCCATCGGCTCCAATCCATGTTCCGGATGTGAAATCCGTGTCGCCGCGCAAGCGAAAGGCCATGACGCGGCTGCCGTCGTCCAGCACCAGCGAGAACCAGTCCCAGCCGCTCTGATCCTCGGCCAGCGGTTGCGAGGACCATTCCCGGTCGATCCAGGCCTGTCCGGTCACAGGCATCTCTCCCTCGGGCAGGGTCAGGCTGCCCGAAACCTCCAGAAACGGTTGTGAATAGTAATAGCTGGCCTGACCGGCCGCGGATTTGACCGAATAGCCCCCTTCGCCATGCAGGACCAGCGGCCCCTTGGCGCGCATGGTCAGATGATAGGCGAAATCGCGTCCCCCGGCGCGCAGGACCATGTCGCCCCCCATGTCGCCCGCCATCTCCCATTCGTCGATCCAGGCGCGAAAGGGGGTGGCTTGGGCGCCTGCCTGTCCAATGCCGCCCCGCGACAGCCGCTCGGCAAAGAGGTGGCTGTCGGGCGTGGTCACGGCGGCATGTCCCATCCACAGTTGCGGGCTGTGCCATCCCGGTGCCTCGCCCGGTTTCAGGGCCGAACGGAACAGGGTCCATTGCAGGCCATACTCGCGCCCGTCCGCCCCGGTCAACGTGGCGGTCAGGTACCACCATTCGATACGGAAATCGGGATGCGGCCCGTGATCGGCGGGAAAGACCGGGCTGTGCCCGCGCTCTGGCACCGCAAAACCGTCGGCCTCGGTTCCCAGCCCGGCAAAGCCCTGCGCCAGCGCCGCCCAGGGCCAGAACAGCAGAAAGACAAGCAGCCTAACGTTCATTGGCAAAGACCCTCAGCAGGTGGGCGGGCGGCAGGCGATACAGGCGGAGCGCGGGCAGGGCGGCGGCCAGCGCGCCGGTGGCCAGCGCCAGCCCGATCAGCCGCAGCCAGTCGAGCGGGAACAGGTACATCGGCAGCCGCCAGCCAAAGGCCGCCACGTTGATGACTGCCAGCAGAAGCCAGGCCAGCACCAGCCCCAGCGGCAGCGCCAGCACTGCCGTCATCGCCGCCAGCGCCACCGCGCGCGCCAGTTCCAGCCGTGCCAGTCGCGCACGGGTCAGCCCCAGAGCCCAGACCGGTGCCAGCTGCGGCAGGCGTTGTGTCCACAGGGTCAGCAGGCTGGTGAGGATGGCAAACCCCGCCACCCCCAATGTCAGGATGTTGAGCGCGCCGGTCACCAGGAATGTCTTTTCAAAGATCGCGCGTGAGCGGGCCTTGAGCGTCTCCTGACGGATCACCGAGCCGGCGGGCAGGTCGAATGTGGCGTCGATCTCATCGGCCAGTCCCTCGGCCCGCTCAGGCGCCAGATGTACGCCGAACCTTGTATTCGGCGTGCCGGGGTAGCGTTCCAGCAATCGCTCCAGCGCCACGATGGCCTGACCGGTCGGGTTGCCGTAATCGGAATAGACGGCGGCGACAGGCAGGGTCCAGCCGGGGGCCAGCTCGACCCTGTCGCCGGGCCATAGCCCTTCGCGCCGCGCCATCTGTTCGTTGATCAGCGCCGCCTCTCCGCGCATTACCCGGTCCCAGTCCTGCGCGCTGCGCGCGATCAGCGGCCAGTGGGTGCGATAGCTCGGGTGATCGACGATGCCATAGACGAACAGCGGCGTGCCTGCGCGGTCGATCTCGGTCGAGCGGATCGGCAGCACTGCAACGGCGCGCGGTTCCAGCCAGTCCGCCAGCGCGGCGCCCTGCGCATCGTCGCGGGCGGTGACATAAAGGGTCGAGGTCAGTCGCTGGTCAAGCCAGCCGTCGAAGGTGAGGCGAAAGCTCGCCACCATGGTGCCGACGCCGATATTGGCGGCCAGTGCGAGCAGCAGCGCCATCAGCGCAAGTGACAGGCCGGGCAGCTGTGCCCGCATGTCGGACCACAGCCATTCTGCAACCGGGCCACGCGCCCGCGCAGCGCCGATCGTCAGCAGAACCGAGAGGGTCGGCGGCAGCGCCAGCGCGGCGGCCATCAGCACTGCGCCCAACAGGACAAAACCGCCGATCAGCCCGCCGCTCAGCGCAAAGCCCGCCAGTCCACCCAGCAACAGCGCCAGCGCCAGCAGCAGCTGGGTCCGGGCGCGCGGGCGCCCGCTGCCCCAGGCGCGCTGCCCGGGAGCGGCCAGGATCGGCATGCGCGCCAGGCGCCACAGCGCCTGGGCGCTGGCCAGCAGGGTTCCGGCGACTGCCATGCCAAGGCCCGACAACAGCCAGACCGGCCTGAGTTCCAGCGCGCCCGAGACCGGCGCGCCGTAGAGACCGCGCAGGGTGGCGGCCACGTCCGGCAGCAGGCCGGCGGCCACCAGATAGCCCAGCACCAGCCCCGCCGCGCCGCCCAGCAGCGCCAGCAGGCACAGCTCGGCCAGCAAGAGCCGGGTCAACAGCCGTAGCGGCAGGCCCAGCGCGCGCAGCGTGCGGATGAGGCCGCGCCGCTGTTCAAACGCCAGCCCGACCGCGCCATGCACGATGAACAGGCCCACCACGAAGGAGAGCAGCCCAAAGGCGGTGAGGTTGAGGTGGAAACTGTCCGTCAGCCGCGCGATGTCCTGCGCGCCGGATGCGGGCTGGCGGATCAGGTCGGGCGCGATCTCAGCCAGAGGGGGGCGGACCAGCGGTTGGCCGGGCAGGACCAGCAGATGCGAGATCTGGCCGGGACGGTTCAACAGCGCTTCCGCGGTGCCGATATCGGTCAGCACCGTATCGGGCGGCAAGGCGGTGGTCGCGACCACGGGTGGCAGGCCGGGTTCACCCTGCAAGGTCAGCGCCAGCGCTGGCGCGGCAAACAGGCGTCCGGGCGCGGTCAGCGCCTCGACCGGGGCGATTTCGGCGGCGGCGGCGCTTTCGGCGATGGCGGGCAGGTCGGGATAGGCCAGAAGGTCGATGCCGGTTACCGCCACCGCACGCAGGCCCAGCCGCATCTCGCCTTCGAGAACCGCCGCCACCTGCCAGCCCGCCCGTCGCAGCGCAAGATAGTCATCAAGCGTCAGTGTCGCCCCATCCGCGCGGCGCAGGCGGTCCAGTCCGCCAGCGCCGATCTGGTTGGCGGCCTGTGCGTAAGAGGCGCGCGCCTCACCGTTGATGGCCTGCACCGCCGACCACAGACCGGTGGCCAGCGCCACGCCCAGAAGCAGCGTCACCAGTTGCACCGGATGGCGCCGCCAATGCGACCCCAGCGCCAGAAGCGCGGCGCCGATCACGCCGCCACCCGCCCGCCGGTCAGATGCGCGCGCCGGTCCAGCCGGGCGGCGATGGCCTGCGAATGGGTGACCAGCAGCAGCGCCGTGCCGCTGTCGCGCACCAGGTCCAGCATCAGGTCCAGCACGGTGCCGGCGGCGGTCTCGTCGAGGTTGCCGGTCGGCTCGTCCGCCAGCAGCAGTTTCGGGCGCCCTGCCATGGCCCGCCCGATGGCGACCCGCTGTTGCTGCCCGCCCGACAGCTGCTCGGGATAGCGTTCGGTCAGATCGCCCAGCCCCAGCCGCGCGGTGATCTCTTTCAGCCAATCGGCATCCAGCCGACCGGCCAGCCGCGCCTGGAACGAGAGGTTCTGTGCCACGGTCAGCGCCGGGATCAGGTTGAACTGCTGGAACACCAGCGCAACCCGGTCGCGCCGCAGCGCCGCCCGGCCCGCATCGTCAAGCCGCGACAACGCCACCCCGTCCAGAATGATCTCGCCGCTGTCGAACCCGTCCAGCGCGCCGGTCAGGTTCAAGAGCGTGCTCTTGCCGCTGCCACTTTCGCCGGTCAGCGCCAGGCTCTGCCCCCGATCCAGCGTGATCGAGGCGCCGCGCAGCACCGGGCGCCCCCCCGGATAGGTCTTGGTCACGGTATCGACGGTCAGAAGCATGGGCGCGCGGCCTCCGGGCAGTTATGGGTCAGAGAATGGTCCGTCCACCGCCGCTGTCCAGCCCCAAGCCGCGATGGCCACCTTTCGCCGCAGGACACGGGTCGCGATTGCAATCGGTCGCACGCGGCCCCATGTGCAGAGGGTCAGGAGCCGTTTCATGTTCAGAACTACCCTTTTGCTTGCTGTCCTCGCCGCCGCGCCCGCCTTGGCACAGGACCGCGCCGCCCTTTGCCATGAGAGAGCGCTGAAACAGGCGGGTATCCGTCACACCGAATGGTCGCAGGGGCGCACGACGCTGCGCCTTGGAGGGTCGGTGGGCGTGGGGGTGTCGCGCTCCTCGGGGCCCGCGACGCAGGGGGCGCCGGCCTATGCCGGGTCGGCTGCGTCGGAGCGATTCGAGGAAAAGCGGCGCAAGAAGATCTACACCCGGACCTATGACGACTGCATGGCGCAGACGCGCTGAGCGTGACGCCGCGGCCTGAGGGGGCGGCGGGGTTGCACCCACTGGCCAGCACCGTCATCCTGCGCCCGGAGCGAACAGGCGCAAAGGCGGGGAACCGATGACACTCTTGCAACAGATCATGTGGGGCAGCCTGTATTTGGGTCTGTGTTTCGTGGTCGAGGTTCTGCTGCTGGTCTGGTGTACCTTGCTGCTCGTGCGGCTTGCGGCGCGGCTGCGGCATCTGTCGCAGGCGATGCGGACGGCGGCGGTGATGTCGGTCTCTCTGGTCTTTATCGTGATGGCCCATACCTTGCAGGTCTGGCTCTGGGCCGGGGTCTGGATCTGGAGCGATGTTCTGGCCGACTGGAACGAGGCGCTCTATTTCTCGCTCGTTACCTATACCACGCTGGGCTATGGCGACATCGTGCTGGGCCCGGGGCTGCGCATCTTTGCGGCCTTTGCGGCGGTGGCGGGGCTGCTGACCTTTGGCTTGTCGACCGCCTATCTGGTGGCGCTGATGACCCGTGTCTTTGAAGGGCGGTTGCCGCGCTAGAGGATCGGGGCAAACAGCCGTGCCAGCGGCGCGCCATAGCGGATGAACGCCGGCTGCGCCTCCAGGCTGCGCGTCAGCTCAGTACTGCTGGCAAAATCATGCTCCAGCATGGCCGCCACCTGCGCGGCCACGGTTGCGTCAAAGAACAGCGCCATCGCCTCGAAATTCAGGCGGAAGGACCGGTTGTCCAGGTTGGTTGTGCCCACGGCGGCGATGGTGTCATCGACCACGAACACCTTTTGATGCAGGAAGCCGTCGGTATAGCGCATCACGCGCACCCCGGCCTCGCGCACCTCGTCGAAATAGGCGAAGGCCGCCAGCCAGGGAATGGTGTGATCGGCCTCGTCCGGCACCAGCAGGCGCACATCGACCCCGCGCAAGGCGGCGTGTTTCAGTGCCGCCAGAATGTCGAGATCGGGCACGAAATAGGGCGAAGCGATCCAGAACCGGCGCTGTGCCGCGGTGATCGCGGCAAAGAACATCATGGCGCCGCTCTCGGTCCGGTCACCGGGGCCGGTGGCGACGATCAGGGCATTTGCATCCTGCTGGGCAAGTCGGGTATCCCAAAGGAGAAGATCGAGCAGGTCCTCGCCCCGCGCCCAGTGCCAGTCCTCGGCAAAGACCAACTGGAGTTGCAGGACAGAAGGACCGGTGATTTCCACATGAGTATCACGCCAACGGCCCATCGCCGGGTCCTGGCCCAGATATTCGACGCCCACATTGTGGCCGCCGATATAGCCGGTATGCCCATCCACCACGACCGTCTTGCGATGGTTGCGATAGTTGACCTGAAACCGGGTATTGGGACCGCGCTGCTTGCGCGGGTCGGCGATGTCGATCCCGGCGGCGCGCAGATCCTCGACATAGCTGTCGGACAAACGGTAGCTGCCGATCGCGTCGGTGAGGAACCGCACCTTGACGCCACGCCGGGCCGCCGCGATCAGCCGGTCGCGCAGTTCCAGCCCCAGATCGTCGTCGCGCACGATATAGAACTGGATCAGCACATAGTGGCGCGCGGCATCGATGGCGGCAAAGAGCGCGGCAAATGTGGCCTCGCCATCGACCAGCAGCCGGGCGCCATTGCCCCGGCTCACCGCCATATGGGCGATCTTTTCAAAAGGGCGGGTGTTGACCAGAACCCGGTCGGGATCGGGGGCGGTGGCATCGGCATGTGCGCGTAGCCCGGCCACCACCCGCTCACTCTCGCGCCGCGCGATGCGGTAGCCGCGAAACCGATGATGGCCAAGGAACAGGTAGAGCGGCACCGAGGCCCAGGGCAGGGTGAGCAGGAACACCACCCAGCCGACCGCACCCTGCGGCGTGCGCGCGGTGCGCGCCGCCTGCACCGCGCAGACGATCGACGCCCCGTAGAGGCAGAAGACGATCAGCGACAGAAGAGCGGTCCACATGTCAAAGCCTTAGCAGGCGCACGCGCGATGGCATAGCCCCGGATGCCGGTTCAGACCTCGGCCCGCATCCTCTGTTCCAGCCGGGACAGGTCCGCGCGCAGCTCAGACCGGATCGGGCCGGGGCGCGGCGTGTCGGCCAGCGTGGTGAACCAGGTCTCGGGGCGGGGCGCGTGGCGCTGCCGCTGCCACGTGAGGTCGCGCAGCACCGCCTCGGCCTCGGGGGGCAGGCGGTCGGGGATCTCGGCGCCGCTGAGCGTGGCCCAGACCCCGGTCCAGGCGCGCGCCACGCTCCAGGGGTTGTAGCCGCCGCCGCCCAGCACCAGCAGGCGCGGGCAGAGTGCCGCCAAAGCCCGCACCGTGTCCCGGTGCGCGCAGTTGGACAGCGCCAGCCGCGACAGCGGGTCCTCGGCCACCGCATCGGCGCCGCATTGCAACACAACCGCGTCGGGGCGGAAACCGGAGACCGCAGGCAGGATCAAGTGATCTAGGATCAGCGCGAACTCGCTGTCATTGAGATTGCGCCCCACCGGCAGGTTCAGCGCCGCGCCGCCCGCGTCCTCCTCGAGCGCGCCGGTAAAGGGCCAGCGCCGCGCCTCGTGGACCGAGATCATGCGCACCGTCTGCGACCCCTGAAAGGCCGAAGCGACCCCGTCGCAATGATGCGCGTCGATATCGACATAGGCGACGCGGGTGCAGCCCAGCCGTTGCAGCGCCAGGATCGCCAGCACCGGGTCATTGAGATAGCAGAAGCCGCCCGCGCGGTCGGCAAAGCCGTGATGCGTGCCGCCGCCGGGGTTGAACACGCGATGGCCCTGCGCCACCAGTTCGGCCCCCAAGAGCGAGCCGCCCGCTGCCGTGGCCGGGCGTCGGAACATCTCGGCAAAGACAGGGTTGGGCAGGGTGCCCAACCCGTGGCGGGCGCGGGTCTCCTCGCTCACCGCCTGTTCGGCCTCGGCGCGTTGCAGCGCGGCGATATAGTCGGCTGTGTGAAACGCGGTGAGCGCGGCGGGCCGCGCGCGCGGGCTGGTGCGGTATTGGCCGGGTGCGAACCAGTCCAGCGCCCGGCATAGATCGATTACCGTTGACACGCGCGGGATCGCCAGCGGATGCACCGCGCCATAGGTCGAGCGACGATAGATCTCGGATCCGATGAACAGGGCCTCGGGCAGGGGGGCTGTCACGCGTTTGGGCCCTGCGCCTCGGGGTGGCCGTCCTTGGACATCAGCACCGCCACCGGCCGCAGCGCGGGAACATGGCGGAACACGATCAGCATGCAGACCGTGAGTGGCACGCTGAGAAAGGCACCGATCAGCCCCCAGACCGCCGTCCAGAAGGTCAGCGCCAGGATTACCATGAAGGTGGACATGTTCAGCGACCGCCCCAACAGCGCCGGGTCGAGGAAATTGCCGATCAGGAATTGCACCGTGCCGCAAAAGAAAACGATGACCAGAAAGGGCGTGATGGTGTCGAACTGCACCAGCGAGGCAAGCGCCGGAAAGATCACCGCCACGATAGACCCGATCGAGGGAATGAAGTTCAGTGCGAAAGTCAGCACTGCCCAGGTCTCGGCAAACTCCAGCCCCAGCAGGGTGAACACGGCATAGCTGATGCCGGCGGTCAGCAGGCTGACGAATGTCTTGACGCCCAGATAGCTTTGCAGATTGTGCGAGATCGCCTCCATCACCTGACTCATGTCCCGGCCCAGTTGGGGGTCACGGGCGGCCAGCAGCAGCTTGATGCCAAGCACCCGCCGCTCGGCCAGCAGGAACGCCACATAGAGCGAGACCAGCAGGAAAGTGTTGAGCAGCGAGGTAGCGCCGCCCAGCGCGGTCCGTGTCAGGGCAGACAGATCGATGCGGATCAGGTTGTCGCGCACGAACGCGGTGACCTCTTCGCCCAAGAGTGCCGCAACCCGGGTCACCGCCTCGTCAAAGGCATTCTCGTAACTTGCGATGGCGCGGGCGAATTGCGTGGCCTGCCCCCCGATCACCGCGATCATGACGAAGAGACCCGCCAGCACCACCGTGATCCCCGCCAGCGTGGTCAGCCATTCGGGCGCGCCGGTGGCGGCATGTACCCGGTCGCTGATCGCGGTTACAAGAACATAGACCAGAAAGGCCAGCGCCAGCGGGATCAGAAACCCCGCCCCGGCATAAAGCGCCAGCACGGCCAGCGCCAACACGATGGCAATGTCGCGCAGCTGGGCCAGCTGCGGGTAGGAAGAGGGCGCGGGATCGGACGGTGTTTGTTGCATATCCGGGCTATGTTGCACCGGGCGCGCCGCGGCTGCAATCGTTGCCGTTTTGGAGACACAGAGAATATGCAAAAGAGCATTGACAACCGTTGGTTGTTTTTGGTTTTTTGCCGCCAGCAGTGAGTACGTAGTTGGTTAGTGTTGGAGTTGAACTGAATGAGACCCGCGTTCTATTTGTTGTCAGGTTCCGCGATTGCCCTAATGGTACTCTCCTCACTTCTCTTCCTCTTCACATCTGATTTCGACAAGTTCGCCAGAGCAACGATCAGAGAGCTGGGGCACAATTCCGACCCGCAACAGGTGACTGACGCTGTCCTTCGCTACTTGGAGCAAAAGCGGATTGATGATCCGATCGCATTTTTCGGCGAAAACATGGACGAAACCATTGTTCTTAAGGCGGACGATCCGAAACTGGCGGATGAACAGAGAAGATTGGTTGCCCGGGCAGACGCAAAGATGTTGACCTCGTTCAGCAGCAAGTATTTCCGAAGGCCGCTGGCCAATTACGAATTGCAGGTTCGCGTGTGGGACCTGTATTCGGGTGATCGCGAGATAACGACCCAGATCTATCTGAACGCGCCCTAGCTGGAACCCCGCTCGGCAAACCGCTAGGTTACCGTTATGATGCGTTCTGCAATTCCCTCGCTCTCCCTTCCGCTGCGCGCGGTCTGGCTGGCGCTCAGCCGGTTTCAGGCCAAAAGCGGTTTCGTCATGAGCAGCCATGTCGCGATGTCGATGATGATGGCGCTGTTTCCTTTCATCCTCTTCACCGTGGCGCTGGCGGGCAGTCTCAGCCAGAATCTCGTGACAGACGACCTGATCCAGCTGATCTTTGGCACCTGGCCCGAACAGGTTGCCACCCCCATCGTGGCCGAGCTGAACGCGGTGCTGGAGGGAGCGAATTCGCGCGTCATGACGCTGGGTGGCGTGCTGGCGGTCTATTTTGCCTCGAACGGGGTGGATGCGGTGCGCGAAGCGATGTCGCGGGCCTATCACGACGCGGAAACGCGGCCCTTCTGGAAGACCCGGCTCCTGTGCATAGGGATCGTGGTGGGCGGCGGCGCCATCGTGCTGGCGGTGGCCGCGGTCGAGGTGGTGATGCCGATCTATACGCGGCTGGTCACCGAGGCCCTGCCGGGCGAGGCGCCGGACTGGCTGTCGGTCGAACGGCTAAGCTGGATTTTCGTGGTTGCGATGCCGGCGGGCGCGGTTCTGGCCTGCCATGCGCTCTTGCCCGCGCGGCGGCATCCGCTCAGGCGGATCCTTCCGGGGGTGGTGCTGACGCTGGTGCTCTGGGCCGGTTGCGGCTGGGGTTTCTCGCTCTATATCGCCAATTTCGCCAGCTATTCAGCGACCTATGCCGGGCTGGCAGGGGCGATGGCGGCGCTGATCTTTCTGTATCTGAATGCCGCGATCCTGATCCTGGGGGCCGAGTTCAACGGCGCCTTGATAGACTTGGCGGGCGAGTAGGCTGAGAGCCGACTGCCTCGAAGCGGCCCCGATTGTGCCATCGGATCGGCAGATCCTCGTGGCAGGCTGACAGTTCATCGGCCAGAAGGCCCCTGCTGCCGGAGAAATCGGATGCCAGTTCTTTGCGACGGAGGCAGACATGCCCGCCTGTTCATGTTCTTGGATCAGCAAGGCCGGGCCGAGGCGATGGGCGCGCGGCTTTTCGCGCAATCGTTGAACGCCGGCGATGCGCTATGCCTGCTGTCGCGTGCCACGGCATCGTTTCAGTCACAACGGCTTGGGTGTCCAGATATGCTTGAGACCGGAGCCGGAAAACAAGTGTTTTCCGAGCCGTTTTCCGCGACGGAAAACGGCGCCCGCCTAGCCGCGAAAGCCGGTGGCCACCACAAACTTTTCGGAACTGTCCGACCGTGAGGCGGGCGGCTTCACGTTGGCGACCTTGGTGAATTTCTGCTTGAGCAGTTTTTGCAGGTCGCCCTCGGCCCCCCCGGCCAGTACCTTGGCCACAAAGGTTCCGCCCTCTTCGAGCACGTCAAAGGCCAGATAGGCCGCCGCCTCGCACAGCGCGATGATTCGCAGGTGATCGGTCTGCTTGTGGCCCGAAGACGAGGCCGCCATGTCCGACATCACCACATCCGCCTTGCCGCCCAGCCACTCCTTGATCCGGTCATCCGCACCGTCGTCGAGGAAATCGAGCTGATGGATCTCGGCCCCCGCGATCGGTTCGACCTCTTGCAGGTCGATGCCCAGCACCCGGCCCACGCGCTTGTCGCTGCGCTCGCCCAGCGCGTTGACACGTTTGACCGCCACCTGACACCAGCCGCCGGGGGCGCAACCCAGATCGACCACCCGCGCTCCCGGCACCAGAAAGCGGAACTTGTCGTCCAGTTCGAGGATCTTGAACGCCGCGCGCCCGCGATAGCCTTCGGCCTGCGCCCGCTTGACATAGGGGTCGTTCAACTGGCGTTGCAGCCAGCGGGTCGAGCTGAGCTTGCGCCCGCGGGCGGTCTTGACCTTGACCTTGAGGTCACGCTGTCCGCGTCCGGATGTGTTCTTTGCCATGTCGTCTGGCCTCTCTTTCGCTCAGGGCGATACGGCGATTGGCCGTCGGATTCAAGCCGCACGCGCTTAGAACGGTCCGTCCTCCAGCACCCCGTCGGCGCTCATCTGCGCGTATAGCAAGCCTTCGCGCAGGCCCCGGTCTGCCACCGACAGCCGGTCGGTGGGCCAGCATCTGAGCAGCGCCTGCAGGATCGCCGAGCCCGACATGATCAGCGCATGGCGATCCTCGCCGATGCGCGGGTCGCGACGGCGGCCCTGTGGGCCCAGCTCCAGATAGCCCCGGATTACCTTGTCGATCTGCTCGCTGGTCATGCGCAGCCCGTCGACCTTGGTCCGGTCATACCGTTTCAGCCCCAGGTGGCTGGCCGCCACCGTGGTCACGGTGCCGCTTGTGCCGACGATCTGGAACCGGTCACGGCCCAGCTGGCTGCTATAGGGAACGAAATCGGCCAACTGCTCTTCGAAGAACCAGCTCATCAGCGCAAAGCGCGCGGAATCGTCTTCGACATCGTTGAACTGGTCGCGCAGGGTCGCGACCCCCAGCGGCACGCTGATCCAGTCCACCACCTTGGCGGCGGGAAAGGGGCTCTCGGGCGGGTGGAACCCCGCGTGCAGCCGCATGATGGCCGAGGGTCGGTCACGGCGCGGAACCGAAGTCAGGTCGATCCAGACCAGCTCGGTCGAGCCACCGCCGATATCCACCACCAACAGCTGCTCCGAGCGGGTCGAGACCAGCGGCGCGCAGGAGATCACCGCCAGCCGGGCCTCTTCCTCGGGCTGGATGATCTCCAGTGTCAGGCCGGTCTCGCGCTTCACATCGCGGATGAACTCGCGCGCGTTCTTGGCCCGGCGGCAGGCCTCGGTCGCGACCAGCCGCATCCGGTGCACCTTGTTGCGCTTGATCTTCTGCTGACAGATGCGCAGCGCCTGGATGGTGCGCGCCATCGACGAGCGCGACAGCCGACCTGTCCGTTCCAGCCCGGCACCGAGCTGGACCGATTTCGAGAAGCTGTCGACCACATGGAACCCGCTGCCCTTGGGCTGGGCGATCAGCATGCGGCAACTGTTTGTACCAAGATCGAGCGCCGCATAGAGGGCGTCCGGATCCGGCCGGTTCGGCGCGGGGCTTTCGACCGCTTTCGGGAACGCGCCCGCACCTTTGGGACGCTTGGGCGCCATGTTTCACGCCCTCCGATTTCGTGTTAGGTTGAACCTAGGATCCGATCCGGCGCGGCGCAAGAGATTTCCCTGCGATCAGGGGCAGAACCGTCACACAGGTTTAACACTCCCATGCGACAGCATCCGCGATCGCCGGCCCTCGTGCCGGTCCGGATTCTGCTGGCAAGCCATGGAGCACGCTGTGAAAAACGACGCTACCCTGACATTCGACGAATTTGACGAGGCGGTGAACCCGCGCCCAGAGGACTGCGGTTTCGACCATGTGGTCGAAGAGGCGCTGTCGCGCCGCGGCTTCCTGGGCGGGGTGCTGGCGATGGGCGGGTTCGCGGCCCTTGGCGGTGCGGTTCTGCCGCGCGGGGCCGAAGCCGCGACCAACCGCTTTGCCTTCGAGGCGGTGGCGGCCTCTACCGCTGACGAGATCGTCGTGCCCAAGGGGTTCAAGGCCGAGATTCTGGTGCGCTGGGCCGACCCGCTGTGGTCCGATGGGGTGGCCTTCGATCAGGCGACGCGCGGCACCGCCGCCAGCCAGGCGCGCGCCTTTGGCGACAATACCGACGGGATGGAGGTGTTCCATCACCAGGGCCGCACGCTGCTGGTGGTGAACAACGAATACACCAACCGCGAGATCATCTGGGGCAACCGCGCCGACGGCAAGGCCGAGACCGATGACGACGTGGAAAAGGGCCTGCTGGCCCATGGCGTCACCGTGGTCGAACTGGCCCATGACGGCAGCCATTGGCAGGTGGTCACCGACAGCCCCTATAACCGCCGCATCACGCCGCGTACCGAGATGGCGCTGACCGGCCCCGCCGCAGGCCACGACCTGATGAAGACCGACACCGATCCGACCGGTACGGTGACCTTCGGCACCTGGAACAACTGTGGTTCGGGCAAGACCCCATGGGGCACCTATCTGGCCTGCGAAGAGAATTTCAACGGTTACTTCTCCGCCGCTGACGAGGCGCATGAGGTCTCGGCGGAATTGGCGCGGTACGGCGTTTCGGCCAAGGACTGGGGCTATGGCTGGGCGCGGGTGGATGAGCGCTTTGACGTCGCAAAGAACCCCAACGAGCCCAACCGCGCAGGCTACGTCGTCGAGATCGACCCGCGTGACCCGAATTCGACCCCCAAGAAGCGCACCGCGCTGGGCCGGTTCAAGCACGAGAATGCCGAATGTGTCGTCAATCGCGACGGGCGACTGGTGATCTATATGGGCGACGACGAGCGGGGCGAATTCCTGTACCGCTATGTCTCGGACGGGGTCTATGCCGCCGGTGTCGATACCGACGCGCTGATGGAAAACGGCACGCTTTACGCGGCCAGGTTCGACGCCTCGGGCAAGGGCATGTGGCTGGCGCTGACGCCCGAAGCCACCGGTATGAGCCAGGCCGAGATCTGTATCCATACCCGGATCGCGGCCTCGAAACTGGGCGCCACCACCATGGACCGCCCCGAATGGGTCACGGCCAATCCGAACGCGGACGAGGTCTATTGCGCGCTGACCAACAACAAGAACCGCGGCGTCAAACCGAACAAGGGTGGCGACGACACCCCGGCCGAGGGGCCCAATCCGCGCGAAAATAACAACTATGGCCAGATCGTGCGCTGGCGCCCCGAAGGCGGCGACCACACCGCCGAAGGGTTCGATTGGGATCTCTTCGTGCTGGCGGGCAACCCGACGGTGCATTCCGACGCTTACGCCGGGTCGGAAAACGTCAACGAGGGCAACATGTTCAACTCGCCCGACGGGCTGGCATTCGACAGCAACGGGCTGCTCTGGATCCAGACCGACGGCAAATACTCGAACGAGGGCGACTTTGCCGGTCAGGGCAACAACCAGATGCTGGCGGGCGATCCGGTGACCGGTGAGATCCGCCGCTTTCTGGTCGGCCCGCGCGAGGCCGAGATCACCGGCCTGTGCTGGTCGGGCGACCGCCGCACCATGTTCGTGGGCGTACAGCATCCGGGCGAGGATGGCGACAGCCACTGGCCCGATGGAGGTGACAGCGTGCCGCGCTCGGCAATCATCGCCGTCACGCGCGAGGATGGCGGCCTGGTTGGCTGACACGCCTCACTTTGCAAACCAGAGCCCCGGGCGCCGCAAGGCCCCGGGGTTTTTCGTGACATGATCATGGCTCATCATCTTGCTGAAGAATTCGGGCGGGCGCGGGCGCGCAATTCGCGTTAAGCCGTGTTGCGCGGAAGGTCCGAAAACGACAAAGGTCGCTGCACATCGCGCACGTGTCGAAATCGGACCGACCCCGCCCCATATTGACCGCTAGAACCGGCTCACCGGATCAGGAGGAATCGACTGCATGCCCGAGGTTACCATCGTCTACTGGCGGGACATCCCGGCTCAGGTCATCGTCGGCAAGGGCCGCCGCGGCGCGAAGCGTCAGCTGGAGGAACGGTTCGAGCAGGCCATCGACCGCGCCGCGATGAAAGTGGGCGCGCAGGACACCGATGCCTATCTGGCCGAGTGGCGCAAGGCCGAACCTTACGAGGTCGCCGGTGACCCGGCGGATATCGTCGAGGCCGAGGCCCAGCGTCTGGAACGGGAATACGATCGCGACCGGATCAAGGCGCTGATCGCAAACGACGGTTGGGCATGAGCCCGCAGAGCATATGGGAGGCCGTGATGGCTTTGCTGAACTTCAAGAAACGCGAGACGGTCGAAAACGGCCCCGTGAACCCCACCGTCGAGGCCTTTCTCAAGGATTACTCGATCGAGGTGATGCCGCGCACCGCGGAAAAGGTCGAGGATTTCCGCGCCCTGCTGCCCGAGGGCACCCGCGTCTATATCGCCCATATCGAGGGCACACCGATCGAGGACATGGTGGCTACCGCCAAGCGGCTGGCTGCCGAGGGCTATCCGGTGATGCCGCATTTCCCGGCGCGTATCATCAAGGATGCCAAGACGCTGGAAAACTGGATCGCCATGTACCAGGGCGAGGCCGGGGTCGAGCAGGCGCTGCTGCTGGCCGGGGGCGTGGCAGAGCCGCATGGCGACTTCCACTGCTCGATGCAACTGATGGAAACCGGCCTTTTTGACAAGGCAGGGTTCAAGCGTCTGCACGTTGCGGGCCACCCCGAGGGCAATAAGGATATCGACCCTAAGGGCGGCGATGCCAATGTGATGGACGCGCTGCGCTGGAAGCAGAAGTTCAGCGAGACCACCGATGCCCAGATGGCACTGGCCACCCAGTTCTGTTTCGAGGCCAAGCCGATCATCGCCTGGGCCAACGGGCTCAAGGATGCCGGCATCGACCTGCCGATCCATATCGGCATCGCCGGTCCGGCCAAGCTGCAGACCCTGATCAAATTCGCCATCGCCTGCGGCGTCGGCCCCTCGCTGAAAGTGCTGCAAAAGCGCGCGATGGACGTGTCCAAGCTGCTGCTGCCCTATGAACCCAATGATGTCGTGACCGAACTGGCCGCCCACAAGGCCGCCAACCCCGATTTCAACATCACCAATGTCCACTTCTTCCCGCTGGGCGGCATCAAGACCAATGCCACCTGGGCGATCAATAATGGCGGTGCCAGCACCCGCCCCGTAAACCCGACCTGAAAGGCCAGACATGACCCGCACCATTGTTGAAAGCAAAACAAAAACCGCGATCATCGGCTTTGACCAGCCGTTCTGCGTGATCGGCGAGCGGATCAACCCCACGGGCCGCAAGAAACTGGCCGCCGAGCTGGAAGCGGGCGATTTCTCGACCGTGGAAAAGGACGCCATCGCCCAGGTTGCGGCCGGGGCCACCGTTCTCGATATCAACGCGGGTGTTGTCTATAACTCCAACCCCAACCCCAACGAGACCGAACCGCCGCTGATGCGCAAGATCGTCGAACTGGTGCAGGGGCTGGTCGATGTGCCGCTCTGCATCGACAGCTCGGTGCCCGGCGCGCTCGAGGCCGGTCTGGCGGCGGCCGAGGGCCGTCCGCTGCTGAACTCGGTCACGGGTGAAGAGGAGCGGCTGGAGCAGATCCTGCCGCTGGTCAAGAAATACAACGTGCCGGTGGTTGCGATCTCGAACGACGATACCGGCATCTCCGAAGACCCGGACGTGCGCTTTGCCGTCGCCAAGAAGATCGTGCAGCGTGCCGCCGATTTCGGCATCCCGGCCCATGACATCGTGGTCGACCCGCTGGTCATGCCGATCGGCGCCATGGCAACCGCTGGCCAGCAGGTCTTTGCCCTGGTGCGTCGCCTGCGCGAGGAACTGGGCGTGAACACCACCTGCGGTGCCTCCAACATCTCGTTCGGCCTGCCCAACCGGCATGGCATCAACAACGCCTTCCTGCCGATGGCAATGGGTGCGGGCATGACCAGCGCGATCATGAACCCGGTGGCGCTGCCGGTGACGCAAAAGGCCATTGCTGAAAAGCGTGAGGCCGTGGCCGCTGCCGGCATCATCCTGCCCGAGGGCATGGATGACGAGACCTTTGTGACCATGTTCGGTCTGGGCTCGACCCTGCCGCGCGCGGGCAAGGAAATGGAGGCCATTCGCGCCGCCAACCTGCTGACCAATAACGACCCTCACGGCGCCGAATGGATCCGCTCCAACAAAGCGCCCGCGGCCGAGGGGGACGAAGGCCGGGGCCGGGGTGGCCGCGCCGGTGGCCGTCGCCGCCGCGCCTGAGTCTACGAGTAAATGAAGTTAAAGGGCCGGGCCATGTGCCCGGCCTTTTGGTGTCTGGGTTAGGCTCAGGACCCATTCATCCTGCATCACTGGTTTGACAGATTTGCTGTCTGACGACGTCCAATGCCGCAGGAATAGTGGTACTCTTTCAAGGCATTGAAAGGACGTCAGGCGGCAAATCTGTCAAATCCGAAGGACGCCAAATCCACTTCATCTCAGCGTCTTGGCGCGCTTGGGAATAGCCGGAGGGGATGGGTCTGGCGTCCAACCTTCTCCACGTCCTAATGCATTGTTTTAATTGATATGGGTGATGGTTTAGATGGTCATTTGGTTCAATCGCGACGAGCAGCGAAATGCGCCCGCAACATCGCGATCGAGTAGACCAACAGGCGAGCAAGGGCCCAGTCGCACCCCGAGCCCGAGTTTGACGACGACGATCCGCCGTCCCGGGCGC
This sequence comes from Ruegeria sp. BHSC223, assembly GCF_059613025.1. NCBI lineage: Bacteria > Pseudomonadati > Pseudomonadota > Alphaproteobacteria > Rhodobacterales > Roseobacteraceae > Ruegeria > Ruegeria sp. BHSC223. Next base: position 286,801 of record NZ_JBXWRR010000001.1, read on the forward strand.
CTTTGGCCTTCCCTGAGAAGGGTGCCAAAATGTAGGCGAGCCTCATCACGTTGACATAGTGAATTTTTTTAAACGTCGCAGTGGAGCCCGGCAAGATGAAGTCGACCTTATGTGGTGCTCCAAGCAAGGGGTCGAACCGAGCTTCCTCATCCGAGACGCCGACACCAAGTTCAGCGCCTGCTTCGATATCGTCTGGGCATCGGAAGGTGCCAGGGTCATCCAGATCCCGCACAGAGCACCGGACGACAACGCCTTCGCTGAGTCCTTCATCGGTACCATCAAGCGCGAATGTCTGGATTTTTTCGTCTGCTTCAGCCGGTCGCAGCTCGACTACATCCTCCGCACTTGGGTGCGCCATTACAACACCGAGCGCCCGCATCGTGGACGGGGTATCGGTAACAATGTGCTGCAAGTCTATTTTCGGCCCGTGCGCGACGGCCCGATCCGGCGCAATCGTAAGCTTGGCGGTATTGTCACATCCTACACCCGCGAGGTGGCATGAGTGCCATCGCCGAGCGAAACCAATCCCAAAGATGGACAGCGACGGTTTCGTCGTGTCGGATTTCACCACGGCCCATGTCGTTTCGCGATGACAATACATCAGGCCTTGCATGCATTCTGACACCTGAGAGCGCCCTTTTTTCGGAGCGGCCGGAACGTGAGCTCTGCCGCCGAGGAAGCACCAAGTCAGGGAGCTTTCATTGATTTTCTCTGTTATCGACTCAGCGACGTGTTGGACTAGATAGACAAGTCATGTCCGCAGTTGCTGTGCTGCGTAGGACCCATAGGTGATTTATGTCGATAGTGCGCCGCTCCTTTATTTTTGGCTCTCTTGCACTGGGCGCATGCGCGCGCGTGCCGACCTCGCCCGAAGGGCCGCGCGATCCGATCACACTCGATCAAGCGTTCTCGGGAAAGGCGACCGGCGCAGGTGTCTTCAGAGTTGACCTGACAGACAATGAGCGAAGGTTCACGGCGCGCCTTGACGGTCGATTGGACGGCGATCGCCTGACGGTCGTGGAAGATTTCTTCTATGACGATGGAGAGCAAAATCGCCTGACATGGGTGTTTGACCGAGCAGGGCCTGGCAAGTGGACGGGACGGCGGGAAGACACAGTAGGGGTGGCGAATGTCGTGGAGACTGGAAACGAGATCCGGCTTTCCTATTTGGCCGATTTCCGGTCAGAAGACCAAGTGACCAGACTGGGCTTCGAGGATGTCATCTATTTCGATCCCGATGGTAGGGTAATCAACGATGCGATCGTGACACGTTTTGGCATTCCGATCGGGCGCGTGCGCTTTGAAATGCAACGGCTTTGAGGGCGTACGGGCCGATGAACGGGGCCAAGTAAATGCCATTACGCTGTGCAGAAGTAGGTACGAAAGGCAGGCGTGCAAATGCGGCGATGCAGCGATTTGGCCTGGCAAAACAGCATGGTTTGGGTCATGCATTTGAAACGAGGCCGCCCGTTGATTGCGCACTGCACCAGTCGAACGGTACACAACATATGTCGCTATGGGCTCGTTGCCTTCATCCGGGTGTTTTCATCGAATTTCTACTCCTTGCCAGTGAGCAGATGTTGCTGCCTCGGCGTCCCAGGTACCGCTTGCAACAATACACGTCCCCCCAAACATTTCCCTTCCGGGGCGTCCGGCAAGCCTCGCAGGTTTTCGGAAGGACTGTAGGGCGGCCCCGGTCGGGCCGGCCCGGTCCTGTGATCCGGCGTGGCTCAGGCAGTCATCACCGCGTCGGCGACGTCCAGCCTGGCGCGCAGTCGGGCGACGCGGGCCTCGTGGTCGGCCTTGAGCCGGGCCTTCTGCGCCGCGAGCGTCTGGCGCGTCTTCTTCGAGGCGTCCTCGATGCGAGCGTCGATCGCGTCGAGCCGGGCGTCGAGATCGGCGTTCATCTGGTCGATGCGGGCGTCGATCCTTGCGTTGTTCGCCTCGATCTTTGCCTTGGTTGCATCGCTCCGGGCCTTGATGGCGGCCTTGTTGTCGGAATGCGCCTGGAGCAGATGCGCTTCCAGCGCGCGGGCCTCGGCCTCGTAATGGGCATCGGCCACCGAGTAGCGCGGCTTGTGGATCACGGTGCCGCCGAGCGCCTGCATCCGGGTGTCGATCGGCGCGGTCCAGGTCTCGTCCACCGCGGCGACCAGGCAGGTCTGGCCCGCCTCGAGCCCGCGCTGGACCTCGTTGAAGGCCGCGAAATCGACCTCGGAGGTGTCGACGTCATAGACGACGCCCATGGCGCTACCGGTCATGCCGCCCAGCAGGGCGCCGCCCGCGCCCCGCTCACCGTTGCCGAGGTCGAGTCCCCAATCATCAACTCGCCCTTAGAGGAACCGAAGTGTCACTGGAAGATCGAGAAGGCGAAGCCCCCCTACAAGGCTGATGGCCGCCGCCGGGCGAGCTACTTCTATCGCGTGCCGGAACACACCGGGCGTGGACGTCGTAGAGAAACACGCCCCCAACGCATACAAGGCGATGGATCAAGGCGTTGAAATGCAAAGCCTTCTGTCGCGCTACGACAAGGCAATCGCCGGAGTCCATTCCAGCTTCTACAACCCGACCGTCGCGGCGCAGGCCGAAACGCACGTCGCGGTAGCGTAGCCATGAACCAAGCCCAAACCGATATCGGTGACGACCGCCAACGCGACCTGTCGATTGCCGCAATGCGCGCCCATGCTCCCGCCGAAGCTGACCGCCTGTTGGTCGCCGATCAGGTTCGCGAAGAAGCCGAACGGGTTGAAAGCGGCCTGTCGAAAATCAAGCCCGCGTTCTACGCCGAAGCGATTGCCGGTCAGATGAACACCCATGTTGACGTTGACGCGCCGTTTGCGACCGGCCCGACCGTCACCGCAGCCGAATAAATTTCCGTAGGGCCAAGACTCGGAACAACTGCCCCGGCTTCGGTCGGGGCTTTTTTATTCTTTGAACTGCAAAGGTTTCGCGTACTCAGAGTCAAAGACTTCGTGCGCCCGCTTCAAAACCATTGAGACAGTAAGGAGGAAATGTGTGTAGACCGCAATAAGTATTGCGGCCTCCAGTCTGTTGGAAATGGACGCCGAGAAAAACACAAGAAATATCGTGACTGCCATGCATGAAAGTAGAATTAGATAGGAAACATTCGCATTTATCTCACGAAGTAGTTTTCTGGTTTCTTCTACTAATTTTTTCTCTTCACCATCTAAGATTCTGTCGCCTGTTGCCTTCCGGTCTGAACGAAAGACGCCATACATGGCGACCTGAACGCTAAAAAGAAGTGCGGAGAAGATTGCGAAAACAGAGATTGAAGCTGAAAATACATCTTCGGAAAGATTGACGCATAGAAACCAGCTAGCAAGTCCAAAGGCGATAGGTACACCGAAGAATACAAACAAATCCAAACGGCTGATGCGCTCTTCGTTGAGGTTCTTAAGCGTACCAAAATGTGCTCGAAATATTGCAAGAGGACTGACTTTCATCACCTCATCCCATACTGATCGCGAAAGTTCTCAATTACCTCCGCCGAAACATCTGAAACGGACTGAAAAGTTGGGTGCTGATCTGCACCAAATTCGACATCATCCGAAATGTCGATAACGCCAGCATTGTTTGAGGGGCCTACTATACCAACTTTCATGTAAGAGTTTCCGATTGCGACCATCGCGCTAGCCTCGTCAAACTCTATTCCATCGAACACAAAAGCTGCACCTCCCCGCGCGTCGCGAATTTGCGGGGCGACATCGGAGAAAACTCCAAACCGTCCATTTCTTCTCACGGAGAAGGAAAGTTCGACATTCAATTCATCCGGCGGGAGGTTTCTCAGAATCTCAGCCCGATCCTTTGGAACGCGCTTTTTTGACAGTATGAGTTTTTTGACCTGAGCATTGCGATATACTTCATCGGCTGCGGGCATCACCTTTCTTGTGGTGAGGCGAATATGGTCGTACCTGCGGTTGAATTCGCTGGCAAGTTCTCCAAGAACTTGACGAACGCAAGAACGGTCCCTGAACGACTGTAGCGTCGCAAAGCCAAAGTTGCCTGCGTCGGGAACCCAGAAGCGATAATAGAGCGGGATTTCTTCAACGTCAGTCGCGTTTCTATTGTAGAGAACTGCGTTATCGTCTGGATTGATGATGTTTGAGCTATAACCGTAGGTGCCATAACGCACGATTCCATGTCTGCTCCGGCCTTGGTCCTGCGCTGGTTCCAGTCTCCAACTGCGTTCGATGTTGTTGTTTTGCAACGCGGCAACCTTCCCCCGAACGAACTGCGGAAGGAACTCGTAGAGTTCCGAACCTATACCGGCGTTCGCTAGCGGAATTTGTTGGTAGTTGTGCGCGTCGGAGAGGCAAAGCTGATAGACGTAAAGACCGATTTTGCTCATTTGTTTTCCGAAATTGCTTTTGTAGCTCAGAGCCTAATATTCTCGCGACTACAGTTCAACTTCGACGTGAACAGGTAAGAACAATCCTAATAGGCGCGACAAGACGCAGCCTTCACGCTCCCGTGACCATCAACGCTTGTAACCCTTGTGGGCACCCCAAATCAACCGCGTGAAAACTGTCACTAGATCGGCAATAGATTTCCCTGATCGGGAAATTATTCAATGATTTCAAGGATGCATGGCGGAGAGACAGGGATTCGAACCCTGGGTGGGCTTGCACCCACAACGGTTTTCGAGACCGCCCCGTTCGACCACTCCGGCACCTCTCCGCGGGGGTCTGTGAGGGGGGGATTTAGTGAGGTTCGCGCGGGGGTGCAAGCGGAAAGTGACAAGTTTTTGCACCGGCCCGAATTTCCATTGCCCGTGCGGGCAAATGGCTTAGGCTTGGCATATGACACGACTGTTTCGCGGCGCCTTGCCCCTTCTTTTCGGCTTTCTGCTTCTTGGTTTCGCGCTTGCGCAGCCGCTCAGGGCGGCGGACCGGGCGCGGATCGAGGCGTTTCTCGTCACCACCGGTTTCGACGTGGCGCTGGATTCGATTGCCCAGGCTTCTGCCTCGGCGCCGGGGATGCTGGGGCTGGAGGCCGAGAGTTTCGGCAGCCAGTGGACCACATTGACCCGCGAGGTGTTCGACACCAAGGGAATGCGCGTACAGGCGCTGGATATTCTGGAACAGACGCTGAGCGATGCGGCGCTTGATCATGCGGTCGACTTCTATGCCTCGGACCTGGGTCAGCGGCTGGTGGTGGCCGAGAACGACGCGCATATGGCCGATGACGATCTGAAGGAAGAGGCGGGCGAGGCCATCGTGTCCGAACTGGTCCGGCATGGCTCGGGCCGGGTCGAGAGTCTGAAGCGGATGAACCGGGCCATCGATTCCTCGGGCACCGCGCTGCGCGCCTTGCAGGAGATCCAGCTGCGGTTCCTGCTGGCGGCCAGTGCCGCCGGGGTGATCGATCTGCAAATGGAGGTCGACGATCTGCGCGAGCTTTTGCGCGGCAACGAGACCGAGATGCGCAATGCGCTCCAGCTCTCGGCGCTGGCCTCGGCGGCTTATACCTATCAGGCCTTTTCCGATGACGAGGTGGACGCCTATACAGAGGCGCTGGAACAGCCGCTGATGCAGGAGGTCTACGAATTGCTGAACGCGGTGCAATACTCGATCATGGCCGACCGGTTCGAGGTGCTGGCGGTTCGCATGGCGGAGCTTCAGCCGGTGCAGGAGTTGTGATGCGGCGCGTCTGGGCGGTTCTGTGTCTGTGGCTGGTGACGCCGGTAGCGGCCGAACCCGCGTATGACGATCTGGCGCGGGCAATGCGGTTGACCGAGGTGGTCGAGATCCTGCGCGAAGAAGGGCTGCGTTACGGCGCGACACTCGATACCGAATTGCTTGAAGGGGCGGGGGGTGCGTTCTTTGCCGCTCAGGTGGCGCGGATCTATGCGCCGGATCGGATGCATGCGGCGCTGCGTAATGCTTTGTCAGATCATCTGGACCCTGAGCAGGCTGCGGCCGCCACCGCGTTCTTCAGCACCGCGACCGGCCAGACCATTCTGACGCTGGAAAATTCGGCCCGGCGTGCCTTTGCCGATGATGGCATCGAGGAGATGGCGCTGGATCGGGCCGAAGAGGCGGGCGAGGGCGATCCGCGTCTGGGTCAGGTGGCCGCCTATGTGGCGGCCAATGACCTGATCGGCCAGAATGTCAAAGGGGCGATCAGCGCCGATTTCCAGTTCTATCGCGGTCTCAGCGACGGGCAGGGAACCGCGCGCGATGATGGCGCGGTGCTGGCCAGCTTGCTTGAGGCGCGCGACGAGACCGAGGCCGAAACGCGGCGCTGGGTGATGGGGTTTCTCTACTTTGCCTATACGCCGCTGGAAGATGACCAGATGCAGGCCAATATCGCGTTTTCTCAAAGCGCCGCCGGAAAGGCGCTCAATGCGGCGCTGTTTGAGGGTTTCGACCGGCTTTATGGTGAGATATCCTATGACCTGGGCCGGGCGACAGGATTTGCTCTCAAGGCGTCTGATATCTGAGCGCGCCACTGACGGACGTGTATTCAGACGGTCTTCCCGATGCCCCGTTTTTTTGCGGTTGACAATACGTTCCATGGCATGGATAAGCCCGCATCCCGGCCCGGATTCCGCGCCGGGTTTCGTTATCGTTTGGCCTGCCCGGAAACGGAAGGGCCGTTAATCCGCCCGAAACAGGGCGCGCTGTTCGCAGGTGGCCGCCGTGATGGGGCCGAAACGCCCGGGGCTCTGGGGACCGAAGAACGCGGTGACAAGAAGGAAAGACGCATGTTTGCGGTCCTCAAGACTGGCGGCAAGCAGTACAAGGTTCAGGCGGGCGATGTGCTCCGCGTTGAAAAGCTGGCTGCCGACGCAGGTGAAAAAGTTCAATTCAACGACGTGCTGATGCTGGGCGGCGACGCGCCGGTCGTGGGCGCGCCTCTGGTTGACGGCGCCGCCGTTCAGGCCGAGGTGATCGACCAGGTCAAGGGCGAAAAGCTGATCCATTTCGTCAAGCGCCGTCGTAAGCACAGCTCGCAGCGCACCAAGGGCCACCGTCAGAAGCTGACCCTGGTCAAGATCACCGAGATCCTGACCTCGGGCGCAGACAAGACCGGTGTCAAAGCCGCAACCGGCCAGGCCCCCAAGGGCGCCGCTGCGCCCGCGGCCGCTGCTGCCGCAGGTTCGGACGATCTGACCAAGATCACCGGTGTCGGCCCCGCAGCCGCCAAGAAGCTGGCTGAAGCGGGCATTGGCAGCTTTGCCGCGCTGGCCGCCTTGTCGGACGAGCAGATTGCTGCTATCGACGCGGTCAAGGTAAAGCCCGAATGGGTTGAGCAGGCCAAAGAGCTGGCTCAAGGCTAAGGAGAGAAAGAATGGCACATAAAAAAGCTGGCGGTTCCTCCCGTAACGGCCGCGACTCCATCGGTCGCCGTCTTGGCGTCAAGAAATACGGCGGCGAAGCTGTTGGCGCTGGCAATATCCTCGTGCGTCAGCGCGGCACCAAGTTCTGGCCGGGCGAAGGCGTTGGCATGGGCAAGGATCACACGATCTTTGCAACCGTCGACGGCGCCGTGAAGTTCCACAAGGGGCTGAAAAAGCGCACCTTCATTTCGGTCCTGCCGGTGGCGGAGGCCGCAGAGTAAGCCGAAACCCAGAAGGTTTAGAAAAAATTCATGGGGGACCGGCAAGGATTGCCGGTCCCCTTTCTCGTTTTTCACCGAAGTTTCACCGGACGCCCAATGGCCGTTGCCACGACCAGCTTTCTGCTCTTTGCCGCCACGCAGGTGGGCACGCCGGGCCCGGCCAACATGGCCCTGCTGGCCACCGGTGCGCGTTATGGCTTTCGCGCGGCGCTGCCCTTTGTCGCCGGGGTGGCGTTGGGCAAGCAACTGGTGATCTGGCCGGTGGGGTTTGGCCTGATGGAACTGGCCGAGCGGGTGCCGCTGCTGTTTCAGGCACTCAAATATCTTTGCGTGGCCTATATTTGCTGGCTGGCCTGGAAGATTGCCAACCTGCGCCTTGCCCCCGGTAAAGGCGGGGGCGGGGCCGCGCCGGGGTTTGGCGCCGGTCTCTTGGTTCATCCGCTCAATCCCAAGGCCTGGGCGATGATCGTCACCGGATTTGCCGGTTTCGTGGCGCCGGGCACCGCGCCGTTTCAGGCGACGCTGGTCGTGGCACTGGGGCTGTTGGTCTGTCAGGCGGTTTTCCACCCGCTCTGGACCTTTGCCGGCGATCGCATTGCCGCGGTGGTTGCAGGACGGCCTGGCGAGAAATACCTGATGTGGATGCTGGCGGGGCTGACCGTTGCATCCGTGATTTTTGGTGTGTTCGGAGGAGGAGCACAGGAATGAAGTTTGATACGATCATAAACCAGCCGGTCATTGAAACCGAACGGTTCGACCTGCGCCCGCTGCGCAAGTCGGATATGGGCCTGATCGAGCATTACGCCCGCGACGAGCGGGTGGCGCGCATGACCACCTCTCTCCCGCATCCGCTGCCGCCGGGCATGGCCGAGGCCTTTGTCGCCCGCGCGATGAGCGAGGAGCGGACCGAGGATGTCTGGGCGATGGATGCCACCCGCGATGGCGGGCCCGAGCTGATGGGCCTCATTTCGCTGGAACGGATGGATCGCAACCAGTCCGAGATCGGATATTGGGTCGCGCCCGTGTTCTGGAATACCGGCATCGCCTCGATGGCGGTCGAGGCGCTGGTGAATGCCAACCCGCTGGGCAACGCCACCATGTTCGCCAGCGTGTTTCAGGACAATCCGGCCTCGGCCAGGGTCTTGACCCATTGCGGGTTTCAGTATCTTGGAGATGCCGAGAGTTATTCGGTGGCGCGCGACGCCGCCGTCCCCACCTGGACCTATAGCCGCAAACTGTGACTTGGCCCGCCCGGGCCTTTGCAGTAGGGAGCACATATGAAATTTCTCGATCTTGCAAAGGTCTATATCCGCTCGGGTTCCGGTGGGAATGGATGCGTCAGTTTTCGGCGCGAAAAATTCATTGAATATGGCGGCCCCGACGGGGGCGATGGCGGCAAGGGCGGTTCGGTCTGGGCCGAGGCGGTGGATGGGCTGAACACGCTCATCGACTTTCGCTATCAACAGCATTTCTTTGCCCAGAACGGGGTGCCCGGCAAGGGTCAGCAGCGGTCTGGCAAGGATGGCGACGATATCGTGCTGCGGGTTCCCGTGGGGACCGAGATCCTGGACGAGGACGAGGAAACCGTTCTGGCCGACCTGACCGAGGTGGGCCAGCGCGTATTGCTGGCCAAGGGCGGCAATGGCGGTTTCGGCAACCTGCATTTCAAATCGGCCACCAACCAGGCGCCGCGCCGGGCCAATCCGGGCCAGCCGGGGGTGGATCGCACCATCTGGCTGCGGCTCAAACTGATCGCCGATGTGGGTCTTTTGGGGCTGCCGAATGCGGGCAAGTCGACCTTTCTGGCGGCCACGTCGAACGCGCGGCCCAAGATCGCCGATTACCCCTTTACCACGCTGCATCCCAATCTGGGCGTTGTGGGTGTCGATAATGTGGAATTCGTGATCGCCGACATTCCCGGTCTGATTGCGGGCGCGCATGAGGGGCGCGGCATCGGCGACCGGTTCCTGGGCCATGTGGAACGCTGCGCGGTGTTGTTGCATCTGGTCGATGGCACCTCGGGCGATCTGGTCGAGGATTACCACACCATCATTGGCGAGCTTGAGGCCTATGGCGGCGATCTGGCGGACAAACCCCGCGTGACCGTGCTGAACAAGATCGACACGCTGGACGCCGAAGAACGCGCCTTTCTGGTCGAAGAGCTGGAAGAGGCCTCGGGCGGGCCGGTGATGATGATGTCAGGCGCCTCGCGCGAGGGGGTGACCGAGGTTCTGCGCGCCCTGCGGGCCCGCATCGACGCCAACCGCCTGCGCGAAAAGCCTGTGGAGGAGTCGCAGCCTTGGCAACCCTGACGACAGCCCGGCGGCTGGTGGTCAAGATCGGCTCGGCCCTGCTGGTTGACCGCAACTCGGGCGATCTGCGGGCTGAATGGCTGCATTCCCTGGCCGCTGACGTGGCCTGGCTCAAGGGGCTGGGCATGGATGTGATCCTGGTCTCGTCCGGCTCGATCGCGTTGGGGCGGGGCGTGTTGGGCCTGCCGCGCACGGCGCTGCCGCTGGAACAGTCGCAGGCCGCCGCCGCCGTGGGCCAGATCCGTCTGGCCCGCGCCTATGAAGAGGCGCTGGCCCCGCACAAGATCACCACCGCGCAGGTTCTGGTCACGCTTGAGGATAGCGAGGATCGCCGCCGCTATCTGAACTCGCGCGCGACGCTGGAAACGCTGCTGGGCCTTGGGGCGGTGCCCATCGTCAACGAGAATGACACTGTAGCGACCGACGAGATCCGCTATGGCGACAATGACCGGCTGGCCGCACAGATCGCGGTCACCGTGGGCGCCGATCAGCTGATCCTGCTGTCGGATGTGGACGGGTTCTATACCGGCAACCCCAGTGACGACCCCGGCGCCACCCGGTTCGACGTGATCGATCGGATCACGCCCGAGATCGTGGCCATGGCCGGCGATGCGGGTTCGGGCCTGTCCAAGGGCGGGATGAAGACCAAGCTGATGGCGGCGCAGATGGCCACCGCCGGCGGTTGCGCCATGGCGATTACCGAAGGATCGCCCCTGAACCCACTGAAAACGCTTGAAAATGGCGCCAATTGCACCTGGTTCACCGCGACGCTTGACCCGCAAGCGGCGCGCAAGCGCTGGATCGCGGCGATGAAACCGCGCGGCGAAATCACTGTCGATGCGGGGGCCGCGCGCGCGCTGGAGGGCGGCAAGAGCCTGCTGCCTGCGGGCGTCACCTCGGTCACCGGCGATTTCGGACGCGGCGATCCGGTGGCCATCCTCGGGCCCGACGGGCGGCGCCTGGGGCAGGGGCTGTGCCGCTATACCGGGGACGAAGCGCGCGCCATTCGCGGGCGGCACTCTTCGGATATCGAGGCGACGCTGGGTTACCCAGGCCGCGCCGCGCTGATCCACCGGGACGACATGGCGCTTTGACCTGTCGCCCCGCAGACGCTACCCATTGATCCGACCGCAGCCCAGGGGCCCGACATGAAAGACATCGCCGACATCTCTGCCACCATGACCGACCTGGGCAAACGTGCCCGTGCCGCAGCCGCCCAGCTGGCCTTTGCCAGCGCCGAGGCCAAGCGCGCGGCGCTGATAAGTGCCGCCGATGCGGTCTGGGCCCGGCGCGAGGAGATCATCGCAGCCAATGCGCGCGATCTGGAGTTTGGCCGCGACAAGGGGCTGAGCCCGGCGATGATGGACCGGCTGATGCTGGACGAGGCGCGCATTCAGGGCATCGTCGACGGGTTGCGCACCGTGGCCGAACAGGGTGATCCGGTGGGCGAGATTCTGGCGGAATGGGACATGCCCTCGGGCCTCCATATCCAGCGGGTGCGCACGCCGCTGGGGGTGATCGGGGTGATCTATGAAAGCCGCCCCAACGTGACCGCCGATGCCGGGGCGCTATGCCTGAAATCGGGCAATGCGGTGATCCTGCGCGGCGGGTCCGAGAGTTTCCACTCTTCGGGCGCGATCCATGCCTGTCTGGTCGAGGGGCTGCGCGCCGCGAACCTGCCCGAGGATGCGATCCAACTGGTGCCGACCCGCGACCGGGCGGCTGTGTCCGAACTCTTGACCATGACCGATTATGTCGACGTGATCGTACCGCGTGGCGGCAAGGGGCTGGTGGGTCTGGTACAGCGCGAGGCGCGGGTGCCGGTCTTTGCCCATCTCGAAGGCATCGTGCATATCTATATCGACAAGGCCGCCGACCCCGAAAAGGCGTTGCGCGTGGTCCTGAATGCCAAGACCCGCCGTACCGGGATTTGCGGTGCCGCGGAATGTCTGTTGATTCACAAGGATATAGCGGACAATCTTGGTGCCGATCTGGTGCGCGCGCTGATCGAGGTCGGGGTCGAGGTGCGGGCCGAGGGGCTGTCCGGCTCGCTTCCCGCAACCGAAGCCGATTGGGGCAAGGAGCATCTCGACATGATCATCTCGGCCAGGGTGGTCGAGGATGTGGACGCGGCCATCGCCCATATCCGGCACTATGGCTCGAACCACACCGATTGCGTGATCACCGAGGATGACGCGGTTGCCGAGCGCTTTTTCGAACGGCTCGACAGCGCCATCCTGATGCACAATGCCTCGACCCAGTTCGCCGATGGCGGCGAGTTCGGCATGGGTGCCGAGATCGGCATTGCCACCGGCAAGATGCATGCGCGCGGCCCGGTGGGGGCGGCGCAGCTGACCAGTTTCAAATACTTGGTGCGCGGGAACGGAACGACCCGGGCCTGATCAGAAGCGGATCACCAGTTGGCGGTCGCTGGTTTCCACCGTGACCCGCCGACCGGCATCTTCGACCACCGCGGGCAAGAGGGCGAATTGCACCTGCGCCGGTGTCACCTGTTTCAGGGCGGCTGGGTTGCTCAACCCCTCCCACAGGGCAGGATCGACCGACAGTTTCTCGGCCTCGGCGGTGACGATCCAGCGGTCGCCCTGCCGGTCCATCCGCACGCTGCCGCCAAAGGGCAGGGCGGTTTCACAGCATTGCAGCGCCAGAAAGGCCATCCGCACCTCGGCCCGCGCGACCGGTTCCGTCGGTGACCAGTTGGCCTTGGCCCGGGCGCTGCGGTTCAGGTCGTCGAGCAGGCCCACCAGCTCGGCCCGGCCCAGCATCTGGTCGCTCGACGCGCCATAGGCGATGCGAAAGAATCGGATACGTGCCCCTGCATTGCCAACGCTGTCGGCAATCAGTTCCATCTCGGGCCCCTCGACCGAACCGGTCATGTCGAGCAGCTCCAGCCCGTTGGTAATGGCGCCGATCGGGCTGATCAGATCGTGACAGATGCGCGAGCCGATCAGGCTGGCCAGGTTGACGCCGCTTTGGGCCATGGGATACCTCCGTTGTCAGACCCGCACATCCATCAGCCAGGGCCCGGATATGACCGATCTCAATGCCATTCTTGCACCGGGCATGTTCGTGCGCCACCCCGACTACCCCGACTGGGGTGTCGGGCAGGTCCAGTCCAGCATCGCCGGCAAGATCACCGTGAATTTCCCCGATCAGGGCAAGGTGGTGATCGACGGCACACGCATCGCCCTGCTTGTGGTCTTTGATCCGTGATTTGCGTTACCGAAAGGTTAACACCGGGGCAGGACCGCGCCTTTGTGTTGCAAAGCCTGCGCAAGCCGCGCTATCTGCGCGCAACCTGAACGCATCCGCCGGAGACCCATGCCAGACCGCGGCCCCGCCTTTACCGTCAAGATGGCCGAGACCGAGGCCGAACTGCACGCGGCCCAGCGCCTGCGCTATGACGTGTTCGTGCGCGAATTGGGCGGCGGCGGTGCGCTGGTCGATCATCAGGTCGGGCTGGAGCGGGACCGCTTTGACCCGTATTTCGATCACATGCTGTGTATCGACGATGAAAGCGGACAGGTGGTGGGCGTCTATCGCCTGTTGCGGGGCGAGCAGGCGCAGGCGGTGGGGCAGTTCTATTCCGAGGACGAATATGATCTGGGCGTGCTGAAACGCTCGGGGCGGCGGTTGCTGGAACTGGGGCGCTCGTGCCTGCATCCCGATTATCGCGGTGGCATGGCCATGTATCACCTGTGGAACGGGTTGGCCGATTATGTCGACCGGCACGGGATAGAGGTTCTGTTCGGGGTAGCGAGCTTTCACGGCACCGATGTCGAGGCGCTGGCCCAGCCGCTGTCGATGCTCTACCACAACCACCTCGCGCCCGAGGATCTGCGGGTGCGCACCCAGCCCGCCCATTATGTCGACATGAACCGGGTCGCGCCCGAGGCGCTGGACCGCCGCCGCGCGATGCTCGAGGTGCCCGCGCTGATCAAGGCCTATCTGCGGCTGGGTGGTTTCGTGGGCGATGGCGCCTATATCGACCATGCGTTCAACACCACCGATGTCTGTCTGATCCTGGATACCGCGCGGATGAACGCGCGTCAGCGGCGCATCTATGGCGGGGGCTAGCGATGGATCCGCTCTGGAACAGTGAGGACGACCCCGATCCGATCGAGATCGGCCTGATCGGCTGGCTTCTGGTGCTGGTGCGCGGGGTGCCGCTGGCGCTGCTTGTCTTTGGCGGGTTGATCGTGCTGTTGCTGGTGCGGCTGGTCGAGCGGCCGCTGTGCGGCCTGCACCGGCCCGTCACGCCGCATATCACCCAGTTTGTTTGCCGCAACGCCTTTCGCATTCTCGGCATCGGTTTCGAGAGCAGCGGAGAGCTGATGCGCGAGCATGGGGCGGTGGTGGCCAACCATACCTCGTGGCTGGACATCTTCGCGCTCAACGCACGCAAGCGGGTCTATTTCGTGTCCAAGGCTGAAGTGGCGAAATGGCCCGGCATCGGGTGGTTGGCGCGGGCCACCGGCACCGTGTTCATCGAACGCAACCCCAAGCAAGCGCGCCAACAGACCCGCGTTTTCACCGAGCGGCTGGCGGTGGGGCACAAACTGTTGTTCTTTCCCGAAGGCACCTCGACCGACGGGCTGAGGGTTCTGCCGTTCAAGACAACGCTGTTTGCAGCGTTTTTCGCGCCCGAACTGCGGCCGATCATGTATGTGCAGCCGGTCTCGGTCGTGTTTCACGCGCCCAAGGGTCAGCCTGCGCGATTCTATGGCTGGTGGGGCGACATGGAATTCGGCCCCCATCTGCTCAAGACGCTGGCGGCGCGGCGGCAGGGCCGGGTCGAGCTGATCTACCACGCCCCTGCCCGGGTGAGCGATTTTGACAACCGTAAGGAGCTGGCCGCCCATTGCGAAGAAGCGGTGCGCCACGCGCACAGCCTGGCTCGGCTCACAAAATAAGGGCGATTGGCCCTTGCGTCGTCTGGCAACCTGCCGTATACGCGCGCCATTCAAAACCCGCAGGCGGGGTTTTGGTCCGTTTGGGGGAGACATCCCTATTCGAACCGCCGGTTGGAGCATCCGCTTCTTCTCCCCCGCCAAGGCGCAAACCGGAAAAAGGAAATACCGCATGGCTCTTCCCGAGTTCTCCATGCGTCAGCTGCTGGAAGCTGGCGTTCACTTCGGCCACCAGACCCAACGTTGGAACCCGCGCATGTCGCCGTTCATCTACGGCGCCCGCAACGGCATCCACATCCTCGACCTGACCCAGACCGTTCCGATGCTGGACCAGGCGCTGAAAGCCGTGCGCGACACCGTCGCCAAGGGCGGTCGCGTTCTGTTCGTGGGCACCAAGCGTCAGGCCTCGGGCCCGATCGCCGAAGCCGCCGAGAAGTCGGCCCAGTACTACATGAACCACCGCTGGCTGGGCGGCACCCTGACCAACTGGAAGACTGTGTCGCAGTCGATCCAGCGCCTGCGCATGATCGACGAGAAGATGGAAGGCGGCGCCGAAGGCCTGACCAAGAAAGAGCGTCTGGGCATGGAACGCGACCAGGCCAAGCTGCAAGCTTCGCTGGGCGGGATCCGCGAAATGGGCGGCGTGCCGGACCTGCTGTTCGTCATCGACGTCAAGAAAGAAGCGCTGGCAATCGCCGAAGCCAACAAGCTGGGCATCCCGGTTGTGGCCGTGGTCGACACCAACTGCTCGCCCGATGGTGTGGATTACATCATCCCCGGCAACGATGACGCCGCACGCGCCATCGCGCTGTATTGCGACCTGGCCGCACGCGCCGCGCTGGATGGCATGTCGGCACAGCTGGGCGCCGCAGGCGTCGACCTGGGCGAGCTGGAAGAGGCCCCCGCCGAAGAGGCGCTGGCCGAAGAGGCAACCGCCGAGGCCTGATCGGCCCCGTCATCCGAATGACATATGGGGCAGGGTATGACCTGCCCCAAATCCGTTTTGAATTGAGGAGAGCCAAGATGGCAATCACAGCAGCACTCGTTAAGGAACTGCGCGACGCAACCGGCGCCGGCATGATGGACGCCAAGAAGGCGCTGACCGAAACCGATGGCGACATGGAAGCCGCCGTTGACTGGCTGCGCACCAAGGGCCTGGCGAAAGCCGCCAAGAAATCGGGCCGCACCGCCGCCGAAGGTCTGGTCGCCGTTGTCGTCGACGGTGGCAAGGGTGTCGCGGTCGAGGTGAACTCGGAAACCGACTTCGTTGCCAAGAACGGCGAATTCCAGGACATGGTCGGCAAGATCGCATCGGCCGCTCTGGCCGTTGACGATGTCGACGCGCTGCTGGCCGCCGATCTGGGTGGCAAGAACGTGGCCGACACCCTGACCGACAAGATCGCCACCATCGGCGAGAACATGTCGGTGCGCCGCCTGGCCAAGATCGAAGGCGAAACCGTTGTGACCTATGTGCACAACGCCGCCACCGCCGGCATGGGCAAGATCGGCGTTCTGGTCGCAATGAAAGGTGGCGACGAGGCACTGGGCAAGCAGGTCGCGATGCATATCGCAGCCGTGAACCCCGCCGCGCTGAGCGAAGCCGAGCTGGACCCGGCCGTGGTCGAGAAGGAAAAGCAGGTGCAGATGGATATCGCCCGCGAATCCGGCAAGCCCGAAGCGGTGATCGAAAAGATGATCGAAGGCCGGATGAAGAAATTCGTCGCCGAATCGACCCTGCTGAGCCAGCAGTTCGTGGTGAACCCCGACGTGACCGTCGGCGCCGCCGCTGCCGAGGCCGGAGCCGAAATCACCGGCTTTGTTCGTCTCGAAGTGGGCGAGGGCATCGTGGTCGAGAAAGAGGATTTCGCCGCCGAGGTCGCAAAGGCCGCACAGGGCTGATCCTGTTTCCAACCGGCGTTTTGCCGGAAGCTTCAAGTCAACCGGTCGCGCGACTTTCGCGCGGCCGGTTTTTGTTTATGGCTATGCCATCAAAATTGACAGGACCCTGGGTCTTACAGACGAAAGGGCGATACCGGTTCGTGCCGATATCGCCCTTGTATGAGGTGAGGGACCCCAGATGATGGGGATGGTAGGGGTCCCTCATGTTCTCCGGCGTTGAAACCGATCAATAGGCCAACAACGCCGGACAGGTCAGAGAGCCTTGGTATTGCAAGGGTCTTTTCCCGAAGTTCCCAGGCCAAAGCCACCACTCACGGAACAAGAGTATAATGTAGGATGTAGTCTCAGATCGAAAGTCGGGGATTCCTTACCTAAGGTAAGCTCCAGGACGGTCACGTCGACGCAGTGAGTTTTGCGGCGACTGGAAAACACATAGGTCGCACTGCGAGGCGATCAAAAGAAATGGCTTAGAATGAATTGTTAGTTATAGATTCTTCACGTTGGCCCTAAGCCTCCATGATGAACATCTGATTGTGCAGCGCGGCCTTCAGCACAGCTTGTGCCGTGGTTTCGACCGACAACGCCTCGCGCGCCAAACGCAGGTGCTTTTCCACCGTGGCCGTCGTCAGACCCATCAGGATCGCGATGTCCTGAGTGGTCTTGCCGTCACCCACCCATTGCAGCGCCTCGCGTTGGCGCCGGGTCAGCGACCGGTTCGGCGCGACATAGGGCAAAGTCATGATCTTGAGATGGGCGACATTGTTCATCAACAGGATGTCTTGGCCATGCTCTTGCCAGAGTGTATCGACCTCTTCCTGGTTCATCCCCTTGCGGGCACAGAGCGAGATAGCACCCTTGGTCCGGGCAGAGACCGAGGTGAAGCTGATCGTGTAGCCGGCGGTCACCTCGTGCTCGGCATTGAACGCGTAGACGCGCCGCTCTTGCGGTGTCATCGTTTCGCTGTTCAGCATGTCCGAGATCATCCGCCAACTGCCCGCGCCCTCGTTTTCCAGCGCCCAATGCAGCATAGGGGCATGGAAATAGAGTCCCTCACTTAGGAATCCGTCGATATAGGATTGGTCGTGATTGGTGAGGATCACGAAGTCCTCGGGATCGCCCAGCGAGGTGGCCGTGCGATAGTTGGTGTACCCATAGAGCAGCCGGTCAAACCCGTATTCCGCCATCTGGCGAGTATGCCCATCCCACAGCTCTTCCAGCGTTCGGACATAGCTGAGTTTTTCCAGATAGGCGCGCAACTTCATTACGCATTCCTAGCCGCTAAGTGTTCCGCAAGCGCGTCGAGCGCTAGAAGATATCCTTGGGCGCCGAAACCGCAGATCTGGCCCAGAGCGACCGGCGCGATATGCGAAACGTGGCGGAACGACTCTCGCGCGTGGATGTTGGACAGATGCACCTCGACCACCGGCAGTTCGACCGAAGAAAGCGCGTCGCGCAGCGCGATCGAGGTATGGGTATAGGCGCCGGCATTCAGAACGATCCCGACATGCACCCCTTTTGCCGCGTGGATGGCATCGACCAGCGCACCCTCGTGGTTCGATTGCAGGCAGACAACCGACAGGCCGCGAGACTGGCCATGCGCGACACAGGCGCTGTTGACCATCTCCAGCGTTGTTGTGCCGTAAACCTCGGGTTGCCGGGTGCCCAGCAAATTGAGATTCGGGCCGTGCAAGACCAGAATACTGTTCATCACATTAAATCCCCATTCAGGAATCTCTTAGACAGGAATAGGCCGAACTGTCCACCTTGCAGTCACCCAAACCAGTGACAGCGCGGAATTTTCCTTGGATCAGTTGGCTTTGGGCAACGCCTGTTCGAACAGGCTGAGGGTCAGCCATTCGGCGGCCAGGGCCGGGGTCTCGCTGCCTTCGATCTCGACCGAGAGCGCGTATTTGCGCAGCAGTTCGGTGGCGCTCCGCGGACGTGCCTCAAGCAGGCGGAAATGCCCGCGCAGCCGTGCGCCGGCGGGCACCGGGGCCAGAAACCGCAGCTTGTCAAAGCCGTAGTTGATCCCCATCGCCTGTCCCGGCAGGGGGGTCAGCACGTCATAGACAAAGCGGCTGCCCAGAGAGAGGGTCAGGAATCCATGTGCGATGGTGCCGCCAAACGGGGTCTCGGCGGCTGCGCGGGCGGGGTCAACATGGATCCACTGGTCATCCATCGTCACTTCGGCAAAGCGGTCGATCATCGCCTGATCGACGGTGATCCAGTCCGAGTGGCCGATATCCTGGCCGATCCTGGCCTGTTCCTGGTGAAGAGCCTGTTCAAGCGGCGTCATGGTGGCGGTCCTTTCCATGTGGTCTCAGCGCCCGCCGAACGCGGGCTTGCGTTTCTCGGCAAAGGCGCGGGCGCCTTCGCGGTGGTCGTCGCTGAGCAGGGTGCGGATCATGCGGTCGGCCTCGATATCCAGCGCCTGGCGCAGATCGGTATCGCCGGCGCGGTCGATGTTTTCCTTCATGTAGCGCAGCGCCATCGGGGCATGGCCCGCGATCTGGGCGGCCAGCGCCTGCGTCTCGCCCAAAACATCCGCATCCGCGACCACCCGGTTCACGAGACCCAGCGCCTGCGCCTCGTCAGACATGATACGGCGGTTGGTGAAATAAACCTCCTTGGCGCGGGCGGGGCCGATCAGCCGGGTCAGCAGCCAGCTGCCGCCGAAATCGCCCGACAGACCGATACCGCCAAAGGCGGGCAGCAAATAGCCGCTCTGCCCGCTGATACGCAGGTCGCAGGCCAGCGCCAGCGACATGCCCGCCCCGGCGGCGGCACCGGGCAGGGCGGCGATGCTGGGCTTGCTCAGCCGGGCGAGGCGCAGTGCGATATCGTCTTGCGCCTGTCTCAGCCGCCGGGTCATGGCATCGGGGTCGGGCTGCGCGCCATCCCCCAGCGCCGCGCCCATGCTGGAGATATCGCCGCCTGCGCAAAAGGCGCCGCCCGCGCCGGTCAGAACCAGCACGCGGGCGCGAGGGTCGTCGTCGAGCAGGGCCAGCATACGGCCCAATGCCTGGGGCAGGTCACCCGACAGCGCGTTGCGCCGCTCGGGATTGTTCAGCGTCAGGGTGGCCACGCCATCGGCGAGGTTGCACAAGAGCAGCTTCGATCCGGTGTCGATCTCGTTTTGGGTCATTGCATCGTTTCCCCGGTCCGGGACAGGATGCGCGCAGTAAAGCCTGCGAGGATCCGATGACCCGGGAATACCGTCAAACCGTCTATGCGCCGCCCGCCGGGGCGGTCGATCTGTTGTTGATCCGTCATGGCGAAAGCCAGCCCGCCCGTCCGGGCGAGCCGTTTGCGCATGTGAACGGACAGGGCGATCCGGCGCTTCATCCCGAGGGCGAGGCCCAGGCCCGCGCGGTGGGCGCGCGGTTGAAGAATGAACCGCTTGCGGCGATCTATGTCACCACTTTGCGCCGTACCCACCAGACCGCCGCGCCGCTGGTCGCGCATCTGGGGTTGGCGCCGCAGGTGGAACCCGACCTGCGCGAGGTGTTTCTGGGCGACTGGGACCGGGGCGAATACCGCATCCGCGCCGCCAATGACGATCCGGCCTTCATTCGCGCCAAGGAGAGGCAGGAATGGGGTGAGATCCCGGGCGCCGAAACCACAGCCCAATTGCACGCGCGGGTGCGGGCCGGTTTGCTGCGTATCGCGGCACGTCATCCTGACCAGCGGGTCGCCGCCTTTGTCCATGGCGGCGTCATCGGTGCCGCCATGGCGATGGCCTGCGGGTCCGAACCCTTTGCCTTTCACGGGGCGGCCAATGGCTCGATTAGCCGGTTGGTGATCCTGGGCGAGCGGATGGTTGTGCGGGGGTTCAACGATGTGGCGCATCTGTCTTAGACCCGGTCAGGGTGTAATCACCACTTTGCCCAGCACCTTGCGGTCCTGCATCATCTCAAGCGCCGCGCCCGCCTGATCCAGCGGGAAACGCGCGCAGACCTGCGGCTTGATCCGGCCCTCGGCATAGAGGCGGAACAGGTCGGCCACGTTTTCCGCATGGCCCTTGGGGTCACGGAACACCGAGGCCCCCCAGAACACGCCGACGATCTGACAGCCCTTGAGCAGGGTCAGGTTCAGCGGGATGCTGGGGATGCCCGCCGGGAACCCGACGACCAGATAGCGCCCCTGCCAGGCCATCGCGCGCAGGCAGGGTTCGGCATAGGCGCCGCCCACCGCGTCATAGACCACATTGACCCCGTCACCCCCGGCGAGTTTCTTGATCTCGGCCGACAGCGCCTTTTGCCCGTCGCGGTCCAGTTCGCGCGGATAGATCAGAGTCTCGTCGGCGCCGATCTGGCGGCAGAACTCGGCCTTCTCCTGCGATGAGACGGCGGCGATGACTCGCGCGCCAGCGGCCTTGCCCAGCTCGATCGCGGCGGCGCCAACGCCCCCGGCGGCGCCCAGGATCAGCAGCGTCTCGCCCGGTTGCAGCGCCGCGCGGTCCTTGAGCGCGTGATGCGAGGTGCCATAGGTGAAGATGAAACAGGCAGCCTCGTCATAGGGCATGGCGTCGGGGATCTTGACCGCGACATTGGCCTTGACCGTCAGATGGGTGGCAAAGCCGCCATGACCGGTGAGTGCCAGCACCCGGTCACCGGGCGCATAGCCGCTGACACCTTCGCCCACGGCCAGAACCTCTCCGGCGATCTCGCCGCCGGGGGCAAAGGGGCGGGGCGGTTTCATCTGGTAGAGGTCGCGGATTATCAGCGTGTCGGGAAAGTTCACCCCCGCCGCATGCACCCGTACCAGCAGCTCTCCCTTGCCGGGTGTAGGGTCCGGCAGTTCGGTCAACTCCAGCGTTTCGGGGCCGCCCGCGGCGGTGCTCAGCATGGCTTTCATATCGGTCTTTCTCCCTGTTGCGGACGCGTGCGTACCGCGATTTGACGTCAAGTCTTTGGCCCGCCCCCTTGGTTGTCAACCGGATATCGAAATGCAATTCTGCTCTGCAAAACAGATATCGGTATATGGGGAGGAGACATGGCCGAAGAGGATGGGGCGCTGGCCGCCTTCCGCGACGAGCTGCGCAGCTGGCTGGAGGCGAATTGCCCCGCAGACATGCGCGATGGCCGCAATGACGAAGCTAGCATCTGTTGGGGCGGAAAGAACTGGAACTTTACGTCAGAAGCCCAGCGTACCTGGCTGCAACGTTGCGTCAGCAAGGGGTATACGGTGCCGACCTGGCCCGTCGAATACGGCGGCGCCGGGCTGAACCGCGATCAGGAGAAGGTGTTCCACCAGGAAATGCGCCGCCTGAACGCGCGCTATCCGCTGCAAAGCTTTGGCATCTGGATGCTGGGACCGGCGCTTTTGCATTTCGGCACGCATGAGCAGAAGCTGCATTACCTGCCGCCCATCGCGCGCGGTGAAATCCGCTGGTGTCAGGGGTATTCCGAGCCGGGCGCCGGGTCCGATCTGGCAAATGTGCAAAGCCGGGCCGAGGACAAGGGCGATCACTGGCTGGTCAACGGGCAGAAGATCTGGACCTCTTACGCCGATCAGGCCGACTGGATCTTTGCGCTGCTGCGCACCGACCGCGAGGCGCCCAAGCACAAGGGGATCTCCTTCATCCTGCTCGACATGACCAGCCCGGGCGTGACCACGCGGCCCATCAAGCTGATCTCGGGCGCCTCGCCGTTTTGCGAGACCTTCTTTGACAATGTCGAGGTGCCGCGCGAACAGGTTGTGGGCGAGGTCAATCGCGGCTGGGACGTCGCCAAATACCTGCTGACGCATGAGCGCGAGATGATCTCGGCCGCTGGCGGCACCATGGGCTCGGGCCGGGCGCTGGGGGCGGTACTGGCCGACAGCGGCAGCACCGACACGGTGCTGCGCGCCGATGCGATGCGGGCGGAGGTCGACGGGCTGGCCGTGGCGCTGACACTGGAGCGCTACAAGGATCAGGCCGAGGCCGGGCAGGGCGCGGGCGATGCCTCGGCCATGCTGAAATACATGGGAACCGAGCTGAACAAGCGCAATCTGGAACTGGTGATGGCGGCGGGCGGCTCTGACGCGCTGGTCTGGGGGGATGGGCGCGCGCCCAACTGGCTGAGGACCAAGGCCAACTCGATCGAGGGCGGCACCTCCGAGGTGATGCTGTCGATCATTTCCAAACGTGTTCTTGGGCTTCCGGGGTAGGGCAGATGGCAAAACTGGTACGTACAGAAGAAGAGGTCATGCTGGCCGATGCCGCGCGCGGCTTCCTGGATCAGGCAGCCCCGGTGGCGCATCTGCGCGGGCTGCGGGACGCGGGGCAGACGCAGGACCGGGTGCTCTGGTCGGAAATGGCCGCCATGGGCTGGGCCGGGGTGCTGGTGCCCGAAGAGGCCGGGGGCAGCGATATGGGTCACGCCGCCGCCTGCGCGCTGGCGGGCGAGATGGGCAAGACCTTGGTTGCCTCTCCCTTTCTCTCGACCGCGGTGATTGCGGCAACCGCGCTGCGGCAGGTCTCGGACGCGCGTGCGGCCGAGGCGCTGGCCCGGATCGCCAGCGGCGAGGTCACCTATGCGCTGGCGATTGATGAGGGCGCCAAATTCGCGCCCGAGGCAACGCAGATGCAGGCGCGGGCCGATGGCAACGGGTTCCGCCTGAACGGCGAAAAACGGTTTGTGGTGGACGGGGCCAATGCCGACCGCTTGCTGGTGCTGGCGCGGACCGATGCGGGGCTGACCCTGTTCGACCTGCCCGCTGACCGCGACGGCATCACCCGCGAGGGACAGGCGATGATCGACAGCCGCGACGCGGCGCGGATCGAATTCTCCGATGTGGCGGCAACGGGCGAGGATGTGCTGGGCCAGGTCGATGACGCGATGACCGTTCTGGCCCCCGCGCTGCGGGCCGGTCAGGCGGCGCTGGCGGCCGAGATGGCCGGGCTGGCCGCTGGCGCCTTTGGCATGACCGTCGAATATCTCAAGGAACGCAAGCAGTTCGGGGTGCCGATTGGCGCGTTTCAGGCGCTGCAACATCGCGCCGCGCATCTGTGGTGTGAATGCGAGGTGACCGCCTCGGCCATCCTGAACGCGGGCCGGATGCTGGACGAAGACCCCGAGAACGCGGCGCTGGCCGTGTCGCTGGCCAAGGCGCGCGCCACCGACACCGCACAGCGTGCGGTGCAGGAAGGGGTGCAGATGCATGGCGGCATCGGGATGACCGACGCATTCGACATGGGCTTCTACATGAAACGCGCCCGCGTCGGGGCCGAATGGCTGGGCGATTACGGATATCACGCAAACATCGTTGCGCAAGCGCGCGGATTTTAAGGATTTATCATGACACCTGAGATTTTGTTTTCGCTGCATGGCAAGACTGCGCTGGTTACCGGCGGCGCCACCGGCATCGGGCGCATGGCAGCCGAGGCGCTGGTACGAGCGGGCGCGCGCGTGCTGATCGCCTCGCGCAAGGGTGAGGCCTGTGAAGCGGTCGCTGCCGAGTTGAACGCGCTGGATGCCCCGGGCAGCGCCGAGGGGTTCGCGGGCGACGTGGGCAGCAAGGATGGCATCGACGCGCTGGTCGCCGAGGTGAAGAGCCGCACCGAAACCCTTGATATCCTGATGAACAATTCAGGCGTCACCTGGGGCGCGCCGATGGGTCAGTTCCCGCATGAGGCCTGGGAAAAGGTGATGTCCGTCAATGTGGCCGGTGTCTTTGACCTGACCCAGAAGCTGTTGCCGATGCTGATGAAAAGCGGCACCATCGATGACCCTGCTCGCGTGGTCAACGTCGGCTCGGTCATGGGCGAGGTGCCGATGGGCGACGGCGCCTATAGCTATGCGGCCTCCAAGGCGGCGGTGATCCACCTGACCAAGATCATGGCCAAGGAACTGTCGCCCTATGCGGTGACGGTCAACGCCTTGGCGCCGGGGCCTTTCGTGTCGCGGATGACGGCCTTTGCCACCGCTGACGAGGAGAAACGCGCCAAGGTCGGCAGCGACGTGCCGCTGGGCCGGGTCGGCCGGGACGAGGATATCGCCGGTTGCATGCTGTTCCTTTGCGGGCGGGGCGGGGCCTATGTCACCGGCGCGGTGATCCCGGTCTCGGGCGGCATCAACGTAATGTCCGGCCGCAACATCTTTGAAAAGGCGCTGTAAGGGGGCGGGTATGGACATTCGTTTCGACGGACGGGTGGCGATTGTCACCGGATCGGGCGCGGGTCTGGGCCGTGCCCATGCGCTGGGACTGGCCGCGCGCGGCGCCAGGGTGGTGATCAACGATCTGGGGGCGGCGACCGATGGCACCGGTGCCTCGTCCGACGCCGCGCAGGCGGTGGTCGATGAGATCCGCGTCATGGGCGGCGAGGCCATCGCGCACGGGGCCGATGTGGCGGACGAGGCGCAGGTAGCGGACATGGTTGCCCAGACCATGTCCCAATGGGGTCGCGTCGATATCGTGGTCAACAACGCCGGCATCCTGCGCGACAAGAGCTTTGCCAAGATGAGCATGGGCGACTTCCGCAAGGTGATCGACGTGCATCTGATCGGCAGCGCCAATGTGGCCCATGCCTGTTGGCCGATCATGCGCGAACAGGGCTATGGCCGGGTGGTCTTCACCTCCTCCGCCTCGGGGCTTTACGGCAATTTCGGGCAGGCCAACTATGGCGCGGCCAAGGCCGCCATGATGGGCCTGATGAACGTGCTGCATCTCGAAGGCGCGCGCGACAATATCCGTGTCAACTGTCTGGCGCCGACCGCCGCGACCCGGATGACCGAGGCGCTGATCCCCGAACAGGCGCTGGCGCTGCTGGCGCCGGAAACGATCACGCCTGGCCTTCTGTATCTGGTGAGCGAGGACGCGCCCTCGCGCGTGATCCTCTGCGCCGGGGCGGGCTGTTACGCGCAGACCCGCATATTCGAGACCGAGGGCATCCTGCTGGAAGGCAGCGCCAACTCGCCCGAGGAAATTGCCGCCCGTTTTGCATCGGTGCAGGACGAAGAGGGCAAGCGCGAGCTGACTGACGCGTTCAGCCAGACCCGCAAATACGCCCGCAAGGCGGCGGATGCGCGTGGCATCGACCTGCCCTGGGGAGCATGAGAAAGTGAAAGACATGACCTGGACCCGTGACGAAAACCACCTGCCGCCCGCCCTGCGCGGCCTGCGCATTCCGCTGATCGGCTCGCCGCTTTTCATCATCTCGGTGCCCGATCTGGTGATCGCGCAATGCAAAGCGGGGATCGTGGGATCCTTTCCGGCGCTCAACGCGCGCGAGGGTGAGGGCGAGCCGCCGCTGCTCGAGGCCTGGCTGAAACGCATCACCGAGGAACTGGACCGCCACAACCAGGACAACCCCGACCGCCCGGCGGCGCCCTTTGCGGTGAACCAGATCGTGCACCGCTCGAACGGGCGGCTGGAGCGGGATCTGGAGATCTGTGCGCGCTGGAACGTGCCGATCTGGATCACCTCGCTGGGTGCCCGGGTCGAGGTGAACGAGGCCGCCCATAGCTGTGGTGGCGTTGTATTGCATGACGTGATCAACAACACATTCGCCAAGAAGGCGATCGACAAGGGCGCTGACGGGCTGATCGCCGTGGCCGCAGGCGCCGGGGGCCATGCCGGCCAGCAATCGCCGCTGGCGCTCATCCGCGAAATCCGGTCGTGGTTCGACGGGCCGCTGGCCCTGTCTGGCGCCATCGCCTGTGGCGAAAGCCTGCTGGCCGCCCGCGCCATGGGGGCCGATTTCGGCTATATGGGCTCGCCCTTCATCGCCACGAATGAGGCCAATGCGCAGCCCGAATACAAGCAGATGATCGTCGACAGCACCGCCGAGGATATCGTTTATTCCTCGCTCTTTACCGGCGTGCACGGCAATTACCTGAAGAAATCGGTGGAACGCGCCGGGATGGACCCCGACAACCTGCCTTCGGCCGATGCCAGCTCGATGAATTTCAGCCAGGGCTCCTCCAAGCCCAAGGCGTGGAAAGAGATCTGGGGGTCGGGCCAGGGCGTGGGCGATGTACACCAGATCGTCCCGGTGGGTGATCTGGTCGACCGGATCGACCGCGAGTATCGCGCGGCGGGCGCCCGGCTGGCCGCCGAGTTCACCGGCTGAACCATGGCGGAACTGATTGTCATCCGCCACGCGCAGGCCTCGTTCGGGTCGGACGATTATGACCGGCTGAGCGAGCTGGGTTATCGCCAGTCAGCGCTGGTAGGTGCCGCGCTGCGAGAGATGGGCTGGGTGCCCGACCGGCTGGTCACAGGCACGCTGGCGCGACAGAAAGAGACCCTGCGCGGCATGGGCTTCACGGACGTGCCCGAGGAACACGCGGGCTGGAACGAATACGATTTCCACGACCTGTTGCGGGTGAAATTCGGCGGCACCATCCCCGAACTGGTGCAGCATGACCGCAAGACGCATTTCCGCACCCTGCGGGATGTCTTGCGCGAATGGCAGGGCGGCGGTGTCGAGGGCGCGCGCGAAAGCTGGGCCCAGTTCACCGCCCGGATCGAGGCGGCACGCCAGCAGGCTACCCGCGAGGGTGCCGAACGGGTGCTGGTGATCAGTTCGGGCGGGGTCATCGGGCAACTGACCGCCGCCGCGCTGAGCGCGCCGTCCGAGCAGATGATCGCGCTGAACCTGCAAGTGAAGAACACCGCCATGTCGCGCTTCATCTTTACCCAACGCGCCTTCTTTTTGCATGAATTCAACGCAACCCCGCATTTTGCCCAACCGGCCCATGCGGATATGCTGAGCTATAGTTGAGGGACCGGATATGAGCGACACGACCCAAAGCCTCGACCTGAGCGCCGTCGATGCCTATCTGCGCGACCACCTGCCGGGCTATGCCGGGCCGCTGGATGCGCACAAGTTCGACGTTGGCCAATCGAACCCGACCTTTCTGCTGAAGACACCCGCGCGCAACTATGTGCTGCGGCGCAAGCCACCGGGAGTCTTGCTCAAATCCGCCCATGCAGTGGATCGCGAGTTCCGGGTGCAAAGCGCGCTGGCGGGCACGGATGTGCCGGTGCCGCGCATGCTTCTGCTCTGCGAGGATGACACCGTGATCGGTTCGGCCTTTTACGTGATGGAGCATCTGGACGGGCGCAATTTCTACGAACCGACGATGGAGGGCGAGACCAATGCCACCCGCACTGCCGTCATCGACGAGATGAACCGGGTGCTGGCGGCGCTGCATTCGGTCGATATCGACGCGGTCGGCCTGTCCGACTATGGCCCGCCGGGCAATTACTTCGAGCGCCAGCTTTCGCGCTGGACCAAGCAATATCGGGCCTCGGAAACGGACACGATCCCGGACATGGATGCGCTGATCGAGGCGCTGGGGCAGGAGATGCCTGCGGATGACGGCCAGCGCACGCTGGTGCATGGCGATTACCGGATCGACAACATGATGTTTGAAAAGGGCGGCACCCGCTGTCTGGGCGTGCTCGACTGGGAACTCTCGACCATCGGCCACCCCTATGCCGATCTGGCCGCCGTGATCATGCAATGGCAGATGCCGCCGGGCAAAGAGGGGCGCGGGCTGGCCGGGGTCGACCGTGCCGCGCTGGGTCTGCCCACGGATGCCGAGTTCATCGCCGCCTATTGCGCGCGGCGCGGCATCGGCGGGATCGACCGTTTCGGCTTCTACCTTGCCTTCAACTTCTTCCGCATGGCGGCGATCATCCAAGGCGTCTATAAACGCGCGCTGGATGGCAATGCGTCAAACCCCGAACGCGCCCGGAGGCTGGGCCAATATGTGGGCGTATTCGCGCAAAACGGGCTGAGGGCGCTGCGCGGGTGAGCGGGCAGGGCGGCGATATGGACGGGCTGGCCGAGGGCAAGGACCGCAACTTTGTCACCGCGCTGGCGCGGGGGCTGGATGTGTTGCGCAGCTTTCGCCCCGGCGAGGTGCTGCTGACCAATACCGACCTGTCCGAGCGGACCGGCCTGCCCAAACCCACCGTCTCGCGCTTGACCCATACGCTGTGCCAGCTGGGCTATCTGGTGCAGGACCGCCAAAGCGGCGCCTATCGGTTGGGCGTGGGCGTGCTGCAACTGGGCATGGGCGTGTTGGCGGGCATGGATATCTGTGACCGCGCGGCTGAGGTGCTGCGCGGCCTGCGCACCGGCGCCAACCCCTATATCACCGCCGCCCTGGGCGAGGTGCACCGGGCCGAGGTGATCTATGTCGCGGTGTCGCGCTCGCGCGAGAATGTCTCGCTCAGCATGCATGTGGGTTCGCGCCTGCCGCTGTTCCGCTCGGCCATCGGGCGGGCGATCCTGGTGGGGATGGAGGCGGAAGAGCGTGAGGCCGCCATCGCCACCGGACTGCGCGACCTGGGGGCGTCCGAGGCAGAGCTGCGCGCCCAGATCGACCGCGCCGTCGAGGAATACGCAGCGCGCGGATACTGTACGGGATATGGCGACTGGCGGGCGGATGTGAACGGTATCGCGGTGCCGGTGCTGTCGCTTGGCGGTGCCCGCTTGCACGGGCTCAATCTGGGCGGGCCCAGTTTCCACGTCACCCAAGAAGAGCTGGAGCGCGTTTATGCGCCGCTCTTGATCGAAGCCGGGCGCAGCCTGGGCATGGTGCCATGAGGGGGTGGCGCGCTCTCTCGACAAGGGTCCGTATTCCTACGTACTTTCCTTGGCGCTGGGGCCGGGTGACACTCTGTCAAGCCGCGACAGCAGGAGGATAGCGCGATGCCCGACCCCGGTTACAGGACACTCGACACCGGCCGGTTGGGCCGGATCGCGGGCTGGATGCAGGGCTATGTCGACCGGCGCCGCTATGCGGGCAGTTCGGTGCTGGTCAGTCAGGGCGGGCAAGCGGTGTTTTTCCACGCCGCCGGGCAGCGCAGCATCGAGCGACAGTTGCCCTTTACCCGTGACACGCTGGTGCGGATCTATTCGATGACCAAGCCGGTCACCTCGCTGGCGGTGATGATGCTGGCCGAACGAGGGCTGTTCCACCTCGATGCGCCGGTGTCGAACTTTCTGCCGTGCTTCTCGGACATGCAGGCACTGGTGCCCGGAGCAAGCGCCATCGACCAGACCGAGCCGGCGCCCTCGCCAACGCTGCACCAGCTGCTGACCCATACCGCCGGGCTGAGCTATCCGTTCAATCCCGGCGTTCTGGCGCGCGCGATGGAGGAGCAGGATCTGCTGTTCAAACCGGGTCAGGGCGCGTTGGCCGACATGGTCGACAAGGTTGCGGCATTGCCACTTGCATTCCAGCCTGGAAGCCGTTGGGAATACTCGGTTTCCATCGACATTCTGGGGCGCGTGGTCGAGGTGGTCTCGGGCCGGACGCTGGCGCAGTTTTTTCAGGACGAGATTTTTGCCCCACTGGGGATGTCCGAGACGGGGTTCAGCGTGCCCCAGGGCGCGGGCGACCGTTTCGCTTCGCTCTATACGCCGCTGGCCGGGGATGCGATGGCGCTGAACGATGCCCATTCCGGCGGCGACACATTGCGCCTGTTCGACGAGGCGGGCAAATCGCCCTTCGAGACTGCCAGCATGTATTCCGGCGGCGGCGGTCTGGTCAGCACCATCGACGATTACCGCCGCTTTGCCGAGATGCTGCGCCGGGGGGGCGAGGTCGACGGTCATCGCCTGATCGGCCCGGCGACGCTCGATTTCATGATGCGTAACCATCTGCCGGGCGATATCGCCTCGATGGGGCCGCAGAGCTTTGCCGAACAGCCGATGGAGGGGATGGGCTTTGGCCTGGGCGGCGCCGTGGTGCTGGACCCGGCCCGCGCCCGCACCCCCGGTTCGGTCGGCGATTTCAGCTGGGGCGGAATGGCCTCGACCTTTTTCTGGCTGGACCGCGTCAATGAGATGACGGTGGTGTTCTTCACCCAATTGTCGCCCTCCAGCGCCTATCCCTCGCGGTCGGAACTCAAGGCGCTGATCCATGGAGCATTATGCGAATGACAGATCCCCGGCCCATTCTCTGGACCCCAAGCAAGGCCCGCGCCGAGCAAAGCCGCATGGCGGCGTTTCAGCGTTGGTTGGCAGAGGAGCGCGGGCTGGAATTTGACGACTACAATGCCCTCTGGGACTGGAGCGTTACGGATCTGGATGGGTTCTGGACCGCGATCCGCGATTTCGCGGGCCTGCCGTTTCAGGGCGGTGACGGTCGGGTGCTGGCCGAGCGGCGGATGCCAGGTGCGGTCTGGTTTCCCGGTGTCACCACCAATTTCGCCCGCCACATGCTGCGCCATGCCGAGAGCCGCCCCGAGGCGCCCGCGCTGATCCTGCGCTCCGAGGGGGCCGGCCGCAAGGAGGTCAGCTGGGCGCAACTGGCGCAACAGGTGGCCAATGTGGCCGCGCATCTGCGCGCCATGGGCGTGGGGCAGGGCGACCGGGTGGTCGCGATCCTGCCCAATACCGATAGTGCCGTGGTCGCATTCCTTGCCGCCGCCAGTATCGGCGCGATCTGGTCGCTGTGCGCCCCGGATATGGGTCATGTGGCGATCCTGGACCGGTTCCGCCAGATCGAGCCCAAGGTGCTGATCGCGCAAGACGGTTATGTTCACGCGGGGCGTATGATCGACCGGCGCCCGGTGCTGGAGGAGATCCGCGCGCATCTGCCCAGCCTGACCCACACGGTTCTGGTGCCGATGATGGGGGATGTGGCGCCGGGGATGACCCCTTGGGACGAGATGACCCAAGGCACGGCCACAGCGGAATTTGCCGATCTGCCCTTCGATCATCCGCTGTGGATCGTCTATTCCTCGGGCACCACTGGTAACCCGAAACCCATCGTGCATGGTCATGGCGGTATCCTACTGGAGGGCGCCAAACAGGCGCTGCATCAGGATCTGGGCGGCGACGATCGCTTTCTCTGGCTCACCTCGTCGGGCTGGATCATGTGGAACGCGCAATTTGTCGCCACGGGGCAGGGTGCCACCGTGGTGCTGTTCGACGGGGCCGCCAACCACCCCGACATGCTGGCGGTCTGGCGTGTGGTGGCCGAAGAGCGGGTGACCAGTTTCGGCGTCGGCGCGGCTTATGTCACTCAATGCCTGAAATCGGGGATCCGTCCGGGCGACGTGCTGGATCTGTCGGCGCTCAAATCGCTGGGCACCACCGGATCACCGCTGACGGCCGAGGGCTATGACTGGGTCTATGATGCGGTGGACCCGGATATCTGGCTGGCGCCGATCTCGGGCGGGACAGACCTGTGCGGCGCCTTTGTCGGCGGCAACGTGATGCTGCCGGTGCGTGCAGGCGAGATGCAATGCCGCTATCTGGGCAACGCCGTGCGCAGCTTTGATCCCGAAGGCGCTGAGATCATTGGTGAAGTCGGCGAGCTGGTTTGCACGGAACCGCTCCCCTCGATGCCGCTTGGGTTCTGGGGCGACAGCGATGGCAGCCGCCTGCATGAAAGCTATTTCGACACCTATCCCGGTATCTGGCGGCATGGTGACTGGATCGAGATCACGCCCGAGGGTGGTTCGGTGATCTATGGCCGCTCGGACGCAACGATCAACCGCAAGGGGCTGCGGCTCGGCTCGTCCGAGATCTATCGCGCGGTCGAGGCGCTGCCCGAGGTGCTGGACAGCCTAGTGGTCGATCTGGAGTTTCTGGGCCGCGACAGTTTCATGCCGCTATTCGTGGTGCCGGCGCCGGGGCAGGTGCTGGACGAGGCCCTGCGCGACCGCATCAACACGGCCATCCGCGCAACGCTGTCGCCGCGCTTTGTCCCCAACGACATCGTTCAGATTGCCGAGGTGCCGCGCACCTTGTCGGGAAAGAAGCTGGAAGTTCCCGTCAAGAAACTGCTACTGGGGGGCGACCCGGTGCAGGTGGTGAACCGGGACTCGATGGCGAACCCGGAAAGTTTCGATTTCTTCGTGACTTATGCCGCCGGGCGACGCTGACGCCGGAGGATGCGACATGACCGATGCGGAACGCCAGCTGCTCGACCTGCTCGATATCGAGCGGTTGGAAGTGGATCTGTTTCGTGGCACCGGATCGGGGGGCGAAACGCCGACCCGCATCTATGGAGGTCAGGTCATCGCACAGGCGCTGGCCGCTGCCTATCGCACGGTCGAGGGCCGGTTGTGCCATTCGCTGCACGCCTATTTCATTCGACCGGGCGACCCGTCTATTCCCGTTATCTATCAGGTGGATAGAGCGCGGGATGGAGGTTCTTTCACAACCCGTCGGGTGGTGGCCATTCAACATGGCCGCCAGATCCTGAACCTCTCGGCCTCGTTCCATGCGGGCGATGAAGGCTGGGACCATCAACACCCGGTGCCGGATATTTCCGGCCCCGAAACCCATCCCACGCGGCAGGCTTTGCAAGAGCGCTTCATCGACCGTATCCCGCAGAAATACCGCGCCGAATTCACCCGCGCGCGTCCCATCGAAATCCGCGAGGTCGAGCCGCGCGACATGTTCGAGCCGATCCCGACCGACGACCGTCATTACCTGTGGTTCCGTATGGGCGCGGCAGCCGGGGCAGGGCCGGAAATGCAGCATCTGCTGCTTGCCTATGCGTCAGACATGGGGTTGCTGGGCTCGGGCCTGCGGCCGCACGGGCTCAGCTGGTATACGCGTCAGGTCAACGGGGCCAGCCTGGATCATGCCATGTGGTTTCACGCGCCGATCCGGTTCGAAAACTGGCATCTTTACGCGATGGACAGCCCCTGGACCGGTGCCGGGCGCAGTTTCAACCGGGGCAAGATCTATGCCGAAGACGGCACGCTGGTGGCCAGCGTGGCGCAGGAAGGGCTGATGCGGCGTCTGAAATCCGAAGGTTAAAGCTTGCCGCCGAATTGCCGGTTCAGCTTTCGCATGCCGCCCAGCCAACGGTCGTAATCCGCTGTTTTCATTCGGATATAGTCCAGAACCTGCGGATGCGGCAGCACTAGGAACTGCCCGGCGCGGATGGCCTGAACGCAAGCCTCGGCCACGTCTGAGGGTTCCAGCATTCCGTCCAGCGCCGCGACCGACTCCTCATGCCCACGCGTCATTTCCGAGCGGACCGCCTGCGGACACAGAACCGACACGCCGATCCCGTCATCGCCATAGGTCATCGCCAGCCACTCGGCCAGACCAACCGAGGCGTGCTTGGTCACCCCATAAGGTGCCGCACCAACCTGGTTCAACAGGCCCGCTGCGGACGCGGTGTTCAGCAAATAGCCACCGCCGCGCGCGATCATGCGCGGCACCACATGGCGCGCTGCCCAGACCTGTGACATCACGTTGATATCCCAGATACGTTGCCAGTCCGCATCCGGCGTCTCGATACCACCGATGGTCAGGATGCCGGCATTGGAGCAAAAGAGGTCAATGGGACCGATCTGGGTTTCTACATGCTCGATCAGGGCAGCGATATCGGCCTCGCGGCTCACATCGCAGCGCAGGGCAACGCCACCAACCGCTTGCGCGACGTCCTCGGCGCCTTGCAGGTTCAGGTCCGCGCAAACAACGCATTTCGCGCCCTCGGCGGCGAAGCGTTCGGCCAAGCCGCGCCCGATACCGCTGGCTGCACCGGTCACGACAACAATCCTGTCTTTCAGTTCCACGGCGGTCTCCATTGTTGCGCATTGGTCGAAGCGACGTCAGATCAGGGAGTTACGGGAGCACCCTCAGAGATCGCCATTGTTTGAGAAGGCTTGGTTGCCCAAGACTTCCTTCAACGCTAGCGCAAGCGCGGGGCGGTGCCAATCCGGGCCAATAGCGTGACGTTCCGGCATCTGGGTGTACGTTTAATACACATAATACCGATTATAAGAAATACATATCAAGCAGATTGGGTGTTCTTCGACCTGAGCGCAGCAAAGGCATCGTATTGCGACAGGAACACCCGCCCTGTCAGATCCTCAAGAAAATGACTGCGGGCCAGCCGGTCCATCACCGGGCCTTTGACCTCGGACAGATGCAGTTTGACTCCCAGATCGCCCAACCGCCTGTTGATCGCTTCAAGCGATTCCAGCGCGCTGAAATCGACCTCGTTCACCGCCGAACACATCAGGATCACATGGCGCAAAGTATCGCGGTCGCGCAGGACCCGGTTCAGGATCAGGTCCTCCATCCGGCGGGCATTGGCGAAATAGAGGCTCTCGTCTATGCGCAGCGTCACCACGCCGGGATCGGTTTCCACCTTGTGACGCAGGATGTTACGGAAATGCTGGCTGCCGGGCACCTGCCCCACCTCGGCCACATGCGGGCGCGAGGTTTTCCAGACGAACAGCAGCAGAGAGATCAGTACGCCGCTAGCGACACCTATTTCAACACCCGCCAACAAAGTCAGCGCGATGGTGGCAAAGACGGCGGCGAAATCGGCGCGTGAATAGGACCAGGCCCGAGACAGGATCGACAGATCGACCAGCGACAGCACCGCCACGATGATGGTGGCGGCTAGCGTCGCCTTGGGCAGGAAATACAAAAGCGGCGTCAGGAACAGCGCCGCCACCAGCAGGCCCACGGCGGTAAAGGCGCCCGCAGCGGGCGTTTCGGCCCCGGCATCGAAATTCACCACGGACCGCGCGAAACCTCCTGTCACCGGATAGCCCCCGGACAGCGAAGACGAGATATTGGCGGCCC
This sequence comes from Ruegeria sp. BHSC223, assembly GCF_059613025.1. Lineage (NCBI taxonomy): Bacteria > Pseudomonadati > Pseudomonadota > Alphaproteobacteria > Rhodobacterales > Roseobacteraceae > Ruegeria > Ruegeria sp. BHSC223. The sequence goes on from NZ_JBXWRR010000001.1 coordinate 322,038, forward strand.
CCAGCGCGATCAGTTCCTGATTTGGGTCGATGCGCTGTTTGCGTTTGGCGGCAAGGGTTTGCGCGACGGAAACGCTTTCGACATACCCGATGATCGAGAGGAGCGCGGCCGGGCCGATCAGTGCCGGTATGAGGCCCCAATCGACGCCAGACAGGCCTAGGGGTGGCAGGCCGGTGGGGACTTCGCCCACCACCGCCACGCCCAGAGAAGGCAGGTTCAGCGCCCAGGCCGCCAGCGTGGTGCCGATCACCGCAAAGATCGGCCCGACCCGTGCCAAAGTCGCGGCCAGCGGTTTCGCCAGACCCAGTTGCGCATGAAGAACCTGCGCCAGACCCTTGCGAACCCAGAACAAAAAGGCAAGCGCGACAATCCCCGTCACCAGCGTTGCCAGATTGACCTGCCCCAGATGCCGCGCCAGATCGAGCAGGATTTCGGGCAGCGTATGCCCATGCACCGGCACACCCAGGATATGCTTCAACTGGCTTGCCGCAATCAGCAGGCCCGAGGCGGTTATGAAACCCGCGATCACCGGATGGCTGAGGAAATTGGCCACGACACCCAGCTTGAGCGCGCCCATCGCCAGCAGCATCGCGCCCGACAACAGCGCCAGCATCCCCGCAGCCGCCACGTATTCGGGAACGCTCGACAGGTTCAGCGGTGCCAGCGCCGAGGCGGTCATCAGCGAGATCACCGCCACCGGCCCCACCGCCAGCGCCCGGCTGGTACCAAACAGCGCATAGGCGACCAGAGGCAGGATCGAGGCGTATAGCCCCACCTCGGCCGGCAGACCCGCCAGCAACGCATAGGCCAGCGATTGCGGGATCAGCATCACGGTCACGATGACCGCGGCGATCAGGTCACCGCTCAACTCGGCCCGCCCATAGCTGCGGCCCCAGTTCAGGATCGGCAGATAGGTCCGGGCCAGCCCGCGTATCCGTTGATTCATCCCTGTCCCCTGCCCGATGCGTGTCAGCAATACATATTCACATTGCCTTATATGAAGGAAACACGGCGAATGTGAAGGGGGCGAGATGAAAAAACGCGAGGCCTGAGCCCCGCGCCTTTGGTTTCAAAACCCGAGGGAGGGTCAGAAGAATGCCTGCAAACCGGTCTGTGCCCGGCCCAGGATCAGGGCGTGCACATCATGGGTGCCCTCATAGGTGTTCACTGTCTCCAGGTTCACCATGTGGCGGATCACCTGGAACTCCAGGCTGATGCCGTTGCCGCCATGCATGTCGCGGGCGTGGCGGGCGATTTCCAGCGCCTTGCCGCAGTTGTTGCGCTTGACGATCGAGATCATCTCGGGCGCGGCATTGGCCTCGTCCATCAGACGGCCGACGCGCAGGCTGGCTTGCAGGCCCAGCGCGATCTCGGTCTGCATATTGGCCAGTTTCAACTGGAACAGCTGGGTCTGGGCCAGCGGGCGGTTGAACTGTTTGCGGTCCAGACCATACTGCCGCGCACCGTGCCAGCAGGCCTCGGCGGCGCCCATCACGCCCCAGCTGATGCCATAGCGGGCGCGGTTCAGACAGCCGAACGGGCCTTTCAGGCCCGAGACATGCGGCAACAGCGCCTCTTCGCCCACCTCGACACCGTCCATGACGATCTCGCCGGTGATCGAGGCGCGCAGCGACATCTTGTTCTCGATCTTGGGCGCGCTCAGCCCCTTCATGCCCTTTTCCAGCACAAAGCCGCGGATCTTGCCGTCATGCGCGTCCGACTTGGCCCAGACAACAAAAACATCGGCGATCGGCGCGTTCGAAATCCACATCTTGGTCCCGGTAAGCCGATACCCGCCCTCGGTCTTGACGGCGCGGGTCTTCATGCTGGCCGGGTCCGACCCGGCATCGGGTTCGGTCAGGCCAAAACAGCCGATCCATTCGCCGCTGGCCAGTTTCGGCAGGTATTTCATCCGCTGCTCTTCGCTGCCATAGGCATAGATCGGGTACATCACCAGCGAGCTTTGCACCGACATCATCGAGCGATAGCCGCTGTCGACCCGCTCGACCTCGCGCGCCACCAGGCCATAGGTCACATAGCCCGCGCCGATGCCGCCATATTGTTCAGGGATGGTGGTGCCCAGCAGGCCCATTTCACCCATCTCGCGAAAGATCTCGGGGTCGGTATGTTCGGTCTGGAAGGCTTGCGTGACGCGCGGTTGCAGCTTTTCCTGCGCATAGGCGCGGGCGGCGTCGGCGATCATGCGTTCGTCTTCGCTCAACTGGTCGGCCAGGCGGAACGGATCCTCCCAGTCGAAACCGCCCAGATCGGGCTTGTCCTTGTCACGCAGGGCGGGCTTGGCGGCGATATCCATCGGAAAAACTCCTGAAATCCTGATTGGCCGCAAGATATCTTTCCCGAACCGCAAAATACAGCAAGACTTTTGCGGGTTTTCATGAGTAAAACGCATACATGCTGACCTCACGCAAGTTCTTTCCGTCGATCTCCTCGCTGCGCGCGCTTGAGGCGCTGGACCGGCTCGGTTCGGCCTCGGCGGTGGCCGAGGAACTGGCGCTGACGCAAAGCGCGGTCAGCCGTCAGTTGCAGACGCTTGAGGGGCAGATGGGGGTGGAGTTGATCCGGCGCGACCGCAAGCGGCTGTCGCTGACACCGGCGGCGCAGGATTACGTGACCGAGATCCGCGAGGCGCTGAACCGGATCGCGCAAGCCTCTCTCAGGCTACAGGTGGCACCAGCGGGCGGCACCGTCAATCTGGCGATCCTGCCCACGTTCGGGATGCGCTGGCTGATGCCGCGCCTGCCCGAGTTCTCGCGCCTGCATCCGGATATCACCATCAACATGACCACCCGGCTGCGCCCGTTCAACTTTGCCACAGAACCCTTTGATGCTGCGCTTCATTTTGGTGAACCGGATTGGCCAGGCACCGACCGGCTGCTGCTCAAGTCCGAGCGGGTGCTGCCGGTCTGTGCGCCCGGCCTTCTGCCACATGGCGCGCCGAAATCACCCGGCGACCTGCTGCGCCTGCCGCTGTTGCACATTCAGACCCGCCCGCGCGCCTGGCAGGATTGGTTTGCCCAGATGGGGGTCGCCTGCCCCGAAACGTTGCCCGGCACGCTTTATGACCAGTTCGCCACCATCGGACAGGCGGCGCTGCACGGGCTGGGGGTGGCGCTTTTGCCGAATTACGTGGTCGAACAGGATCTGGCCACCGGACGACTGGTTGCCGCTTATCCCGACGCGGTCGAAACCTTGGGCGCCTATTACCTGGTCTGGCCGCGCGCGCGCGGCAACGACCCGTCGCTGCGTGCCTTTCGCCACTGGCTGGCGGCGCAGGCCGAGCCCGAGGAGGGCTTGCCGCGCTAGACGCCCCCTGCCCGCCTCAGCCCAGCGCGTAACCCGCGCCGCGCACCGTGCGCACCGGATCGTCTCCGCCATGCTGGGTCAGCGCCTTGCGCAGCCGTCCGATATGCACGTCGACCGTGCGGGTATCGACATAGATGTCGCGCCCCCAGACCCGGTCCAGCAGTTGTTCGCGGCTCCAGACCCGGCCCGGTTTCTCCATGAAGGTCGACAGCAGCCGAAACTCGGTCGGGCCCAGCTTCAGCGGCTGGTCCGAGCGGCTGACCTTGTGGGTCTCGGCGTCCAGAACGATATCCTCGTATTCCAGCCTGAGGCCCACGGTCGAGGGGCGGACCCGGCGCAGCTGGCTGCGCACGCGGGCCATCAGCTCGACCACCGAATAGGGTTTGACCACGTAATCGTCGGCCCCGGTTTCCAGCCCGCGCACCTTGTCCACCTCTTCGCTGCGTGCCGACAGCATGATGATGGGGATGCTGCGGGTCTCGGGCCGGGTCTTAAGCCGCCGACAGACCTCGATACCGCTCAGGTTAGGCATCATCCAGTCCAGCACGATGATATCGGGCGTGTCCTCGTCCACCAGCAGCATCGCCTCTTCGCCGTTCTCGGCGCGGATCACGCGAAACCCCTCGGCCTCGAGATTATAGGCCAGCACCTCGCGCTGGGCCATTTCATCCTCGACCACCAGAACGCTGGGTTGATCGGCTGACATCTGTCCCGTGCCTCCTTATGCGGTGGTCGAGGTCACATCGCCCTTGGGGCGCATCTCGTCGGGGCGATTGCCGGTGACGAGATAGACGACCTGCTCGGCGATCGAGGTGACATGGTCGCCCATGCGCTCGACATTCTTGGCGATGAAATGCAGATGCATGCAGGGGGTGATGTTGCGCGGGTCCTCGGCCATGAAGGTCAGGAACTGGCGGAACAGCGCGTTGTACATCTGGTCCACCTCGTGGTCGCGCTCGATCACATCCGCGCCCAGTTCGGCGTCGCGCTGGATATAGGCATCCAGCGCATCCTTGAGCATCAGCTCGACCTCGCGCGCCATCCGGCGCAGGGCCGCGGCGCTGTCGCCCACCTGCGGCTGATCGACCAGAACCGTGGTGCGCTTGGCAATGTTCTTGGCATAATCCCCGATCCGCTCCAGGTTCGAGGCGATTTTGAGCACCGTCAGCACCAGCCGCAAGTCGCCCGCCGTGGGCGCGCGCAGCGCGATCAGGCGCGCGGTTTCCTGGTTGATCAGCTCTTCGAGCGCGTCGATGGCCTTGTCGCCCGCGCGCACCTCGTTTGCCAGATCCGCGTCGCGGGTTTCCAGCGAGCGGGCCGAGGCCATGATCGCCGCCTCGACCAGGCCGCCCATCTTCATGATATGGGCCTGGATCGCCTCCAGATCCCGGTCATAGACCGAGGTGATGTGTTGTTGAGCCATGTGTCCTGCTCCTGTCCTCAGCCGATCCGGCCGGTGATATAGCTTTCGGTCCGGGGGTCTTCGGGATTGGTGAAGATCTGACCGGTTTCGCCGAATTCCACCAATTGGCCGAGGTGGAAAAAGGCGGTTTTCTGGCTGACCCGCGCGGCCTGCTGCATCGAGTGGGTGACGATCACCACCGAATAGTTCTGCCGCAGCTCGTCGATCAGCTCCTCGACCTGGGCGGTGGCGATGGGGTCGAGCGCCGAACAGGGCTCGTCCATCAGCAGCACCTCGGGTTCGGTGGCGATGGCGCGGGCGATGCACAGGCGCTGTTGCTGGCCGCCCGACAGGCCGGTGCCCGGCGCGTCCAGCCGGTCCTTGACCTCGTCCCAGATGGCGCCGCGACGCAGCGCCTTTTCGACGATCTCGTCCATCTCGGCCCGGTTGCGGGCCAGACCGTGGATGCGCGGGCCATAGGCGACGTTGTCATAGATCGACTTGGGGAACGGGTTGGGTTTCTGGAACACCATGCCGACCTTGGCGCGCAACTGCACCGGATCGACCCGCTTGTCATAGATATCCTCGCCGTCCAGCATGAACGAGCCCTCGACCCGCGCCCCGGCGATGGTGTCGTTCATCCGGTTCAGACAGCGCAGGAAAGTCGACTTGCCGCAGCCCGAGGGACCGATAAAGGCGGTCACGGTCTTGTCCTCGATATCGACATTCACGTTCTTGATGGCGTGGGTGTCGCCGTAATAGACGTGGCAGTCCCGGCACTCCATCTTGGTTTGCTTGATTTCCACGGCTCTCTCCACTCGGGACATATCGTTCATTGTCTGCCTCCTTCTACCAGCGGCGTTCAAAGCGGCGGCGCAGGATCACGGCCAGCGTATTCATGGTGACGAGGAACACCAAGAGGATGATGATGCCCCCCCAGGCGCGTTCGTAAAAGGCCGGGTCGGCCCGTTTGGCCCATTCATAGATCTGGGCGGGCATGGCCGAGTTCGGCGACAGCAAGCCCGCGGCGATCCCTTCGGGCGGGTTCGAGGCGATGAAGCCCACCATGCCGATCAGCAGGAGCGGCGCGGTTTCCCCCAGCGCCTGCGCCAGGCCGATGATGGTGCCGGTCAGGATGCCGGGCGCGGCCAGCGGCAGCACGTGGTGGAAAACCGCCTGCATCTTCGAGGCCCCGACCCCCAGCGCCGCATCGCGGATCGAGGGCGGCACCGATTTCAGCGAGGCGCGGGTCGAGATGATGATGGTGGGCAGGGTCATCAGCGTCAGCACCAGACCGCCCACCAGCGGCGCCGACATGGGCAGGTGCATGTAGTTGATGAAGACCGCCAGACCCAGGATACCGAACACGATCGAGGGCACCGCGGCCAGGTTCGAGATATTCACCTCGATCACGTCGGTCAGCCAGTTCTTGGGCGCAAATTCCTCAAGATAGATCGAGGCGGCCACACCGATGGGCAGCGCCAGCACCAGCACCACCAGCATCATGAACAGCGAGCCGACCATCGACACGCCCATGCCGGCGGCCTCGGGCCGCTGATCCGAGGCGTCCGAGCCTAGGATGAAATCGAGGTTGAAGGTCTTCCTGATCATGCCCGCCGCGATCAGCTGATCGACGAAATCCAGCTGCTCGGCGCTGATCGACTTGTCATTGGCGATGCTCTCGCGGGTGACGCGCCCCTTCAAGTAGCCATCAACCCGCGAATTGGCCAGAAAGCGAAAGCTGACGGTCTGGCCGATCCGGTCAGGATCGGCAATGACATAGTCGCGCAGCTGCGCAGCAGCGCTTTTGGACAGGATGGCGGCCTGATCCTTGGGCTTCAGCGCGGTTTCGATCCCGGCCTTTTGCGCGGCGGTTTCAAAGGCCGCGTTGATCAGCGGCGTATAGCCGAAGGTCGAGACCTTCTTGATCGCCTCGATATCGCGGGTGCCTTTCTTGTCGAGCTTGTTCTCCAGCAGCTCCACATCCAGCGTCACAAAGGTCTGGGTATAGGCGCCGGTGCCGCGCGAGACGATGGTAACGACCAGAACCACCAGCATCAGAAGGCCGATCAGGATGGCGCCGATGCCATAGGCGCGGAACCGGGCCTCGGCACGGTTGCGGCGGCGGGTGCGTGCGTCCAGCGTCAGCAGCGACCCGCCATGGCGGCGGCCGGGGGCGGCGTCGGGGGTAAGGTCGGTCATTCGTACTGCTCCCGGTATTTGCGCACGATATAAAGCGCCAGGACATTGAGCCCCAGCGTCAGGACAAACAGGGTCAGGCCCAGGGCAAAGGCCACCAGCGTCTCGGGGCTGGCGAAATCCGTGTCTCCGGTCAACTGACTGACGATGCGGGTGGTGATGGTGGTCATCGATTCCAGCGGGTTGAGCGAGAATTTGGCAATCGCCCCCGCCCCCATCACCACGATCATGGTCTCACCGATGGCACGCGAGGCGGCCAGCAGGATGGCGCCCACGATGCCCGGCAGCGCGGCAGGCAACACCACGCTGCGCACGGTCTCGGACCGGGTCGCGCCCAGCCCCAGCGAGCCGTCGCGCATGGATTGCGGCACCGCGTTGATGATATCGTCGCTCAGCGAACTGACAAAGGGGATCAGCATGATGCCCATCACCACACCGGCGGTCAGCACCGAGGTGGCACCGGCCATCCAGTCGACCCCCAGCGCGCCGCCCTTGCCAAAGATATCGGCCAGCATCGGCCCCACGGTGAGCAGCGCGAACAGGCCATAGACGATGGTCGGGATACCGGCGAGGATTTCAAGCAGCGGCTTGGCGAAGCTGCGGGTCGCCTTGCCGGCATATTCCGACAGATAGATCGCCGCGAACAGGCCGATCGGCACCGAAACCAGCAGCGCGATCAGAGAGATATATAGAGTGCCCCACAACAGCGGCAGGATCGACAACTCGCTGTCGCCGCGAAAGTTGGGCGCCCAGGTGCTGCCAAAGAAGAAGTCGCGCCAGTCGTGCAGTCCAAAGAAATTGGCGGTTTCGAACAGCATCGACAGCACGATGCCGATGGTGGTCAGGATGGCCAGCGAGGCGGCAAGGATCAGCAGCGCCAGAACCCCGCGTTCGACCACGTTGCGGGCGCGGTAATCGCGGTGGGTACGGGTATAGGACCAGGCCAGACCGGCCAGTGACAGGCCCGCAACCACGGCTGCCATTACCAGCGTGCCCGTATGGCTGAGCGCGCGATAACTGCGTGCCGCCGCCAGGACTTCGGGGCGCACATCCGAACCCAGCGCCACACCGACCTCGCCCAGCCGGGCGCGGATGTCGGAACTTCCGGCCTTCAGCGCACCGACCTCGGCCTCGCTCAGCGCGCCCTGCCCTACGGCGATATCCAGACCCTCGGCCACGCGGCGCACATCGGACATGACCAGATCGCGGGTCAAGTCGGCGGGAATGCTGTCCTCGGGGAGCAGCGAGGACACGCGGGTGTCGATCAGCATCGGCTGCGCCAGAAGCCAGACCGCCAGAACGCCAAGCGCCGGAACCAGCCCGCTGAGGGCCACGTTCAACCCGTAATAGACCGGCAGCGAATGCAGCTTGCGGGGGTCGCCACCGGCGGATTTCAACGCCCGTGCGCGACCGGCGAAAAATCCAAGGGTGGAAAGCAGGAGGAGGAACAGCACCAGCCAGAGGGTCGGCATTACCAAGCGTCCGTCATCTGAGGATCAAAAGCCGGGGCGAACATTGTCGCCCCGGCGGGTATCACGATCTGGGTCAACCCTTAGGAGTTGCCGCCCATGACCTTTTCGTCAGCCACGGCTTCCTGAGTCTCGACCAGTTCCGGGTCCGAGACCAGGCCATATTCGGCCAGCGGGCCATCGGGGCCTGCGATCTCGTCGGCGATGAAGAATTCGGCATATTCCTTGAGGCCGGGGATCACGCCGATATGCGCCTTCTTGACGTAGAAGTAGAGCGGGCGCGACACCGGGTATTCACCGGTTGCGATGCTCTCGGTCGAGGGGACGACGCCCGACATGGTCGCCACTTGCAGCTTGTCGGTGTTGTTCTCGTAGAAGGCCAGGCCAAAGACGCCGATGCCGTCCTTGTTCGATTCGATGCGGGCCAGCGTTTCGGTATAGTCGCCGTCGATATCAACCGACACACCGTCGGTGCGCAGCGCGATACAAGCTTTCTCGGCGGCTTTCTTGTCGTCGCCATTGGCGGCCTTGAAGGCTTCGAAGGCACCTGTTTCCTCGCAACCTGCCAGGATCACCTTTTCTTCGAACACTTCGCGGGTGCCGTGCTTGGTGCCCGGGATGAAGGCCTGGATCGGCTGCGCCGGGAAGGCGGCGTTCACGTCGGCCCAGGTGCTGTTGGGGTTGTCGACCAGCTGGCCGTCGACCAGGATCTTGTCGGACAGGGCCAGGAACCAGTCGGCCGGAGTGAATTCGAACCCGTTGCCGGCGATGTCGCTGGCAAACACGATGCCGTCATAGCCGATGCGGACCTCGATGATGTCGGTCACGCCGTTCTCGGCACAGGCGGCGATTTCCTTGTCCTTGATCTTGCGCGAGGCATTGGCCACGTCGATGGTGTTTTCGCCCACACCCTCGCAGAAGCGCTTGAGGCCAGCGGACGAGCCGCCCGATTCCACAACCGGAGTCGGGAAGTCGAAGTTTTCGCCAAAGGCTTCGGCGACGATCGAGGCGTAGGGCAGAACGGTCGAAGACCCGGCCACCTGGACCTGATCACGTGCAGCGGCAGCGGTGGCCGAAACAGCAGCAATTGCCAGGGCCGAAGCGGACAGTTTCACAAAGGACATTGCAGTCTCCTTGACAGCGGTAATCTAGCGATCATCCCCATGATGACCTTGGCCGACTTCTAGGGGTCGCGCATGAGGCTTTTGTGACGGCTATGTAACAGGGATATGACAAAGCCCGGATTTGTGACGGCAAGTTTGCATGACAGCCATGTAAAGGCCGCATGACAGCCGCGGGCTATCGGCGATGACCGTCCCGGCGCCTGGATTGGCGCTATTTCGGCAGAATCACGGTAAAGGTGGTACCGCTGCCAAGCGTGCTTTCCACCCGCATCCGGCCACGATGGCGGTTGACGATATGCTTGACGATGGCCAGCCCCAGCCCGGTGCCGCCCTTCTGCCGCGAGCGGTGGCTGTCGGCGCGATAGAAGCGCTCGGTCAGGCGCGGCAGGTGGACCGGATCGATACCTGCGCCTTTGTCCGACACCTGGATACGGGCGGCGGGGCCGCGCACCGCGGGATCACGCTCGGCCTCGCTGAGGGTAACGCGCACCTCGCCACCGCTGCCGCCATATTTGATCGCGTTCTCGATCAGGTTGGTCAGGACCTGGCGGATCTGGTCCTCGTCCCCGGTCACGTTGACCGGCGTTTCAGGGCCGGTGCTGTGCAGTTCGACCCCTGCCTCGGTTGCCAGCGGGCGCAGCGAATTGAGGGTCGAGGCGATCTGCGCCGTTAGATCCACCGCACCACGGGGGCGGATCCGCTCTTCGCTTTCGACCCGGTTGAGTGACAGCAGGTCACCCACCAGCCGGTTCATCCGGCCCGCCTCCTGCTCCATGATGCCCAGGAAACGGTCCTGGGCTGCGGGGTCGTTGCGCGCCGGGCCGCGCAGGGTTTCGATGAAGCCCATGATCGCGGTCAGCGGCGTGCGCAGCTCGTGACTGACATTGGCGACGAAATCGCGCCGCATCTGCCCTGCCTGCTCCATCGGGGTGACGTCGGTAAAGCTGACCAGCACCGCGCCGCCCGCCACCGCGCCGATCCCGTTCACATAGCGGCAGGTCACCTCGAACGTGGTGTCCTGTGCGCCGTCGTTGGCCAGATGGCGGCTGCGGCTGGCGCCCTTGTCGCGCAGGGAGCGCTCGATTGCCTCGATCACCTGCGGCTGGCGCAGGATGGTGGCATAGTGCCGCCCGACGATCTGCTGACCCAACAGCGTCTGCGCCTCGGTATTGGCGGCGATGATGCGTTCAGACTGATCGACCAGCAGGGCCGCCAGCGGCATCGCGGCCAGGAAATCATGGTTCAGTGCGTCGCTCATGGCAGCGGTCGGGATCAGTCGACCGCGACCATCGTGTCGCGGAACCGGCGCATATTGTCCTGATAGTGCTTGGCGCTCCAGGCGATGCGGGCCACAGCGGCCTCGTCCAGCTGGCGCACCACCTTGCCGGGCGCTCCCATCACCAGCGAGTTGTCGGGGATTTCCTTGTTCTCGGTGATCAGCGCCCCCGCCCCGATCAGGCAGTTGCGGCCGATCCTGGCGCCGTTCAGCACCGTCGCGCCCATGCCGATCAGCGAGTTTTCCCCGATGGTGCAGCCGTGCAGCATGACCTTGTGGCCGATGGTGCAATTCGCCCCGATGGTCAGGGGATAGCCCGCGTCGATATGCATGACGCAGTTCTCCTGCACATTGGTTCCCTGCCCGATCCGGATCTCTTCGTGATCGGCGCGGATGGTGCAGCCGAACCAGACCGAGGCGCCCTCTTCCAGCACCACCTTGCCGATCAGGTTGGCATCGGGGGCGACCCAGGTGTCGGGATGGATTTCGGGGCGGTGTTCGCCCAGGGCATAGATGGTCATGACAGGTCCTCGAATTCGCTTTGCAGCTTGCGCACATGTTCCTGCAGCGCCGGTTGCTGGATGCGGCGCATCCGCTCGGCGCTGACAATGGTTTTCAGCCGTTCCTCGGTGGCGTCCAGATCGTCGTTGATCAGGACATAATCGTAATAGCCCCAATGGCTGATCTCGTCCCAGCTTTTGAGCATCCGGCGCGAGATCACCTCGGCGCTGTCCTGGCCCCGGCTTTCCAGCCTGCGGCGCAACTCCTTGATCGACGGTGGCAGGATGAAGATCGACAGCGCATGCTTGCCCAGGTCCGAGTTGCGGATCTGGATCTCGCCCTGCCAGTCGACGTCGAACAGCACGTCCTGCCCGGCCTCGATCGTGTCGCGCACGGGGCCTGCGGGTGAGCCATAGAAATTGCCGAACACATGGGCATGTTCCAACATCTCGCCGCGCCGCACCTGTCCCTTGAACTGCTCTTCGCTGAGGAAATAGTATTCGCGGCCATGTTCCTCTCCCGGCCGCGGCGCGCGGGTGGTGGCCGAGACCGAGAATTTCAGACCGGGATCCCAGGCCATCAACCGGCGTGCGAGCGTGGATTTTCCCGCGCCCGAGGGGGAGGAGAGAATGATCAAGAGGCCACGGCGGTCTGTCATCTGTCTTGCTTCCTGTCTTTATTCCACATTCTGCACCTGCTCGCGCATCTGGTCGATCACCGCCTTCAGCTCCAACCCTACCCCGGTCAGATCAGCGTTTTGTGACTTTGAACAGAGTGTGTTCGCCTCTCGATTGAATTCCTGCATCAGGAAATCCAGCTTGCGGCCCACCGCGCCGCCTTTGGCCAGCAGGTCGCGGGCGGCCTTGATATGGGCGTGCAGGCGGTCCAGTTCCTCGGTCACGTCGGCCTTGACGGCGAGCAGGGCCAGTTCCTGCGCCACCCGGTCGGGATCGGCGCCGTCGCTGTTGCCCAGCACACGGGCCAGATTGGCGCGCAGGGTTTCGGCCACCAGCGGTTTGCGCGCCTCGGCCAGATCCGCCGCCTGCGCGGTCAGTTCCGCGACACGGGTCAGGTTGTTTTGCAGAATTTGGGCCAGCGCCTTGCCTTCGGTCTCGCGCATTTGCAGGAATGCGGCGATCAGCGGACCCAGTTCGGCCTTCAGCCGTTTCACCAGCGGGGCCGGATCGTCGCCGCCGCCACCGGCCTCCAGCACACCGCGCAGCGCCAGCAGATCGGCCGCGCGCGAGGGCGCCAGCGTCATGCCGCGCGCCATCGCCTGGTCCTCGACCTCCGACAGCGCCTCCAGTACCGCCGCCAGCGCTGCGGGGTTCAGAGACAGCGCCGCGCCCTCCTCGCCCCGGCTCAGCCGCAGGCTGAGCGTCACGCTGCCGCGCGTCAGCGCCTTGCCCAGATCGGCGCGGATCGCGGTCTCCAGACCTTCGAGCCATTCGGGCACACGCAGGCGCAGATCCAGCCCCTTGGCATTCACGCTGCGCAGCTCCCAGCTCCAGCTGAACGGCGCCAATTCGCCGCGCGCCGAGGCGAAACCGGTCATGGATCTGATCATCGCTGCCCTCTCTGGTGGGTCCGGTCCAGCCGGAAATGCCCCCGCACCTAATGCCAAGCCCGCCCCTTGAGCAAGACCCGGCCGGATTTTCGTCAAGTTTTACCCGGTTAACCATTCGTTAAGAAATAGGTCCAAGATTGGGGCAACCCGTGGCAGGTTAACGTTTAGGTAACCTGTCTTAAGCTCAGCCCTTGCCCTGCAGGACGCGAGCCAAGGCAGGAGAGCGACGAGCAACAGGGTAACGGTGATGAAGGCTTTTTTTGGTAGCAGATCCCGGCCGGGTACCGGGGACAGCGCGGGGAATGTGATCTCGATGGACCGGTTTCGCAGCGGACGTACCGTGTCGCCGCTTCGGCAGGCCGAAGCCTATTGGGCGGCCCTGCGCGACGGTGACGGGGTGCCGCGACGCTCGGACATCGACCCGCGCGGGCTGGAAAACATCCTGGAATACACGTTCATCCTGGAACGGATTGCACCCGGTATCGCCCGGTTCCGCCTGGCCGGCAGCCATCTGAGCGAGATTGCCGGGATGGAGGTGCGCGGCATGCCGCTGACCGCGTTTTTCACCGCCGGTGCCCGGTCCGAGATCGGCGCCACGCTGGAACATGTCTTCGACACGCCGGCCATCGCCGAAATGACGCTGAACGCGGAACGGCGGTTCACCGCTCCTCGGGTCGAGGCGCGGATGATCCTCTTGCCGCTGCAAAGCGATTTCGGCGATGTCAGCCGGGCCTTGGGTATCATGATCTCGGATGGGCCGCTGGGCACTGGCGGGCGCCGCTTCGAGATCGCCGGATCGACCCTGCGCGACCTTCCTGCGGCAGCGGACACGGCAAAGGAACAGGTCTCTGGGACTGCTGAAACTGTGGGGTTTGCCGAACCACGCACGGGATTTGCGGGCGGCAAGCCGCAGTTGCGCCTGGTTCTGCCCGAGGATTGAAGGAAAAACTCGGGGTCACAACGGAAATGGCCCGGGACGATGCCCCGGGCCACTTTGTCTAAAGTCTGATACTGCTTCAGCTCGCGGCGCGGCGGCGCTGATCGGCGCGCAGCCGGGTCAGTTCCTCGGCCACGAGAAAGGCCAGTTCCAGCGACTGGCTGGCGTTCAGGCGCGGATCGCAGGCGGTGTGATAACGGGCGCTCAGATCCTCGTCGGTTACGGCCCTAACACCTCCAGTGCATTCGGTTACGTCCTTCCCGGTCATTTCGAAATGTACGCCACCGGGCACGGTACCTTCTGTCTGATGCACAGCAAAGAAGTCACGTACCTCGCGCAGCACGGATTCGAATGGGCGAGTCTTGTAGCCCGAGGCTGATTTAATCGTGTTGCCATGCATCGGGTCGCAAACCCAGGTCACCTTGGCGCCTTCTTCACGCACCGCCTGAACGAGGCGCGGCAGGTGATCTGCGACCTTGCCCGCGCCAAAGCGCGCGATCAGGGTCAGCCGGCCCTCTTCGTTCTCGGGGTTCAGCTTGGCCATCAGCACCTTGAGATCCTCGGCGGTGGTGGTCGGCCCGCATTTCAAGCCGATCGGGTTCAGCACGCCGCGGCAGAATTCCACATGCGCGCCGTCCGGCTGCCGGGTCCGGTCGCCGATCCAGATCATGTGGCCCGAGCCCGCTAGCCAGTTGCCCGAAGTCGAATCGAGCCGCGTCAGCGCCTCTTCGTATTCCAGCAGCAGCCCCTCGTGGCTGGTGTAAAACTCGACCGTCGAGAACTGATGCGTGGTATCGGCGGTGATGCCCGCCGCGCCCATGAAGTCGATCGTGTCCTGGATGCGGTCGGCGATCTCGGAGTATTTCTGCACATCCTGTTCGTCGGTAAAGCCCAGCGTCCAGGAATGCACCCGGTTCATGTCGGCGAAACCGCCGGTCGAAAAGGCGCGCAACAGGTTCAGCGTCGCCGCCGCCTGGGTATAGGCCTGCAGCATCTTCTGCGGGTTGGGGATACGCGCCTCGGGGGTAAAGGCCAGCTCGTTGATGATATCACCGCGATAGCTGGGCAGTTCCACGCCATCGACCACCTCGGTCGGCGCGCTGCGCGGCTTGGCGAACTGACCCGCCATGCGTCCCACCTTGACCACCGGCACCTTGGCGCCGAAGGTCAGCACCATCGCCATTTGCAGCATCACCTTGAACGTGTCGCGGATGCCGTCAGCGCTGAATTGCTCGAAGCTCTCGGCGCAATCGCCGCCCTGCAGCAGAAAGGCCTCGCCGCGCCCGGCTGCGCCCAGATGCCGTTTCAGCCGCCGCGCCTCGCCGGCAAAGACCAAGGGCGGATACTGGGAAAGCTGCGCCTCGACACGGGCCAGTTCGGCCTGATCGGTATAATCGGGCATCTGGACCCGCGGTTTCGCGCGCCAGGTCGATTTTTGCCACTCGCTCATCGCTCTCATCTCCGCAAGGATATTCACAGGGGGCCTCTATACAAAATGACCCGGGCAGAGACCATATCAGATTTGCGCCTCTTGACGTCGCAAACAAGCTCTGAGCAATGTGAATGACAACCCAGCGCAGACGCCCCCGACGTAGCGTCACATAAGCCAAGGAACGCGCGCATGAAAGAGCAACGCCAAGTTGTCAGAGTGGATACCGGCCAGAAGAAGCCGCAGAGGTTTGTCTTTGTCCTGCTCGACCAGTTCACGATGTTGTGTTTCGCCTGCGCTGTCGAGGCGTTGCGCATCGCCAACCGGATGGCGGGACAGCAGCTGTATGAATGGTCCGTCGTGGGCGAAGGCGGTGCCTCGGCCACCTGTTCCAACGGCACGGTGTTCAAGCTCGACGGCGATCTGGACGAACTGCGGCGCGAGGATGTGGTGCTGGTCTGCGGCGGCATCGATGTGCAGAAAGCCACCACGAAAAAGGTGGTCAGCTGGCTCCGGCGCGAGGCGCGGCGCGGTCCGGTGATCGGCGGGCTCTGCACCGCCGGCTACACCCTGGCCAAGGCCGGTCTGCTGGACGGCAAGCGCGCCACCATCCACTGGGAAAACCAGGACAGTTTCATCGAGGAATTCGAAGAGGTCACGCTGACCAAGTCGGTCTTTGTCATCGACGGGCCGCGCATAACCACGGCGGGTGGCACCGCCTCGATCGACCTGATGCTGAAACTCATCGCCAATGCCCATGGTGAGGAACTGGCCAATGCGGTGGCCGATCAGCTGATCTATTCCTCGATCCGTACCGACCAGGACACCCAGCGCCTGTCCACCCCCACCCGCATCGGCGTGCGCCACCCAAAGTTGAGCCAGGTCATCCAGATGATGGAGCGCAATATCGAAGAGCCGATCTCGCCCGCGCTGCTGGCCAAGGATGTGGGCATGTCCACCCGCCAGTTGGAACGGCTGTTCCGCCGCTATCTCAGCCGCAGCCCCAAGCGCTATTACATGGAACTCAGGCTGCAAAAGGCGCGCAACCTGCTGATGCAGACGGATATGAGCGTGATAAACGTGGCACTGGCCTGCGGCTTTGCCTCGCCCAGCCATTTCTCGAAATGCTACCGCGCGCATTACAACACCACGCCCTATCGCGAACGCGGCGCGCAAAGCGCGCGGCTGTCGGTCTAGCATCACGCGCGGCTTGTGTCGCCGCTGCCAGCCAGAGGTTTGTGTTTTCGACACCAGGGCGCGTTCGCGCCAAATGAAAGACACTCGAAAGAAGCGGCGAGCAGGGACTAACCCCCCGGCGCCACGCGATAAACCGCGCCCCGGCCTTCGGAGATGAACCAGATCGTGCCGTCGGGCGCCTCGACGATGTCGCGGACGCGCTCGGTCTCGGGGCCCTCGATCCGCTCGGCTTCGCGCAGCGGGCTGCCGGTCAGCCTGACAATATGGTCGAATTTCAGCGACCCGACAAAGATGTCACCGGCCCAATCCGGCCAGAGCGCGCCGGAATAGACCAGCAGGCCAGACGGGGCGATTGACGGATCCCAATGGAATTGCGGCTGTTCCATCCCCGCCTTGTGGGTGCCTTCACCGATCTTGGCCCCTGAATAGTGGCGGCCATAAGAGATCACCGGCCAGCCGTAATTGGCACCGGGCCGGATCTGGTTCACCTCGTCACCGCCGCGCGCGCCATGTTCCGAGGTCCAGAGCCGCCCTTGTGCATCCAGACCCGCGCCTTGCGGATTTCGGTGCCCCAGTGACCAGATCTCGGGCCGGATACCGCTTTGTCCCACAAAGGGATTGTCGGAGGGAATGCTGCCGTCGGGATTGATGCGGATGACCGATCCTTGCGGGTTGGTCGGATCCTGTGCGCTGGCGTCGTCGCCGCGATCGCCCAGGGTGACGAACAGCGTACCATCCGGCGCCTCGACGACCCGGCTGCCGAAATGGCGGCCGCCCTGCCCGCCCGGTGGAACCTGATAGATCTGGCGAAGGCCGGTCAGGCGACGGTTGTCCTCGGACAGCCGCGCGACCGCCACCGCCGTTCCGGCACCGCCCCCAGACTGCGGCTGCGCAAAGGTGAGGTAAAGCCGCCGGTTGCGGGTGAAATCGCGGGCGAGGGTGATATCAAGCAAACCGCCCTGCCCCGCGACCCGCACCCGAGGCACGCCGGCAACCTCGTTCTTGTGGCCCTGTGCGACATGCACCAACACACCGTCCCGCTCGGTGACAAGAAATCCGCCGTCAGGCAGCGGTGCCACCGCCCAGGGCGACCTCAGCCCTTCTACCATGGCTTCGATCCTGAGCGGCCCCGCCCGCGAGGACAGTTCGGCCCTGGCCTGCCCCGAGGCGAGCAGGCTCGCGATCGTCAGAATCACGCTGCCAAGTTGTACGATTGTCATGCCGTTTCCTCCCGTCCGCCCAGTCTCAATTCAAGACCAGGGCAAGCAAAACATCCATGATTTCCGGCACCAAACCACTTTTTCGTTAGGACTTTTCTTTTGGCGACAGCTTGCCTAGGGTTTCGTCAGAACGATTACGTTCCAACAAGGGAGTAACACATGAAAAAGCTTCTCACGGCCACTGCGGCCTCTGCCCTGATGGCGAGCGCGGCCTTTGCCGGTGGTCATGCCAAAGAGGTGAAGATCGGCGTGATTCTGGGCTTTACCGGCCCGATCGAATCGCTGACCCCCTCGATGGCCGATGGCGCCGAACTGGCGATGAAGGAAGTCACCGATTCGGGCCTGCTGCTGGATGGGGCCACCGTGACCTCGGTCCGCGCCGACTCGACCTGCGTCGATGCCGCCGCCGCCACCGCTGCCGCCGAACGTCTGGTGACCTCGGACAAGGTCGACGGCATCATGGGCGCCGACTGTTCGGGCGTGACCGGTGCGATCCTGTCCAACGTTGCCGTGCCGAACGGCGTCGTGATGATTTCGCCCTCGGCCACCTCGCCCGCGCTGTCGACCGCCGAGGATAACGGCCTGTTCTTCCGCACCGCGCCCTCGGATGCCCGCCAGGGTGTCGTGATGACCGAAGTGCTGATGGAAGAAGGCATCAAGGAAGTCGCGCTGACCTATACCAACAACGACTATGGCAAGGGTCTGGCCGACAGCTTCCAGGCCGCATTCGAGGCGGCAGGTGGCACCGTGACCATCTCGGCCGCGCATGAGGACGGCAAGGCCGACTATTCGGCCGAAGTGGGCGCACTGGCGGCTGCTGGCGGCGACCGTCTGGTGGTTGCCGGTTACGTTGATCAGGGCGGTTCGGGCATCGTGCGCTCGGCCATCGACTCGGGCGCGTTCGACACCTTCCACTTCCCCGACGGCATGATCGGCGCCAAGCTCGAAGAGAATTTCGGCGACGAGATCGAAGGATCGAGCGGCCAGCACCCCGGCACCGACAGCCCGGGCGTGGCCAAGTTCTCGGAAATGGTGGGCGGCGCGTTCGATTCCACCTCGCCCTTTACCCCGGAGTCCTATGACGCGGCGGCCCTGATCATGCTGGCCATGCAGGCGGCCAACTCCAAGGACTCGGGCGACTACAAGGGCAAGATCATGGATGTGGCCAACGCACCGGGCGAGAAGATCTATCCCGGCGAACTGGCCAAGGCGCTTCAGATCATCAAGGACGGCGGCGAGGTCGACTATGTCGGCGCCACCGCAGTCGAGCTGATCGGACCCGGCGAAAGCGCCGGCAACTACCGCCAGATCACCATCGAAGGCGGCAAGATCACCACGGCCAAGTACCGTTGATCGCCCCGCGATGAGATGAGACTGAACAGCCCGGGCCTTGTGTCCGGGCTGTTTCAATGACAAAAGGCCGCACCTCTTTTCGGGGGATGAGGCAACAACCAACAAGGCCGCAGAAAACAAGCGGTCCCGGGGGAACACATGATCGTCGTCGAAGACGTGCACAAGCACTTCGGCGGATTCCATGCCGTCGATGGTGCGACGCTGGAAATCGCCAAGGGCTCTGTCACCGGTCTGATCGGACCGAACGGAGCCGGTAAGACCACCCTGTTCAACGTGATCGCCGGCGTCCTGCCGCCAACCAGCGGCAAGGTCACCATGGATGGCGAGGATATCACCGGCCTGCCGCCGCACGAGCTGTTCCACAAGGGCCTGCTCAGGACCTTTCAGATCGCGCATGAATTCAGCTCGATGACCTGCCGCGAGAACCTGATGATGGTACCGGGCGGCCAGTCGGGCGAGACGCTGTGGAACACCTGGTTCGGGCGCAAGCGGATTGCCGATCAGGAACGCGCCCTGCGTGCCAAGGCCGACGAGGTGCTGGAGTTCCTGACCATCGAACATCTGGCCGACCACAAGGCGGGCCAGGTCTCGGGCGGGCAGAAAAAGCTGCTGGAACTGGGCCGCACCATGATGGTGGATGCCAAGATCGTGTTCCTGGACGAGGTCGGCGCCGGGGTGAACCGGACCCTGTTGATGACCATCGCCGACACCATCCTGCGGCTGAACAAGGAACGCGGTTATACCTTTGTCGTGATCGAGCATGACATGGATTTCATCGGCAAGATCTGTGATCCCGTCATCTGCATGGCCGAGGGCAAGGTTCTGGCTCAAGGCACGCTTGACGAGATCAAGGCCAATGAACAGGTGATCGAGGCCTATCTGGGCACCGGCCTGAAGAACAAGGCACAGCTGGAGGCGGACGCATGAGCGACAATCCCTATCAGGACGGTCGCGGCAACAAGGATGCCTCGATCACCAACACCAAGGGCATGGGCACCATGACCCCCGCCCATCGCAAGAGCGGCCCCACGACCAAGGTCGATGGCGGTCCCTTTCTGATCGGCGACACCATGACCGGCGGTTACGGCAAGGGGCCCGATATCCTGCATGAATGCACCATCGCGGTGAACCCGGGTGAGATCGCCGTGATCGTCGGCCCCAACGGCGCCGGCAAGTCGACCGCGATGAAGGCGGTGTTCGGCATGCTCGACGTCCGTTCCGGCTCGGTCCGGCTGGATGGCGAGGACATCACCAAGCTCACGCCGCAGGACCGGGTGGTCAAGGGCATGGGTTTCGTGCCCCAGACCAACAACATCTTCACCTCGATGACGGTCGAAGAGAACCTGGAAATGGGCGCCTTCATCCGCCGCGACGATATCCGCGAGACCATGGAACAGGTCTATGACCTGTTCCCGATCCTGCGCGAGAAACGCTATCAGGCCGCCGGAGAGCTGTCAGGCGGCCAGCGCCAGCAGGTCGCCGTGGGCCGGGCGCTGATGACCAAGCCCAAGGTGCTGATGCTGGACGAACCCACCGCAGGCGTCAGCCCCATTGTGATGGACGAGCTTTTCGACCGCATCATCGAGGTCAGCCGCACCGGCCTGCCGATCCTGATGGTCGAGCAGAACGCCAAGCAGGCGCTGGCCATCGCCGACAAGGGATATGTGCTGGTTCAGGGCCGCAACGCCTTTACCGGCACCGGCAAGGAACTGCTCGAAGATCCCGAAGTCCGCAAATCCTTCCTGGGGGGCTGAGACATGGAAATCCTCAACGCCCTTGTGGCGCTTTCTAACTTTGTCCTGATCCCCGCGATCGCCTATGGCAGCCAGCTGGCGCTGGGTGCGCTGGGCGTCACGCTGATCTATGGCATCCTGCGGTTCTCGAACTTTGCCCATGGCGACACCATGGCGTTCGGCGCCATGATCACCGTGCTGGTGACCTGGTGGATGCAATCGCATGGCATTCACCTTGGTCCGCTGCCCACCGCGCTTCTGGCGCTGCCCTTCGGCATCCTGGGCTGCATGGCGCTGGTTCTGGTCACCGACCGCGCGGTCTATCGCTTTTACCGCGAGCAAAAGGCGAAACCGGTGATCCTGGTCATCGTCTCGATGGGCGTCATGTTCATCATGAACGGGCTGGTGCGTTTCATCATCGGCCCCAATGACCAGAACTTTGCCGATGGCACCCGCTTCCTGATCTCGGCCCGTGATTTCAAGAAGATGACCGGGCTGGACGAAGGGCTGGCGATCAAGACCACCCAGGCGCTGACCGTGGTTGTGGCGGTGATCTGCGTGGCGCTTCTGTTCTGGTTCCTGAACCGGACCCGCACAGGAAAATCCATGCGCGCCTATTCCGATAACGAGGATCTGGCGCTGCTCTCTGGCATCAACCCAGAGCGCGTGGTCATGTACACCTGGCTCATCGTGGCGGCGCTGGCCACCACGGCGGGTGTGCTCTACGGCCTGGACAAAAGCTTCAAGCCCTTTGTCTATTTCCAGCTTCTGCTGCCCATCTTTGCCTCGGCCATCGTGGGCGGTCTGGGCAGCCCGCTGGGCGCCATCGCGGGCGGCTTCGTCATCGCCTTTTCCGAGGTGACGGTGACCTATGCGTGGAAAAAGGTGCTGGGCTATCTGGCGCCCGAGGGCATGTCACCCGACGGGTTGCTGCAGCTTCTGAGCACCGATTACAAATTCGCGGTCAGCTTCGTCATCCTGCTGATCGTGCTGCTGTTCAAGCCTACGGGCCTCTTCAAGGGGAAAGCGGTATGACCGAGACAGTGAAGAACACCGCCCTGTTTCTGGGCGTCGCCGTGCTGGTCGTGATCACCGGTTTCATGCAGAGCTGGAACTCGGCCATCCTGATCGTCAACATGGGGCTGATCTCGGCCATCATGGCGATCGGGGTGAACCTGCAATGGGGCTTTGCCGGGCTTTTCAACGTGGGGGTTATGGGCTTTGTCGCGCTGGGTGGCCTGGCCGTGGTGCTGGTGGCCGAGCCGCTTTCGCCCGAGGCGTGGAGCGCGGGCGGCTTCGGCATCGTGCTGGCGCTGCTTCTTGGTGCTGCCACCGTGGTGGCCGCCGTTCTGGTATCACGACACATGCCCAAGGGACGCGGGCGTAATCTGGCGATGCTGGCGGTGCTGGTGCTGGGCTTTGTCCTCTATCGCGCGGTGTTTGACCCCAACGTGATGGCGGTCGAGGCAATCAACCCGGCCGCGGCGGGCAATATCGGTGGCCTCGGTCTGCCCGTGTTGCTGGCCTGGCCCGCAGGTGGTCTCTTGGCCGCAGGCGCGGCCTGGCTGATCGGCAAGACGGCGCTGGGTCTGCGCTCGGACTATCTGGCCATCGCCACGCTGGGCATTGCCGAGATCATAATCGCGGTGATGAAGAACGAGGACTGGCTGGCGCGCGGGGTCAAGAACGTGATCGGCCTGCCCCGCCCGGTGCCTTACGAGATCGACCTGCAAAACGATGCCGGATTCGTCGAAAGCGCCGCGTCGCTGGGCATCGACCCGGTCACCGCCTCTACCCTCTATGTGAAACTGGGCTACTCTGTCCTGTTCATGGTGGTGCTGCTGGTTCTTCTCTGGATGGCGCAGATGGCGCTCAAAAGCCCCTGGGGCCGGATGATGCGGGCCATTCGCGACAACGAGGTCGCGGCCGAGGCGATGGGCAAGGACGTCACCCGCAGACACCTGCAAATCTTCGTTCTGGGATCGGCGGTCTGCGGCATCGCCGGTGCGATGATGACCACGCTTGACGGGCAGCTGACACCGGGCACTTATCAGCCGCTGCGGTTTACCTTCCTGATCTGGGTGATGGTGATCGTGGGCGGCTCGGGCAACAATTTCGGCGCCGTGCTGGGCGCGATGCTGATCTGGTTCCTCTGGGTTCAGGTCGAGCCTCTGGGCCTTTTCCTGATGCAGGTGATCACCAGCGGCATGGCCGAGGGCAGCGCATTGAAATCGCACCTGATCGACAGCGCCGCCCATATGCGGCTCCTGACCATGGGGATCATCCTGCTCCTGGTGCTCAGGTTCAGCCCACGCGGCCTGATCCCGGAGAAGTAACATCCAGAAAGGCCGCGCCCCACCCGGACGCGGCCTTTCTTCTCTGGCGCGACGCGCCCCTTCCTCTTGCTCCAAATATCCCCGCCGGAGGCATGGGCTTCAGCCCATATCCCGCGTCAAGACACTCACCGCCCCTTGAACAGGCTGCCCAGGATGCCACGCACGATGCGGCGGCCGGTGGTGCCTTTCAGTTCCTTGATCACCGCCTCGCCCATGGCGCTGGTCAGCGTGTCCTCGCTGCGCCGCCGGCTGCTGGTCTGGCGCGCGGTCGAGCGGCCCACCCGGCTGCCGGAATAGCGGCGGGCCGAGTTGTATTCGCGCTCCCAGGGGCTGGCCTCCTCGGCGCGCTCCTCGGCCTGTTCGGCCTCTTTCGCGGCCTCCTCGGCCCGTTTCGCCAGGATCTCGAAGGCCGATTTGCGATCCAGCGGCGTGTCGTATTTTCCCGCCATCTCCGATGTGGTCAGAATCGCCTTGCGCTCGGCCGGGGTGATCGGGCCCAGTTGCGACGAGGGCGGGCGGATCAGGGTGCGTTCCACCACCCCTGGCACGCCCTTCTTCATCAGCATCGAGGTCACTGCCTCGCCCACGCCCACCTCGCGGATCGCCTCTTCGGTGTCGAATGCGGGGTTCTCGCGATAGGTCTCGGCGGCCAGCCGCAGGTTCTTGCGGTCGCGCGCGGTAAAGGCGCGCAGCGCGTGCTGGATGCGGTTGCCCAACTGGCCCAGCACATCCTCGGGTACATCCGCCGGGTTCTGGGTGATGAAATAGACCCCCACCCCCTTGGAGCGGATCAGGCGCGCCACCTGTTCCACCTTGTCCACCAGCGCCTTGGGCGCGCCGTCAAAGAGCAGATGTGCCTCGTCAAAGAAGAACACCAGTTTCGGCTTCTCGGGGTCGCCCACCTCGGGCAGTTCCTCGAACAGTTCACTGAGCAGCCAGAGCAGGAAGGTCGAGTAGAGCCGCGGCGAGGCCATCAGCGTATCGGCGGCCAGGATGTTGACCATGCCGCGCCCCTGATCGTCGACCCGCATCATGTCGGCCAGATCCAGCGCCGGTTCCCCGAACAGGCGCGCGCCGCCCTGGTTCTCGATCACCAAAAGGCGACGCTGGATCGCCCCCACCGAGGCGGTCGAGATATTGCCATAGCGCAGCGACAGCGACTTGCCATTCTCGCCGATCCAGACCAGCAGCGCCTGAAGATCCTTGAGGTCAAGCAGCGGCAGCCCCTCCTCGTCCGACAGCCGGAAGGCGATGTTCAGAATGCCTTCCTGCGCCTCGGTCAGCTCCAGCAGTTGCGACAGCAACAGCGGCCCCATCTCGGCCACGGTGGTGCGCACCGGATGCCCCTGTTCGCCGAACAGGTCCCAAAAGGTCACCGGACAGGCGCGATAGGCATAGTCGGTCAGACCGATCTTTTCGGCGCGCGAGGTAAAGGCTGCATGCAGCTTGTGATTGGCCGACCCCGGTTTGGCCATGCCCGACAGGTCACCTTTGACATCGGCCAGAAACACCGGCACGCCGGCCTCGGCAAAGCCCTGCGCCAGGATTTGCAGCGTCACCGTCTTGCCGGTGCCGGTGGCGCCCGCGATCAGCCCGTGCCGGTTGGCATATTTCAGGTCCAGCCCCTGCGCCACGCCATAGTCCGGGCCGCCGCCGCCCAGGAAAATCTTTCCATCCATTTGGTTTATGCCTCGAAATTCATCGTCTCACCGCAACCATACAAAGTTAACCTTTGCCTGCGATAGTCTTTATTGCCCCTCAGACAACTGGTGCTGCGGGGGCACTTCCTCCCTGTCAGACTGGCCGTGCCTTCGGGCACGGCATTTTTCGACCCGACGGTCAAAAATCGTGCATCTCCAATCAATTGCCCCCGAGAGTCGAAAAAACCTGCGATAGCTGTTGACCCGTTGGCGCGCCTCTCGTAACGTCTGCTCACAATACTAAGTCGGCCAGTCCGACGGGGAGACAGATAAGAGGGAATCCGGTTCACGGGTTCCCTTTTTTGTTCGGCTCCGCTGTCATCAAATCGCCGCTGATGCGCTGCTTTGTCCCTGACAGCGCCGAACACTCGTGATAGACGGGGCGCGAGCAGCTCATCTTTTGACGAGGCATTCATGACCAAGACCCTGATTAACCTGTCCGCCGCCGCCCTGCTGGTCCTGACCGGCGCAGCGACGGCACAGGACACGACCACCCCGGCCGAAACGGCCCCGGCACAGGAAGAGCAGAAGACGGCCGACCAGCTTCTTGATCTGGGCACGCCGGCAGATGGTTCGCCACAGCTGGGACAGCGTTACTCCAAAGAGAAGATCGGCGATTGGGACATGGCCTGCATCAAGACAGAGGGTGAAACCGACCCCTGTTCGATGCTCCAGATCCTGACCGACGCCCAGGGCAACCCGATGGCCGAGTTTTCGATGTTCCGGCTCGAAGAGGGCGGTGTCGCGGTTGCCGGGGCAACCGTGATCGTTCCACTGGAAACCCTGTTGCCAGCCCAGTTGACGATCTCGATCGATGGGGCACCCGGCAAGCGGTACAACTACTCGTTCTGCAACCCGATCGGCTGCATCGCGCAAATCGGTCTGACCCAGGCCGATATCGACGCGATGAAGAAGGGGGCCAAGGCAACGGTATCGCTGGTTCCCGCCCCGGCCCCGGATCAGACCGTGTCGCTGGAATTGTCGCTGACGGGCTTCACCTCCAGCTATGACAAGGTGGACGTGGTCAGCAACTGACCCTGTTTACCGGAGTGCAGAAAGGCCGCCGGTTCGGGGGAACCTGGCGGCCTTTTCATATCCGTCTGATCCAGGGCGCGGGTCAGACCTTGCGCAGCGCCAGCACCGCGTTCAGCCCGCCAAAGGCAAATGCGTTGCTCAGCACCACATCGACCTTGGCCTCGCGCGCCTCGTTCGGGACCACGTCCAGCGCGCATTCGGGGTCGGGTTCCTCATAGCCGATGGTGGGGGCGATCACCCCGTCGCGCAGCGCCATGATACAGGCCAGCAGTTCCACCGCGCCAGTGCCGCCGATCAGGTGGCCATGCATCGACTTGGTAGACGAAATCATCAGGCTGTCGGCATGACGCCCGAACACATCGGCCACCGCGGCGCATTCGGTCTTGTCATTGGCCGCCGTGCCGGTGCCATGGGCGTTGATATACCCCACGTCACCCGGATTGATCCGCGCATCGGCCAGCGCACCCGCCATCGCCCGCGCCGCCCCCTGTTTCGATGGCATCACGATATCGGAGGCATCCGAGGACATGGCAAATCCCGCAACCTCGCACAGGATCTCGGCACCACGGGCCTTGGCGTGCTCCATCTCTTCGAACACGAAGATACCCGCGCCCTCGCCCTGGACCATGCCGTTGCGGTTGGCGCTGAACGGGCGGCAGGCATCCTTGGACATCACCCGCAGCCCTTCCCAGGCCTTGACCCCGCCGAAACACAGCATCGATTCCGATCCGCCGGTGACCATCACCGGCGCCATGCCGCTGCGCACCATGGAAAAGGCCTGCGCCATTGCATGATTCGACGAGGCGCAGGCGGTCGAGACGGTAAAGGACGGGCCCTTGAGGTTATGCTCCATCGACACATGGCTGGCGGCCGCGTTGTTCATCAGCTTGGGCACGACAAAGGGATGGACCCTGTTCTTGCCCTCTTCATAGACCGAGCGGTAATTCTCGTCCCAGGTGCTGACGCCGCCGCCCGCAGTGCCCAGCACCACGCCCGATTTCGCCGCCAGTTCACCGTGAAAGTTCAGCCCCGACTGGTCGATTGCCTCTTTGGCCGCGGTCAGGGTGAACTGGGTGAACCGGTCATAGAGCGACATTTGCTGGCGGTTGAACCGGCCCTCGGCCTCGAACCCGCGCACCTGGCCGCCGATGCGGATGGCCAGCCGCTCGACATCGCGAAACTCCAGCTCGCCGATGCCGCAATGGCCCTCGCGCATGGCGTGCAGCGTCTCGGGCACCGAATGCCCCAGCGCGTTGATGGTGCCGGCTCCGGTGATGACGACCCGTTTCATGGGCGCTGTCAGACCTTTTCCGCCACCAGTTTCTCGATCCCCGCGATGATCGCGGCCACGTTCGAGATATCGAAATCGCTCTGGCTGGGTTCATTGGCGTTGAAGGGGATCGAGATGTCGAATTCCTCTTCGATGGCAAAGATGCTTTCCACCAGACCCAGGCTGTCGATGCCCAGATCCTCAAGCGTGCTTTCGGGGCTGACGTCGGAGGGCTCCAGCACGGCCTGCTCGGCGATGATGGCGATGACGCGGTCGCTGATGCTCATGTCGATCCTCTGGGTTCTGTCTGGCGCTGATTTACTCGCTCGGTCCCGGTTTGGAAACCGCCTTTTTCAGTGCCGCGATGTCGCGCAACAGGCGCGGCAGGCGGCGCTGCGCCTTGTAGATCTCGGTGTGCTGGTCCATTTTCACTGCGGGATATCCCATGATCACCCGGCCCGCCGGTACGTTCGACAGGATCTTGGTGCCACCCCCCGCGATCACCCCGTCGCCAATAAAGATATTGTCGACCACGCCGGTCTGGCCGCCCAACACCACGTTGTTGCCGATCTCGACCGAACCGGACACGCCGGTCTGCCCACAGAGCAGACAGTCGCGCCCGACACGCGTATTGTGGCCGACATGCACTAGGTTATCGAGCTTGCTGCCATCGCCGATACTGGTATTGCGGATGGTGCCGTTGTCGACGGTGCAATTGGCGCCGACCTCGACATCGTCGCCGATCTCGACCGCGCCCAGCGAATGGATGCGGGTCCAGGCCTGCGCCTTGGCCTCGCCCTGATCGCCCATTGTCTTGCGGGCATTTTCGGCGCCTGACACCTCGGGGGTGACAAACGAGAACCCGTCGCCGCCGATCCGTGCGCCGGGTTGCGCAATGAAACGGGCGCCAATGGTGGTACGGGCACCAATGCTGACCATCTCGCGCAGGAAAGCGCCCTCGCCCAGCACAGCATCCATGCCGATCACGCAATGCGGCCCGATGACCGAGCCCTCGCCGATCCGGGCCCGTGCGCCCACAACGGTCAGCGGCCCGATGCTGACATCGGCGCCGATCTCGGCGCTGGGGTCGATCACCGCCGAGGGATGGATGCCCGCCGCGACGCCCTGACCGGGGTCGAGCATGGCGGTCACGCCCGCCATGGCCAGACGCGGTCGGGTGGCAAAGATCGCGGCCTCAAGCCCCATCGCCTGCCATGCGGCGCCGGGCCACAGGATCGCGGCGCGCGCCCCCCCCTGTGCCAGCGCCTCGGCATATTTCGGTGACATCGCCAGCGCCAGCTGGTCGCGCCCGGCATCGCCCGGTTCCGCCGCGCCGGTGACGGTCAGGTCGAGATTGCCTGCGGCCTCGGCCCCGAGGGCCTTGGCGATCTGCGAAATGGTATAGGTCATCTGGGGCCTGCTTCTTGTGGTTGGCCCCGTGGATTTAACCCTGAACCGCGCTCAGAACCACCCCTGCCCGACTGAGCGCGTCCCAAATCTTTGCGTCACGCCCATAAACGTCGCGCCGATAGCCGGGCTGCCCCCGGTCATCCACCACCGCCGTGCGATAGATGATATGTACCGGCACATGGCGTTCCAGATCGACCTTGGTTTCACGACCGGTGTTCAGCACGTTGTGAAAAAAGGCTTTCGGATCGGTTTCTTGCAGAGCGAGCAGCGTGTAAGCGAATTCAAAGGGTTGCGCCAGCCGGATGCAGCCATGCGAATAGGCGCGGACCTCGCGGGCGAACAGGTGTTTCTGCGGCGTGTCGTGCAGGTAGATGTTGTATTTGTTCGGGAACATGAATTTCACCAGCCCCAGCGCATTGCTCTTGCCCGGCGGCTGGCGCATGGCAAAGGGAAAGCTGCGGCTGGAGAACTGGCTGAAATCCACTGCACCGCGATTGACCTGGCGGCCACGGCTGTCCGTGATTTCCAGATGCCGGACCGCATTGGGGTTTGCGCGCAGCTTGGGCAGATATTCCTTGGTGATGATCGAGCGCGGCACGTACCAGCTCGGGTTGATCACCATATGCTCCATCTCATCCGAGAATTCGGGGCTGCGCCGGTCGCTGACATTCTTGCCGATGACCGAACGGGTCTCAAAGGTGACGCGGCCATGATCCACGATCTTGGCGGTGAAATCGGTCTGGTTGACCAGGATATGCCGCTCGCCGCGATCACGCGGCAGCCAGCGTTCGCGCTCCAGCCCGACGATCACCGATTTCAACCGGTCGGCCACGGATTTGTTGATCTCGTCCAGGGTGCCGTCGCCGGCAACCCCGTCGGGCTCCAGCCCATGGGCCAGCTGAAACGCCTGAACCGCCTTTTGCAGCGTGCCGTCATAGCTCGCCACCGCGCTGCGATCCATGTATCCCATGGCGATAAGGCGGTTGCGCAGCGCCACGACCCGCGGGCCGCTGTTGCCCGGTTCCAGCTTGCCGCCCGAAACGGTCGGCCCCCAGCCACCGGTGGCCAGCGCATGTTCGAGGTCGAGCTTGAGTTTCAGAAGCGCCCGGTATTGCGGGGTATCCGGGGCCAGTGCGCGCATATAGGGGGCAGGCTCGGCGGCCTGAAGCTCCTTCAAATAGGCCTCGGCGCCTCGGCGCTCAACAACCCGCACCATACCTTCGTCGATCTGGGAGGGGGTCAGCAGCCCGGTTTGCAGATCGCGGGCGAACCGGGCGAATTCACGGCTCAATGCGACCTCGACCATGCCAATGTCGCGGGTGGTACGGGCGGCGGCCATCTGCGCCTTCAGCCCGTCGATGTCATAGCGCCCGGAGGGCAGGCCATGCACATCTGCCATGCTCAGCGCCTCGATCAGGGCGACGCGGCGGGCGGTGAATACTGCCCCTTCGCCGGTCCAGAGCGGCTGGTACCCGTTCTTTCGGTAATAGGCGGCAACCCCCTCATCGCCGTAGCTTGCCTCGGCAACCGCTTGTTTATAAGCGGTAACTTGCGCATCCGCCACACCCGGAGCCCCCAAAGCCGTCACACCGGCAAGCAGCAAAGCTGTCAGGGTGAGACGAATGGCAGGGCGTTTGCGATGCGGCATGATGAGATCCTGAGCAAAATACACTTAACAACGTTCAAAGACGTTAATCTGGACAAATCTTCAAGAAAAACAGGGGGAAATGTCCATTCACAATCGCTTCAATGGGTGACAATTCAGCTTGGCTGATGCGCGGATGCATCGCCCAGTCGCGGATGGCGCGCATGTCCTGCCTGTCTAAAGCAGTGTTCTCATCACCTGTTTGGGCGAAAAACTGCCGAAATTTCCCCCTTGGCTGTCACATTTTGAAAGAAAACTTGGCGAACGAATCCCCCTGTGCCATACAAATGCGCAACCGGGGGATGGTTATTAACAATGTACACGTAACATCGTGTGCAGGCAGGACGAAGTACGGGACGAAACAGTCACATGACTCAACACAACTCGACGAGCCTTTCTCGGCGCGCACTTCTTCAGGCATTCGCCGCGACTGCGGTTGCCGCAACTCCAACATACTCGATGGCAGCAGGGTTTCTGCGCGGAGGTGGCGACATCCGCCGTATTCGCATGTACTCCGGTCGTACCGGGGAACGCATTGACATGGTGTATTGGATCGACGGCAACTACATCAAGGACGCGGTGAAGGAGATCAATCACTTCATGCGCGACTGGCGCGTTGACCAGGTCAAGTCCATAGATCTGCGCACCATCGACATCATGGCCGCCGCTCATAACCTGATGGATGTGAACGAGCCCTATATGCTTCTTTCGGGCTATCGGAGCCCGCAGACCAACGCCATGCTGCGCAGCCGCTCGCGCGGGGTGGCCCGCAACTCGCTGCATATGCAAGGGCAAGCAGCCGACCTGCGGCTTGCCTCTCGCTCGGTAAGCCAGATGGCAAATGCCGCGATTTCCTGCCGCGCCGGCGGTGTCGGCAAATACTACCGCTCGAATTTCGTGCACATGGATTGCGGAGAGGTCCGCTCCTGGGGCGGCTGACCGTCCCTAAACAGGAAAAAGACCGGATGTCCCCCGTGCCGCAGGCTCGGGGGTTTTTGTTTTACGAGTGCATACCGCCTTGTCATCCAATCTGGCAGGATGGGCCGCGAGCCGAAGTATGGAGAGGGCCGCGCATTACCCAAAGGCTCATCCCCTTCGGAACCACCACCCCACCCCCTGGCATATTTCTGTTGCAAGCGGCATCCGCGCCTGTTCCAGGATCAGAACTGCAAATACCGTCGGTTCGGGCACAATGGCCCGATCGCAGAACCGGATATCGCCCCCCGAATGAATGTGCCTCTATTCGCCCGTGGTACCCGGCCTCCCGCTCAGTCCAGCACCTCGATCAATGGAACCCCGGTCGCGCCAGAGGGCGGCTTGGTGCCCAGATAGGCCGCGATGGTCGGCGCCACGTCCACCGTTTCGACATGGCGCGCAATGCGTGCCGGGGGGATGCCCGGGCCATGAAAGATCACTGGTACATGGGTGTCATAGGTCCACGGCGACCCATGCGCCGAGGCCACCGTCAGCCCGTCAAAATCGGCGATGAACCAATGCGGTTCGAACACGACATAGATATCGCCCGACCGGTCGCGGTGAAAGTTGCGGCGCACCGCGTCCACCACCTTGCCCTCGCCGATCTGCCCCTCGCGCAAGCGGCGGCTGGATACGGCAAGGTCGATGCCGGGCAGCAGGTCGAGTTCGCGCGCAACCGAATCCTCGACCGTCGCCGGATCGAGCCCCTTCTCTGCAATCAGCTCGCGGTTGAGATAGACATAGGGGCTGGAAAAGTTGCGGATCAGCGCGCGCGCCTCGCCGAATTGCGCGCCCAGACGCACGAAACCGGGCTCTGTATCGACGCGCT
Organism: Ruegeria sp. BHSC223; assembly: GCF_059613025.1. Taxonomy (NCBI): domain Bacteria; kingdom Pseudomonadati; phylum Pseudomonadota; class Alphaproteobacteria; order Rhodobacterales; family Roseobacteraceae; genus Ruegeria; species Ruegeria sp. BHSC223. The sequence goes on from NZ_JBXWRR010000001.1 coordinate 353,969, forward strand.
CGAAATCGAAAGTGCCGGCCTTTATGCCATGGGTGGCAAGGTAGCCCGGGTTCTCGGGAGAGCCATGATCGGCGGACAGCACCACCAGCACCTGATCCAGCCCGACCCTGTCATCCACGAAATCAAGGAGATCGGCCAGCGTCCGGTCGAGGCGTCGAATGTTGTCTTCGGCCTCAAGGCTCGACGGCCCGAAGACATGCCCGACATAGTCGGTCGAAGACAGCGAGATGGACAGGTAATCGGGCACCGCGTCCTGCCCGATGCCCTCGGCCTCGATCAGCGCCTTGGCGAAATCCACGGTGATCTCGTCGCCTGCCGGGCTGAGCGTCAGGCGGGTGGTGTAATACTTGTCATCGTCCTCTCCCCAGGGATGGGGAAAGCTGCGCCCGAAACCGGGAAAGTCGGTCTCCCACGGCTGGTCGTCGCGGGTGCCGAACATGTAGCTTTCGGGCGCGTCCGCGAGCGTCCAGCTTGTCCCGGCATAAGATGCAACCATGCCCGAAGCGTTCCAGTCGCTCACCCAGCCGGGGTAATCGTCGCGGTAAAAGGTCGAGGTTACGAACCGCCCCTCGGATTTCGAGAACCAATAGGCCTGACCGGTATGGCCGGCCATCGAAATCGCGCCCCGATCCTTGATCGACACGCCAAAGATCAGCGCCTCGGGACCAAAGAACATGCCGATCTCGTCGGCGATGGTCGAGGTCAGGATGTTGCCGGGCGAGCGGCCATCGGTGGTGGCGGCACGCTGGGTCGGGTCGATCTCGGTCGCCGCATCGACCCCGGCGGCGCCCACCAGCGGATAGTCGGGATCCTGCACGTTATAGACCTGACCGCCCTCGACCCGGTCGAACCAGACATTGGCGACCATCCCGTGCACCGCCGGATCGGCACCGGTGGCCAGCGTGGTGTGGCCGACGATGGTTTCGGTATTGGCATGGCCGTGATGGGCCTGGGTGAAATGGACACCGCCCCGGATCAGGCGGCGGAACCCGTCCTCGCCAAGTCCGGCACCGAACCTCTCGATCAGGTCGCCGCGCAATTGGTCGACGGTGATCTGCAAGACCAGTTTCGGACGTTCCTGTGCCAGGGCGGGTACTGCGGGTGCAATGCAGGCTAGTGCCGCCACCAGCGCAGGCGCCGTCATTCTTGGGCTGCTGTTCACCATCTTGTTCCTCCTCCAAGTCAATTGTCCGGACCGCACGCGCCGCCGCTAGTGTTCGGCAACCGAGCGTTTCATCTCGTTGAGCGCCGCACTATGCGGCAATTTCTCCAACGCCTCGTCAAGCACCCCGGCCGTAGCGTCGGGCCCGTCCATCGCCGCAGCGATGCGCGCCAGCATGATCCAGGCCTCTTCGCGTTGCGGGTCCATTTCGACCACCTGCCGGAACGCGCCGCGCGCGGCCGGGATGTTGCGCATGGTCAGCGCCATGCCCGCCATCACCATATGGGATTCGGGGAAATCGACACGTGCGGCAAGCGCCCTGCGCCAGTCGGTCATCGCTGCCTGCATCTGCGCCTCGATGCGGGCCGGCAGCCGCGCAATGGGAGCATCCAGCATCGCCTTGGCGGTCTCGATCCGCACCATGCGCACCGGATCCGCCAGCAGCGGGATCAGCCGCTGCACACGTGTCTGAGGGGGCGCCGCGCGCTGAACCCCGATCGCCGCGGCGCGCACGAGGGGATCGTCGTCCTCTAGCAGCCCGGCCAGGAACTCGGCACTGTTGGCATCGCCCCCCTGAGACAAGAGCCAGAGTGCCGTCGCGCGGACCAGCCCGGCCTGATCCCGATCCTGGGCCAGGATGCGCAGCCCCGGCCCCGCCGCGACCGGATCGGCCCGCCCGGCTGCCAGCACCGTGCCGAAATGCGGACGTTTGGCCGCATCGGGATACCGCTTGGCGATTTCCGCCGCCGCCCAGCCCGCATCCTGATCCGCATGGCAATCGGTACAGGCATCGGGCCCGCCGGTCACCGCCGCCAAATCCGGGCGCGGGATGCGGAAACTGTGATCGCGCCGCCCGTCTATCCCCATGTAATCACGCTCGATCATATGGCAGGACTTGCATTCTGCCCCGACAGAGCCCTTGGGGTGGAACGTATGCGCGGGATCGTCGTAGAGCGCTGCCTTCAGGCTGGGAAAGCGCGGGTTCGCCGCCGGTGAATGGCACTGGGTACACAGGCTGTTATCCTCGGCCCGCAGCGTCGCGCCATGCGGCTCGTGACAGTCCAGACAACCCACGCCGCGCTGATACATCTTCGATTGCAGGAACGAGCCATAGACATAGACCTCGTCCTGGATCTGACCGTCGGCGTGATACAGTCCGGGCCGCAAAAGCGACAGCGTATAGGCATCGTGATAGGGCGTCCCCGGTATCGGGTTGCCCTGCCCCATCGGCTCGCGCCGGGAATGGCAGCCGGCACATTGCTGGATCATCGCCTCGGTGCCGGCGGTGTCGAAGTCCATGGCAAGCCCATAACCCTCGGGCGGCAGCAGCGGGTCCTGCGGGCTTCGCTCGCGGGCGGTTTCGGCCCAGGTCACATGCGCGGAACCGGGGCCATGGCAGGCCTCGCAGCCCACGCCGATCTCGGCCTGTTGCGAGTGGTAGCTGTCGCTTGCCGCATCGTAATTCTTCTCGAACCCGGTTGCGTGGCATTCGGCGCAGCGTGCGTTCCAGTTCTTGTAGGGGCCGGTCCAGTGCAGGCCGTCGCCCGGCGGCAGGTCCTGTTCGGGGTAAAGGTGGTACCAGCGGGCGCCGTCGACATCCCAGACCACGTCGAAGCTCTGAAGTCGCCCCGGTTCGGTCTCGATCAGGTATTGCTGAAGCGGCGCGATCCCGGCGACCGAGTGGATATCATGAGTCTTTTCGCTGCCGTCGGCCTCGGTGATGGTGACGCGATATGCGTCGCCTTCACGACTGAACCGATAGCGCACCCCGTCATGTTCGAACTGGCTGTTGTCGAAATCGGCCAGCACGGTTTCGGGCGTGGGCAGGGTCCAGGCCAGCGCGTGGTGCGAGCCTTGCCAGGCGGTCGCCGCGCCCTCGTGGCAGTTGGCGCAACTGGCCGAGCCGACGTAATCGGCGCTTCCGGTCTCTGTGTCACCGGTCTGCGCCAGGGATGGCATCGCCAGGCTGATACAGGCCAGAACCGCGACAAGGAGGGAACGAAACATGGGCGACTCCGGTTTGCGCGGTCAGCGCGGATTGAGCGGGGGCAACCCGGCCAGCTGATGATGGCCCGCGCGGTCGGGGCTGTAAACCGCAAGTGCCCGGTCAAGCGCACGCCAGTCCGCCAAATCGCCTCTGGGTGCAGGTCCATAGAGCGCCGCGCCGAGCGCCCTGAGCGCGCTGGCGATGGCCGGATCGCGGCGCGGGTCCGTGGTGCCGAGCCGCGCCGCCCAGAGATCGAGCGCGGCCAGCGTCGCCGACAGATCGCGCCGCCGCGCCGCGTCGATGGCCAAGCTGCGCGCGTGCGCAGGCGAGGCAAGATAGCGGCTAAGTCTGGTCGCGCGCCAGCGTTTCCAGCGCCGCAGCACGGGCCGGACGGCAAATGCGACGACACCCAGCACCAGCACCAGCACCAGCGCTCCCAAGATCAGCAGCTGTGGCGAAAGCGCGGGCACACTGCGCGCGACGGGCGCGTCCACGGTCAGATCGACCCCCGGCACCGAGGCCGTTTCCACCTGACCGGTTTCCAGGTTGTACCAGTCAAGCGTGACCGGCGGGGCGGCGCCGCTTCCGCCGCTTTGCGCCAGATAGGTCACCCGCTCGACCCGGCTGCCGCCCGGTTCGCCGCGCGTTTCGGTTTCGCTCAGCACCGGTTCCGATGGATACACGGTCAGCCCGGTGACCGGTTCGACAGCTAACAACCCCGGCAGCAGCAGCGCCGGTCCGCCCTCGATTTCGGCGGTGACGATACGGGTCAGGCTGTCACCGGGGCCAAGCGGTGCGGTGGCCCCGGTGACCTCTTGCGTCAGCGTCACCGCGCGGGCGGCGATGAACGGGTCCAGCCCCTCGGCGCCATCGGGCAGGATGCCGGTGATCGTGATCGCCTCAATTGGCACGACCTCTTCACGGGGGGCAGAGCTGTCGGGATCGGCCCAGGTCACGATCAGTTCCTGCGGCGGGATCACGAAGCGGCCCGGCACCAGCGGCGTGATCCGGTAGCGCCGCGAGACCCCGGACCAGGTGTCGCGGTCAATCCGTTCGCTGATCGGGTTTGTTGCCCGTTCGGGCAGGCGAACCATCAGGTTCGGCGCCTCGAAAGAGGGGAAGACCACCGGCTTGGGCAACCATGTGGGCACCAGCACCGTGATCCGCAGGTCAAGCGGCTGGCCCGGTATCGTCTCGGCGGTCTCAAGCTCCACCGTCACGCGGGGCACGTCCTGCGCGCGGGCCGGTCCCGTCACGATAAGCGAGAGCACCGCAAGGACCAGGAACAGCGCGCCTCTCATTGGCCCGCCCCCGATGCCTCGAACCGGAAGCGATAGCGCAGGAAATCCCCCGTTCGGGTGTCGACCGTGTTCATCCACTGGTCACTGGTCAGGATCGCCTCATCACCGCGCGGTTGCCGGTCGGTCTGGGTGTCGACGCCCCGGTTGGCCTCGTTGTCAAACACCACGTCATCGGCGCCGATGCCGGTTTCCTCGCCCGTGTCCGAGGCCTCGCGGGCATCTTCGACATAGGTCACGATGCGCCGCGCGGTTTCCAGGTTCTCTGCCGCGCCGGGAAAGTCCGGGTCGCGCTCCAGCGTGGTTTCAAAGGCGCGCACGCCGTCGCGATACTGGCGGTTCTTGATATGGGCGAGGCCCTGGGTAAAAGAGGCCTCGGGCGTCTCCAGCCGGTTCAGCACCTCGATCGCCTCGTCATAGCGCCCGGCCCGATAGAGCGCGTGACCCTTCCACATCGGATCGGCAAAAAGGTCACCCGCGCCTGTGAAGTCGTTCCGGTTGAACGCACGATAGCCCTGCTGGTCGGGTGTCAGGAACCAGTCGGCCAGCCCGTCGGCCCGTGCGGCACCAGGGTTGAGACCGACCGAGGCGACAAGGCAAAGCGCGCCCCAGCGCATGGTCCAGCCCTGCCGGAACCACAAGAGCGCCAGCAGCGCGGCGGGCACCGCCAGCCACCAGCCGCGATCCTCCCAGGGCTGGCTGTCATCATCCAGCAGCGCGCGGCGGTAATCCACATTCAGGATCCTGTCCAGCCGCTGCACGTCGCTGTCGTCCGTTGTTGCCCGGACCACCGGCACCGTGCCAAGCCGGTCCAGCCCGATATCCGAAACGCCATCGGGCAGCATCGCCAGAACGGTCGTCGCCGCACCGGCCCCGGCGGAATCGAAGGCTGCCACATCGGCACTGTCCAACCCGTCCGCCACGACCAGCACCCCGCCTACGCCTTCGGCGGCTAGGATCTCTTGCGCCAAAGACAGCGCGGCGGTGGCATTCGCGCCCTCCTGCGGCATCACATCGGGCGTCAGCCCCTCCAGATAAGGCAGCATCACCTGCGCGTCCTCTGTAAAGGGCAGGACCCGGTGCGCCGTCCCGGCATAGGCCACAAGGGCGGTGCGCGCCCCGGCGCGCAGGTCCAGCAGGTCGCGGATCTTGAACCTGGCGCGCTCCAGCCGGCTTGGCGCCAGATCGGGCGTGGTCATCGAAGGCGTAACCTCGAGCACGATGACCACCGGACCGGTCTGGGCCAGAAAGGGATCGGCCTGCCGGGTCCAGGACGGGCCTGCGGCGCCGATAACCGCCAATGCCAGCAGCGCCGAGACATGGTCGATGGGCAAAAACCGCCGGGCCGCGCCACCGCCAACGGTCAACGCCGCCAGCAGATGCGGCGCGATCCCCTCGGGCAGCGGAGGCTTGCGGGTCGCCGCGCGCCGATTCAGCCACCAAAGCGCCGCCAGCGGCACCAACAGGAGGAGGAACAGCGGGCGCAGGAAGTGGAATGCGTCAGCCACCAGCCCGAGTTCGGAAAGCAGGATCTCGCTCATGCCGCCCTCCGCCCTCTTTGGGGAAGGCTCAGCAGCCCCAGCGCCCCGATCCCAAGCACCGCCACCAGCCCAAGCAGCCACGATGACAGAACCCTGCGCGGACGATACGACACCTGTTCGACCAGTCGGGGGGACAGCGCGTCGATCCGCTGATAGACCCCGGCCAGCGCCTCTACGTCCGAGGCGAAAAAGGCGCTGCCGCCGGTGCGGCTGGCGATATCGGCCAGCGTTCGGGTGTCGACGCGGGTATCTCCGCTGGCCTGCGGGTCGCCGACTGCAATCGTGTGGATCTCGACCCCGCGTGCGCGGGCGATCTCGGCGGCGTTGAGCGGGCTCATCCGGCTGCCGGTATCGGCGCCGTCCGACAACAGGATCAACAGGCGCTGCTCGACCTCGCTGATTTCAAAGGTGCGAATGGCCAGACCGATCGCGTCGCCGATGGCGGTATGCGGCCCGGCCATGCCGACCTCGGTCTGCTCGACCAGTGCGGCGATGGTGGCCAGATCCTCGGTCAGCGGCGCCTGGAGAAAGGCCTGTGTGCCGAACACGATCAGCGCGATCCGGTCGCCCTCGCGCTCGGCCACGAAGCGGCTCACCACCTCTTTGACCGCATCCAGACGTTGCAGCCGGGTGCCATCGGGGGCGGCGAAATCGACGATGTCCATCGAGCCGGAAATGTCGATGGCCAGAACCACATCGCGGGCCGAGCGTGTCATCTCTATCGGGGCGCCCAGCCGTTCGGGTCGCGCCAGCGCCAGCACCAGCAGCACCCAGACGGCAATCGCCACCGTCATCTGGAGCCGGGTCCGCCGCAGGATCACCGCCCCCTCGCCCGGTGTCACCTCTGCCGCACGCACGATCTGGCGAAAGAAGGGAAAGCGCAGTGCCGAGACCTGCTCGCGCCGCGCAGGCAGAAAGCGCCAGACCACAAGCGGCAGCGGCAGGAGCAAGAGCGCAAGTGGAAAGCCAAGGGCGATCATCGCGACACCTCGCGCCGATGGCGGCGGATCCAGCGTGCGGCCAGATCGGCGAGACCGGAGGGCGCGGTACTGCCCGACCGATAAGGCGCGCTGGCCAGTGCCTGTCCGGGTCCCTGGGTGAACGCCGTGCCACCCCCACCGGTCCGGTCGAGAAAAACCAGCCATTCGGTACCGCTCAACCCGGCCACCTCGTGGCGCGGAAAGGCCACCAGCGCGGTGCGCCGCAGCACTTCGGCGATCACCACCGGGTCGCCGCCCGCGCGTGCCAGAGCGGCCAGCGCCGCGCGCCGGTAGCGATTGGCGTGATAATGGCGCCACCAGCGCCAGAGGCCATGGATCACAGCAACGCCGGCAAGCACTGCCAGCACCGCCCAACCGGCGGTTTGCGGCAGCATCGACACTGGCGGCGGCGGGTCGGGTGGCACCAGCTGGCCGATCAGATCGACCAGAGTGACCGGCGGGTCCTGTCCCTGCTCGCTCATCTCGGGCCAAGCCCCATCAGACGTTTCATCTGGGTCAGGCTGTCCTCGGCCGCGCTCAGCGGCAGTACCGGCACGCCATAACGGCGCTGCCAGTCCAACACCTCGGCCAGACGTCCGCGCGACATCTCGCGCAGGTCGCGATGCACCGTCGTATCTCCGGTGTCGATCTCGGCCTGAAGCTCACCATCAGAGATCACCAGTTTCAGCCCCTCGGGAACATCGTCCGCGATGGGGTCGGTCACCAGCCCCAGGATCAGGTCGTTCTGGCGCGACAGGGCATTGACCAGTTTCTGCGTCAGCTCGTCGATCACGTCGAAATCGGAAAAGACAAGGATCAGGTGATTGCGCGGCGCGATCCGTCCCACCGCTTGCAACACGTCGTTCAGGCCGACCGGCGCCACCTTGGGGGCATCGGCCCGCAACAGCGCATTGGCCCGCGCGATGGCCAGCAGCAACCGGTCGAGCGCGGCGCGGCTGCGCTGGGGCCGGATCTCGGCCAAGGTTTCGTCGCCAAAGACGATCCCGCCGACCCGGTCGCCCTGATCGAGAATGCGGAAGGCGGCAAGTGCCGCGCATTCCGCCGCCGTGACCGATTTCATGTTCAGCACTGAACCGAAGAACATCGACATCCGCTGATCGACCACGATCAACGTCGGGCGGTCGCGCTCTTCGGTGAAGACCCGGACATGCGGCTTGCCGGTGCGCGCCGTCACCTTCCAGTCGATCGAGCGGATATCGTCCGAAGGCAGGTAGTCGCGCAATTCCTCGAAATTCAGCCCGCGCCCGCGCATCCGCGACGCATGGCGTCCGTTCAGCGCGCTGCCGGCGGGTTGGCGTGGCAGAAAGCTGAGCGTCCGGGCGCGGCCTTCGAGCTTGCGCAGATGCGCAAGTTCCACATGCACACGCGGATCGGTTTCTGCTCCTGCCGGTGGCAGGGCGGGCAGTGTACCGGTCCGTATGCGGGCGGCCCTGTCGAACATCGTGACGGTCCTAGGTCAGTGCAACTTGCGCGATCATCTCAGAAATCACCCGGTCCGGGGTGATCCCGTCGCCCATCGCCTCGTATGTCAGTCCCAGCCGGTGGCGGAACACGTTGGGCGCCACCGCGCGGATATCGGCAGGATCGACATAATCGCGCCCTTCCAGCCAGGCATGGGTGCGCCCGCATTTATCAAGCGCCAGCGAGGCGCGCGGGCTGGCGCCCACCCCGATCCAGCGGCCCAGATCAGGGCCGAACCGGTCCGGCACCCGTGTCGCGTTGACCAGATCGGCCATGTAGCGTTCCATCGCGTCCGAGACGTGAATGCCGACGATCTCGCGCCGCGCCTCGAACACAGTCTCTTGCGAAATCGCGGGCGGGCGTTCCTTTGCCACCTTGTCCTTGGGCGCATTGGCGGCGGCCTCTTCGCCACGCACGAGGCGGATCACCTTCACCTCGTCCTCGACCGGGGGATAGGTGATCATCACATGCATCAGGAACCGGTCCATCTGCGCCTCGGGCAATGGATAGGTGCCCTCTTGTTCGATCGGGTTCTGGGTCGCCATCACCATGAACAGCGGCGGCATCTTGTGCGTGGTGCCGGAAACGGTCACCTGCCGCTCTTCCATTGCTTCCAGCAGCGCGGCTTGCACCTTGGCCGGGGCGCGGTTGATCTCGTCGGCCAGCACGATATTGGCAAAGATCGGTCCCGGCTCGAAGCGGAACTCCGACCCCTTGTCTGTCTGGTAATACACCTCGGTCCCGGTCACGTCCGAGGGCAACAGGTCGGGCGTGAACTGGATGCGGCTGAAATCGGTCTCGAGGTTCTTGGCCAGCGCCTTGATCGCGCGCGTCTTGGCCAGCCCCGGCAGGCCTTCGACCAGCAGGTTGCCATTGGCCAGAAGCCCGATCACCAGCATCCGGACCACGTCCTGCTGGCCGATGATGGCATCGCCCATGCGCGCAATCAGGGTGTCGATGTCGTCGCGCGGCGTGCTGCCCATATGCGCCTCCGTCTTTCTCGGGTTTCGCGGCCGTCCCCTTGGTGGGGGCCGAACCGGCTGGCGGCCCACCTGCCCGCCTCGGCAAGACAAGACCGGCGGGAATACACCCGCCGGCCCCGATGGCATCAGATCAGTTCGAACTGGTGTTCGAGGTCAGTTTCTCCAGCGCGGCACCCAGGTTGAAGCTGCCCGGCGACTGGCGCGGCGGGTAGTCCTTGTAGGTTTCCAGATGCTGGGTCACATAAGCCACTGCCGGCAGCACCATGAACGCCCGGTCGAACCGCCACATGTCGTAATTGGCCGATTCGTGATCCGCCCGCTCGAACGGGTCGCCCAGCAGATCGAACAGCTTGGGCAGACGCAGTTCAAAGAACGGTTCCTGCCAGACCTCGAAGCCGTGGCCGCGCTGCTCCAGGAACACCATCTTCCAGCGGCCATAGCGAAGGTTGGCCAGATCGCCGTCATCGGTCCAGTAGAAGAACTCCTTGCGCGGGCCCTCCTCGACCTCGCCCGAGAAATAGGGCAGCAGGTTGTAGCCGTCGAGATGCACCTTGTACTCGCGCCCGATCGCCGAATGACCGGTCAGGAGCTTGTCCTTGACGTCGGCCTCGCCCACGGCCGCGAGGATGGTGGGCAGCATGTCCTCGTGCGAGAAGATGTCGTTATAGACGGTGCCCGGTTCGATGACGCCGGGCCACTTGATCAGGGTCGGCACACGATAACCGCCTTCCCAGTTCGAGTTCTTCTCGTTGCGGAAGGGGGTGGTGCCGCCATCCGGCCAGCTGAACACCTCGGCCCCGTTGTCCGAGGAATACATGATCACCGTGTTGTCGGCGATGCCCAGCTCTTCGACCTTGTCGAGAACCTGCCCCACGTGACCGTCATGCTCGACCATGCCATCGGCATAGATACCCAGCCCGGTGACACCATCGGATTCCGGTTTCAGGTGGGTGTTCACGTGCATCCGGGTGGTGTTGTACCACAGGAAGAACGGCTTGTCGGCGGCCACCGCGCGTTCCATGAAGTCGATGGCCGAGGCGGTCACCTCTTCGTCCACCGTCTCCATCCGCTTCTTCGTGAGCGGGCCGGTATCCTCGATCTGGCCGTCCGAAGTTGCGCGAATGACGCCGCGCGGGCCGAAATTCTCGCGGAAACCGGGGATCTTGGGATAATCGGGATGCTCTGGCTCTTCCTCGGCATTCAGGTGATAGAGATTGCCAAAGAACTCGTCAAAACCGTGATTGGTCGGCAGATGCTCGTCCAGGTCGCCCAGGTGGTTCTTGCCGTATTGGGCGGTCATGTAGCCGTGATTCTTGAGCAGGCCCGCGATGGTCGGGTCCTTCTCGGACAGACCTTCCTTGGCGCCTGGCAGCCCGACCTTGAGCAGGCCGGTCCGAAGCGGGCTTTGCCCGGTGATGAAAGCCGCGCGCCCGGCGGTACAGCTTTGCTGGCCATACCAGTCGGTGAACAGCGCCCCCTCGGAGGCGATCCGGTCGATATTCGGCGTCCGGTATCCCATCATGCCCCGGTTATAGGCCGACGTGTTCATCCAGCCCACGTCATCACCCCAGATGATCAGGAAATTTGGTTTCTGATCCTGCGCGATCGCGAAACTTGGCGCGATCGCCAACGTTAGTGCAACAGCGGCCTGCACCGCGCGTTGCCTCATACTCAATGTGGCAGCCACGAACCTTCTCCTTTTTGAACTGACCGGATGTCTCAAAATGGTATCAAGAAATGAGTGGGCAAAAGTATCATTTGATTGCTTTGTGAAAATTCTCTCTTATTTTCTGAGGGTAACGGAAGACGTCAAGGAGCGCGCATCATGCCTGTCGATCCGGCTCTCTTTGGAGACAGCGGGTGGTTCGCCGCGTGTCCCGAGAGCCTGCGCGAGGCACTGGTTGCAAGGGGGCAGTGGCGCAAATACGCGCCGGGGGAACGGGCCACGGGCGATGTCGAGGCGCCGCAGGCCGGCATGTTCGGTGTCTATCAGGGGACCTTTGACATCAAGACTCCGCGCGCGGATGGTGAACTTGTCACCTTTCATTCCCTTTCCCGCGGGCACTGGATCGGCGACATCTCGATCCTGTCGGAGCAAAACCAGCTTGCCGTGATGGAGGCACGAGTCGCATCTGAAGTGCTGTTCGTTCCGGCCCCGGTGGTTCTCGACATCGTTACACGGACCCCAGCCCATTATCGCGATTTCTACCGGCTGACCCGGCGCAACATGAACATCGCGATCGAGGCGCTGATTGGTCTGGTCGCTTCAGATGCCGATCACAAGATCGCCTTTCGCCTGCTCCAGCTTGACCGCATGAACTGTGTTCCCGGCGGATGGCTGGACATGTCCCAGAACGACCTGGCCGAGATGCTTGGCCTGTCCATCGCCTCGGTCCGTCGCGGGCTGACAGAACTCGCCAGAGCAAATGCGATAGAACTCGGCTATGCCCGAATGCGTGTTCACCGGGCTAAGCTGGCTTCGTGGATCGAAACACACTGACGCCGGGGGGAACCTGTTCCAATCCGCCCTACCGCCTTGCGGTTCAAGGCGTTGGGTCAGGGATCAACAAAAGGGTTTGATATGGCGCACCCGAGAGGATTCGAACCTCTGGCCTCTGCCTTCGGAGGGCAGCGCTCTATCCAGCTGAGCTACGGGTGCCTGTGACCCGGGCTATACGGTATCGCCGCGGCCTCTGCAATCGTCAATCTGCGGATTTTTCTTGCCTTCGTCACAACAGCTTCGCCAAATGCACGGCATGGCTCGCACCCCATCTTTGATGTTGCTGATCCTGCTTCAGGTCACCGTCTCCGCCGCCTCGCTGGTGGTCGAGATCGTGGCCGGTCGCATGTTGGCGCCCTATGTGGGCATGTCACTTTATACCTGGACTTCGGTCATCGCGGTGGTGCTGGCAGGGTTTTCTTTGGGGCACTGGATCGGCGGTGTCCTGGCCGAGCGTCCCGCAGCACGCGCGCTAAGGCTGACTGGCTGGACACTTGTCGCGGCCGCCCTCACCACCGCCGCTGCGGCGCTTCTTTTGCGCAGTCTTTCGGAGCCGGTGCTGGAACTGGTCGCGCATCCGGTCTGGGGGATCGCGCTGCTGACATTGGCGGTGTTCTTTCTGCCCTCCTGCTTTGCCGGGGTGCCCGCACCGGTATTGGCCGCGTTGTCGGTGCAACGCGGCACGGGCGCGGGCCGCGCCCTGGGGGCGATGTTTGCCGCCGGGGCCATCGGCGCCATAGCCGGAACCCTGCTGGCGGGGTTCGTTTTCATTTCCTGGCTGGGTTCATCGCTCACGCTTATGGCGGTGACGGCGGTTTATGCGCTGTCGGCGCTGCTCTGTTTCCGCCTCGGTGGCGGGCGCTGGCTGGCGCCTCTCGTCGCTCTGGGGCTGGTTTTGTCGCTGGCTGTCGCGGCGCTGGCTGCGCCCGATCCCTGCACCCGCGAAAGCCGCTACTACTGCATTCGCGTCATCGAGCTGAGCACGCACGAGGCGCCCGAACGGCTGATGGTGATCGACCATCTGGGCCACGGGATCAGTGCCCGCGATATGCCGCTGACCATGTATACCGACCATGCCGCCATGTTGGACGCGCTGGCCCGCATCCGCGCGCCGCGCCCCGATTTCTCGTCCTTCTTCATCGGCGGCGGCTCCTACTCGATCCCGCGCGCCTTTGCCCTGCGCGGCACCGGCCCGCGCGTGGTGGCCGAGATCGACCCCGAGGTGACCCGCATTGCCGCTGCGCAATTCTGGTTCGATCCCGCCAGTGCCGAGATCCTGCATGAGGATGCCCGCCGGGCGCTGCTGACCCGGCCCGAGCGGCGCTATGACGTGATCCTGGGCGATGCCTTTACCGATGTGGCGGTGCCCGCCCATCTGGTGACGCGTGAATTCTTCGAACTGGCGCGCGACAGGCTGACCCCTGAAGGCACCTATCTGATGAACGTGATCGACTATCAGGATCGCTTGCGGGCACTGGCCGCGCTGGTGCACACGCTGGGCGCCGTCTTTCCCATGGTCGAGGTCTGGACCAGCACCACCCCGCCGCCACCGGGCGAACGCGCGGTCTTTGTCCTGGTCGCGGGCAACAGCCCCACCCCGCATTCGCGTTTCGTCACCCGCGCACCCGGGCCCACCGAATATGGCGCGCTCGCCCCGGACTGGGTGGCCCAACTGGCCGCCATGGGCGCGCTGCTGACTGACGACTTCGCGCCCATCGACCGGCTGATCGGCCGGCCCGACTAAGCCCCTTCATTCTGCCAGAAATACTCCGGGGGGAGGTGACAAAATTCGTCGAATTTTGTCAGCGGGGGGCAGAGCCCCCCGACGCCCTTGCCGATCAGCGATCAGGCAAACAGCTCATGGGCCAGTTCCAGCGCCTCGATCAGCGTGTCCACCTCGGCACGGGTATTGTAGAGGCCAAAGCTCGCCCGGCAGGTCGCGGTCACGCCCAGATGTTCCATCAGCGGACCCGCGCAATGATGGCCCGCGCGCACCGCGACGCCCTTCTTGTCGAGGATGGTCGAGATGTCATGGGCATGTGCCGCACCCTCAAGCGTGAAGGAAAAGATCGCCGCCTTGCCCGGCGCATGGCCCTGCACGTTCAGCCAGTTCAGCCCGGCAAAACGGCCGGCCGCATAGTCGCGCAACCCGGCCTCGTGGGCGGCGATGTTCTCCATCCCCAACGCCATCATGTAATCCAGCGCCACACCCATGCCGATGGTCTGTACGATGCCCGGCGTGCCGGCCTCGAACTTCATCGGTGGATCGTTATAGATCACCGTGTCCTTGGTGACCTCCTTGATCATGTCGCCACCGCCCATGAACGGGCGCATCTCGGCCAGCCGCTCGGCCCGGGCATAGATCGCGCCCGAGCCGGAGGGACCATAGAGCTTGTGCCCGGTGATGGCGTAGAAATCGCAGCCCAGATCCCGCACGTCGACCGGCATATGCACCGCGCCTTGCGAGCCGTCGACCAGAACCGGCACGCCCTTGGCCCGGGCGCCCGCGCAGATGGATTTCACATCGACAACGGTGCCCAACACGTTGGAGCACTGGGTGATCGCCACCAGTTTCGTCCGGGGGCCGATCGCGTCCAGCACCGCCTGAGGATCCAGCGACCCGTCGGGTTCGGGGTCGACCCATTTCAGCACCACGCCCTGGCGTTCGCGCAGGAAATGCCAGGGCACGATATTGGCGTGATGTTCCATGGTCGACAGCACGATTTCGTCGCCTGCCTGCATAAGCGGCATGGCCCAGCCATAGGCGACCATGTTGATCCCCTCGGTGGTGCCCGAGTTCAGCACGATCTCGTCCTCGGAACCCGCGTTCAGGAACCGCGCCACGATGCCGCGCACCGCCTCGTATTTCTCGGTCGCGAGATTGGACAGGAAATGCAACCCGCGATGCACATTGGCATATTCCTCGGCATAGCCGCGGGTCACCGCGTCGATCACCGCCTGCGGTTTCTGGGCCGAGGCGCCATTGTCGAGATAGGTCAGCGGTTTGCCGTTCACCTGACGGGACAGGATCGGAAAATCGGCGCGGATGCGGTCGACGTCATACATAGGGGGTCGCTCCGGGGATTGGCCCTCCGACGAAGGACAACAGGACAAGTACGCCAACGGCGATGGCCAGTACCGACAGGATCAACACCGCCGCCGCACGCATGAGGGAATTCAGGCGATGGGCCTGATCGATGAAATGCAGGGTGACATAAAGCGCCACCAGATTGGCAGCCAGCGCCAGCAAAGCCGACAACAGCGGTACGGTCAGCGCCAAGAGCAGGGTGGCGGCCTGCACCACCACCAGCACCAGCTGGATCCAGACCATCACCGCCATCACGTCCCAGAAAGAGCCCTCTCCACCCAGCAGCCGCCCGATCCGGTGGATCGCCGCGATGGTCAGGACCAGCCCACCGCCCATCAAAGCGCCATAGCCAACCACCGATTGCGGGATGCCCGGCATCGCCATTGCGCCAAAGGCCATGTTGGACAGCCCGTGCAACAGGCTCGCCAGCGCCACCGAGAGAGCCAGCGAAAGCCACAACACTTCGCGTCCCGGCTCGCGGCTGAGAATCACCCGCGCCGCATTGGCCGGATCGGTCACGGTAAGGGCGGCAAGCGACCGCAGCTCGGCAGATGTCATGGGGCGGGCCTCTGAGCTTCTCTGAGATTGGTTAGCCAGAACCAGGCAAAGACCGCAACCCATATCAGCCCGACCAGGCTCAGCGCCGGGCCGGGGCCGATGAACCCCGCCACCAGCCCGTTGAGCAATACCAGCGGGGTCGAGGCCAAGAGCGACCAGAACAGTGCCAGCCGCGCGCCATAAGCGCTGCCCTGCCCGCCCAGCATGCGCGCGACCCAATGGGACAGCAGCGCGATGACATAGAAAAGCAGCGGCAGCAGAAAGACGCTGCCGAGCAGCGCACCGCCCATCAGCATGTTCAGATCGGCCTGTTCCAGATGCGCCCGCCGGGCCAGCGCCGGCAGCTGCGCGACAAAGGCGATGACACAGAACGCCATTACAAAGGCCAGCGCGCGATCCTCGCGCTGGCCCATGTCCAGCAGGTTACGCATCACCCGCGCCGGCCCGCGATAGCTGGCCGCGATATCGCTGGTGACCGGCATCAGGCCCGCCGCGCCAGCCAGCCTTCGAGCCGCGAGACGATATCGGCAGCCAGAGCCTCGTCCTCGATCTCTTCGACGGCCTCTGCCAGAAAGGCGAGCGTCAGCAGATCGATGGCCTCTTTTTGAGGCACGCCGCGCGAGCGCAGGTAGAACAGAGCGGTTTCGTCGATGGCGCCACTGGTCGAGCCATGCGAGCAGGCGACGTCGTCGGCATAGATCTCCAGCTCGGGCTTGGCCAGGAACTGGCTGTCATCGTCCAACAGCAGCGACTGGCTGATCTGATAGCCGTCCGTTTTCTGCGCGCCGGGCTGAACCAGGATCTTGCCCTGGAACACGCCGGTGGCGCCATTGCGCAGCACCTTCTTGAACACCTGACGGCTTTCGCAGTTCACCGCGTCATGGGTCACGAACACGGTGTCGTCATGGTGGAAGTCACCATCGCCCACGCAGGCGCCTGCCACATGGGCCACGCCCTCGTCTCCGGTCAGCTCGACCACCTGTTCGTTGCGGGTCAGCACGCCGTTCACGGTCAGGGTAAAGGACTTGTAGACCGATCCCGCGCCCAGCCGGGTGAACATATGCGTCACCGCGCGGCGTTCATGGTCGCGGCCCTGGGCGCGCACATGATGCAAGGTGCCGCCATCAGCGATGTCGATCTCCATGCATTTGTTGAACCGCGAGGCGGCGGGGCCGTTTTCCAGGATCGTCACCTCGGCACCGCTTTCCACCCGGATCACGTGATGCAGCAGCGCGTCCGAGCTTTCCGAGGCATGGCGGTAGATCAGGCTGATCGGTTTCGACGGTTTGCCGGTCACGTGAATGGCGATGCCATCGGCGGCAAAGGCGGTGTTCAGCGCCGCCAGCGGGCGCGGCACCGGCGACTGGCCGCGTGCCTCAAGAACGCCGTACAAGTCCTTGGCCCAATGAATATCCTTGCAGCAGATATCCTCGATCCGCTCGATCCGCACGCCCTCCATCTCCAGCGCATCCGATGCCTCGGCATCGAAAACCCCGTCGACAAAGACGATCTTGAGCCGGTCGATGGCGTCAAACATCATCGGCTCGTCGGTATGGAAGGTCGCGGCGCGCGGCGCCTCGGGGGCGATCAGCGTATCGGGACGGGTGTATTTCCAGTACTCGTCGCGCCGTCCGGGCACGCCTATTTCCCGCAGCCGCGCCAGCGCCGCCTCGCGCGCGGGCCGGGTGCAGCCGGCGGTGGGCAGCGTCAGCGTCGACAGCAGCGCCTCGGTCGCGGTCTGTTTCTGTGCAGGAACCCCCATCAGTTCACCTCGGCCAGGATATCGGCGTAACCGTTGTTCTCGACCTCCAGCGCCAGCTCGGGGCCGCCGGATTTCACGATGCGGCCATCGGCCATGATATGCACGACATCGGGTTTGATGTGATCCAGCAGGCGCTGGTAATGGGTGATCACGAGGAAGCCGCGCCCGGCATCGCGCAGCGCGTTCACGCCCTCGGCGACCAGTTTCATCGCATCCACGTCAAGGCCCGAGTCGGTCTCGTCCAGGATGCACATCTTGGGTTCCAGCATCGCCATTTGCAGGATCTCGTTGCGCTTTTTCTCACCGCCCGAGAAGCCCACGTTGACTGGGCGTTTCAGCATGTCGGCGTCGATTTTCAGTGCCTTTGCCTTGGCGCGCACTTCCTTCAGGAAGTCGGCGGCGCTCAACTCTTCTTCGCCGCGTGCCTTGCGCTGAGCGTTCACCGCGGTGCGCAGAAAGGTCATGTTGCCCACGCCGGGGATCTCGACCGGGTATTGAAACGCCAGGAACAGGCCCGCGGCGGCGCGTTCCTCGGGCTCCATTTCCAGCAGATCGGCGCCCGACAGGGTGGCGGCGCCCTCGGTCACCTCGTACCCGTCGCGCCCCGACAGAACATAGCTGAGCGTCGATTTGCCCGACCCGTTCGGCCCCATGATCGCATGCACCTTGCCCGCCTCGACGGTCAGGTCCACACCTTTGAGGATCTGCTTGTCCTCTTCTTCAAGTTTCACGTGCAGGTTTTTGATTTCAAGCATGGTTTCCTCGTCTCAATTCGGTTCCGCCACAGCGGCGGAGGCAGGGGTTTGGGCGCGCATATGCGCCGGGAAAGCGGTCAGCAGATCGGCGCGGGCGCGGGCGATGCCCTCGGCCCAGGCCAGTCCGTCGTCGTCCTTGAGGCCACGCAGATGCGCGGGTACCTCGTCCAGCGTCAGCGGCATGTCCAGCGGACGGCCCACCGAGGCGGCATAGTCGTAATATTTCAGATGCTGCTGCCCGCCCGGCATCAGCCAGGTCGAGGGCACGCCGCAGGCATCGGCAACGATCAGCCCGTGCAGGCTGGCCGAGATAATATGCCGACAAGATGCGATGCGGCGGCAGACCTCCAGCGCGTTACCCGCGACGTCGATCAGTTCCAGCGCCGGTTCTGCGTCCAGCAGTGCCGCCAGCGCCGGATCGGCCAGCATCGAGTGATGCGGCACCAGCGCGATCCGGTCATCGCGCGCGGGCAGCTCACCCAACAGGTCGCCCACCAGCAGGCCGGGATCGCCAAAGGCGCGCATCCTCAGCCCCAAAAGATCGGCGCTGAGCGGTCCACGCAGCAGCGCCACCTCGACATTCTCAAGAAACCCGGTCGAGCCCACCGGATGCAACAGCCCCGCGCCCCAGATCACCGGGCGGCGCCCGTCGGGCGCGGGCTCGCCATAGTTGCGGCGCATCACCTGGATCAACGAGCCGATGGCCAGCATCTCGCAGCCCTTGGGCCCGGCATGGCGCACCGCGCGGCCAGACACATGCGCCACCACCAGCGCCGACAGGGCGTCGCCGAAATTCGGCACGCCCCTCCACCAATACAGGCGGATCGGATCTGTGGGCAGCGCGCGCATCCTAACTCCCCTTCAGCATCCAGGCAGGCAGCGTATCGACGAACTGCCTGGGCGCCTCGGGCGCCGCCAGACCGCGCCGCACCAACTCGTCCAGGCAGAACACGGTCAGGTCGAAACTGGCAAACACGCAAGCCGAGGCAACCGCCAGCTGGCGCAGCTGCTCATCGCTCCAGTCCGCGACCGTTTCCGGGTCGCGGATATAGATCGCATCGCCATCCATCATCTGATTGCGGAACGCCTTGCCAGCCAGCCGCGCCCGCTGCGAATTCATGACCTGCATCGACTTGGTGAACTGGAAGGTATGGAACCGGAACCCCTGGTCGTGCAGCTCAACATCCAGCGGGCCAAACAACGGCTCGTCCTCGTAAATGCGGTAGAACCGGACCTCGGGGATGATACAGACCGCGTCAGAGAGCTTGTCGCGCCCGGTGCGGATCACGTCCAGCTCGCCGCCCTGGATGTCGATCTTCAACAGATCGGGGCACGGCAGCGCGCTCTCGTCCAGATCGTCCAGCGCCACCAGCTCCATCTCGATCGGTTCGATCCCCTCGCGATGCCAGCCGGGCTTGCCCAGAAAGGTCACCGACCGTTTGCGGATCGGATAAAGCGAGCCAAGCCCGCTTTGCGGATGCGGATGGAACCGGCCCGGCCCGGTTGGCCCGACCGCCTGCTGCAGGTAATGGGTACCCGGGCGCGGATCGGCCATCAGCGCGTCATACGAGGCCTGATCGGGCTCGAAGCCCCAGACCTCGCAACCGCCCAGCCGCAACAGCCCGTCATAATCGGGCACGTTGATCGGGTTTGCACCCACATCGGCGATACGCAAGGGGCGCGCTGGCGCGATGGTATCGGCGAGGAACGCATAGCGGCGCGCCAGCATCTGGTCTGCGCGGCTCAGCTGTGCGGCGGGTGCGATGTCTTCGGTACTCACGTCGATCCTCCCACAATCAGTCCAGCACGACGGCGGTGCCCGAGGCCGAGACCATCAGCATCGACTGGCCCACCACCTCGTAATCCAGATCGACGCCAACGACCGCATTGGCCCCCAGCGCGGCGGCGCGGCCCTCAAGCTCGGACAGCGCGGTTTCGCGGGCATCCTGCAACTTGCTTTCATATGCGCCAGAGCGGCCACCGACGATATCGGTGATCGAGGCGAAGACATCGCGCACAACATTGGCGCCCATGATCGCCTCGCCCACCACGATCCCCTTGTAGGCGGTGATGCGGTGGCCTTCGACACTTGGAGTAGTGGTCACGATCATAGGTCGGGTCCTTGTTGCGGGTTCAATTCACGGGCTGGTCATGGTGCGGATCACCCGCAACAGCGCGCCGGGGGGGATCGGCTGCGGCTCGACCTGAAAGGCAGCCAGACGTCCGATCATCAGCGGGGCGCCAAGGTATTCCTCGACCTGATGTTGCCAGCGTCGCTGGCTGTAATCGTCAAACAGCAACGTCACCGGACGGGTGATCGAAAAGGCGGTGGCCAGCGCACAGCCGACCCGGAACCGCCCATCGACCAGCACCACATCGGGATGGCGGAACCCCTCGGCCCGCCATACCGCCAGCGGATAGTCGGGATAGCTGCGCCATTTGCTGTCCGAAACCGGATGCCCCCAATCGCCGGTCGGGCCGATATCGGTCCAGACAATATTGACCTCGGTCCCCTCGGCGGGCGGGTTGGCGGCCAGCCAGGCCTTCATCATCCGTGCCCAGGCCCGGTCGCTTTCGATCGAGGTGACATGCTTGCCCGGCAGTTCCGACGCCAGCACGGTAGAGCCGCCGGACCCGTATTCCAGGATCACCCGCGCCTCTTCATAGGCCGTGCGCAGCGCCTCTGCCTCTGCCGGGGGCATGGTCAGCTCTGGCCGCATCTGTTCGCCGGTCTGGTCGTCCACTGGCCTGATCCCTGCCGCAACGGCCCCGAAGGGGCCTTAGCCCACCGAGCCTTCGAGGCTGATCGCCACCAGTTGCTGTGCCTCCATGGCAAACTCCATCGGCAGCGCCTGCAACACGTCCTTGCAGAACCCGTTCACCACCAGCGCTACGGCCTCTTCCTCGTCCATCCCGCGCGAGCGGCAATAGAACAGCTGATCCTCGTCCACCTTGGACGTGGTCGCCTCGTGCTCGCAGCGCGACGAGTTGTTCCTGACCTCGATATAGGGCACCGTATGCGCCCCGCATTTGTCGCCGATCAGCAGGCTGTCGCACTGGGTATAGTTGCGGCTGTTCTTGGCCTTGGGATGCATCGAGACGAGGCCGCGATAGGTGTTCTGCGCCTTGCCCGCGCTGATCCCCTTGGAGACGATGCGCGATTTGGTGTTCTTGCCCAGATGGATCATCTTGGTGCCGGTATCGGCCTGCTGCATGTTGTTGGCGATGGCGATGGAATAGAACTCGCCCTGACTGTCATCGCCGCGCAGGATGCAGGAGGGGTATTTCCAGGTCACGGCCGAGCCGGTTTCCACCTGGGTCCACATCACCTTGGACCGGTCGCCCCGGCAATCGGCGCGTTTGGTGACGAAGTTGTAGATGCCGCCCTTGCCGTTCTCGTCGCCCGGATACCAGTTCTGGACAGTCGAGTATTTCACCTCGGCGTCTTCCTCGACGATGATCTCGACCACGGCGGCATGCAGCTGCGCGGTGTCGCGCTGGGGGGCGGTGCAGCCTTCGAGATAGGACACATAGCTGCCCTTGTCGGCGATGATCAGGGTGCGTTCGAACTGGCCGGTGTTTTCCGCGTTGATGCGGAAATAGGTCGACAGCTCCATCGGGCAGCGCACACCGGGCGGCACATAGACAAAGGAGCCGTCCGAGAACACGGCAGAGTTCAGCGTGGCATAGAAATTGTCGCTGACCGGCACCACGGTGCCCAGGTATTTCTTCACCAGTTCGGGATGTTCGCGGATCGCCTCGGAGATCGAGCAGAAGATCACGCCCGCCTTTTTCAGTTCGGCCTGGAACGTGGTGCCCACGGACACGGAATCAAACACCGCGTCCACGGCGACCTTGCGACCCTCGGCGGGGGCGTTCTCGGCGCCTTCGACACCGGCCAGGATCATCTGTTCCTTGAGCGGAATGCCCAGCTTTTCATAGGTGGCGAGCAGCTTGGGGTCGACCTCGTCCAGCGATTTGGGCTTTTCGGTCATGCTTTTGGGGCGGGCATAGTAGTACTGATCCTGAAAGTCGATTTCGGGATAGTTGACCATCGCCCATTTCGGTTCGCTCATGCCGGTCCAGCGTTCGAACGCAGCCAGCCGCCATTCGGTCATCCATTCGGGCTCTTCGTTCTTGCCCGAGATCAGCCGCACGATATCGGGGTTCACGCCCTTGGGGGCGTATTCCATCTCGATCTCGGTTTCCCAGCCGTATTTATAGGTGCCCGCCTCGCGGACGGCATCCACCGTCTCCTGATCGACGCCTTCTTTTACCTGGGTCTGGTCCAATGCGGCCATGAGAGCCCTCCTTCGCGCTGAGCGCGCTGTTTGTTCTGTGTCACGCGGCGCGCGCGTGGTGTTTCTTTTCTTTGTCCAGCCACGCTTCGGCAAAGCGCAGCACATCCGTTTCGGTCGTCTCGGGCCCCATTGACACGCGGATCGCGCTTGTCGCCGTTGCCTCGTCAAACCCCATTGCCTGAAGCACCGCGCTGGCGCGGACCTTGCCGCTGGAACAGGCGCTGCCGGCGCTGATGGCAAATCCGGCCAGGTCCATCTGCATCACCTGCGTCTCGCCCTTCCAGCCCGGCGTGGCCAGGCACAGGGTGTTGGGCAGGCGGGGCCGACCTTTCCCGACAAAAATAGTAGATTTAGCTCCGGCCTCAAGAGCATTTTCTAGAATATTTCTAAGTTTCTCGACGCGGCTCCAGACCCCGTCCGCAAGATCGCGCGCGGCGGCCTCGGCAGCGGCGCCGAAACCGGCGATGCCGATCACGTTTTCAGTGCCCGAGCGACGCCCCATTTCCTGCCCGCCACCCTTGATCTGCGCCGCCAGATCGGTGCCGCGTTTCATCACCAGCGCGCCGATGCCCTTGGGACCGCCCAGCTTGTGCGCCGAGATCAGCGCCATTTCGGCCCCCAGCCAGTTGAAGGCGACCGGCAGCTTACCAAACCCCTGCGTCGCATCCGTCACCGCCAGCCCCTGCGGCAGGTCCTGAAGGAGACCGGTCTCGGAATTGGCCAGTTGCAATGTCGATCGGGCGGGATCGGGCACTGTAACCGCCCCATCGGCGGACACCTGCAAATCCTCGTTGATCCAAGCCCTTACCGCATCATGCTCAAGCGCGCATCCATGCAACCCACGATCCTTGAGCGCCAGTGCCGCGGCCTCTGTCGCGCTGGAGGTAAAGACGATATCTGCCCCCTCGGCACCAAAGGCGGCGGCGACCTGCGCGCGGGCCTTTTCCACCACCGCCTTGGCCGCGCGCCCTTCGGCATGGACCGAGGACGGGTTGCCGCAGACATCCATCGCCGCGATCATCGCCGCCCGCGCCTCGGCGCGCAGCGGTGTGGTGGCATTGTGATCGAGGTAAACGCGCATCAGAGAGTCATCATTTCTTGGCGGTTGGGTCCAGATAGACGGACCCGGCAAAAATGGCAATCAGGGGTCCAGACAGGGCTAGTCGTCAACGACCGAAAACAGATTGGGCACCGCCGGGCACGGCGCCAGATCGTTCTTGACCACATCCGACAGCCGGGTCTGGTGCAGGAACACATAGACATGAGCGCTCAGCCCCTCCCACAGCCGGTTGGTCAGCGATTGCGCGCGACTGCCAGACGACGCACCCGAGGCGCCCGCCCCCTTGTGCATCGCGTTCACCGTCTCGTCCACGGCGGCGAGAATATCGACCACCCGGATATCCGAGGCCGGCCGAGCCAGACGATAGCCCCCACCCGGACCGCGCACCGAGGCGACCAGATCGGCCCGCCGCAGCTTGACGAACAGTTGTTCCAGATAAGGCAGCGAGATATCCTGACGCTCGGAAATGTCACCCAGCGTGACCAGCTTGTCCGCAGGTTGCAGGGCAATATCGGTCAGCGCGACCATCGCATAGCGCCCCTTTGTCGATAGCTTCACGCTCCTACCCTCCTCAACCGCGCCCAGATGCGCGAAATCATTGACCTTATCGCCCTCAGTGCGTATCTCCCACTGACAGCGTTGCCGGCAAGCGGCACGTTACTTAGAACCATTCTAAGATGCCCGAGGGAATTCGTCAAGTTTAGCCCGGCATCTCAGACCGCGAGACAGGACGAAAGCACATATGCCCGAGGTGATTTTTCCCGGACCCGAAGGCCGCCTGGAAGGCCGCTACCACCCGCAAAAGGAAAAAGACGCACCCATTGCCATCGTGCTGCACCCGCATCCGCAATTCGGCGGCACCATGAACAACAAGGTCGTCTATAACCTGCATTATGCCTTTTACAATCTGGGTTTCACCGTGCTGCGGTTCAATTTCCGCGGAGTTGGGCGCAGCCAGGGCGAATATGATCAGGGCATCGGCGAGTTGAGCGATGCGGCATCGGCACTCGACTATCTCCAGTCGATGAACAACAACTCGAAACATTGCTGGGTCGCGGGCTTTTCCTTCGGCGCGTGGATCGGCATGCAGCTGTTGATGCGCCGCCCCGAGATCACCGGGTTCATCAGCGTGGCCCCGCCGGCCAACATGTATGATTTCTCGTTCCTGGCGCCCTGCCCGTCCTCGGGCCTGATCATCAATGGCACATCGGACCGGGTTGCGCCGCCAGCAGATACCCGCTCGCTGGTCAACAAACTGCACGAGCAGAAAGGCATCACCATCACCCATACCGAGGTCGAGGGCGCCGATCATTTCTTCCAGAACCAGCACATGGACACGATGATCACCAGCGTGACCGATTATGTGAAGCGTCGCCTGACCGAGACCTCGCGCTGATGGCAGGCACGATCGAGACGCTGGCCGCCAAACTGGCCGAGGACACGCTCAAGGCGATGGACGCGACCGGCGACGAGCGGCTTTATGTCGAGATTGGCAAACAGCTGGCCGCCTCCTCGCAGTCGCTGGAAGAGGCGTTTCTGACCGAGGTCCGCGTGCGGCTGGCCGAACGTGGCGCGCGCCGGGTTCTGATGCGACGCGTGGCCGAGTTGAAGGCCAAGAAGCAGGACAGCGAATGAGCGCGCGGCTTGACGCCCAGTTTGCCTTTCTGAAGCAGGCTGACAGGCTGAAAACGGTCGTGCGGGCCAATGTGCTGCTTGATTTGTCGCGCCCCGAAAATTCCGCCGAACACAGCTGGCATCTGGCGCTTTGGGCGCTGGTGCTGGCGCCTTTTGCGGCACCGGATGTGGATGTCGACCGCGCCATCCGCATGTTGCTGCTGCACGATCTGGTCGAGATCGAGACCGGCGACCACCCGATCCACGAGGCGACCGACTGGCTGGCGGTGGAACGGGCCGAGCGGGCAGCGGCGCGCAAGCTGTTTGGCCTGCTGCCCCCCGATCAGGCGGCAGATTTCCATGCGCTCTGGACCGAGTTCGAGGCCGATGAAAGCCCCGACGCCCGCTATGCCAAGATGCTGGACCGCTGCCAGCCGATGTTCCAGGTGCTCTGCGCCGACACGCCGCGCCCCGACCATGTCGAGGTGGTGCGTGAAAATCTGAGCAGCGGGCGTGCCGCCTATCTGGCCGAGGTTTTCCCCGAGGCGCATGCGCACGCGCAGGCGCTGCTTGACGGGCGCGCGCCCGCTGCGGGTGGTTTTGCCGACCGGCTGGCGTTTCTGGCCGAGGCGGACCAGCTCAAGACCGTGCTGCGCGCCTCGCGCCTGATGGATGACAGCCGGTTTGAAAACTCGGCCGAACACAGCTGGCACATCATGCTTTATGCTTGGGTGCTGGGGGAATACGCGGCCCATCCGATCGACACGGACCGGGTTCTGCGCATGCTGCTGCTCCACGATCTGGTCGAAATCGACGCCGGCGACAACCCGATCCACGGGAATGTGGACCATGCCGCGCAAGAGGCGCTGGAGGCTGCCGCCGCCGAACGCCTGTTCGGCCTTCTGCCCGTGGAGCAAGGCGCCGCTCTGTGCGCGATCTGGCAGGAATTCGAGACTGCCCAAAGCGCCGATGCGCTGTTCGGCAAGGCGGTGGACCGGGTGCAGACCCCGATCGCCAACCTGGAAAACGGCGGTGGATCGTGGATCACCTATGATGTCAGCCTGCCACAGTTGGTGGCGCGGGTCGGCACCCCGGTCAGCCGGGGCGCCCCGGGCCTGTGGGATTGGCTGCATCCCCAGCTGAGCGATTGCTTCACCCGTCTGGGCCTGCGGCTCTAAGCGGATCAGACACCGCGAGCGGGCTGTGGATGGTCCAATTCGGCGGCGGGAACAGGTGCTTCTGACCGCGGAGCAAGGCCGAAGCCAACCCCAGCAACGAGTAATGCAACAACAACAATCGCTTTGGCAAATGGCGTAATCATAGTGAACCTAACTATAAATGCGGAATTAGAATAAGGTCAGGCTAACCCGCCCTACCCCGACGCGCCAGTAAGGTATTCAACACCTTACGCTGCGCACCCGAAATCCTCGGGTGCAAAGTCACGCTCCTGCGCGCCCTCGGCCCCGATGGTCAGCATCCGGCCCGGACGCAGCTCGCTCCAGTCCCCTTCATCGGTTTCCAGCGGCTCGGACACCACCGCCCACCCCTGGCGCGCGTGGCTGTAGCGGTAGTAGACCGAAGGCGCGATATGGTCCGATGAATAACGTGCGGCGTAAAGGGTCTGGCCGTCGCTGAAGGCCGCAGATAGACGCATGTGCGGCGTTGAGCCATGGGCACGGCTCAGCGCTTCGAGCCGTGCCACTGCCCGCGCCAACGCGCCATGGGGGTCACTTTCCAACCCTTCGCTCAGGGCTAACAGGAACAGTACCTCGGAATCGGTGCTGCCCTTGCGATAGGTATAGAACTCGTCGGCAATCGCCATGTCTGCCTGCTTGCGGAACGCCTCGAACCCACCGACCTGGCCGTTATGCATGAAACACCACCGCCGCGCGGCAAAGGGATGGCAGTTGTTGCGGCTGATACACGACCCGGTCGAGGCGCGCACATGGCTGAGAAAGAGCCCCGAGCGCACGTGATGGGCCACCGCCCGCAGGTTCGGGTCGGACCAGGCCGGATAGACATCGCGATACAGTCCCGGTTCGGGCCGGGCGTCATACCAGGCCACGCCGAACCCGTCGCCATTGGTGGCGGTCTTGCATTCCTCGGCATGGGCGCTTTGCGCGATCAGCGAATGCCCCGGACGGGAAATGACATCTTCGAGAAAGATCGGGGTTCCATGATAGGCGGCCCAACGGCACATGGTTCGCTCTCCGGCTGGGGCGACTGCTCCCGCGCCCCACGGGTCCGGGACACCGGCCCCGTCTGATCGCTCTCATTATCGTGAACGAGCCTTTCCGTCGAGTGAATCGCCGAACAGGTACCTGTGCGAATTTTAGCCGTTTTCGGCCCCCTGTCCCGAATCCGGAATTTGCGCTAGTCCGGGTCTGACACCCGGTTTCGACCGATTCACCTGACCGGAGACCGGCCATGCCCCTGCACTATATCTATCTGATCCTTGCCGTCGCGGCCGAGACCGTGGGGACCACCGCGCTGCAGGCCAGCCAGCAGTTCACCCGGCTGGTGCCCTCGCTGATCGTGGTGGGCGGCTATGGCATCGCCTTTTTCCTGTTGTCGCTCACGCTGCGCGTCATGCCGGTTGGCATCGTCTACGCGATCTGGTCGGGGCTGGGCATCGTGTTCATCGCCGTCATCGGGCTGGTCGTGTTCGGCCAACGACTGGATCTGCCTGCCATTCTGGGGATTTCGATGATCATGGCCGGCATCCTTGTCATCCATCTGTTCTCGGGCGCCTCGCCGCATTGATGCCGCGCCGCGGCGTATATCGGCGTTAAAGATGCATTTCCTCTGGCCTTTGGCCGGATCTCGGGCTATGCGCCGGGCCAACTCCCTTACAAAGGCGGACCTCATGGACCTGCGCAACATTGCGATCATCGCTCACGTGGACCACGGCAAGACGACGCTGGTGGATGAACTGCTGAAACAATCCGGTGCCTTTCGCGAAAACCAGGCCGTGGCCGAACGCGCCATGGACAGCAACGATCTGGAACGCGAACGCGGGATCACCATCCTGGCCAAGGCGACCTCGGTCGAGTGGCAGGGCACCCGTATCAATATCGTCGACACCCCCGGCCACGCCGATTTCGGCGGCGAGGTCGAGCGCATCCTGAGCATGGTCGATGGCGTTGTGCTGCTGGTCGATGCCGCCGAAGGCCCGATGCCGCAGACCAAGTTCGTGACCTCCAAGGCGCTGGCGCTGGGCCTGCGCCCCATCGTGGTGCTGAACAAGGTCGACAAGCCCGATGCCGAACCCGACCGGGCGCTGGACGAATGTTTCGACCTGTTCGCCAATCTGGGCGCCAATGACGAACAGCTCGATTTCCCGCATCTTTATGCCTCGGGGCGTTCGGGCTGGGCCGACACCGATCTGGACGGACCGCGCAAGGATCTGACCGCTCTCTTCGAACTGGTGGTGCGCCATGTGCCCGCCCCGGCGCAGATCGCCCGCAAGGACGAGCCGTTCCGCATGCTGGCCACCACGCTGGGCAGCGATCCGTTCATCGGTCGCATCCTGACCGGCCGGGTGGAAAGCGGCACGCTCAAGGCGGGCGAGAGCCTGAAAGCGCTCAGCCGCGACGGCACCCAGATCGAAAGCTTCCGCGCCTCGAAGATCCTGGCCTTTCGCGGCCTGGGCCAACAGCCCATCGACGTGGCCGAAGCGGGCGATATCGTCACCATCGCCGGTATGAGCAAGGCCACCGTGGCCGACAGCCTGGTCAATCCTCAGGTGACCGAGGCCCTGCCCGCCCAGCCGATCGACCCGCCGACCATCAGCGTCACTTTCGGCATCAATGACAGCCCGCTTGCGGGCCGTGACGGCAAGAAGGTGCAAAGCCGCGTCATCCGCGACCGCCTGATGAAAGAGGCGGAATCGAACGTGGCCATCCGCGTTACCGACACGCCCGGCGGCGAGGCCTTCGAGGTCGCGGGCCGAGGCGAACTTCAGATGGGCGTTCTGATCGAGAACATGCGCCGCGAAGGGTTCGAGCTCAGCATCTCGCGCCCGCAGGTCCTGTTCCGCGAGGAAGACGGCCAGCGCATGGAGCCGGTCGAGGAAGTCACCATCGACGTGGATGACGAATATACCGGCGCGGTGATCGAAAAGGTAACCGGCCCCCGCAAGGGTGAACTGGTCGAGATGAAACCCGCCGGCGCCGGCAAGACGCGGATCATCGCGCATGTGCCCTCGCGCGGGCTCATTGGCTATCACGGCGAGTTCCTGACCGATACGCGCGGTACCGGCGTGCTGAACCGGGTGTTCCACGGCTGGACCCCACATAAGGGCGCCATCCCGGGCCGGCGCGCGGGCGTGCTGATCTCGATGGAGAACGGCCAGTCGGTGGCCTATGCGCTGTGGAACCTCGAAGAGCGTGGCCGCATGTTCATCGGCCCGCAGACCGATGTCTACGAGGGCATGATCATCGGTGAACACAGCCGCGACAATGACCTGGAAGTGAACCCGCTCAAGGGCAAGAAACTGACCAACGTGCGTGCCTCGGGCACCGATGACGCGGTGCGGCTGACCCCGCATATCCAGTTCAGCCTGGAAGAGGCGATTGCCTATATCGACGATGACGAACTGGTCGAGGTGACCCCGACCACCATCCGCCTGCGCAAACGCTATCTCGACCCGCATGAACGCAAACGCATGGCCAAGGCAGCCAGCTGACAGAACAAGGGGCGCCCGGCAGGGCGCCCCTTGTTGGTCCGGTCTGAGATTATTCGTCGAATAATCTCAGACTCCGAAAATTCGCAGAATTTTCTTACTCGTTGGTTTCGACCACCATCAATTCGCGTTCCGATGCGCCGCGCGCATGGTCCAGCGCCGCCTGATATTCGGGCGAGTTGTAACAATCCACCGCCGCCTCGACGCTGGGAAACTTGGCGACCACGTTGCGCGGGCGCTCCTTGCCCTCAAGCTGAACGAAACGGCCACCCCGCGCGACAAATGTGCCGCCGTGTTTGGCAATGGCGGGCCCGGCCAGTTCGGCATATTTTCCATATGCTTCGGCGTCCGTCACCGTCACATGTGCAATCCAGAGTGCACCCATCGTCTTATCCTCCCAATACCTGTTCCGCGGCCTTGATCGCCGCATCCGCTTTGCCTGCATCCTGACCGCCGCCCTGGGCCATGTCGGCACGGCCACCACCGCCCTTGCCGCCCAGTTCGGTCACGGCCGCGCGCACCAGATCGACCGCCGACACCCGGTCGGTCAGATCGGCCGTCACCCCGGCAGCCACCGCTACCTTGCCGCCGGTATCGGCGATCAGCAGCACCGCACCCGACCCCAGCCGGTCCTTGTGCTCGTCGATCAGCGCCGGCAGGTCCTTGCCCGATACACCCGACAGAACCTGCGCAAGGAAAGGCACACCGTTCACCTCGCGCGCCTCGGCGCCACCACCCTGCCCGGCCCCTCCGGCCATGGCCAGATCGCGGCGCAGCTGCGCCACCTCGTTCTGGAGCGCCTTGCGCTCGTCCAACAGCGCCCGCACCCGCTCGGCCACCTCGGCCGGTTGCGCCTTGAGCATCGCGGTCACTTGCGACAGACGACCAACCTCCTGCGACAGGTGTTCGAACGCGGCCTGCCCGGTCAGCGCCTCGATCCGGCGTACCCCGGCGCTCGACGCGCTATCGCCCAGGATCACGAACACGCCGATATCGCCGGTCTGCGCCACATGGGTGCCGCCGCACAGCTCGATCGACCAGGTCTTGCCATCGGCACCCTTGCCGGTCTCGGCCCGGCCCATGGACACCACCCGCACCTCGTCGCCGTATTTCTCGCCAAACAGCGCCTGCGCGCCGATGGCGCGGGCATCGTCGGGGGTCATGATCCGCGTCTCGACCCGCGAGTTCTGCCGGATGAACCGGTTCACCTCGGTGCCGACCCGGGCAAGTTCCGCCTCGCTCAGCGCCTTGGCATGGCTGAAATCGAAGCGCAGCCGGTCGGCGGCGTTCAACGAGCCGCGCTGGGCCACATGATCGCCCAATGCCTCGCGCAGCGCCTCGTGCAACAGGTGCGTGGCCGAGTGGTTGGCCCGGATCGCGCTGCGGCGGGCATGATCCACTTCCAGCTCGACCGCGTCGCCCCTGGCCAGCGTGCCGCGCTCCATGGTCACCTTATGGGCATAGACCTTGCCATCGGCGAACTTGCGCGTGTCCTCGACCAGGGCCACGTGATCGCGGTTCTCCAGCCGGCGGATCACGCCGCTATCACCGACCTGACCACCGGATTCGCCATAGAACGGGGTCTGGTTGGTCACCACCCAGCCGCTGCCGCCCTCGGCAATCCTGTCGCTGACCGCACCATCGACCACCAGCACCAAAACCTGCCCCTCGGCCTTTTCGGTGTCATAGCCCAGGAAATCGGTCGCGCCCGCGACATCCAGCACGTCGAACCAGACGGCATTGTCCGCCGCCTCGCCCGAACCCGCCCAGGCGGCGCGCGCCTTGGCCTTCTGCTCGGCCATCGCGGCGTCGAACCCGTCGGTATCGACCTTGCGGCCCTTCTCGCGCAGCGCGTCCTGCGTCAGGTCCAGCGGAAACCCGTAAGTGTCATACAGCTTGAACGCCGCCTCGCCCGGCAGCGGCGCGCCCTCGGGCAGCGCGCCCAACTCGTCATCCAGCAGTTTCAGGCCCCGGTCCAGCGTCTGCTTGAACCGGGTCTCTTCCAACAGCAGAGTTTCTTCGATCAGCGCCTGCGCCCGTCCCAGTTCCGGATAGGCCGCGCCCATCTGGCCCACCAGCGTGCGCACCAGCCGGTGCATCACCGGGTCCTTGGCACCCAACAGATGGGCGTGCCGCATCGCCCGCCGCATGATCCGGCGCAGCACATAGCCGCGCCCGTCATTGCTGGGCATCACCCCATCCGCGATCAGGAACGAGGTAGACCGCAGGTGATCGGCGATCACCCGGTGGTGCACGTTCTGATCGCCATAGGGATCGACACTGGTGGCATCGGCCGAGGCCTCGATCAGCGCCTTGAACAGGTCGGTGTCATAGTTGTCATGGCTGCCCTGAAGCAGCGCGCCGATCCGCTCCAGCCCCATTCCGGTGTCGATCGACTGCATGTCGAGATCGACCATCGAGCCGTCCTCGAACTTCTCGTTCTGCATGAAGACGATGTTCCAGATCTCGATGAACCGGTCGCCATCCTCTTCCGGGCTGCCCGGAGGGCCACCCCAGATATGGTCGCCATGGTCATAGAAAATCTCGGTGCAGGGGCCGCAGGGGCCGGTCGGGCCCATCTGCCAGAAATTGTCCGATGTCGCGATGCGGATGATCCGGTCCTCGGGCACGCCCACCTTCTTCCAGATCTCGAAGGCCTCGTCATCGGTGTGATAGACCGTGGTATAAAGCTTGTCCTTGGGAATGTCGAAATCGCGGGTGATCAGTTCCCAGGCAAAGGGGATCGCCTCGGATTTGAAATAATCGCCAAAGGAGAAGTTGCCGAGCATTTCGAAAAACGTGTGATGCCGGGCGGTATAGCCCACATTGTCGAGGTCGTTGTGCTTGCCGCCCGCCCGCACGCATTTCTGTGCGGTGGTGGCGCGGACATAGTCGCGCTTGTCTACCCCGGTAAAGCAGTTCTTGAACTGCACCATGCCCGAATTGGTGAACATCAGCGTCGGGTCGTTGCGCGGCACCAGCGGGCTGGACGGGACGATCGTATGCCCCTGCTTCGCGAAATAGTTCAGAAAGGTCGATCGGATATCGTTCAGGCTGGGCATTCTGGCTCTCTCGGCGCGAATTCGACAAGGTCTGAGCCGGTTTAGCCGCAGCGTAAGCGATAGTCCACTCCTCGCAGCCGCAGCGCAGAAAAATGGGGCGCCCGCCATTGGACGCCCCTGTTGTCAGATTGACTAGCCGCGGGTCTGGTCAGGCTTCGAGGATGTCCTCGCCATCTTCGGTCATGTCGAACTCCAGCCCGTGCGCGGCGCGGATCTTGTCTTCGATCGCCAGCGCAATCGACTGGTTTTCCTTGAGAAAGGTCTTGGCGTTCTCGCGGCCCTGGCCGATCCGCTCATCCCCGTAAGAGAACCAGCTGCCTGATTTCTCGACCACGCCGGCCTTGACGCCCAGATCCAGCAACTCACCGGTCTTCGAGATACCCTCGCCATACATGATGTCGAACTCGACCTGCTTGAAGGGCGGCGCCACCTTGTTCTTGACCACCTTGACGCGGGTGGCGTTGCCCACAACCTCGTCACGGTCCTTGATGGCACCGATGCGGCGGATATCCAGGCGGACCGAGCTATAGAATTTCAGCGCGTTGCCACCGGTGGTGGTTTCCGGGCTGCCGAACATCACGCCGATCTTCATCCGGATCTGGTTGATGAAGATCACCATGCATTTCGAACGGCTGATCGAACCGGTCAGCTTGCGCATGGCCTGGCTCATCAGGCGCGCCTGCACGCCGACGCTGGAATCGCCCATGTCGCCTTCAAGTTCCGATTTGGGGGTCAGCGCAGCGACCGAATCGACCACGACCATGTTGACCGCGCCCGAGCGCACCAGCGTATCGGTGATCTCCAGCGCCTGTTCACCGGTGTCGGGCTGGCTGATCAGAAGTTCATCCAGATCGACGCCCAGCTTGCGCGCATATTGCGGGTCAAGCGCATGTTCGGCATCGACGAATGCACAGACGCCACCGCGTTTCTGCTGTTCGGCGATGCAATGCAGGGTCAGCGTGGTCTTGCCCGAGCTTTCCGGCCCGTAAATCTCGACAATCCGCCCCATCGGCAGACCGCCGATTCCCAGCGCGATATCCAACCCCAGCGAGCCGGTCGAACTTGCCTCGATCTCCTGAATGGCGTTCTCACCGCCAAGTTTCATGATCGAGCCTTTGCCAAACTGCCGTTCGATCTGGGCCAGAGCACTGTCCAGCGCCTTTTGTTTGTCCGCGTTCTGTTTGCTGCTCATCGTCAGAAGATCCGCCATAATCCTGTCCCCTTCCTTGTGTCACAGGCCGTCTCGGGCCGCAATCGGGTCTTTGTTCACCTCTTGTTCCTTATGGGGTCAAAAGGAGAACATTTCAAACAAAATCTTTCTTATTCACTCTTTTCCAATTGTGTTAAGGAGTGGTTTACGCTGAACAGGTTCCATGGGTCAGGCAGGAGGGTTGGAGAGCAGATGCTTGTTTTCTTTAAGGAAAGACTCGTACTTCTCTCTGTCCCCAAGACCGGAACCACCGCTTATCAGACCGCGCTGCGTGCCCGCGCTGACATTGTCGTGTCCGACCCGCCCGAGTTGAAACATGCGCCCATTTACCGCTATGACCGGTTTTTTCGACCGATTTTCGAAAAGATGTTCGGGGTCGAGATGGAGATCATGGCGGTGGTGCGCGAGCCGGTCGACTGGCTTGGCAGCTGGTATCGCTATCGCCAGCGCCCTTTCATGCAGGGCAAACCGAACGCAACCCATGGCATCAGCTTCGATGACTTCGTGAACGCCTATATGCAGGGCAAGCGCCCAGGGTTTGCCAATGTCGGCTCCCAGGCGCGGTTTCTGACCCCGCGTCCAAATGGCTGTACCGTCAGCCATCTGTTCAAATACGAGAACCAACCGGGCATTCGCGCCTTTCTGCAAGACCGCTTGCAGACCGAGATCGCTCCGGCCCGGGAGAATGTCTCGCCCGATCTGCCGCTTGAGCTGTCCCCCGACATCGCCGAGCGGCTGCGCCGCAAATGCGCCGACGAGTTCGAGTTGCACGCGCGCGCCACCTGAACAGGATCAGTGCAGCTGCTGGTGCACCGTTTCGGTCAGCTGCGTCAGAGAGAAGGGTTTGGGCAGGAACACGGAATTGGGCAGCGCACTTTCGGTCTCGCCAAAAGCCCCCTCGGAATAGCCGGAAACAAAGACAACACGCACATCGGGACGCTCTTCGCGCGCCTGACGCACCCAGGTCGGCCCGTCCAGCCCCGGCATCACAACATCGGTAACAAAGACATCGACGGCCAGTTCGGGATCCTCAAGCAGGCGCAGCGCCTCTTCGGCCGAATCCGCCTCGATCACAGTATAGCCGCGCAGCCGTAGCGCGCGCGAGGCGAATGCCCGCACTGGCGCCTCGTCCTCGACCAACAACACGACACCCGCGCCATGGGTCGCCAAAGGTTTCTCAGGCCGCGTGGGCGCCGGGATCTCTTCGTCCGCCACCGCCTGATAGGCTGGCAGGTAGAGTGTGAATTCAGTTCCCTTGCCCAGAACGCTGTCGACGAAGATAAATCCGCCGGTCTGCTTGACGATACCGTAAACTGTAGAGAGGCCAAGGCCGGTGCCTTCGCCGGTGCGCTTGGTGGTGTAGAAGGGTTCGAAGATTTTTTGCAACTTGTCAGGCTCGATCCCGGTCCCCTCGTCCCGCACTTTGACGGTGACATATTCACCGATCGGAAGGGTGGCTCGGTCCCGCTCCAGCGGTTCTTCCAAGCTCACCATTTCGGTTTCAATTCGGATTTCACCCCCTTTGGGCATCGAGTCTCGGGCATTGACGACTAGGTTCATCAGCACCTGTTCCAGCTGTCGCTTGTCAGCACGCACCGATTTCAGCACCGGATCATGACTTAGGGTGAGCGTTACCTTCTCCCCCACAAGCCGGTTCAGCAGGTGGATCAGGTCCGCCAGCGTGTCGCGCAGGTCCAGGACCTCAGGTCGCAGGGTTTGTTTGCGCGAAAAGGCCAAGAGCTGGCTGACCAGCGCCGCAGCCCGGTTAGCGTTCTGGTTGATCTGCACCAGATCACCATAGTCAGGATCACCCTGATCGTGGCGCAGCAGCAAGAGATCGCAATGGCCCGAAATCGCCGTCAGCAGGTTGTTAAAATCATGCGCGACGCCACCCGCAAGTTGACCAACCGCCTGCATTTTCTGACTTTGCACGAATTGCGCCTCAAGCGTCTTGAGTTCGGTGGCATCGTTCAGCACCGCTATCAACCCGGTCTGCCCTGCCTCGCTGATCGGGCTCAGCGTGACCTGCACGAACATTTCGCTGTCACGCCCACTTAGGCGCAGGAATTCCGACCGGGGGGCACCGGCCTCTTCCGCGGTTTGGCGTAGCCAGTCGGGAATCGGCCGTCCCAAACCCATCATCAACTGGTCGAGCGTCGTGTCAGGCTCTACCGGTCCGCCCAGCAGGTCCTGCGCTAGCCGGTTCACCTCCAGCACCTTGCCCGTCGCCGTCAGACGCATCATCGCCACCGGCAGGGTGGCGAAATCGGGCGCCTCGCCCTGCCCAAGTTCCCCCTTGAAGGGGATCAGGAACAGTTCCTGCCGGCCCGGACTGTTGGAGATTTCGACCACGATCGCAGGCGCGTTGCCCTCACCCGTGCTGACATGGTTGATCTCGCCCGGGCGATACGGCAGTTGCAGAAACAGCCGGTCCAACGATTTTATCCGCGAACCGACAAAGCTGCGCGCCGCCTCGTTCATGAACAGCACCGCGCCCGAGCGCCCGATGGTCAGCATCGGCAATGGCAGGTTGTCGGCGCGGCTGCTGGCGGCGGTGCGATCGGTGATATCCTCGACCCGCCAAAGAAATCCGACGTCGCCCAGCACATGCACCGACAGGCGGATATGGCCGCGCCGTGTCACCACATCCTCGCGCGCGTTACCTTCGATCCGGGCCCGGCATTGCAAGCGGTAGAGCACCGCCGAGGGATTGCCGAAGATCGAGCGCAGCGTGGCGCCAAGTGTCTCGTCCGCGGTGCCCGAGAACCGGATCGAGGCGGCGGCGTTGCGGGCCTGTATCGCGCCCTCTTCATCGGTCACAAAACTCGGGGTGGCGTCCTTTTCGATGAATCCCGCCAGAAACCCGCGCATCTGGGTTTCGACCCCGCGCGTGTTGCGTCCCTGATAAAGCAGCCATCCGGTGACCAGCACCGAGGCCCCTCCCGCCGCGACTAACGCCTTCTGCGCGAATCCGGACAGGTCCCAGAAGACGGCCGCGCCAAAGGCCGCCAATGCCAGCAACAGCATCGCGACCGCCCGCGCGCGGGTACTGCGCCACGTGGACTGCACAGGTGGGATCGAGGCGGTGAATTCGGTCACATTCCGGCTCCGGCATTTGAGTCGTCAGGACTTTGTCGCCCATCAAGGGTTAAGTCCGCTTTAACGCGACCCATCCGCCCGTGACTCCAACTATCCTTATGGTTGTTAAAGCTCGGAATGTATTCTCGTCAAGAGTGCAAGATAGAAACCGTCTGTGCCTGATAGCACATCCCAACGGCGACAATCGTCCTGTTTCCAGTCGCCCGCATCCAGAAACGCCTGCACCGCGCCGTCATTCTCCTCGGTCAGCATCGAGCAGGTGGCATAGGCCAGCACCCCGCCCGGTGCAGTCAGAGCAGCGGCGCGTTGCAGGATCTCGCGCTGGACTGCCAGCAAGGCGGTGAATCTCTCTTCGGTCAGGTCCCACTTGCCAGCGGGCGCCCGACGCCATGAGCCGCTGCCCGAACAGGGCGCATCGGCCAGTACCAGGTCGAAAGGCGCCACTCGTGTCGCTTCGGCGGTATCGAGCAAGCGCACCCGCGCCCCGGCCCGGGCCGCGCGCGCCGGCAGGTCGCGCATGCGCTGCGGGGCGGCGTCATGGGCGAACACCTCGATCCCCGGAACCGCCGCCAGCGCCAGCGTCTTGCCCCCGCCCCCGGCGCAATAATCAAGTACGCGCATGCCCGGCGCCAGCGGCAGAGCAGCCACGATGGCCTGGCTGGCGGCATCCTGCAACTCGACCAGCCCCTCCAGATAGGCGGTCGAGCGGGCGATACCACGGGCGCCTTCGGTCACTTCCAGCGCGGTGTCGCAGGCGGGATGCGGCTGGGTTGCGATCCCTTCACCCGCCAATGCGGCGATGGCGCCGGCGCGGTCGGTGCGGGCGGTATTGACCCGCAGATGCACCGGCGCGCGGCTCTGCATGATTTCGCCCGCCTGTTGCGCCTGTGCGCCCATGCTGGCCTGAAACCGGGGCCAGAGCCAGTCGGGAATATCCGCCGCTTCGGCCCCCGGCGCGGGGTCGCGCCCACCGGCCTGTTCCTCGGGTGTCAGCGGCGCGGGCGCATGGCCGATACCGGTAAACAGATCCGCAACGGTCAAGCCCTGTGCCCGGCACAGGCCCAGGATCAGGCCGCGCCCGGTCTCGGCCCCGCCGCGTGCCGCAAAGGAGCGTCGGGCGCGCAGCGCGTCGAACACATGGTCACGCAGCGCCGCGCGATCCTTGGAGCCGGCAAACCGCGAGCGCCGCGCCCAACCGGTCAGCGCCTGTTCGGCGGGCTTTCCGGCCAGGATCTCGTCCAGAACCTCGATCGCGGCCTGAAGCCGGGCGGCGGGGGTCATCTCTCAGGTCTCCAGTTTCGCAAAGCCGTCACCGGCGCGATCTAACCGGGCGAATTTGGCGCCGATCAGGTGGCTGCCCGACCAGACAAGGTTGCGCTCGGCGATCTCGGCCAGCGCCGCGCGGCGGCTGGCAAGGGCCTGCGCCGGGTCTACGTCGAATTGGGTGGCGTTTTCCGGATCGGGCAGTTGCAGCGCCTCGGAATGCACGATGTCACCGGCCAGCACCAGATCGTCGCCGATCCGCAGGCCGAAATGACCGGGTGTGTGCCCCGGCAAGGCCCAGACCCGGACATCCGCGCCCAGACCCGCATCCGAGCCGACCAGCCGGAGGCGGTCGGCGCAGGTCTTGAGCACCTGGGCGCCGGGCGCCTCTGTGTCGCGCCAATGCGCAACCTCGTCGGGATGCAGCAGGATCTCGGCATCGGCAAACAGCGCCGCGCCCGGCCCCAGCAGCCCGCCGCAATGATCGGCATGCAGATGGGTCAGGATCACCCGGCTGATATCGCCGGGCGCGATGCCCACGCTTGCCAGCCGGTCGGGCAATTGCCCACCCTCGGGGCCGCAAATGCTGCCGCAACCGGTATCGACCAGCCAGATGCGACCATCGTCATGGCGCATCAGATAGGCGTTGAACTCGGTCACCGCCGCGCTCAGGCCCGCCGCGCCCAGCAACTCGGCCTGCCGGGCGGGGGCGACATTGGCAAACACATCCGTGCCGAATGTCATACCGCCATCGACCAGACAGTCGACCCGCCACGGGCCGCTGCGGACGCTGTCCACCGGATCCATCATCCGATCCGGTAGTTGGGGCTTTCGCGGGTGATCTGCACGTCGTGCACGTGGCTTTCCTTTAGCCCGGCACCGGTGATCTTCACGAACTGGCAGTTCTGGCGCATCTCGGCCACGGTGGCGCAGCCGGTATAGCCCATCGCGGCCCGCAAGCCGCCCACCAGCTGGTGGATCACCGCACTGGCCGAACCCTTGTAGGGGACCTGCCCCTCGATCCCTTCGGGTACCAGCTTGTCGCTGGCCGCATCCTTCTGGAAATAGCGGTCGGCCGAGCCGCGCGCCATCGCGCCAAGGCTGCCCATGCCACGGTAGCTTTTGAAGCTACGCCCTTGATACAGAATGACTTCTCCCGGGCTTTCATCGGTGCCTGCGATCATCGAGCCGACCATGGCACAGGACGCGCCCGCCGCGATCGCCTTGGCGAAATCGCCCGAGAACTTGATGCCGCCATCGGCGATCACGGGCACGTCGCCCGCCGCCTGGGCGCAATCCATGATCGCGGTCAACTGCGGCACGCCGACACCGGCCACCATCCGTGTGGTACAGATCGAGCCCGGCCCGATGCCCACCTTGACCGCATCGGCACCGGCGTCGATCAGCGCCTTGGTCGCGTCTGCCGTGGCCACGTTGCCCGCGATCACCTGAACCATGTTCGACTGTTGCTTGATCCGGCGCACCGCGTCGATCACCCCCGCCGAATGCCCATGCGCGGTGTCGACCACCACGATATCGACCCCCGCATCGATCAGCGCCTCGGAGCGGGCAAAGCCGCTGTCGCCGACCGAGCTGGCCGCCGCGACCCGCAGGCGCCCCAGATGATCCTTGCAAGCGGTGGGGTTCAGCACCGCCTGTTCGGTGTCTTTCAGCGTCAGCAGGCCGGTCAGCCGCCCCTGCCCGTCATGCACCAGCAGTTTCTCGATCCGGCGCGCGCGCATCAGGCTTTTCGCCTCGTCCAGATCGGCCGGTTCGGCCAGCATCGCCAGATCATTCGCGGTCATCACCGCGCTGACCGGCATATCGTCGCTGGTGGCAAAGCGCATATCGCGGTTGGTGACGATGCCGACGATGTGACCGCGGTCATCCGTGACCGGGAAGCCGGTGAAATTATACCGCTCCACCAAGGCCTTGGCGTCGGCAATGGTCTGATCCGGACGCAGGGTGACGGGGTTGTAGACGATGCCGCTCTCGAAGCGTTTGACCCGGCGCACCTCGCGCGCCTGCTCATCCACGCTCAGGTTCTTGTGGATCACGCCCATGCCACCGGCCTGGGCCATTGCGATGGCCATGCGCGCCTCGGTCACCGTGTCCATGGCCGAACTCAGCAGCGGTATGTTCAGCTTGATCTCGCGCGTCACGCGGGTTCTGGTGTCGGCGGTCGACGGCAGCACCGACGAGGCCGCCGGAACCAGTAGAACATCGTCAAAGGTGAGAGCCTCACGAATCTGCATTTGCGGTCCCCATGCATAATCCCGTTTGGCGGTGACCCTATGGCACAGTTATCCACCGGGTAAAAGGGCCAGAGCGCAGAAAACGGACGCGCCTGGCCCTGATCTGTGTCAAGGCAGTGTCACGCGGGCGCGCTATCCCTGCCTCTTGCGCGAATGAAGAAAGGAAACGCCCATGCCCGGCCCTCTCAGCGGCACCCTTGTTCTGGACCTGACCCATGTTCTGGCGGGGCCCTTTGCCAGCATGACACTGGCCGATCTGGGCGCTCGGGTCATCAAGGTCGAGCGCCCCGGCCAGGGCGATGACACCCGCGCCTTTCCCCCGTTCAAGAACGGCAAGAGCGCCTATTTCGCCACCATCAACCATGGCAAGGAAAGCATCGCGCTGGACCTCAAGGCGCCCGAGGACCGGGCCATTTTCGACCGGTTGCTGGCGCGGGCCGATATCCTGCTGGAAAACTACCGCCCCGGCGTGATGGAGCGGCTGGGCTACGGCTGGGAGGCGCTGCATGCGCGTCACCCAAAGCTGATCTATGGCGCCGTCTCGGGCTTTGGCCATACCGGCCCCGAGGCGCAGCGTCCCGCCTATGACATGGTGGTGCAGGCGCGTGGCGGGGTGATGTCGATCACCGGCGAGCGCGACCGCGAACCGGTGCGCGTCGGCGCCTCGATCGGCGATATCGTGGCGGGCATGTATCTGGTGCAAGGCGTGCTGGCCGCCCTGTTGCAGGTGGAGCGCGGCGGCACCGGGCAAAAGGTCGATGTGGCGATGCTCGACAGCCAGTTGGCGCTGTTGGAACATGCCATCGCCATCACCAGCGTCACCGGCGAGCCGCCGCGCCCCTCGGGCGCGCGGCACCCCTCGATCACCCCGTTCGAGACCTTTCATGCCGAGGATGGGCTGTTTGTTATCGCCGCGGGCAATGAC
The DNA here is from genome assembly GCF_059613025.1 of Ruegeria sp. BHSC223. Taxonomy (NCBI): domain Bacteria; kingdom Pseudomonadati; phylum Pseudomonadota; class Alphaproteobacteria; order Rhodobacterales; family Roseobacteraceae; genus Ruegeria; species Ruegeria sp. BHSC223. The sequence goes on from NZ_JBXWRR010000001.1 coordinate 395,538, forward strand.
GGTCTGTTCGCCCGGCTCTGCGACGCGCTGGACCTGCCGCTGGCGGGTGATCCGCGCTTTGCCACCAACCCGGCCCGCTGCCAGAATGCGCGCCTGTTGAAACGGCTGATCGAGGCGGTGACCATCGACCGGCCCAAGGCGTTCTGGATCGACACCCTGACGCGCGCGGGCATTCCCACCGGCCCGATCCAGAACGTGGCCGAGGTGTTGCAGGACCCGCAAATCCGCGCCCGCAACATGGTGGTCGATGTGCTGGGGCCTGACGGCAGCCCGGCCTATACCGCCGCCGGCAACCCGATCAAGATGTCCGACCTGCCCGACCCGACCACCCGCGCCCCGGCGCCGGATCTGGATGCGGATCGGGCCGCGATTCTGGATTGGCTCGACAAGGACGCAGTCGACTGAACCCACATCCAGGCCACATCTTTTTGCGGTAAATGCCGCCGCCGGACAGGAAAATGCCGCCCGTCGCCTTTCCGTCGGCTCAAAACACAATATTGTCGCGCACAATCGGTACTCCGGAAGGCAGAAGTCATGAGCAGCGATCCCCTCGTCGTATTCACCCCCTCGGGCAAGCGCGGGCACTTTCCCGTGGGCACTCCCATTCTGACCGCGGCGCGGCAGTTGGGAGTCGATCTCGATTCGGTCTGCGGCGGGCGTGGCATCTGCTCGAAATGCCAGATCACCCCATCCTATGGTGAATTCCCCAAACATGGTGTCACCGTACGTGACGGCGCGCTTAGCGACTGGAACGCGGTCGAGCAGCGCTACAAGGACAAGCGCGGCTTGATCGACGGGCGCCGGCTGGGCTGTCAGGCGACGGTACAGGGCGATGTGGTGATCGACGTGCCGCCCGAAAGCCAGGTCCACCGCCAGGTGGTGCGCAAGCGGGCCGAGGCGCGCAAGATCACCATGAACCCCTCGACCCGACTGTTCTATGTCGAGGTCGAAGAGCCCGACATGCACAAGCCCACCGGCGACATGGAACGCCTGATCGCGGCGCTCGCCGAGCAGTGGCAGCTGACCGGCGTACAGACCGACCTGCATATCCTGCACCAGTTGCAGCCGGTGTTGCGCAAGGGTGGATGGAAGGTCACCGTGGCGGTGCATCTGGGCGATGCCAGCCACCCGCCCAAGATCATGCATATCTGGCCCGGCTATTACGATGGCACCGTCTATGGGCTGGCGGTCGATCTCGGCTCGACCACCATTGCCGCGCATCTGTGCGACCTGCACAGCGGCGAGGTGGTGGCCTCATCCGGCATCATGAACCCGCAGATCCGTTTTGGCGAGGATCTGATGAGCCGGGTCAGCTACTCGATGATGAACAAGGGCGGCGACCAGGAGATGACCCGCGCGGTGCGCGAAGGCATGAACGCCCTGTTTACCCAGATCGCAGCCGAGGCCGGGATCGACAAGGCGCTGATCGTGGATGCGGTGTTTGTCTGCAACCCGGTCATGCACCACCTGTTCCTGGGGATCGACCCGTTCGAGCTGGGTCAGGCGCCGTTTGCGCTGGCCACCTCGGATGCGCTGTCGCTGCGGGCCTGGGAACTGGATCTGAACATCCACCCCGCCGCGCGCGTCTATATCCTGCCCTGTATCGCGGGCCATGTGGGCGCCGATGCCGCCGCCGTCGCCCTGTCCGAAGCGCCCGACAAATCCGAGGATCTGGTGTTGGTGGTCGATGTGGGCACCAATGCCGAGATCCTGCTGGGCAACAAGGACAAGGTGCTGGCCTGCTCCTCGCCCACCGGCCCGGCCTTTGAAGGCGCACAGATCTCCAGCGGCCAGCGCGCCGCCCCCGGCGCCATCGAACGGGTCGAGATCGACCCGGTCACCAAGGAACCGCGTTTCCGCGTGATCGGTTCGGAGATCTGGTCCGATCAGGAAGGCTTCGCCGAAGCGATCGCAACCACCGGCATCACCGGCATCTGCGGCTCGGGCATCATCGAGGTGGTGGCCGAGATGCGCATGGCGGGCATTCTGGACGCCTCGGGCCTGATCGGCTCGGCCGAGCAGACCGGCAGCCCCCGTTGCATCCAGGACGGGCGCACCAATGCCTATCTGCTGTGGGATGGCTCCGCCGACGGCGGTCCGACCATCACCGTCACCAACCCCGATGTGCGCGCCATCCAGATGGCAAAGGCGGCGCTTTACTCCGGCGCCCGCCTGCTGATGGACAAGCTGGAGGTCGACAAGGTGGACCGGGTGGTGCTGGCCGGGGCGTTTGGCGCCCATATCTCGGCAAAACACGCGATGGTGCTGGGCATGATACCCGATTGCCCGCTGGACAAGGTCACCAGCGCTGGCAACGCGGCGGGCACCGGCGCGCGGATCGCGCTGCTCAACACCGACGCCCGGACCGAGATAGAGGCCACCGTGCGCGCCATCGAGAAGATCGAGACCGCGGTCGAACGCCGATTCCAGGAGCATTTCGTGAATGCCTCGGCAATCCCGAACTCGGCCGAACCCTTCCCCGAACTGGCCAAGGTCCTGACCCTGCCCAAGGTCTCGTTCAACACCGGGGGTGGTGACGACGAGGGGTCTGGCCGCCGTCGCCGCCGCAGGGCATGATACCTTCCCAAAGGGAGGTATCATGACAGAGACAAACCAGGAGCAGGCCGAGTATTGGGGCAAATCCGCCTCGGGCATGAAATGGCTCACCTTCGAGGAGCAGATCGCGGCCTCCTTCGCGCCGGTCGTCGGACTTCTGCTTGATCGCGCGGAGTTGAGGCCGGGTCAGCGCGTACTGGATATCGGTTGCGGTCTGGGCGACGTCACCCTGGCGGCAGGTCGGACGGTCGGGCCGAGCGGCCATGTGTTGGGGGTCGATATCTCGGCGCCGTTCCTTGAGCGGGCCCGGGAGCGGGCCGAGGGTATGGAGAATGTGGGGTTTGCCCGCGCCGATGCCCAGACCGAGCCCTTTCCGCCGGCTGCGCGCGACGCGATGATCTCGCGTTTCGGCATGATGTTCTTTTCCGACAATGTCGCCGCGTTCACCAATATCGCCGGTGCATTGAAACCCGGCGGGCGCATGACCTTTGCCGCCTGGGGTCCGCTGGCCGGAAACCCCTGGTTCTACCTTCCCCACCGCGCGGCCACCGACCGGCTGGGCCAGATGCCCAAGGCAGACCGCAACGCACCGGGACCTCTGGCCTTTCACGACATTGACCGCGTCACCGGCCTCATGGCCGAAGCCGGTCTTGCCGATATCGAGGCCCATGCGGTTGAAGTAAAGCTGACCCCGCCCGGCGGGTTGTCAGGGGCCTCGGCACTCTGCACCCGATTGGGACCAGCCGCACGGGTGCTGGCACATTTCGACGGATCCGAGGCGGACGAAGCCGCGATCCGCGACGCGGTCAGCACTGCGCTCGAACCTTACGTCGAAGAGCGCCGGATCCTGATGCCGGCCACCATCAACCTGTTCCAGGCCCGGCGCGCCGGAACCGCTTGACGCGGCTCCGGCCATTGCGTATTCGAACCCGGTGAGCGCGGGTATGGTGTAGTGGTAGCGCGCCGGCTTCCCAAGCCTGAAGTGCGGGTTCGATTCCCGCTACCCGCTCCAGTTCCAACGGCAGACTCTGTTAACAACTGCGCTCGACGCAGCTGCTTTGTCGGACGCAAGGGTCATCTCCATCTAAATCCACGTTGGTTTCGCGCTTCTTGGCGGGGTGTTGCCGCTTGCCCCTTTTGTCATCCGCGTAAAAGCGCCGGTCCCATCGATTTGCCAGTACATTCCGAAATTTCCCCCTAGCCCCCGACAATTCAGACCCCCATGTACAGCCCACTCAAATATTGGGAGACCGCAATGAATCGCATTCTGATCCTCGTCGCCCTGGGCGCTATCGGTGCCGGGGCTTATGTTTTTTTCACACAGGGCGAACAACCGGCTGAAGTGCAGCAAACCAGCACTGTTACCCCTGCCGAGCCGGTCACCGAAGCGCCCGTGCAGTCGACAACCGAAGAGGTCGCAACCGCAGCCGATGAAGCGGTGGATCAGGCTGCAGCGGCCGTGACCGAAACACTGTCCCAGGTCGGTGAAGCCGCCAGCGAAGCTGTACAGGACGCAACCGATAGCGTCGCACAAGCGGTGGATCAGGCAAGAGAGGCTACCTCGGACGTTGCGACGCAAGCAACCGAGACAGCCAGCAGCGCGGCCGATACTGCCACCGAGGCGGCAAACAGCGCGGTTGATACGGCAACCGAAGTCGCAAACGATGCTGCCACCGCAGTTGGTGAACAGGTGGCCGCCGCGCAAACCGGTGCCGCCGAGCTTTACAAGAGCTGGCAAGACAACGGGCTGTTGACCGAGTCAGGCTTCGACTATGACAAGATGGTCGAGAATGTAGAGACCAGCGCGCTGAACGAGACGCTCAAGACCGGGGTGCTCAAGGTGCTGTCCGGGATCAAGGCCGCGCCCGAGACCATCTCGGTTCAGGCCCAGGCCCTGCGCGCGCTGATGGCGAACTGAGCCGATCACCCGGCCAGACCAGAACCTTGCGTGACGCAAGGGACCCTTGCGTCACGTTCTACCATCCTCCCGGCTCAGGCGGCTGTCAGCCCATGGTTGGCGACAATCGACAGGCCCGCCGAGCCGGGGTTCACGATAGTCACAAAACCCAGATCGTCTCTGTCGCTCAGTGCCGCGACCGCTGGCTGAACCGCGTCGATCAGGAAGTTTTGAGCAAAGGCAAGGTCCGCGTCATCCACCGCGCGTCTCGCCACGCCCCAAAATCTTAAACCGAACCGACACGACCGTGTGGATACCAAGATCACACAGTTGCCGGGGCGGGAAATAGAACCGCGCCCCTTTTTTCATGCGTTCTCTCCCGTAATAACCACGATGACGTTGAAAAAACGCTTGCAGGGCAACCTGCCTGCGCCCTGCCCCGCATTCGTTCCTTTGCCGCCACGTCATGCAAGTGTCGGATTGATCCATACCCGCGCGTATGTATCCTTCATACCCAAGAGTATGTTTCCCGCCGCAGACAGCCAAAGGCCAAAGCCCCGTGAGCGATACCACCACCAACAGCCCCAGCCGCAGCGAGCGCTACGAGGAGTTGCTTGACGCCGCCGCCGAATGTTTCCAGAGCCGTGGTTTTGACGCCACCTCGATCGATACGGTGGCGCGGCATCTGGGTGCGACCAAGGGGCGGGTCTATCACTATTTCCCGTCCAAGATGGACCTGTTCAACGCGGTGCGCGACCGGGGCATGGATATCGTGTTCCAGGCCACCGACCCCGGCTATCAGGCCGATCTGCCGGTGCTCGACCGGCTCGAGGCGATGGCGCGCGGCCATGTGCGCGCGATGCTGTTTCACCATTCCTTCATGCTGGTGCTCAAGGACGGGCTGCTGATGCGCCGCTATACCACCACGACCGAGTTCCAGAAGGAATCGCTGTCCCAGCATATCGCGCGCCGCGATGCCTATGAGGCGCGGTTCCGCGAATTGCTGGCCAAGGGTCTGGCCGAGGGCAGCCTGCGCGCCGGCCCCGACCCGGCGATCACAGTACAGACCTTCATGAGCGCGCTGAACGGGCCGGTCGCCTGGTTCCGCCCCCGCCCCGGCGATACGCCACAGAAATACGAAGCCATCGTCGAAGAGATCGTGCGCTTCGCCATGCAGGGCCTGCGGGCCTATCCCTCCTGACCCCGATCGAGGACGACAATGACAGATATCCCCACCACCATGTTCGCCGTTTTGCAGACCGGCGACGGGTATTCCGGCAAGGCCACCGGCCCGGCCATCGCGGACGCCGCCGACTGGCTGGAGCCGGGCGAGATCGCGGTGCCCCAACCCGGCCCCGGCGAGGCGCTGATCCGGCTGCGCATGGCCTCGGTCAATCCCTCGGACCTGCATTTCATCAAGGGCGAATACGGCCAGCCACGCGTCAAGGGCGCGCCGGCGGGCTTTGAAGGTTGCGGCGACGTGGTCGCGGCGGGCAAGGGCGCCGAGGGGCTGGTGGGCCAGCGCGTCGCCTTTGTCGCCGCCAGCTCGGGTGCCTGGGCCGAATATGTGCTGACCAAGGCGCAGATGTGTATTCCACTGCGCCCCGATATCAGTGACGAGGACGGATCGGCGCAGATCGTCAACCCGCTGACGGCGATGGCCATGGTCGATATCGCGCGCTCCGAGGGCGAGGCGTTCGTGGTCTCGGCGGCCACCAGCCAGCTGGGCAAGCTGATGGTGTCGCTGGGGCGCGATCTGGGTCTGAAACCCATCGCGCTGGTGCGCCGGGCCGAGGCGGTGGAGCCGCTCAAGGCATTGGGCGCGGTCGAGGTTCTGGTGACGTCCGATCCCGAACTGGTTCAGAAATTCACCGCCATCAGCCGCGCACTGAAACCGCGCGTGTTCCTGGACGCGGTGTCGGACCAGACCTCGGAACGCATCTTTACCGCCATGCCGAATGGCGCGCGCTGGGTGTCTTATGGCAAGCTCGATGCCGAATTGCCGGTACTGACCCAGATGGGCCAGCTGATCTTCATGAACAAGCGAATCGAGGGCTTCTGGCTCACCCAGTGGATGATGACCACCCCGCCCGCCGATCAGGCGCGCGTGGTGGCCGAGGTGCAGGCGCGCTTTGCCGACGGGCGCTGGAAAACCGATGTGTCGGGACACCTTCCGCTTCGTGACGTTGTGTCAGGATTGGCCAACGCTCTGAAAAAGACTGACGGAAAGGTGATGATCACGCCATAGTGAGAGCCAAGCCCCGGTCCGATACTCGGTCCGGGGCACAGGAAAGGACGCCGGAAAACCGGCGCAGGGAGGAAAATTTGGACAACGTACAGCTGCTGATCAGCGGGCTGGCGAATGGCTGCGTCTACGGCCTGATCGCGCTTGGCTTCGTTCTGATCTACAAGGCGACCGAGGCGGTGAATTTCGCGCAGGGCGATTTCATGATGCTGGGCGCCTTTGTCACCATCGGGCTGACCAATGCAGAGTATATGGGCCTGCCGTTCTGGATGGCTGTGCCGATCTCGCTGGGGATCATGGCGGGGCTGGGCTATCTGCTCGACCGGCTGGTGATCCGGCGGATGTTCGGCGAAAGCCAGACGGCGGTGGTGATCCTGACCATCGCGCTGGGTTTCGTCATCCGTTTCGTCGCCGGTCTGATCTGGGGCCACGAGCCGCAGACGCTGCAAAACCCGCTGGCGGGCAAGGAGCTGTCATTTGGCGGGCTGGTCCTGGGGCTGGAGGATGTGGCGGTGATCATCGTCACCCTGGCGCTGACCGGGTCGCTCTACCTGTTCTTCAGCCGTACCAAGCTGGGCCTGGCGATGCAGGGCGCGTCGCAGAACCAGCTGGCCGCCTATTACATGGGCATCCCGGTCAAGCGGGTGCAGGGCTTTATCTGGGCGCTGGCCGGTGCGGTGGCCGCGGTGGCGGGCATCCTCTTTGCCGCCAAGGGCTCGGTCGATCCCTCGACCGGCCTGTTGGGCATCAAGGCCTTTGCCGCCGCCGTGATCGGCGGGTTCGGCAGCCTGCCCGGCGCGCTTGCGGGCGGCTTGATCGTCGGTGTCATCGAACCCTTTGCCAGCCGCTATATCGCTGCCGGTTACAGCCAGATCGCGCCTTATGCGCTGCTTGTGGCGGTGCTGGTCTTCCGTCCCCACGGCCTGTTCAGCCAGGTCCGCGTGAAGAAGGTCTGAGATCATGCGCATCGTTTTCAAAACCGACTACATGCAGGATATCCGCCCCTGGAAGGACGGATACCAGCTGAGCCTCTACATGATCCTGCTGGCCATCGTGATCGCCGCACCCTGGCTGCTGGACACGTTCTATCTGGGCGAGCTGACCAACGTGCTGATCTGGGCCATCGCGGGCATGGGGCTGATGGTGCTGACCGGCCATACCGGTCAGGCCAGTCTTGGTCACGCGGCCTTCCTGGCCTTTGGCTGTTATGCCAATGTCATCCTGCTCGAGGCGGGCGTACCCTTCCTGATCGCCTTTCCGCTGGCCGGAGTGATCACCGGGCTGATCGGCGCCACGGTGGCGATCCCTGCCTTGCGGCTGCACGGTATCTATCTGGCCATTTTCACGCTGGCCCTGTCGATCCTTGTCGACGACATCATCGTGCTGACCGAACCCTGGACCGGTGGCGTCAGCGGCAAATACATCGCCGGGATCGACCTCTTTGGCCTGACCATCGACCGCTGGGGCACGCCGATGCTGTTCTATTGGCTGGTGCTGGCAGTCACCGTGATCGTGACGCTGGGCTATATCAACCTGCTCCGCTCGCCGCTGGGGCGCAGCTTCATCGCGGTGCGTGACAGCGAGGTGTCGGCCCAGGCGATGGGTGTCGATATCGCGCGGACCAAGACCATCTCGTTTGGCCTCTCGTGCATGGTCACCGGCTGGGCGGGCGCCTTCATGGGCCTGTTCGCCGGTGCCTTCAACAACGAGACCTTCAGCGTGGTGATCTCGATCGAACTGTTGATGATGATCGTGATCGGCGGGCTTGGCTCGATCCACGGGGCCTTTTTCGGCGCCATCGTGATCGGCTTTCTGCCGCAGTTCCTGTCGATCGCCAAGGAATACGTGGGCGCCGTCTTTGGCGGCAGCACCGTGGCCATTCCGGGGCTGGAATTCGGAATCTTCGGCATGATCCTGATCGCCTTCATCCTGCTCGAACCGATGGGCATCTATGGCCGCTGGCTGAAGATCCGCACCTTCTTCGAGCTGTTCCCCTTCTACCGCAAGGACATGTTCAAGCGGCAGAAATCCTATCTGAAGACGGAGCGCCTGAGATGAGCCTGCTGGAGCTGGAAAACGTCACCCTGAAATTCGGCGGGCTGACGGCGGTGGACAACCTGTCCTTCTCCGTCGAAGAGGGCGAGGTCTTTGCCATCGTCGGCCCCAACGGGGCGGGCAAGTCGACGGTGTTCAACCTGATCTCGCGCTTTTATGACCCTTACGCGGGCAAGATCCGGTTCGACGGGCACAACCTGTTGGAGGTCAAGCCCTCGGGCGTGGCCGCCTATGGGGTGGCGCGCACCTTTCAGAACATCGAACTGTTCGAGCATGCCACCGTGTTGCAGAACCTGCTGGTGGGCCGCCACCGGCATCGCCGCACCAACCTGTTCTCGGAGATCCTGTTCACCCCCTCGGCCCGGCGGCAAGAGATGGAGAACCGCGAGAAGGTAGAGGAGATCATCGACTTTCTCGATCTCCAGGCCTATCGCGACAAGTATATCGCCGGCCTGCCCTATGGCGTGCGCAAGGTGGTCGAGGTGGCCCGCGCGCTGGCCACCGATCCCAAGCTGTTGCTGCTGGACGAACCCGCCTCGGGCCTGTCGGTCGAGGAGACCAACGACATGCGCTGGTGGATCGACGACATTCGCCGCCAGATGGGGATTACCGTGCTGATGGTGGAGCATGACATGGGGCTGGTCTCGGGCGTGAGCGACCGGGTGCTGGCCATGGCCGACGGGGCAAAACTGGCGCTGGGCACACCGGCGCAGGTGCAATCCGACCCTGCCGTGATCGAAGCCTATCTGGGGAAGGCCGCATGACCGAGCCCATTCTGAAAATCCGCAATATCGAAAGCTTTTACGGCCCGATCATGGCCATCCGTGGCGTCTCGCTCGAGGTGCGGCCAGGCCAGATCGTCTCGATCCTGGGCGCCAACGGCGCGGGCAAAACCACGCTGATGAAGACCATCTCGGGCGTGATGGACCCCGAAAAGGGCACCATCACCTTTGACGGCGAGGAGATCCAGGGATCGGAACCGCACAAGGTGGTCCAGAAAGGCATCGTGCATGTGCCCGAGGGGCGCGAGGTGTTTCCGCTGCTGACCGTGGACGAGAACCTGAGCCTGGGCGCCTATACCGCCACCGACAAGGCACAGATCGAGCGCGACCGGGAACTGGTGTTCAGCTATTTCCCGATCCTGAAGGAGCGCCGCAACCAGGAGGCGGGCACCCTGTCGGGCGGGCAACAGCAGATGCTGGCCATTGGCCGGGGCCTGATGGCCAACCCGCGCATCATGTTGCTGGACGAACCCAGCCTGGGCCTGTCGCCCCTGCTGGTGCAAGAGATCTTTGCCATCCTCAAACGGCTCAACGAAGAGCAGAACATGACCATGATGCTGGTGGAGCAGAATGCCAGCGCGGCGCTGGAGCTGGCCGATCATGGCTATGTGATGGAGGTCGGGCGCATCGTCATGGACGGCTCGGCGCAGTCGCTGATGGCCTCGGAGGACATCCAGAACTTCTATCTGGGTGTGCAAGAGGAAGGCGCGCGGGAGAACCGCCGCTGGAAACGCAAGAAAACCTGGCGCTAACGAAAGAGGTGGACAAGATGGATACACGCACCCTGCCCGCCCAGACCGTGATCAACGGGGTCACGTTCAACGCCACGCCGGGCCAGCGCCCGGTGCTGGTGGACGGTACCACCACGATCTCGGCCCTGTTCCAGAAACGCTGCGCCGAGTTGGGCACCCGCACCGCGCATCGGGAAAAGGATTTCGGCATCTGGAAATCCTATTCCTGGGCCGATTACTGGCAGCATGCCAAATGGATCGGCCTTGCCTTGCGCAAGCTGGGGCTGAAACGCGGCGAGGTCGTCTCGATCCTTAGCGAGGACCGCAAGGAATGGGCCTGGTTCGACATGGGCATTCAGGCCGTCGGCGGCATCGCCTCGGGGGTCTATACGACCGACTCGGCCAGCCAGCTGAAATACCTGATCAACGACAGCGACAGCCGGTTCCTGATCGCCGAGAACGAGGAACAGCTGGACAAGTATCTGCAGATCGAGGGCGAGGTTCCCGGCCTGCTCAATGTCATCATCCTCGAGGATGAAGGGCTGCACGACCTGAACCATCCCCGCTGTCTGATGATCGACAAGCTCTACGAGATCGGCCGAGAGGCGGAAAAGGAAGAGCCGGGCGCGTTCGAGGCCGAGATCGCCCTGACCCGGCCCGAGGATGTGGCGCTGCTCATCTATACCTCGGGCACCACCGGCATGCCCAAGGGCGCGATGCTGACGCACGAGAACATCATGGCCGGAATCGAGGCGGGCGCCCACAGGTTGCCGACCGAGGAGACTGACGAGCAGCTGTGTTTTCTGCCGCTCTGTCACATCCTGGAACGCGACGTGTCGATCTATTTCCCGCTCGCCTCCAAATGCACGGTGAACTTTGCCGAAAGCCCGGAGACGGTGTTTGCCAACCTGCAAGAGGTCTCGCCCGCGACCTTCACCGCGGTACCGCGGGTGTGGGAGAAGATCTATTCCCAGGTGCTGATCCTGGCGCAAGAGGCCACGCCCAGCGGGCGCGCGGCCTTTGGCATGGCGCTGCGCGCGGGCATGAAGCGCGCGCAATACCTGATTGAAAACAAACCGGTTCCCGCCGGTGTGGCCGCCAATTTCTGGCTCTGGGACAGGCTGGTGCTGCGCAACCTGCGCCGCATGCTGGGCATGGACAAGATGCGACGGGGCGGCACCGGGGCGGCGCCGATCTCGCCCGAGCTGCTGAAATGGTACTGGGCCATCGGCGTGCCGCTGGTCGAAGGCTACGGCATGACCGAAACCGCCGGGATCGCCACCATCAACACGCCCGAAGAAAACCGGATCGGCACCATCGGCAAGGTGGTTCCCGGCATCGAGGTGCGCATAGCAGAGGGCGGCGAGATCCAGGTCAAGGGGCTCAACATCTTCAAGGGCTACTGGCGCAACAACGAAAAGACCGCCGAAAGCTTTACCGACGACGGCTGGCTGCGCACCGGCGATATCGGACGGATGGACGGTGATGGCTATGTCACCATCACCGGGCGGCTCAAGGACATCATCATCACCGCCGGGGGCAAGAACATCACCCCCGCCGAGATCGAAAGCCGGCTGAAATTCAGCCATTACATCTCGGACGCGGTGATCGTCGGCGACAAGCGCAAGTTCCTGACCTGCCTGATCATGATCGACCAGGAAAACGTCGAGAAATTCGCGCAGGATCGCAAAGTGCCGTTTTCGAACTTCGCCTCGCTCTGCGCCGCCAAGGAGGTGCGCGAGCTGATCGCGGCCGAGGTCGCACAGGTGAACAAGGAATTCGCGCGGGTCGAGCAGATCAAGGATTTCCGCCTGATCGACGTGCTGCTGACCGCCGAAGACGACGAGCTGACCGCGACGATGAAACTGAAACGCAGTTTTGTCGAAAAGAAACACGCACATCTCATCGAAGATATGTACAAATAACAACAGGGCCATCCAAAGGGAGGAATATGATGAAGAACATGATCAAGGGTCTGCTGGCGGCCACCGCGCTGACTGCGGCGGCGGGGCTGGCGAGCGCCGAAACTCAGGGTGTGACCGATGACGAAATCGTCATCGGCGCGGTCAACGACCTGAGCGGCATCTTCGCCGCCGTGGGCGTGCCCGCCACCAAGGGCGCCAATGTCTATTTCGACAAGGTCAATGCCGCCGGCGGCGTGCATGGGCGCCAGATCCGCTATGTGGTCGAGGACCACGGCTATCAGATGCCGCGCGCGATGCAGGGCTTCAACAAGCTGCTGAACCGCGACAAGGTCTTTGCGATGATGCAAAACCTGGGCACGCCGATGAACCTAGCCGGGTTCAAGCTGATCGATCCGATGGGCATTCCGAACATCGCCCCGCTGTCGGCAGCGCGTCAGATGATCCAGGAACCGATGGGCAACAAGTTCACCTCGTTCTCGAGCTATTTCGACCAGAGCCGGGTGGGCGTGAAGTATCTGGCCAGCGCACATGGGGCCAAGAATGTCTGCACCATGTATCTGCCCACCGATTTTGGCAAGGAGATCCTTGAAGGCACCAAGGCCGGGGTCGAGGAAGCGGGTCTGACCTTTGCCGCCGAGACCACCCACAAGCCGGATGAGACCGATTTCGTGGGCTCGCTCAGCAAACTCAAGGAATCGGGCTGCGAGATCGTGACGATCGCTTTGGGCGTACGTCAGGCGATCACCATCGTCGGCACCGCCAAGAAGATGGGCCTGTCCGACATGCAATTCATGGGGACCTCGGCCAGCTTCCTGACCGTGGTGGCACAGGTTCCGGGCGGCGTGACCGAGGGTTTCTATGCCGCAGCCAGCTGGCAGGACCTGTGGGCGCGCGCAGACGAGCCCGCCCCGAAAGCCTTCATCGAGGAATACAAGGCCGCAACCGGTGAAGACCCGCAAGGCTTTGCCATGCTCGGCTATGCCGCGGCCCAGCAGATGGTCATGGCGCTCGAGGCCGCTGGCCCCGATCTGACCCATGAAAGCTTCATCGCCGCGATGGAAACGCTCGATTATCAGGACGATCTGGTCGGCAACCATATCAACTATGGCCCCGACGATCACCAGGGCGCGGACTCGGTCTATGTTCTCAAGGTCGAGAATGGCGGCTGGGCCAAGGTCCACGAGGAATAAGACCTGAAAATCGCGGGCGTCCGAAGGTTTCGGGCGCCCGTTTTCCGTCCAGTCCCCAGCAAGGAAGCGCCGCATGTCCGCCCCTCATACCCAGCCGCGTGTCCAGCATCGCAGCTGCAACATATGCGAGGCCATGTGCGGCCTGATCATCACACATGACGACAACGACGTTCTGTCGATCCGTCCCGATCCCGAGGATCCGCTGTCGCACGGCCATATCTGCCCCAAGGCGGTCGCCTTGCAGGATTTCCGCTCCGATCCCGACCGGGTGACCAAACCCTTGCTCAAACGCGGCAGCGATTTCGAGGAAATCAGCTGGGAGGCGGCGTTTGACCATGCCGCCGAGCGTATCCGCGCCGTGCAGGCCGCCCATGACCGCGACGCGGTGGGCGTCTATCTGGGCAATCCCAACGCGCATAAATTCGGCAACCTTCTGAACCTGCCCGCGCTGGTCAAGGCGATCGGCACAAGCAATCGCTACAGCTCGGCCACCGCCGACCAGATCCCCCATCACGTCGCCTCGATCCACATGCTGGGCCACCCGATGCTGATGCCGATCCCCGATATCGACCGCACCGATTTCCTGTTGATCATCGGTGGCAACCCGGTGGTTTCGAACGGTTCGATGATGACAGCGCCGGGCTATGGCCGCCGCATCGACGCGATCAAGGCCCGCGGTGGCCGGGTCGTCGTGATCGACCCGCGCCGGACCGAGACCGCCGAGCGCGCGGGCGAACATCACTTCATCCGCCCCGAAAGCGACGCCTGGCTGCTGATGGCGATGCTGCATGTGATCCTGTCGGACGGCCCTGCCCGCCTGCGCCACCTGGAACCACTGACGGATGGACTGGACCGGCTGAACGCCGCTGTCGCCCCGTTCACCCCCGAACGCGCCGCCCAGGCCACCGGGATCGGTGCCGACACCATCCGCCAGCTGGCCCGCGATTTCGCCGCCGCCCCCCGCGCCGCCTGTTACGCCCGCATGGGCGCCTCGACGCAAAGCTTTGGCACGCTCTGCCAATGGGCCACCAACGCGCTCAACATCGTGACCGGCAATTTCGACCGCGAAGGCGGCGCCATGTTCACCACCCCGGCGGTGGACTATGTCGGCATGACCTCGCGCAAGGGCAAGGCGCGCCACTATCCCGAGCGGCGCTCGCGGGTGTCGGGCCAGCCGCTCTACAATGGCGAATTTCCGGTCTCGGTGCTGGCCGAAGAGATCGAGACACCCGGCCCCGGCCAGATCCGCGCGCTGGTGACCGTGGCGGGCAATCCGGTGCTGACCGCGCCGAACGGGCGGCGCATCGAACGCGCGCTTCAGGGGCTTGATTTCATGATGTCGCTCGACATTCATGTAAACGACACCACCCGGCACGCCGACCTGATTCTGCCCGGTACCGTGGCGCTCGAAGAGACGGTCTATGACATGGTGTTCCACACGTTTGCGGTGCGCAACACGGTGGGCTATGCGACCCCGATCTTTGCACCGCCGCAAGGCAATCCGCCCGAATGGGAGGTCATTGCCCGACTGACCGCAAAGCTGACCGGCGCCAACCAGATCGGCCCGGCGCCCGATCAGGTGCTCGCGGTGCTGCTGGCGCAGGGGTTCCATGGTGACAATGTCTCGCTCGAAACGCTGCAACAGACAGGCCGCCCGCGCGATCTGGGTCCGTTGAAGCCGAACCTGACCGACCGGCTGGAGACCCCGGAGGGACGTCTCGACCTGGCGCCCCAAGCCTTTATGGACGACCTGCCACGCCTGCTGGCCAGCGGCGACACCCCCGATCCCGCGCGTCCCCTTTTCTTGATCGGACGGAGACAGGCACGCAGCCACAACAGCTGGACCCAGAACAGCCCGCGCCTGGTCAAGGGCCGCAACCGCTGTACGGTCGAGGTGAACCCGGCTGATGCCTCCCGCCTCGGCCTTGCCGACGGCGCGCAGGCCCGCGTTACCAGCGCGGCCGGCACGGTCACCCTGCCTGTCGAAGTGACCGAGGCCATGGCGCCGGGCGTCGTCTCCATCCCCCAGGGCTGGGGCCAGCAAGGAGGCCACCTTTCGGCAGCAACGCAAAACCGGACCGTTTCGATCAACGACCTGACCGACGACCGCCGCACCGACCCGCTCAGCGGCAATGCCGCGTTCAACGGCCTGCCGGTCTCACTGCATCCGGCCTGACACGTATTTCATTTCGCCCGAAATACTCCGGGGGAGGAGACAAAATTCGTCGAATTTTGTCTCTCGGGGGCAAAGCCCCCGCGCCGTGCGCAGCACGGCGCCCGGCCCAACGGGAGGCGGGGTTTTCGTCAGAAAACCCCAACGACGGGCGGGAGCGCCCTGTTCCACGACTTGTCTCAGCCGATCTCCAGACCGTCCCGCCACACCCGGCGCAGCGCCAATTGATCGTCCAGATGCACCAGATCAGCCCGCGCGCCGGGCGCAAGCCGCCCCAGGTCCGCGCGCCCGATCAGATCGGCAGGCGAGCGCGTGGCCATGCCGACCGCCGCGGCCACATCCAGCCTCGCCATGGCCAATACGTTGCGTATCGCCTGCGCCAGCTCAAGATGCGCCCCGGCAAGGGTTCCATCGGCAAGTGTCAGCCGGTCGCCGCTGCGCCGGATCTCGCGCCCGTTGAGGGTGAACGCATCGATATCGGATCCCGCCGTCGCCATGGAATCACTGACCAGAAACACCCGTCCCGGACCGGCCTTGGCCCGGATCGCATTGCCCAGCGAGGCGGGATGCACGTGGATGCCATCGGCGATAATCCCCGCCGACAGCGCCCCCAGCGCCAGTGCCGCGCCCACCACGCCCGGTTCACGATTGCCCATCTGGCTTTGTGCATTGAACAGATGGGTGACACAGGCCGCCCCCGCATCTGCCGCTGCGCGGCAGTCCTCGAAACGCGCATCGGTATGACCCAGCGACACCAGCACCCCGGCCGCGGTCAACGCGCGGATCTGCTCCGACGTCACGCTCTCGGTCGCCAGCGTGACCTTGAGCAGAGGCAGCCGCCGCGCCGCCTCCAGCAGCAGCGCCAGATCTTCCTCCTCCATCACACGGATCAGCGCCGGGTCATGGGCGCCCTTGCGCGAGAGGGCCAGGTGCGGCCCTTCCAGATGCAGGCCCGCGATCCCCGGCACGCCACCGGCCACTGCCGCCTCGACCGCCGCGATGGCGGCGGACACCACGCCCGGAGCATCGGTGATCAGCGTCGGCAGGATGGTGGTCGCCCCGATCCGGCCATGCGCCTCGGACATCCGGCGCAAAGTGTCGACAGAGGGCGCGTTGTTCAGCATCACGCCCCCGCCGCCATTGACCTGTAGATCGACGAAACCGGGGACCAGCCACCCCCCTTCGAGTCGCAGATGCCGTGCCCCGGCGGGGGTCTCTCCTTCGGGCACGACCCGCAGAATCCGGCCCGCCTCGACCAGCAGCGCTTGCCCCTCGACAACGCCTTCGGGCGTCAGGATTCGGGCTCCGGACAGGGCAAGGGTCATACCGTCTCCGTCACCTTGTTGAGATGGCGCGGCGCGTCCGGGTCGATGCCCCGTTCGGCCGCAAAGGCCTCGACCATGGCATAGAAGGATACGATCAGGGTCAGCGGATCGGTCAGCGGATGGCCGCTGCGCACATGGTCCAGCGCATGCGCGCGGCTGACCCGCCCGGTGGTGGCAAACACGGTGGCGCCCTTGGCCGCGATCTGGTCGGCGATCTCGGCCAGCGGCGCCTCGGCGGCATCTGCCGCGGCAAAGCCCAGCACCGGGAACCCCTCCTCGACGATCGAGACAGGTCCGTGCAGCACCTCGGCCGAGGAATAGCTCTCGGCATGCAATTGGCAGGTTTCCTTGAACTTCAGCGCGGCCTCGTTCGAGACCGCCAGCGCGGTGCCCCGACCCAGGGTAAAGAGCGAGGGCCGCGCCCCGATGGCGGCGCGCATCTCGGGCCAGTCGATGCGGCTGGCCGCCGCCAGCGTTTCAGGCAGGTTGCCAAGTGCGGCGCGCAGCCCCTCATCCTCGGCCCAGTCGGCCAGTAGCATCAGCCCGGCCACCGCCGAGGTGACAAAGGTCTTGGTCGCCGCCACGCTCAGTTCGGGCCCGGCATGGATGTCGATCGTATGATCGCTGACCCCGGCCAGGGGCGAAGCGGCATCGTTGGTCAGCGCCACGCTCAGCGCCCCATCGCGCCCTGCATTGCGGGCCATGGCGACGATATCGGGACTCTTGCCCGATTGCGACACCGACAGGCAAAGCGCCCGCTCAAGCCTGAGCCGCGCATCGTAGACAGACGCCACCGACGGGCCGATCGAGGCGACCGGCAGACCCAGCAGCAGTTCGGCGGCATATTTCAGATAGGTGCAGACATGATCGGACGAGCCGCGCGCCACCGTCGCGATAAACAGGGGATCGCGCAGACGCAGCACGGCGGCCACCCGGGCCACATCCTGCGCCCCGTGGTCCAGCAGACGCTGCACCGCCTCGGGGATTTCGTCGATCTCGCGCCGCATGCGCGTGATATGCTGGGTCATGATCAGTCCTAGCTGTTGCCAAGGCGCAGTTCGGCCACGAAATCGTAGGCGTCCGCGCGGTAAAGAGAGCGGGTGTACTCGATGACCCGCCGGTTCGGCAGGTACGAGGTGCGAATGATGCGAAGCCCCGCCGTACCGGGTTCCACCCCCAGCAGCGCTGCGTCCTCTGCTCCCAGATTGACCGCCGAGATCCGTTGTAGCGCCCGCACCGGGCGGTTGCCGTCACGTTCAAGCACCGCATAGAGCGACGAGCAGACGACCTGCGGATCCGGCAGGATATCGGTCGGCAGCGAGGCCCGTTCGATCGCCATGGGACGCCCGTCGGCACGGCGCAGACGTGCGACGCGCGCGACCTCCTCACCCGAGCTGAGCGCCAGCGCCATCACCTCTTCGGGGGACGGAATGAACACGCCCCGCGTCAGCCATTCGCTGGTGACGTTCAGACCCCGCCGCTCCATATCCTCGGTGAACGAGGTCAGGTGTGACAATGATTGCTCGACCCTGGGCGCGGCATCGGCCACGAAACTGCCCGAACCCTGGCGCTGAACGATGATGCCGCGATCGACCAGTTCCTGCATCGCCCGGCGTACGGTGACACGCGACAGGCCGGTCAGGCTGGCAATCTCGCGCTCGCCCGGCAAGGGCGCGCTCTTGGCCAGCAAACCGCTGTCGATGCTCTGCTCGATCCGCTTGCGCAGCCGCACATAGAGCGGCCCCGCCGCGTCCTCGACCCAGGCGCCGGGGCGCAGATAGGTCTCGATGGTTTCCACGGTATCGCTGCTCATGCCGCTCCCCTCGCGCTGCGTTCCGCCAGCCGGCGGGCCAGTTCCAGCCCGCCATCCAGCGCCGTTCCCCGCGCGGGGGTGAACGCAGCGGACATGTCCGCAGGCAGGAATGGTGTATAGCGCCCGGCCAGGCCGCCAAGAGCGCAGATCGCCTCGCCCGGCTGCCAGCCAAGCGCGTGCAGTCCGCGGGACAGATAGTCGGCCCCTGCCCGCATCAGCGCCTGCCCCAGCGGATCGCCCGCCTCGGCGGCCTCGACCACCATGGGTGCCAGCGCCGCGTAATCGACAGGCCCGGCTTCGGCCGAAAACCGCACGATGGCATTGCTGCCCGCTCCGATCCGGGCGCCCAGGGCCGCGACCAGCGGCGTGGCCGCCTCCAGCCCGTCCTGCGCCCACAGGCAGCGGCGCAACAGCGCCATGCCCAGCCAGCAGCCCGAGGCCTCGTCACCCAGCGACCAGCCATAGCCGCCGATCAGGCGGATGCCATCGGCATCCTGACGCCCCAGAAAAGAGCCGGTCCCGACGCCGATCAGGCAACCGGTTCGCTCCCCCAGCGCGCCCACCACGGCAGGCAAGCGGTCATCGGCCACTTCGACATGGCGCAACGGCAGGGCGGCGGCGACCTCTTGGGCCGCAGTGTTGTCGATCACGCCGGCAAGCCCTGCAAAGACCGGAATGTCGACCAGGCTATCGGTCGGCAGACCCGCCTGAACCACAAGCCGCGCCAACCCCTCGCTCAAGGTGGCCAAGGCCCCGGTACGATTGGAAAACACATTGGCGCTGCCCAGGCGCAGTTCGTGCCGAATGGCGCCCGCCTGCAAGGCAAACCGGCAGGAGGTTCCCCCGCCATCGACCGCAATCAGATATGGAAAGCCAGACTCACGCATGCAATACCTTTATAATACCTTTTAATGCCAATAAAGACCTTTGTGCGATGCTTTGCATGATTTTCGCCTGATTGCGGCAGATATACGGCCTACAGCCGGAAGGAGGTAGACAAAAGGTATTAAATAGGTATTAGATACACCAGCCACAGGGGAATCATATGCTGCCGCAGACCGAGACATTGCGAGACGAGGCACGGGGATTGGACACCCGCCCCGGCCCCGAGATTCTCGCCCTGCTACTTCACGGCCAGCAGAGCGCGCTCGGCGTCATCCAAACCTGTCTGCCGCAGATCGACGCGGCAGCAGCACTCGTTGCGCAGGCCCTGCAAACCGGCGGCGACATCCACTATGCAGCAGCCGGTTCGTCGGCGCTGATGGGGCTGGCAGACGGCGTTGAGTTGCCCGGCACATTCGGCATCGCGCCCGAGCGCATCCATATCCACATGGCCGGTGGCGTCCCCGTGACGGCCGCCATGCCCGGCCATACCGAGGACGATGTGCAAGCAGCCGAAAAGGCCGCGCGCGGGGTCAAAAACGGCGACGTTGTGATCGCGCTTTCCGCAAGTGGAACAACACCTTATCCAATCGCGTTCACCCGTATCGCAGCCGCATCCGGCGCGCGGATCGTGGCGATAGCCAACAATGCCGGCACGCCCCTTCTGGCGCAGGCCGATTGCGCCATCCATCTGCCCACCCCGCCCGAAGTGATCGCCGGATCGACCCGGCTGGGCGCGGCAACGGCGCAAAAGGCGGTTCTGAACATGATCTCGACGCTGATGGCGATGCGGTTGGGCCATGTGCACGACGGCATGATGGTCAACCTGATCGCCGACAATGACAAATTGCGCCAGCGCGCATTGGGCATCGTTGAACGGATCGTTCCCGGCGCCGCGCCCCGGCAGGCGCTCGACCTGGCCGGCGGTCACGTCAAGGAAGCGGTATTGATCGCCGCCGGTGCCGCTACACGAGAACAGGCAAGCGCATTGCTGAACCGGACCGGAGGTCATTTGCGCCCGGCATTGGCGGAACTCGAAAAAAGCACAAACCAAGGGAGAGAAAATACATGAAAACCAGAGTATTGAGCGCCATTCTTTTGGCATCGACCGCGCTTGGCGGTGCGGCCTGGGCGGAAACGACCCTGACCATCGAAAGCTGGCGCAACGACGACTTGACCCTGTGGCAGGACAAGATCATTCCCGCCTTCGAGGCCAAGCATCCCGACATCAAGGTCAAGTTCACCCCTTCGGCCCCGGCGGAATACAATGCCGTGCTGAACGCCAAGCTCGATGCGGGTTCGGCCGGTGACCTGATCACCTGCCGCCCCTTCGACACCTCGCTGGGCCTTTACCAGAACGGCCACCTGGCCGACCTGAGCGACCTCGGCGGCATGGCCAATTTCTCGGATGTGGCGAAATCCGCCTGGCAGACCGATGATGGCGCCGCCACCTTCTGCGTGCCGATGGCTTCGGTCATCCATGGCTTTATCTACAACAAGGACGCCTTTGCCGAGTTGGGGCTGACCGTGCCCGAGACCGAGGCCGAGTTCTTTGACGTGCTGGAGAAGATCAAGGCGGACGGCAGCTATATCCCGATGGCGATGGGGACCAACGACCAGTGGGAAGCTGCCACCATGGGCTATAACAATATCGGCCCGAACTACTGGAAGGGCGAGGAAGGCCGCCTGGCGCTGATCAACGGCGAACAGAAGCTGACCGACGAGGCCTGGGTCGCGCCCTATCGCGCGCTGGCCAAATGGGGCGGCTATCTGGGCGACGGGTACGAGGCGCAGACCTATCCCGACAGCCAGAACCTGTTCACCCTGGGCCGCGCCGCGATCTATCCCGCCGGCAGTTGGGAGATCACCGGCTTCAACGCACAGGCCGATTTCGAGATGGGCGCCTTCAAGCCGCCGGTACAGAATGCGGGCGACAAATGCTATATCTCGGACCATACCGATATCGCGATCGGCATGAATGCCGCCTCGCCCAATCCCGAGGCCGCGCGAACCTTCCTTGACTGGGTCGGCTCCGAAGAGTTTGCCAATATCTATGCCAACGCCCTGCCCGGCTTCTTCTCGCTGTCGAGTTTCGATGTGCCGATGCAGGACCCGCTGGCGCAGGAATTCGTCAGCTGGCGTGGCGAATGCGGCTCGACCATTCGCTCGACCTATCAGATCCTGTCGCGCGGCACGCCGAACCTGGAAAACGAGACCTGGAACGCCTCGGTGCAGGTGATCAAGGGCGCCGAAAGCCCCGAGGATGCCGGCAAGCGGCTGCAGGACGGTCTGGCCAGCTGGTACGACCCGCAGAAGTAACCTGAAATCGGCCGGTTCCGCCTGACGGGGCCGGCCCCGACCGGATGAGGCATACCATGGGCGCGAGCCGGATCAAATGGCATGTCGTGGTCTTTCTTGCACCTGCTGTGCTGGTCTATACCGCGATCATGATCTTCCCCCTTTTCAATACCTTGCGGCTCGCTCTTTACAGCGAGGCGGATCAGGTGCGGGTGTTTGTCGGGCTCGACAACTTCCGCCGCCTGTTTGGCGATCCGAACTGGTCGGGGGCGTTCTGGAACGCGCTGGGCAACAATTTCTGGTTCTTCTTCATCCATATGCTGGTGCAGAACCCGATCGGCATCGCGCTGGCCGCGATCCTCAGCCATCCGCGCCTGCGCTTTGCCGCCTTTTACCGCTCGGCCATCTTCATTCCGACCATCCTCAGCTTTGTCATCGTGGGGTTTGCCTGGAAACTGATCCTCAGCCCGATCTGGGGCATCGCCCCCGACATGCTGGACGCCATCGGCCTGAAATCGCTGTTCGCGCCCTGGCTGGGCAAGGAGGAATACGCGCTGACCACGCTGGCGCTGATCTCGGTCTGGCAGTTCGTGGGCATCCCGATGATGCTGATCTATGCCGCGCTGTTGTCGATCCCCGAAGAGATACTGGAGGCCGCCGAAGTCGAGGGGCTGACCGGCATGGCCGCCTTCTGGAAGATCAAGCTGCCGCTGATCCTGCCCTCGATCGGCATCATCTCGATCCTGACATTTGTGGGTAATTTCAACGCCTTCGACCTGATCTATGCAGCACAGGGCGCGCTGGCGGGGCCGAATTTCGCCACCGATATCCTGGGCACCTTCATGTATCGCACCTTCTTCGGCTTTCAGCTGCAACTGGGCGATCCGCATATGGGCTCGGCGATTGCCACCGCGATGTTCGCAATCATCCTGCTGGGGGTCTGTGTCTATCTCTTTGCGATCCAGACCCGGATCCGCCGCTATCAGTTCTGAGGGGAGCAAGAGATGAACAAGGCCCGCCGCAACCCCGCCAATACCCTTGCCATGCATGGAGCGCTGATCCTCTATACCTGCATCGCGCTGTTCCCGGTCTTTGTGATCCTGATCAACAGCTTCAAGACCCGCAAGGCGATCTTTCGCGAGCCGCTGGCCCTGCCCGATGCCGACAGTTTCTCGATGATCGGCTATCAGACGGTGATGAAACAGGGGGATTTCTTTCTCTATTTCCAGAACTCGATGATCGTGACGGTGGCCTCGCTGTTCTTTGTCCTCATGTTCGGGGCCATGGCGGCCTTTGCGCTCAGCGAATACCGGTTCCGGGGCAATACGCTGATGGGCCTCTATCTGGCGCTGGGGATCATGATCCCGATCCGCATCGGTACCGTCGCCATTCTGGAGCTGATGGTGGCCAGCGGGCTGGTCAACACGCTCTGGGCGCTGATCCTGGTCTATACCGCGCAGGGGCTGCCGCTGGCGGTGTTCATCCTCAGCGAGTTCATGCGCCAGGTCAGCGACGACCTGAAGAACGCGGGCCGGATCGACGGGCTGAGCGAATACACCATCTTCTTTCGCCTCGTGCTGCCGCTGGTGCGCCCCGCCATGGCAACGGTGGCGGTGTTCAACATGATCCCGATCTGGAACGATCTGTGGTTCCCGCTGATCCTGGCCCCGGCCGAGGAAACCAAAACCCTGACACTGGGCAGCCAGGTCTTCATCGGCCAGTTCGTCACCGACTGGAACGCGGTCCTGTCGGCGCTCAGCATGGCGATCCTGCCGGTCATGGTCCTTTATGTCATCTTCTCGCGGCAGTTGATCCGCGGCATCACAAGTGGAGCCGTCAAATGACCCGTGTCCTGATCGCCGGTCTCGGCAATATGGGCCTCAGCCATGCGCTGGCCCATCACCACCACCCTCAGGCGCAGATCGTGGGCCTCGTGAACCGCTCGGGCGTGACCGACCACCCTGATTTGCAGGCCTATTCGGTGTTTACCGATTTCCATGCGGCGCTGGAGCAGACACGGCCCGATCTGGTGGTGATCGCCACCTATTCCGACAGCCATGCCGATTTCGCCTGCGCGGCGATGGCGGCGGGCGCGCATGTCTTTGTCGAAAAGCCGCTGGCCACCACCGTGGCCGATGCCCGCCGCGTGGTGGACTGCGCGACCAGGTCCGGGCGCAAGCTGGTGGTGGGCTATATCCTGCGTCACCATCCCAGCTGGCAGCGGCTGATCGCCGAGGCGCGCGCGCTGGGCGGGCCTTATGTGTTTCGCCTGAACCTGAACCAGCAATCGGACGGCCTCACATGGGAGACCCACAAGGCGCTGATGCAGACCACCAGCCCGATCGTCGATTGCGGCGTGCATTATGTCGATGTGATGTGCCAGATCACCGATGCGCCCCCTGTGCGGGTCAACGGCATCGGTCTGCGGCTCAGCGACGAGATCGCGCCCGACATGTACAATTACGGCCAGTTCCAGGTGGTGTTCGCCGATGGCTCGGTCGGCTGGTACGAGGCAGGCTGGGGCCCGATGATGTCGGAAACTGCCTTTTTCGTAAAGGATATCATCAGCCCCAATGGCGCGGTGTCGATCACCGACGGCAACAAGGGCGCCTCGGACGATGTCGATGGCCATACCCGCGTGGGCGGACTGCTGGTGCACCGCCCGGGCAACGACACCCTGATCGAGCTGGCGGGCGAACCCGGCCACCAGCAGCTCTGCGATACCGAACAGGCCTATATGCTGCGCGCCATCGCCGAGGATATCGACCTGACGCGACATATGAGCGATGCGGTGCAATCGCTGCGCATCTGCCTGGCCGCCGATCACAGCATCCGCACCGGCGCCCCCGTGGATTTGAGAGAGGACTGACATGACCGCCCTGACCCTGAGCAATGTGTGCAAATCCTTCGGCCCGGTCGATGTCCTCAAGAATATCGACCTGACCGTCGAGGACAGCGAATTCGTCGTCTTTGTCGGCCCCTCGGGCTGCGGCAAGTCCACCCTGCTGCGGGTCATCGCAGGGCTGGAAGAGGCGACCTCGGGCAGCATCGATATCGGTGGCCAGGTGGTCAACACCGTGCCCCCGGCCAAGCGCGGCATCGCCATGGTGTTCCAGTCCTATGCGCTCTACCCGCATCTAACCGTGCACGGCAACATGGCGCTGGGTCTGAAACAGGCGGGCCATCCCAGGGACGAGATCGAGCGCAGGATTGCCGAGGCGGCGCGGATGCTGTCGCTCGAGGCCTATCTGGCGCGGCGCCCGTCCGAACTGTCGGGCGGCCAGCGGCAGCGCGTCGCCATCGGCCGCGCCATCGTGCGCAAGCCCAAGCTGTTCCTGTTCGACGAACCGCTGTCGAACCTAGACGCCGCCCTGCGCATGAATACCCGGATCGAGATCGCCAACCTGCACCGGCAACTGACCGCCTCGATGATCTATGTCACCCATGACCAGACCGAGGCGATGACGCTGGCCGACAAGATCGTGGTGCTGCGCGACGGCCGGGTCGAACAGGTGGGCAGCCCGCTTGAGCTTTACAACAACCCCGCCAACCGCTTTGTCGCCGAGTTCATCGGGTCGCCGGCCATGAATTTCGTGGCCGCCGACCGGGTGGGCGGGCCGGTGGGCGCCACGCTGGGCATCAGACCCGAACATGCCCGCATCGGCGACACCGGCCCGCTGTCGGGCCAGGTGATGCATGTCGAGAAGCTGGGTGGTGACACCAACGTGATGATCGACCTGGGCCGGGACAGCCGGTTCACCGTGCGTGTCTTTGGTCAATACGAGATCGACCCCGGCGCCGAGGTCAGGATCGACTATGACACGGCGCGGACACTGCTGTTCAGCACCGAAGGGGCACGTATCGCCAGTTGAACCTTGGGAGCCGCGGCAGGCCCCGATCATGAGTGCCGCGCTAGAAGCACATCGCGTAGCGTGCGAGCCCCACGC
This sequence comes from Ruegeria sp. BHSC223, assembly GCF_059613025.1. Lineage (NCBI taxonomy): Bacteria > Pseudomonadati > Pseudomonadota > Alphaproteobacteria > Rhodobacterales > Roseobacteraceae > Ruegeria > Ruegeria sp. BHSC223. The sequence goes on from NZ_JBXWRR010000001.1 coordinate 421,357, forward strand.
GGGTGGCCCGGCAGGTCGAGATAGCAAACGATCTGCTGCCTTCCCCATGCGCCTGAAACGGGTTTCGAGACCAGATGAAAGTGCGCATTCGGGTTCATCTCCAGCCCCGAGAAAAAGAGTCTCGAACTTCGGCTTTTTCGTATAGGTTAGTGAACACACCACAGATTTTGTTTATTCCTTTCCCTCAAGCGGAGGAAACCGATGGCTGACCCGAAGCTTGTCAAAGACATTGTCGAGGCGCTTGATATTCGTGGCGGCAGTACCAAAAGACGGCCTGTCCACACAGTCGGCATTGGCGCAACCGGGCATTTCATCCCGTCGCCGGTCGCCCGCGATTTCTGTATCGCAGAGCATTTCCATCCCCCTTCCCAACCAGAGGGCATTCCTGTCGATGTCCGGTTTTCAAACGGGATGGGTGTTGTGGCCGAGCATGACGGTTGGTCGGACGTGCGAGGAATGGCAGTCCGATTTCATCTCACCGACGGCAAATCCACCGACCTGGTTGCCATGACACTTCCAGTGTTTTTCGCACCGACGCCCAAGAAGTTCCTCGATTTCGCTCTTGCTGCGCGGCCCGTTCGCTGTCGGCGCGAAACGCCTTGGCAAAAGATCAAGGACTACCTGCGATTGGAATTACCGATGCCGGATCCCTATCCGGGTCAGACAGAACGGCCGAACGAGAAAGCGATTGCCTTTGCGAATGAACATGTCTGGGCACAGCCTGCGGTCATCGATGCCTCTTCGATCGGTGCCCCGACAAGCTACGTACGCGCCATGTATCATGCGGTGCACACCTTCGTGGTGACCGGTAAGGAAGAAGAGACGCGCTGGGTTCGGTTTTCGTGGTCGCCAATTGCTGGTGTCTTGAACACCGACCCGCTGAAACCGCCAGAGGACGATTACCTGAAACAAGACCTGATAGACCGCCTGGCGGGTGATCGGACCGAGCGGTTTTCCCTCGTCATGCACATCGGCGAAGAAGGTGACGATTTTAACGACTCCACCCAGCAGTGGCCGCCGCACCGTAAGCGGGTCATGATGGGGACACTGACCCTGAACCATGTGCCAGAGGATCAGGAGGCGCATTCCGAGAAGCTAAGTTTCAATCCCTGGCATCTTACTCCAGGGATAGAACCATCGGGTGATCCAATCCTGAGAATCCGCAAGGATGTATACGAGTATTCCAGCAATCGGCGGGGCGGTATTCCTTGCCCCTTCAGTGGCGTGAAAGGGTAAGGTATGAACGACGACGGCGGATGGCTGAACCGGTATGTCAACAGCTTGCCGGAACGTGGCTGGTTCAAGTTCCTTTCGAAATATGTGGTTGTTCCTTACTGGGTCTGGCGAGAGGGCAGACCTAAACTTCCGGGCGGACCACGCCCCTCGCCACAGCCCAGTGACAGCACTCAGCGAATGATGAACCTGCTGATGCCGCTCAGGGACACGTCGCCGATCGGTCGGGCAAAGGCAGTCATGGCATTGGCCCAGAACGTTGACGAGATTTTTGCCGGTCTCGACAACGTGGGCACTGTGCATTCTGCCCGGTTCCTTCTGGTCGAGGACTATATCTGCATGATCTCGGTCTATGACGGGGATTTCAGCAACTATATCCGCGACTTCATTGCGACGATCGGCAGCGTTTTCGACGCCCTGATGAAAGAGGTCGAGGGCGGCGACAAGCTTTATCCTTGCGAGAAGAATGTCGAAGCTTTCATTGATTGGGTGCGCGCGCACGACCTGTTTCAAGCACCTGATTATCCGTTTGACCTGTTCGCCCTCCAGGACGTGCAGGCTGGCCGCAAACCAAACGACCCACCACATGCGCTGCAATCGCTTCCTCGCTCGCTGATCCTCCAACTGCATTCGAACCGCAATATCTCGCTTGGTGGCGGTTATCGCGGGTATCCCGGCTATTCGGCGGCACAGATCAGAAACAAACTCGGGGTGGGATGGTGATGTCCAACATTAATCCTGAAGACGATTTTGACGCCGAAAAGGTCCAGGGCAATATCCTGAGGGGCTACAAACACAACAACGTCCGCCACCTCATTCTGGAAGTCACCAACAAGGATGCAGCGAGGCGGTTCCTGGCCGCTTCGGCCGATGGCACAGACAAGACTGTCCCGCGCATAACTCGTTCGGCCAATTGGGCGCCCCCCGCCCCCGAGGTCTGTTTCAATATCGGGATCACGTTCGAAGGTTTGCGGGCCCTGGGTCTGCCAGCAAGCCAGCTTGCCACCTTTCCCACTGAATATGCCGAGGGAATGGCAAAGCGCGCAGTCAAGCTGGGTGATTTCGGCGACAGCGCGCCCGAGAACTGGCCGAGCCCGTTCGACCAGCCCGACCGTATCCATATCGTGGCGTCGATCTATTCCAACGATGTTGAGAATTTCGAGCCGGTCGAAAAGCAGGTGGCGAAGGCCTTCACCATTCTTGGCGTTCGCGATGGTCGCAACCTGCCCGATGGCAAGGTGTTCTTTGGCTATCGAGACAGCATTTCCCAACCGCGCTTCAGACATATCTTCGACCCCGACATGGTCAACGTAGACGAACCCAAGGACCCGCTGGGCATCGCGCTATTGGGCTATCCCACACATTTCGAGGGTGTCGAATTCGCAATCCCAGAGCCCAAGGAGGTGTTTCACGACTGTTCCTTCAACGCGTTCCGGGTCTTGCAGCAGAAAACCGATGCCTTCGAGACTTACCTGAGCGAAGCCGCGACTAAGCTGGAGAAACACCCCAAGCAGTTCGAGCTTTTGTCCGAGGGGGCCGAGGCGAATATCTGCGGCGGCATGAGCCGGCACGATGCCCTGCGCGAGGTGGTTGCCGCGCAGATGTGCGGGCGCTGGCGCAATGGTACACCCTATGAATTGTCGCCAGACTCAGATGAGAAGGGAGATCTGTCCCTGACGAATTACGACTATACGCTCGCGTCGCGATGCCCCGCCGGGGCTCACATGCGACGGGCCAACCCTCGCGGCGGCCCCATCGTGCAACGTGTGTCGAACTACTCCCGCCGCATTGTCCGACGCGGAATGTCCTATGGTCCCGACCCGGAAACAGGCGAGCACGGCCTGCTTGGCAATTTCATTGGCGCCAACTATGGGGCTCAGTTCGAGGCGGTGATGTGCGACTGGATTAACTTTGGCCTGCAAGACCCCAGAATTACTGGAAGCAATGACCCTCTGTTAGGCGCAAATGTGCCTGAAACCAGCGTCTTTGATCTGACCTTGCGCAACGGCGGCCATATCAGGCTAAGCGGGTTTCCCAGATTCGTGATCGCGCGGGGCGGCGCCTATACCCTGTTACCCAGCCTGCCCGCTATCCGCTATCTGGCCCAGCTTTCGGATTAGGCTGCAAGTTCAGCCAGCGCCTCTTCGATCCTGGTAAGCATTGGAGAGGCGCCGGTCGGCGCGATCAGACGATGGGCCGTTTCAAGATGATCAAGCGCCTGCTGGTTGCGCTTCTTGGTCTTGCAAAGCAAGCCCAGTATCATTTCACCTCTAGCAAAATAGTGACCGTCCCGATCAAACTGTGGGTTCTGCCGCGCTTTGTCTATCAGCGCCTTGATCTGTTTTTCCCCGGTAAGCATCACGCCTGCCAAGCAGCGGAAATTTCTCAACAATACACCCAGCGATGCCCCCCCCTCGCCGGACAAGATCTGAAGGTAAACCTCGCTCAGGAAAAGCCTGTTCCAATCCGCGCCGATCTGCATCCCTTCCGCTTCGCGTCGGTCGATAGTGTTCTGAATCTGTTGCAAGCCTTCGGCGACCTTCCCCTGCATCGCCAACCCCACACCCAGCATGGTCTGCGGCACGCCGCTAAACAGTGTACAGCCATCAGTCGCGCTCTTGTCGACAAATTCCTGCACCGCCTCGAGGGCGCCGGGGCGCTCCAACGCAACCAGAGCGGCCACGCGTGACGACTCGGCGATCGCAGTCTCGAATTCAGCTCTCGACAAACTCAGCGCCTCTTCGGACAGTTTCAGCGCCGTCTCGTGATCATCGGTCACAACCGCCACCAATGCCTTCATCGCGGTGCCATAACCCAACGCACGTGGGTCATTGTTTCGTTTGCCGAACTCGATCATCCGTTCGGCTGTTTCACGGGCGCCGACGACCCGCCCGCGGGTCAACTCGTTCCACCCGACGGTGGCCAGAAAGAAATTCTGTAGATAGGCATCGTCGAACTTTGCCAGAGCCGCCTCGATTGCCCTTTTCTTGCTCTCGAATTCGGCATTGGGAATAGGCGCGCAATAGATAGCGACGGAAAGCTCGTTCACCATGGCATAAGCGCGCGATTTAGGATCGCCAAGACGCGCGGCCATTTCAGTCAATTCCCGCTGGACCCTCAATGCCTCGTGAAACTGACTATTGCAGACCAGGCAGGAAACATAGTGGTGCAGGAACAGAACATGATCGCCAGTGTCACCGATCCTGTCCAGCACTGGCCCGATGCGTTGGGCCAGGTTGATCGTGGTCATGATATCAAGAGAGATATTCGAACAGAGCGCGAAATTGCCCAGAAACTCGGCAAAAGCGGCATCGCTGGCACAATCCGGATCCTGTTCATACAGCTGCAAGGCCGTCGCAAAGTAGCGATTGGCCTGATCGTGCGAGTATGTTCCAAGACACTTGGCCCCGGCAAGCGCCGTGTACCGAAAGGCCAGGTCTGTCCGTTCTGTTCGCGAATAGTGATGGGCCAGCGTTTCAGCAGTTTCCGGCAACCGATTGGCATTACGCTTTTCCAACGCCTCGGCTATGATCAGGTGCAATTCAACCCGGCGATCCGTCAGCAGGCTTTGATACACGGTGTCACGGAGAAGCACGTGCTTGAACATGTAGTCCGACGAATTCTCTCTGCGATGCACCAGATCAAGGGCCTGTAGTCGTTCAAGCGCCGCGCCGGTCTGATCGGCATCCTGTACGACCATGGACAGCAGGCCGGGGTCGAATTGCCGCCCGATCGTGGCGGCCGCTTGCAATAGCGCGCGATCTTCGGGGCGAAGCTGTTCGATCCGCGCCGAAAGAAGGGTTTGCATGCTGGACGGCAATGCGCTCATCCCCGCCTCGGGATCATACTCAGCCCGCCCATCAACGATTTTCAACGCACCCTGTTCGATGAGGTAGATCAGGATTTCTTCGCCAAAGAGAGGATTGCCTCCCGAACGTTCGACGACCTCTCGAATGAGGTCGTCAGGCAACGTTTCAACCTGCAAACGGCTTTGCAGCAGGTCGCGGATATCATCCCGAGAAAGCGGCTTTAGCGCCACGGTCTGCACGACCTCATTCGTGTGCCAGTCCGGCAGGTATTCCGGCCGCCGGGTGGTCAGGATCATCAGGTTTACGAACTCCTTGTCGGCAATAAGCTTGCGCAGCAAGTCCTCGGACGCGCTGTCGATCCAATGGATATCCTCGACCAACAAGATCACGGGTCCCAGATTACATTGCGCCTTGAGCAACGCCGGCAACAGATCGCGCGTACGCAACCCCACGAGAACACCGTCCAGACCGTCAAGCGCCCCCTCTGGCGGCGAGAGCCCGAGAAGGTTCATCAACAGACCAAGATTCTCTTCCGAATAAAGCTGCCTGCGCTCAAGACCTGCCTGCAATTTTTCGCCAATTTCCTCAGGTTCGTCTTCCTCCTGTATACGGAACGAATTGCGCACAAGCTCAATGAACGGTAGGAACGGCACCTGCTGACCGTCCGAGGTACAGTGGCCAGTGAAAATTCTTGCTGGCTTCGATTTATCGCTGCGTAGGAACTCGAAGATCAGGCGCGTCTTGCCCAATCCGGGTTCGGCAACAAAATCGACCACTCGCAGCCCCGTCGCACTCGCTTCGAACGCTTCGGCCACGGTGGCAAGCTCGATCTGGCGACCGATGTACCGGGTTAAACCCCGCCCCACCGACGCATCAAACCGGGTGGCCCCGTCGCGAATTGATCGCAGGCGCCAGAGTTTTTGTTGCTTTGTAACGCCCTTGACGGTGAATTCGCCTTCAAAGCTCAGATCGACACGCCATTCGACCAGCCGCCGGGTGTTGTCGCAGATCAGACAACCGCCCTCTGGCGCCAGGGACTGGATACGCGAGGCCAGATTCACGGTGTTTCCGACCGCAGTCAGTTCGCCTTTTTCACCTTCCACCGCCGCAACAACAACGTTTCCCGAGCATACGCCGACGCGCATGATCGGGCGCACGCCAAAGCGAGCCTCGATCGTGTCGCCTGCCGTTGCAAACGCCTGTTGAAGCGCCATGGCTGCCCGGCAGGCCTTCAGACCGGCCTCTTCAAGTGCAACGGGCACACCAAAAATAGCCATGATGCTGTCACCGGCAAAACCTCTTACCGCGCCGCCGTGCTCCTGAACGACGGAGGTGAGCATCTCATAGAGCATCCGCGCAAAGTGAACGGCCTTGTCTTCGCCCAGCTTTTCGATTGTCGCGGTGTATCCGACCATGTCGGTAAACAGTACCGAGACCAACCGACGCTCGGCCAGGTGTTTCGGCGCGTTCGCGAGGGGTGCGGCAGCATCAACCATGTTAACTTAGGTTAACATGGTTGATGGTGACTCGGCTACTCTGCATGCTGGCCCAATTCCGGTCAAACCCCACCAAGAACCCGAAGCCCCGGCGGCTTACGGCACTCAAGCCGTAAATGCCAGTTTCAGCCCTGGGCGTGGCCATCTCGTCTTGTAAATCGTTCCTGTGCTCGACGCCGTAATCCAGACATCACGCATGTCGGCGCCGCCGAAGCAGAGGTTGGTCGTGAACAAGTCATTTACCGGGAGGTGCTCGGTCTTGCCATCGGGGGTGAAGATCGTGATCCCGCCATTGAATATCGTACCGACGCAAACGCGCCCGTCGGCTTCGACCTTGAGACTGTCGAGCCATTGGTAGCCCGGCAATGTCTGTACGACATTCCCCGGCATTCCAGGCAAAGGCCCGGGAGCCAGCTCTCCGGGGCCCACAATGTCCATGACCCAAAGCCGGCCGAAAACCGTATCAGAAACATAGAGTTTGTCCCCCTTGGGCGAGATGCCGATCCCATTCGCCGTGGGTACGGCTGCAACGCGTTTCAGCGTCTTGCCGTCGATGGTCCCAAAGTAAACGGCTCCGGACTCGCTGGTCATGCCATCCTGTTTGCCGGTGTCGGTGAACCAAAAGTCACCATTCGCGTCAAAAACGATATCATCCGGGGCAATCAGGCATTTGCCCTTATACTTGCAATAGAGGGTCCTGACTTCACCGGTCTCCAGATCGACTCGCTGTATGGACCCGCCCTGATATTCCGGGCGCTTGGGACTGGGAATTGTGATCTCGCGCTTTGGATCGGGTGTCTTACCAGAACCGGGCGGCGCCAAGGGATCAAATCTCTCAAAAGAATACACCCCGCCGTTGTTACAGATATAAGCCGCCCCGTCAGGACCGATCGCCGTCCCGTTTGGCCCACCAGGAAGCTCCGCGACATCCACTAGCGAATTGTCCGCCTTCAACCGCCTGAGCAACTGGGCCTCGATATCGACAAAAAGGACTGAACCGTCATCCATCGCCACGGGGCCTTCTGGAAACTTTAACCCCGAAACGACGGCGTCTAATTCCAATGACATCTCAATTCTCCATATATTAAGTAATCCTGTCAGGTAATCAGACCCAAGTCGTATTGCTTGGGCTATTAAGTCTCTCCCGTTGTTCCGAATGGCCCACATCGAAGCCCTCTGTAAGGTTCCGGCGAAACATGGGCGGTGTATCGGGGTCTTCGAGACCCAAGCTAACGCCGAATTCCACACACGAGCAAGCACCGAACCCGGTTCGACGAAACCGGACCATCCTGTCAACTCCGCCAACGAATGTGCTGGCAAACAAGTTCGAACCAGTCTCAGCTAAGACAGTGACACCGTCTTTCAGGCCGCGCACGTGGTCTGCCCCCTGAGAAGTGGTCCTTCCTGAAGTAGGCTTTTCAGCCAGATGGAGGATCAAGCTGTCTGACGTCAGCTCTCGCCGGACAGATTTAGGGTTTTGATCAACAGAGGATTTCTGGTTCATCGAAGCCATTATGGAGCGAAGATGAACAAAGCATCCTGAAATTCGAAGGACGCCGCTGACAAACTGGTCAGAGGCATCATGCGTAAGAGGCGCAAAGGCCAGCGCAAAGTTACCTAGGAATAACTTTCAAAAACAAAGGCAAATTCCAGTAGTGGCCGGATCGGGAGAACACTTTCGCGGGGGCAAGTGGCGGACAGTGAGGCCGCCATGGCTCGCTCCGACCCCATCCGAGGGCTTCTATAATTTTCAACCAAAATAAGTGACTTAGATACTTACACTGTCCGGTAACTTCCCCCATATTCCTATCCAATCCACGTTAATGTGGGGGATATTATGGGGGACACATCGTGGCAACTAACGGCATACGAAAGCCCGAGAAGGCATTGACCGCTCGTTTCGTGGAGACTGTCTCCGAACCCGGAAAATATTTCGACGGTCACGGGCTATTCCTGCGCGTTCGAACCAATGGCGGCAAGCAGTGGGTGCAACGCATCAACATTCACGGCAAGCGAACCGAAATTGGTTTGGGCAGTCCCCCGGCGGTGCCGTTGGCGACAGCACGACAACTGGCGCTGGAAAACAGGGGCAAGGCGATGTTGGGTGGCGACCCATTGCAAGAGAAACGCGAAGCCCGTGCTTCGCTGACCTTCGCCGTTGCCGTAGACAAATACCTTTCAAGCAAGCTGGACGAATTCCGAAATAAAAAGCACCGCAAGCAATGGCGTTCGACGCTGGATGCCTATGCCGCGCCCGTGCTCGGAGCTAAGCAGGTTGCGTATATCACTGTTCAAGACGTGTTGCGGGTGCTGGAACCAATCTGGCAGACCAAGACTGAAACCGCTACGCGCCTTCGGGGCCGGATCGAAAACGTCCTGTCCTGGGCGACCGTGGCAGGGTACCGAACCGGCGAGAACCCGGCACGGTGGAAAGGCAACCTTTCGGAAATGCTGCCTAAGCCGAACAAGGTGGCGAAGGCCGAGAACCAACCGGCGCTGTCATTGGGCGACGTTTCCCGCTGGTGGGCTGAACTTGCCAAACGCGACGGTATGGCCGCGCGTGCACTCCAATTTCTTACCCTGACCGCCGCACGCTCGGGCGAAGTGCGGGGCATGATGTGGGACGAAATCGACTTCGGACCGCAGGACAAAACCGACGCCCCCCCCGTTGCGACTTTTGCGACTTCCGCGACATGGACGGTTCCGTCCTCACGCATGAAGAACGGGCGCGAGCATCGCGTGCCGCTGACAGGCGAGACGGTGGCGCTGCTAAAAGACCTGCCTCGCATGGATGGCTCGCCCTATGTGTTCTTCGCTCCGCGTGGCGGAATGCTGTCCGACATGAGCATTTCCGCCGTCATGCGGCGAATGCAGGAGGCGCGGGAAAAAGCCGGTGAACTCGGTTATCTGGACCTGCGTAGCAAGCGCCCTGCCGTACCGCACGGGCTGCGTTCAACTTTCCGGCAATGGGCGGCGGAACGCGGTTATCCCCGCGACATGGCCGAGATCGCTCTGGCGCATTTCATCGGCTCCGAAGTCGAGCGGGCTTATCAACGCTCTGACATGCTGGAACGACGGCGGAACATGATGGAAGATTGGGGCGCGTTCCTTCGTGGCGAGAAGGCGCAAGGCGAGAACGTGGTGAGGATGGCGTGAAGCCTATTTTTGAAGCGAAGCAAAAATTACAAAATGCGATAGAAAAGCATTTCCCATCTGTCGAAACCCAAAAGGCTAGGCAGTGGGCGAACGAAATTTACGAATCAGCAGATACTGCTGCTGCTTTGCAATGGATTGAGCGCAGTGACACTCGCCCAGACAAAGATAGACTTGCGATGCAGAAAGCCGCGCAGCACCTGCGAAAAGCGTCGAAGGCACTTGAAAGTGTCGGTTGGTATGGGATGGGCGAACTAGAGGAAATGGGGGTTAGAGCATACAAAACCCAGCACGAATACGCCCGTCAACATACGCCCGCTTTGCCCCTCAATGAGGCGGTTGGCGCATTGACAGGGCTTCTCTCTAGTATGGCCGAGGAAATCGAGGTTGCCTCAAAAAACATTGATCCCCATTCGCCTTCGGTAATGTCTGCATTTGAGCCAGAAGGGCCGCATGAGCCATCAACGGGCAAACCGCCAGGAAGGCCATTGGAAACCACAGCCCTCTATACGGCACGGGAAGTCTACAATGCTTTTGCGGATTTGTCCGGCAATAGACCAACTGTTTCGACAAATCCCCATGGCACAGGAAACCCCGCTTATGGGCCATTTTTAGATTTTTTGTCGAAGGTCTTTTCATGCCTCGATCTTGCGACCAGCCCGGAAACTTGGGCACGACATGTATGTAAGGAGAATACCCCTCAAAAGGACTGATTAAGCTCCTTTATTCTTGGCGTGGTCCTTTGGGTTTTCCTTTCCGACATGAAGCACGGCATTCCGCTCGTGTCCTGCCGGAAAGGATAACCAAATGGCAGATATATTGATCCGCCGCCCCGAGGTAGAGGCCCGCACTGGGCTTTCGCGTTCGACCATCTACGACTGGATGAAACGGGGCGACTTCCCCCAGCCGGTCAAGCTGGGGGAACGCCTTGTCGCTTGGAAAGAAAGCGATATCACCGAATGGATGGAGGCCCGCGAAAAGCGGGTGGCCTAACATGGTTGCGAATGAAAACCCCGGCGCGCTGGCGGGCGCGACCGGGGCACAAACACCTATCCAAGCGACAGCGGAAGATGTCTGCAACCTAGCACATGACAATAAGGCGTGCCAGTACCGGGAGCGCTCATCCTATCGCGTGACGACATGCGAAGGTGAGCGTTTCACCATCCATCTTTCAGGCCGTTTGAAATGGGCGCTCGACATGTTGACGGCGGCGGGGCCGATTGGCTGCACGCCAATTGATCAGCCCGCTCCGAGATGGAGCGCATATGTCCATTCGCTCCGCGATATGGGTATCAAAATCGAAACGGTTTGGGAGGACCACGGTGGCAAATATCCGGGCCGTCACGGTCGTTATGTTCTCCGCTCGAAAGTCTGGATGGGGGGCGCAATATGACCCGTCTGCAAATCCAGTACCTGATGCACCGTTTTGCCCTGACTGAAGCGCAGGCGCACGCGATGGCCGTGTTGATCTGGGGGGCAAGCTAATGGCTGACGCACGCACCCTGACGCTTGAGCTGGGCGGCAAGTGGTATCGCTCCTATGGCGCGGCACCCTGCCCAGTCTGCCAAATAGAAGGCCGCCAACAACAAAACGCGCTGACCTTGGCCGATGGCACCAACGGTCGCTTGCTGTTGAACTGCAAGAAATCAGCTTGCGACTTCATGGATATTCTGGAGGCGGCTGGCGGCGCCCCCGGAAGGTACACACCGCCCGATCCGTTTGAACTGGCACGTCGCGAAGCCGAACGGCGGGCCGAAACCACCAAGCGGGCGATGCAGGCCAACCGGCTCTGGGGCAAAACCCAACCCATCGCCGGAACCATCGCGGAAACCTACCTGCGGAACCGCGCTATCACCTGCGAGGTGCCCAACACATTGCGTTTTCACCCCGAGTGCTGGCACGCAACCGCCAAGCGGCTCCCAGCCCTAGTGGCGCTTATCGAAGGGGGAGAAGGCTTCGCGGTGCATCGCACCTACCTGCGCACCGATGGCGCTGGCAAGGCCGAGATAGACCCCGCCAAGCTGATGCTGGGGGCCGTCTCTGGCGGCGCTGTACGGCTCACTGAGGGGCCGGGGCCGCTGGTGGTGGCGGAAGGCATCGAAACCGCTCTTAGTCTTGCGTCCGGCCTTCTGCGCACGCCTGCGACCGTATGGGCGGCTCTGTCCACATCCGGCATCCGGGGGCTGCGTCTGCCTGAAGAACCGGGACGGCTGACCATCGCGCCCGATGGCGACAGGCCGGGCCGTGAAGCTGCAAACGCACTGGCCGCACGGGCGCACGCGCTGGGCTGGGAAGTCTCGCTGTTGCGCGCGCCCGATGGCCGCGACTGGAATGACATTCTGACCATGAAAGGGGGTTTCGTATGACCGCGCCCCAGCCGATTCAATACAGGCCCGAAGGGCCGCAACCGCTGGTGCGGGACATATCCCCCGGAGCAGCCTACCCCGTTGACGCCCTGGGGCCGCTGCGCGCGGCTGTGGAGGCGGTACAGGGTATCACGCAATCCCCCGTCGCCATCCCGGCGCAATCGGCGCTGTCGGTGGCATCACTGGCGGTGCAGGGCTTTGCCGATGTGGACACGCTAGGCGGGACGCGCCCCTTGTCGCTTTACGCGCTGACCATCGCCCGAAGCGGGGAGCGCAAATCAACATGTGACGCGCCCCTGATGGCGGCGCTGCGCGAGTATGAACGGGAACAGGCAATCGCCCAGCGCGATGCAATGGAAAGCTGGCGCAATGCCCAGGCGCTCTGGAAGGGAGAGCGCGACCGGATCCTTTCGGAGGCCAAGAAGGGCAAAGGCGAAAAGCGCACCGCCGCGCTAGCCGACCTCGATGGTCTGGGGCCGGAACCCGACGCCCCGCCATCGGCTGACCGGACCGTGACCGAACCGACATTCGAGGGACTGACCAAGCTGTTCGCGACGGGCCAGCCCAGCCTTGGCCTTTTCTCGGACGAAGGCGGGCAATTCCTTGGCGGGCACGCGATGAACTCGGAGAACCGCCAAAAGACGCTGGCGGCGTTGAATGACCTTTGGCAGGGGAACGCCATCCGGCGCACGCGCTCAGGCGACGGACACGCGACCTTGTACGGGCGGCGGCTGGCGGTACACCTGATGGTGCAGCCGACCGTCGCGCGGGGCTTCATGGCCGACCCGCTGGCGTCTGACACTGGCTTTCTGCCCCGTTTCCTGATGTGCGAACCGCCCAGCGCCATCGGAACCCGGTTTCAACTGAACGCACGGCGTGATGAGGCGGCGCTTGTGAACTTTGCAGGGCGGCTGCGCGCCATCCTCGAAACGCCCATGCCGGTGGACCCAAAGACCCGTGAACTGCAACCGCGCGTCCTTGGGCTTGCCCCCGACGCCCGCACATTGCTGGCAGTCTTTGCGGATGCAACGGAAGCTGCGCAGGCCTCAGGCGGCGACCTGGCACACATCACCGGCACCGCATCGAAGGCGGCAGAACAGGCGGCGCGGATCGCGGGCGTGCTGACCCTGTGGCGCGACCTTGACGCCTATGAGGTGCAGCCCAGCGACATGGCCGACGCCATCACACTGGCGCAGTTTTACCTTTCCGAGGCTTCACGGCTGGCAAGCGCTGCAACGGTTTCTGCGGAAATCGACAAGGCCGAAACCTTGCGCAGGTGGCTTTTGGAAAGCTGGCCGCATCCTGAAATCATGGCGCGGGACGTGGTGCAGATGGGACCAAACGCTTTGCGGGAAACACCGAAAGCACGGGCTGCGCTGGGCATCCTCGAAAAACATAGATGGCTGGTCCGACTGGATGCGGGCGCGGTGGTGCGCGGGGCGACGCGGGCCGAAGCATGGTGCATCGTGCGGAGCGGTGGCGATGTGGTTTGATGCACAAGCCGAACTTGCCAAGCTGGCCAGGGGGCGTGAAAACGATACCTGCCCCCCTGCTACACTTGCTATTCCCGCTACACCACGCGCGCATGTAGCGATTGTAGCGGATGTAGCAATGCGCCCTGCGACGCCTGCCCAGCCCATTGCCCCCAATTCCGTGAGTGTCACAACGCCCAAAGCGCCGCAAGCCAATCCAAAGAATGTAACAGTTGGGGGCCGCGTGACGACCTGGACGGGCCGCGTCGTGTCTCTGGATGAATGGCGCAGGATGACTGATTGGCAGCGACACGGGCCGAACGGGCGGCTCTGGTGCGGCATTGCGCGAGATTGGAAAGGATAAGATGATAGGCAGTGCTACCTATTAAGATATAGTGTTATCAACGTAGTAACCCGGCTTTGGGTGAAAAAATAGAGTTTCGGAAATGCCTGGGCCAGACCCGAACGCGCTCTGGATAGTAGACAGCGAACCACCCTTCGCGGTTTCCTTTGAATCCTACAAATGGACCGGAAACAACGGCAACCGAAGGAAGCGCGCTATTGCGATGCTGCGGAGATTGATGCGCCGCGACTGGACCTGCAATTGGTGTGGCGACCTGTTGCCAGAATGGCGCCGTGTCGATTCACGATACTGCTGCGAAGGCTGTAGGAAACGCGCGGCACGAAAACTTCGTCTTTCAAGGTATCAGCCAAAGCTGACCTAGAATTTGAACTTCTAAGCTTTGGATTCTTTCGGTCACCTGAAACAAGTAGCGTTCATTCGCAGCGCCAAGTCGAAATTACGTCCGGGCCATATTGTTGGGATGATCCTTGATAGACAGCAACTTTATTTAGACTCTCACAGTGCTTAGCGGCTTGCGAGAACGCTATTTTCTTACCCCACTTACTATGCTCAATGGTGATGGAAAGAGCGTTTGCGGACAGAACTTTGGCACGCTGAAATGCATTCGGTTTAGTCTCTGCATTCGCTGTGTCTGCTACAATAGCGAGGAATCCTAGACAAATAGTCAGCTTCAACATGACTTCGCCCTCATTGTTCGGGTCATCGAAGATTACAGGAAACCTCGTGTAGGATGTCGTCAAGCTGAATCCAACACTGGAAGAACCTTGGGCAGCTTTCCAAACTTTGGCAGATCAACAACATTGGAGCGGGGAGGTGAAAAACCATACTTTGCTCAAAACGAAAACTCACTGCTACATCTAGAATGTTTCAGAAATCCACTATCGAACCGTGGCATAGAGGGGGACTACGTGGGGGACGCGAAAAAGGATTTTGCAAAAAAAATATAAGAATTGAATGCCTTACCGAAAAACGATGGCGGACAGTGAGGGATTCGAACCCTCGAGACGGTTCCCCGCCTACACACTTTCCAGGCGTGCGCCTTCGACCACTCGGCCAACTGTCCGTGACGGGGTGTTTCGACCATCGGGACAAGATTTGCAAGGGGGTTTTTCCCTTTATCGCTACCCATCCAGATGCAGATAGACGCGGCGGTTCTGGCGGCCTTTCTTTTCGATCTTACCCAGCCTTATCCTTCCGATTTCACCGGTGCGGGCCACATGGGTTCCTCCGCAGGGTTGCAGATCAACTTGATCGGCGCCCTGCCCGATCCGCACCAGCCGCACCCGGCCGCTGCCGCGCGGCGGCGAGACTGACATGGTCTTGACTAGGGCCGGATTGGCGTCCAGTTCCGCATCGGTGATCCAGTTTTCGGTCACCGACAAATCGCGGTCGATCAGTGTCTGCAACGCCTGTTCCAGCGCTGCCTTGTCCTCGGGCGCCTCGGGCATGTTGAAGTCGAGCCGCCCCTTGTCCGCCGCGATCGCACCACCCGAAACCTCGAGCGGGATCACCACCGACAGAAGATGCAGCGCGGTATGGACGCGCATATGGGCGTGGCGCCGCTCCCAGTCGAGTTCTTGTATCACCTCGCTGCCGGCCGGCGGCGGCGTGGAACCCTCGGCCGGGATCACCGCGATGATGCCCTCGCCCGCCTTGATCGTGGAGACGACCGCCATCTCTCCCCCGCCCCAGCGGAGCAAGCCGCTATCGCCCGGCTGACCTCCGCCGGTCGCATAGAACAGCGAGCGGTCCAGGATCACGCCCCCCTCGTCGGTATGGCCGATCACCCGGGCCGGAGCCTGCCGCAGATAGGCATCCTGCAGGAAAAGCGGTTTAGTAGTCATCTGCAGCTCCTACATCCATGTCGCCCTCTGTCAGCGTGGCGGCCTCGCTCACTGTGGGGGGCGCGGCAGGTGGCGTGGCCTTGCCGTTCAGCACCTCGGGGTTGCGCAGCCAGACATCTCGCTGGGCAAAGGGTATCTCGATCCCCGCTTCCGCGAACCGGCGGTTGATCTCGTGGTTCATGTCGGATTTCACCGACAGCACCCAGTTCACATCTCGCAGTATGGCCCGGATCTCGAAATCGAGCGAATCCGCGCCAAAGCGCTGAAACACCACGTTGGGTGCGGGGTTGGCCAGCACCATCGGATGCGCCTCGGCAATCTCGCGCAGGATCGCCTCGACCTTGCGGGTATCGGTGCCATAGGCCACGCCCACCGGCACGATCACCCTGCCCACCGTATTGCCGCGGGTATAGTTGGTGACGCTGCCGCTGATCAGATCCGAGTTGGGGATGATCACATCGGTTCGGTCAAAGGTCTCGATCCGGGTTGAGCGTACCGAGATGTCACGGACATAGCCCATCTGCCCGTTCACATCGATCCAGTCGCCCTTGGAGATCGGGCGCTCGATCAGCAAGATGATGCCCGAGACGAAGTTGGACACGATGGTCTGAAGACCAAAACCGATCCCGACCGAGAGCGCACCAGCAACGATGGCCAGCGACGACAGGTCGAACCCGGCCATGGTGATCGCCAGCAGCGCCGCTAGGAAGATGCCGAGGTACCCTGTGCCGGCGACAATGGCATTCTGGCCGCCGGGGTCGAGCCGCGTCTTGGGCAGCAGCGAGTTGCGCAAGCCGCCCTGCAACAGCCGGGTCACTGTATAGCCGATGGCAAAGACCAGCGCAAAGGTCAGGAAGTTCGACGGCGAAATGACCACGCCGCCGATATCGAACCCAATCATGATGCGCGACCAGATCTCGGTCAGCTCTGCCTCGCGCGCACCCCAATAAAGCGCCAGCAGCGGCAGCGCCAGGATTGCCAACAGGAAACCGAGGATCACGGAAAAGAGCGAATCCCCCGCCTCGTCGCCTTTGCGGGTCAGCCATCCATAGACATTGGTTAGAAATCGCTGGACGATCACCAGCGCCGCAATCAGCGCCAGTGTCTTGACCGCCGGATAGACCAGCGCCTCGGCGGCGTTGTTGTAGCCGAACATCGCCAGTACCGGCGACGCGATGCCCAGCAGGTAGAGCGCGCGCCGCAGGAACTCGACCATGCGGCTGAACCCCGCACCGCCACGCGCGGCCTCTGCGCCGTCCACCGTGCCGCCCTTGACCTGCCCCTGCGCACGCACCCGCTGAAGCCTGAGCAGCAGAAGCGCGGTCATCACGATTATCGGGAAACCGGTCACCGCGCGCGTGGCCTCGGGAATGTTCTCAAGCCGCTCGAACAGCACGAGCAGGTCGTGCAGCACCAGCATCACGGCCAGAAGATCGACACACAGACGGGTTACCCGCACCTGCGACTGGCTGAGATAGCGAAAGCCGGTACCGGCATTGAACAGAAAGACCTGGCGGCCGATCCAGTTGAAATACAGGATCGCCGCCGCCCAATAAGGCACTTGCTCAAGTATCAGCGCTCCGCGCAAACCGGTGATGTCCATCATCTCAAGCGACTGGACCAGGAACATGACACCGACCCAGGGGATCAGGATCCTGAGCAACGACACCACGAAGGACCAGACCCCGGTTCCGACCCCGCCCAGCGAGCGCAGGAAATCGCCCGCCTGTTCCGACCATCTGCGCCCGCGGGCAAGGAAAACCAGCCCCACGACGCTCAAGAGCAAGATGCCGGGGCCATTGCTTTTCAGCCGTTCGCGCACCACGTCCGAGCGCATGTTGAACGCGACCTCGTTGGCCAGCGCCGTCATCGCCCGTTTGATGTCCTTCCACGCGTCCGGCCAATATTCGGGATTGAGCGGCGACGGCCCGCGTTTGAGCAGTTCCTTGGTATCGCGCGCCCGCACGATGCGGTCGATCTCGTTGATCAGGCCGTTGGCACGGCTATAGGCCTCTTCCGAGATGATGCGCGGTACGGTCAGCTTGGCGAGCTGCTCGTTCAGATGGGTGCGCAGCCGGGCGATGTCCTCGGCCTCGCTCTCGCCGTCACCGGGTTTGGGCCCCAGAGCCGCGATCTGTGCCTCGAGCGTCTTGATCCGGTCCGAATTCTCGCCTCGAACCCGGTTGAAGGTATCCCGGTAAGATCTTATCTCGGCACGCAATTGCTCGAACGCGGCCTGCGACGCACGGTTGAGTTTGATAACCTCTTCCGCGCGCTCGGCGGTGCGTACCCATCGGTCGTAATAGGCACGACTCTCGTCGGTCAACTGGGCCGAGAGCGCGCTCGCCGTCAACAGCAGCAGCGCGGTGAGCAAAGACCGCAACACCCGGCCCATCGTCATGTCAGACGTCCTCGAACACGCCCGGGATCGAACTGGGCGCACGGGTCATCCAGTCGGGCACGGGCAGGTTCTTCTCGCGCAGGAAATCCGGGTTGAACAGTTTGGACTGGTAACGGGTTCCATAGTCGCACAGCATGGTGACGATGGTATGACCCGGCCCCATCTCGCGCGCCATACGCACGGCGCCGGCGATGTTGATCGCGGTCGAGCCGCCCATGACCAGCCCTTCCTGCCGCAGCAGGTCAAAGATATAGGGCAGCGCCTCGGCATCGGGCACCTGATAGGCGAAATCGGGTTTGAACCCTTCGAGGTTCCGGGTGATCCGCACCTGACCGATGCCTTCGGCGATCGAGCCGCCCTCCATCGCCAGTTCACCGGTGGTGTAATAGCTGTAAAGTCCCGCCCCCATCGGGTCGGCCAGCGCTATCTTGACCCCCTTGGGTTGCAACGCCTCGGCCACTCCCGCAAGCGTACCGCCCGAACCCACCGCCGCGACAAACCCGTCGACCTTGCCGTCGGTCTGTTCCCAGATTTCGGGGCCGGTGGTTTCCACATGCGCCTGCCGGTTGGCGATATTGTCGAACTGGTTGGCCCAGATGGCGCCATTGGGTTCGGTCTTGGCCAGTTCACGCGCCAGTCGCTCGGAATAGCGCACGAAGTTGTTGGGATTGCGATAGGGCGCGGCGGGCACCTGCACCAGTTCGGCCCCCGCCAGGCGCAGCATGTCCTTCTTTTCCTCGGACTGGGTCTCGGGGATCACGATGACGGTTTTGAACCCCATCGAGGCACCAACCAGCGCCAGGCCGATACCGGTGTTTCCGGCGGTGCCCTCGACGATGGTGCCGCCCGGCTGCAATTCGCCGCGCGCAATGGCGTCGCGGATGATGTAAAGCGCGGCACGGTCCTTGACCGACTGGCCCGGGTTCATGAACTCGGCCTTGCCATAGATCTCGCATCCGGTCTCTTCGCTGACCCGGCGCAGCCGGATCAGCGGGGTATGTCCAACGGCCTCGGCCAGATCGCGTGCAATGCGCATGTCGCCCTCACAAACTTGTCTTGCTGCACCCGATGTAGCCCTGCGCGCCCCCGACCTCAAGCGAGGAACCGGTTGTCGGTGCAATCAGCCACGCAGACGGTCACGATGCCGGGCCAACCAGTTCGCCAGAGACAGCAGCGGCAAATCCTTGATCTCTTGTGCATCAACCTGCGCCATCAGTACGTCAAAGGACAGGATGCGGCTGCGAATATCTTCGCCTTCGCTTGCCAGACCACCCTGTTTCGTTTCTTTAACGATATCCGCCAATGCCACGAAAAGATGCACGAATTCGGTCGACGACCCGCTAGAGGAATAGGCCTTGCCCGCCGGCTCCAGAGCGCGTGCCTCCAAATGCGCCTCTTCGCGCAGTTCGCGCAATGCGGCTTGCTCCGGCGTTTCGCCCGGGTCGATCATGCCGGCGACCGCCTCCCACATCCAGGGGGCGGGATCGCCGATCAGGAAAACGGGCGCGCGGAACTGTTCTACGATCAGAACCTGATCACGTATCGGGTCATAGGGCAGTATCACCGAGGCCTGACCGGTCATCAAAGCTCCCCGGTTGAGGCGCTCGCTCATGCTCCCATCGTTGCGGCGATGGCGCACATCCATTTCGTCGAGGCCGAAATAGTTCACGTAGGCACGGGCGTGGCGCTCGACCACGACATCGCAGGCAAGGTCGCGTTCGGGATCACCGGCGCGCGTCGCCGCGGCCAGCCGCGCCGCAGCCCTTACCCGGATGGCGCGAAAGCTACGGGCTATCTGATCAGGTGTCAGGCGGCCATAGAAATCCATCACCTCGGCGGCCGCATACAGGCTGAGTGGTGCCCATTCGGCGACCCAGTCCGCCAGTTGCCAGGGCGCATCCGGCGTCCATAGCCCCTCTTGCGGAAAGAAGACCTGGGCCGTGGCGGTGCCACCCGCAGCCAGCGTAACCTTGACCGCGCGCAGGTCATAGGCAAAGCCTCCCTCGTAGAAATTCAACCGATCCAGTTGCAGCGAGGTCAGTCCGCGCACCAGTAGTCCCTCGGCCCGGGCGCCAGGCGCCACCTGGATCATCGGAAAAGGTTGCCCCTGAACGCCAAACACCGCGTGATCGGGCAAGCTGGCGGCAGTAATCTCGGGCAACGGGTCTGACGTGCCAAGAACAAGTTCAAGGAGCGGCGCATGGCGCAGCGTGCCGTAAAAGAACAAATCAGTCACAGAGGGTTTTAGTCCTTTGGTGAAGGAGGGATCAGCGCCAGCGCCTCCAAGCGATCTCGGCGGCTAGGCCGGACACCACCGCCCCGACAAGAAGGGTTACAATGATATGAGGTACCAGAAGGGCGCTGCCAAACTCGACCCCTTCTTCAAAAATCGCCAATACCGCCTCGAACGGGCCATCATACCGGTTGCGCATCGCCAACCGAAACATTTCGTAGGCGCCATGCACAAAGAGGCCCCAGAATAGCAGCGCGCCCACCCCCGTAAGCCCGTTATTGATGCCGTTGACAATGCCGCGCCCGGCGCGCGGCCCCATCACGATCCAACCGCACAGCAGGCCAAGGCCGGAGTTCACCCAGTTGAAATATCCGAAATCGGTCCCCTCGGGCAGCTGAGGCTTGACCTGTTCGGACACGACAAACGCCAGCAGAGCCAGACAGAGGGCGGCAACAAGACGAGCGGCTGTGGGCATGTGCGGTGGTCTCAGCTTTGGTTCGGACGGGCCACTGTCATCTGTGTCACATCGCAGGTGCCGGTGTCAAAGGCCGCTCCACAGGACGTGAGGTAGAAATTCCACATCCGCCGGAACCGGTCGTCAAAGCCGAGTTCCGCCACCTGATCCCATTTGTCGTTGAAGGTCTCGTACCAGCGTCTGAGCGTCAGGTCATAACTTTTGCCGAACTCCTTGGATTGCACGAAATCCAGCCCCGCCCGCGCCACCTGTTCGCGCAGGATACGCGGTGCAGGCAGCATGCCGCCGGGAAAGATGTATTTCTGGATGAAATCGACGCCGTTTCGGTAAATCTCCCACCGCCGGTCGGCCACGGTGATGATCTGCAACGTCGCCCGCTTGCCCGGTTTCAAGCGCGCGCGCACCGTGTCGAAATAGACCGGCCAGTATTTCTCGCCCACGGCCTCGAACATCTCGATCGAGGCAATGCCGTCATAGCTGCCACGCTCGTCGCGGTAATCCTGCAACTTGAACTCGACCCGTCCGGAAAGCCCTGCCTTTTCAATACGCTCCCGCGCAAACTTGATCTGTTCCTGACTGATCGTCAGCCCAGTCACCCGCATCCCGCGCTCGCGTGCGGCATATTCGGCGAAGCCGCCCCAGCCACAGCCGATTTCAAGGATGTGATCACCCGGCTGCGCGCCCATCTCGTCCAGCAGGCTGGCATATTTTGCCTCCTGCGCCTTTTCCAGACTTTCCTGCCCGGTCTCGAACAGGGCGCTGGAATAGGTCATCGTCTCGTCCAGCCAGAGCCCGTAGAACTCATTGCCCAGATCATAGTGGTACGAGATGTTCTTCTTGGCCTGTTTGCGATGGTTGCGTTGCAGCCAGAACCGAAGGCGCTCATAGGCGCGGGCCAGGAACTGGCCGGTAAACCCGTCATAGACGGTCTCGTTGCCCTGATGCACAAGATCCATGAAGGCGCGCAGGTCCGGCGTGCTCCATTCCTGCTCCAGATAGGCGTCGGAAAAGCCCAGTTCACCCTCGCGGATCAGCCGGGCAAAGACATCCGTGTCGTGGATATCGACCCGGGCCACCGGGCCGGGTTCGGCCCCCTCGGACCGGAACACACGCCCATCCGGCAAGGCAATGTCGAGACGACCGGCCTCCATACTGGCAAGCATCTGCATTACCTGAGGAAAATATCTGGGCAGGCCCTGCTGCCCCTCTGTTGACGTCAGGATCATCCGCCCCTCCCCGTTGCGGTTCGATCGACAGGTTAGGACGCGATGCCGACTCAGGCAAGTTTTCCGTCACCCTCCCGCTGAAAGGCGTCGGAATAGGCCGCAAGTGCCCGTTTTCTCCCCATATTCAGTGTCACCACCGGCGCCGGATAGGCCGCATCTGGCCGCAGCCCCCAATGCATGGGCACCGCGTCGAAATAGGCAAGCGCGGTCTCGGGCGGGTGCGTCTGCCCCTCGGCGATCCAGCGCTTGCGATAGCGGCCATCGGCATCGAACTTCTTTCCTTGAGTCTCGGGGTTGAAGACGCGGAAATAGGGCGCGGCATCCGGCCCACATCCCGCCACCCATTGCCAGCCCATCGCATTGGCCGCCGGATCCCAGTCGGTCAGGCAATCGGCAAACCAGTCCATTCCCAGTTTCCAGTGTATCATCAGATGTTTGGTTAGGTAACTTGCGGCGATCATCCGGGCGCGGTTGTGCATGCGCCCGGTCACATACATCTCGCGCATGGCGGCATCGACCAGCGGTATACCGGTGCGCCCGCGCGTCCAGGCGACAAAGCCGGGATCGGTTCGCTCGGTACTCCACGGAAACGCCTCCCAGCCCGGGCGCCAGTTGTCGCTCAGCAAATGCGGTGTGTGATACATCAGGTGATAGGCAAAATCGCGCCAGACCAGTTGCTTCATCCAGGTCTCGGCCCCGGCGGCGCCCTGCCGTGCTGCCTCGGTCGCGCGATGCCAAAGGGTGCGCGGCCCGATCTCGCCAAGGCTGAGCGCATCCGACAGGGTCGAGGTGCCCTCACCAGCGGGAAGGTCGCGACATTTGGCATAGCCGCCGATCCCTGTTTCGACGAACCGGTCCAGACGCTCCAGCGCCGCCGCCTCTCCAGGCGCCTGATGCGCCGCGACCACCGCCGCGCCCCGGCGCATCGGCGCATCCAGCCGCCAGTCGGACAGCGCATCGGATCCGGGCCATGACGAAGGCGCCCGCAGGCGCGCGGGCGCCGCATCGGGCACGGCTACCTCGCGCTGGCTGACCGCCCGCCAGAATGGTGTGTAAACCTTGTAATAGCCGCCGGTGCCGGTCTCTACCGTCCAGGGTTCGAACAGCAGCGCGCCGCCAAACGAGCGTGCCTCGATCCCCGCCTGTTTCATCGCCGCCTTGACCGGGCTGTCACGGCTGATGGCCTGGGGGGTATAGTCGCGGGTCCACCAGACAGACCCCGCGCCGGTCTCGGCAATCAGCGCCTGCAAGACCTCCAGCGCCGGGCCGCGCCGCAGGATCAGCCGGCTGCCGATCTCGCCCAGCGTGGCACCAAACCGTGCCAGCCCAAGGCCCAGCCGGAACGCAGGTGCCGCTCCCAGTTCCGACACCGTCTGGTCATGGATGAACACCGCAATCACCGGGCGCCCGCTGGCTGCGGCGGCGGTCAGGCCGGGATGATCGGCAAGGCGCAGATCGCGCCGCAGCCAGTACAGGATCGGTCGGGTATCGGTCACGCAAATCTCCGTCTCATCAAAGGTGTTACGAGACGAAGGCGTTCCCGGATCACAACACCCGGTCGAGCGCCTCGATCAGCTGCGCGATCTCATCCTTGCTGGTGTAATGGGTAAAGCTGAGCCGCAGCACACCCTGCGCCGGATCGACCCCCATCGCCCCCAATGGGCGCACCGCATAGAAATCGCCGCCACCCGCCATGATGCCGTATTGCGCCAGGTCCGCCGCCACCGGCTCCGCCGGGCGGTTCAGCGCCAGCGCCACGGTCGGTGCCCGCCCCTCTGCCCGGTCCGGGCCAAGCAGGCGCACCGAATTGCGCGCCGACACCGCATCGAGCAGCGGTTGCAGCAGCGCCACCTCATGCGCACGCATCAGGTCATGCACCGCCGCCCCACGCGCCGCAGCATCGGTCTCGGCAACCCCGTGATGGGCCGCCAGCTGGTCGATATAATCGGCCATGCCCGCACAGGCCGCCACCTGCGCGTGATCGGGTCCTGCGGGGGTGAACCGTTTGTACAATACCCCGGCGTTGAAATAGTGCCCCTGATTGGGCAACAGCTCGCCCAGCGGGCGGCGGATCACCATCAGCCCCTGATGCGGGCCATAGGTCTTGTAGGCCGAGAACAGGTAAATATCGGGCCCCAGCTCTCCGACATTGGGAAAACCGTGGGGTGCATAGGACACCCCGTCGACACAGACAAAGGCCCCGGCGGCATGGGCGATGGCGGTGATCTCGGTCACCGGGTTGATCTCGCCCACCACGTTGGAGCAATGGGGGAAACAGACCAGCCGCACGCTCTCGTCCAGCAGATCCTCCAGATCCTCGGGGTTGAGATGGCCGGTTTCCGGGTCGATCTGCCATTCGCGCACCTCGATCCCCGCCTCGGCCAGCCGCCGCCAGGGGCCGGAATTGGCCTCGTGATCCTGATTGGTGACGATGATCGCCTCGCCCGGCTGCATCCATTGCCGGAACGCCTGCGCCAGAACATATGTGTTCTGGGTAGTCGAGGGGCCAAAGCTCAATTCGTCAGTTTCGACCCCCAGGATCGCGGCCATGCGCGCGCGTGCCTCGTCCATCTCGGCACCGCCCAGCCGGCTTGCCTCGTAGGGCGCATAGGGCTGTACCTTGCGCTGGGTATAGAACCGGGTCAGCCGGTCGATCACCGGCTGGCAGGTATAGGACCCGCCCGCGTTTTCGAAAAACGCCTGACCGTTCAGCGACGGCTCGGCAAATGCGGGAAACTGCTTGCGGACAAAGTCGATATCCAGCGCCATCTTGACCCTCTTTTCTGCTGGCAAATGGATGCCTTCCGATTGGGGCGGGGTCAAGTCACTCCGCTGATGACAGGATTTGTCTGCATGCCGCGCGATACAGCCCTCATCGCAAGCAATGAGGTAAGACGATGAGCTACAAACCCGCGCATTTCCTGGTCTGGGGCGAACTGCCCGTGACCGATATGAAGCGCAGCCTGGCGTTCTATCAGACCGTCACCGGCGCCGAACTGAGCATCGACACCAGCGGCCCGAACCCGATGGCGGTGTTCAAACCCGCCAATACCGAAACCGGCGTGGCCCTGCATCTTTATCCCGGAAAACCCGCGGGTGACGGGCGCGGCCCGACCCTGCACCTTGCGGCCCAGGGTGCGCTGGAACAGACCATGGCGCGCGTGACCGAAGCCGGTGGCGAGGTGCTCTCGCCCGCCATCCCGCTCCCGGCCGGGCGGTTCTTTTACGCCAAGGACCTCGACGGGAATTCGGTGGGCTTCTTCGAAACCGCCGCTGCCTGACAAGGAGAGGCCCCCGGAAATGTCTCCGGGGGCCTCATGTCATTCATACCGGATCAGGCGTTGACGTCGACGACCACGCGCCCCTTGACCTGCCCCTTGAGGATATCGGCCCCCAGCTGCGGCAGATCGGACAGGGTCGCCGGTTGGATCATCGCCTCCAGCTTGTCCATCGGCAGATCGCGGGCGATCCGCTCCCAGGCCCGAACCCGGTTGTCATAAGGCTGCATGACCGAGTCGATGCCCAACAGGTTGACCCCGCGCAACAGGAACGGGATCACCGTGGCAGGCAGGCCCGCGCCCCCGGCCAGACCGACCGAAGCAACCGAGGCGCCGTATTTCATCTGGCCAAGCACCCGCGCCAGCATGGCACCGCCGACCGCGTCGACACAGCCCGCCCATGTCTCGGATTCCAGCGGGCGTTTCACGGTCTCGTTGATCTCTTCACGCGCCACGATCTGGGTGGCACCCAGCGATTTCAGGTAATCGGCGGTCTCGGGCCGCCCGGTGACCCCGGCCACCTCATAGCCGAGATGAGCCAGGATCGCAGTCGCGACAGAGCCGACACCGCCCGCGGCGCCGGTCACCAGAACCGGCCCGTGACCCGGTGTCAGGCCGTGATCCTCCAGCGCCATCACCGCCAGCATCGCGGTGAAACCGGCGGTGCCCACGGCCATCGCCCGACGGGTATCCAGCCCCTCGGGCAGCGGCACCAGCCAGTCGGCGCGCACATTGGCCTTCTGGCTGTAACCGCCCCAATGGGCCTCACCAACACGCCAGCCGGTCAGCACCACCTTGTCACCGGGCTGATAGCGCGCATCGGACGAGGCCTCGACCGTACCGGCAAAATCGATCCCCGGCACATGCGGATACTTGCGCACCAGACCGCCCCCCGGCCCGATGCACAGACCGTCCTTGTAGTTGACCGTGGAATACTCCACCGCCACCGTCACCTCGCCTTCGGGCAAATCCGCCAGCGACAATTGCTTGACTGCGGCCTGTGTCTTGCCGCTCTCTTCGTCCTTGTCGACCACCAAAGCATTGAACATCTGATCACTTCCTTCCCAGAGGAGCTTTCCTCTTGCCAAAAATATCCCGGGGGAGCCGCGGCCTGCCGCGGCGGGGGCAGCGCCCCCTTCTAACGCCAGAACCCCTCGCGCACCGTAACCGGCCGCATGCCGTCGGATGTCTCCACCTCCATCGTGCTGCCGGGCGCCCAGTGGCTGCGATCCACCATGCCGATCGCGACATTCACGCCGAATTCAGGGGAATGAATCGCAGACCCCACCTGCCCCACCCGGCGACCATCGGCCAGCAGTGGCCAGGCATCCTGACAGGGCGGGATATCGCCACCGATCACCAGCGCCCGGATCTGGCGTGCCGGTCCGTTCTTGGCCTGTTCGGCCAGAGCGGCCTTGCCGATATAGTCCTCGGGCGAGTTGCAGAACTTGCCCAGGCCGCATTCATAGGGCGTATTCTCGCGGGTCATGTCGTTGCCATAGCTCAACAGCCCGCTTTCGACACGTTCGATGTTGTTGGGGCAACCCGCGCGCACGTTCAGGTCCTCGCCCGCCGCAAACAGCGCGTTCCAGAGCGGCATGCCCAGTTCCGACCCCTCGACATAGATCTCGAAGCCGCCCTGTTTCGACCAGCCAGAGCGCGCCACCACCAGCTCGACCCCCTGAAAGGCCAGCCGTTTGTAGCGGAAAAAGCGGATATCGCGCACCGTATCGCCAAAGACCCGCGCCATCAGATCGTCCGCCTTGGGCCCCTGGACGGCCAGCGGCGACACATCGGGCTCCTCGATCTCGACATCAAAGCCGCGGGCGATGGCGATCCCCAGCGCAAATTGCAGCAGATCTCCGTCAGCCAGCGACAGCCAGTAATGATCGGCGGCCAGTTTCACCGCCACCGGGTCGTTCAGCATGCCGCCGCGATGATCGACCGTCGGCACGTAATAACACTGATCATCGGCCATGCGGTCCATGTCGCGCGGGCTGATCAGCTTCATCAGCCGCAGCGCATCGGGTCCCTTGATGCTGACCTGCCGTTCGCAGGCCACATCCCAAACCTGCACATGCTGCTTCAGATGCGCGCAGTCCGCTTGCAGACTCTCGAACACCGTGGGCAGCAGCATGTGATTGTAGACGGTATAGCCTTTGACACCAGCCGCCTCGACACCAGACGAAAAGGGAGTGCGCCGAACCCGGCGTGAGGGAAAGATGCTTGCCATGCTCAGATCTCCATTCGAGCTATTCCAGGCCGCGTTCAACAGCGGCCGCCGGTGGGTGGGCAACAATTCGGCACATGACATCAGGGCCGGTTTCCAACGCGCGCCGGCATCCAAGGGATTGCGCTTTGCCGACTCACGCCATAAGCTCTAAATGTCAGACTTTTAAATGTCAGACAAATGATTTCTGACCACCACTCCGCCGGTTCCATCACCTCACAGGCCTCCAGACATGCGGATAGACCCCAACAGCGCCACCGATCTTCCGGTTCAGATCGCCCAGGCGATCAAGGATGCGATCGTCTCGGGCGCGTTGATCGTGGACGAGCGCCTGCCATCCGAGGCGGAACTGGCCGAACAGTTCCAGGTGTCTCGTCCCACGGTGCGCGAGGCACTCAAGCGACTGGCGGCGCAATCGCTGATCCGGACCCAGCGCGGCGCCTTTGGCGGCGCTTTCGTGAACCGGCTGAGTTTCGAGGATGCGCAGGCGCAGCAGATAACCACCTCGACCCTGCTTCTGTCGATGAACGCGGTCAGTTTCGACACCGCCTGCGAGGCGCGGTTCGCGCTGGAGCGCGCCTGTGCGCCCCTGGCTGTCGAACGGCGCGGCGACACGCATCTGGCCGCGATGCGGGCCGAGATTCGGCAGCAAGGCGCGCCCGACCTCAGCGACGAGGCGTTTTGCGCCTCGGACGTGGCCTTTCACCGTGCGCTGGTCGATGCGGCCGCCAATCCGGTGCTGTCCTATCACCTGGCCGGCGCGGTCGAGGCGATGCAGCCGCTGATGAACATGATCACCTTTACCGCCCGTTCGCGCGGAACCATCGTGGCGTTGCACGCACGGATCGCCGAGGCGATCGACGCACGGGATGCGGCGCAGGCCGACACCGCGCTGGCAGAGCTGATGCACTATTCGATGTCGCTCAAGGATGATGTTATGGCGGCCCGCGCGGCGGCGCGGTCTTAACCGCGTATTTACCCTTGCCGGGCAAGTTCGGGGCATGTTCGCCTCAACCAGCCCATTCTCCCCCGAAATCTGGCTCCGGGATGTCTTTGACTGCAAGGCCGTCACCCATGGTCAGGTGATCCGCCGCAAGACCCGCGATATCGAACGATATGTCGGTATGAAACGGTTCCTGGAAGAAGTCCGCCAGCGTGGTTTTCAGGCGGTGCAGAACCGCGAACAGGTCATCATCTTCTGCAACAGCGCCCCGATCCGCCGCCTGGTCTGAGCCGTTTTCCGGCGCGGAAAACGGGCGGAAATCCTGCGAGGATTTCCGGACGCGCCCCGCCAGCCTGTTTTCCTTGCAGGAAAACAGGCCGACATCCTCGCAGGATGTCGGTTGCCGTTGCAACCGCTGCTGGAGCGACTATATTCAAGCCGTTCCCTCGGGAACTATGGACATAAACGCGCTCGTAATAAGCGGATCGGACCCGGGGGCGGTACCCGGCGGCTCCACCAGATACCCTCGTTGGGGGACCTTGGGGCCGAAACAGGATCGACGGACGTCTAAAGGGGTTAGCTTTGTCTCGGCGGGGTACCACCGTTATCGGTCCGTAAAGCATAATTGCCAACGACAATCGTGCTCCGGTCGCTCTGGCTGCGTAAGCAGTCCGAAACACCGAAATCTAAGCCCTTGCGCCTAGCAGCGTAAGGCGGGGTTCGCAGGTACCTGGCAACAGAAACCTGCACTTTCTCTCAATAAGTGTGTTTTTGATGACCGTTTCATCGACGCCATTCAGCATTCGTTCACCAATCGGGCCCATTGTGAAGACAGCGACGATGGAGGCTCAGATGAACAAGTCCGAGTTGTTGAAGGAATGGTATGCCCGGGTTTGGGAACAAGGCGATGTCGATGCGATCGATGATTTCTTTGCCGGCGACACGATGGCCGAGGGTCTGATCCCCGAGATGCAGGTGGGCGCCGACGATTTCCGCGAATTCGTTTCGGCCTTTCGCTATCACCTGGGCGATATCCGGGTGGACATCCCCAAGACGATCGAAAACGGCGACTGGCTGTCGGCGATCCTGCATGTGCATACCTCGCGCGCCGACAATGGCGCCCCGATCGAGGTTACGGGTCAGGTGATGGCCCGTTACAAGGACGGCAAGATCGTCGAGGCATACAACCAGTTCGACCTGATCTCGCTGTTCGAGCAGCTGGGGCAGATGCCGGCCGATACCCTGCCCATCTGCATGACGGGCCAGCGCCTGGAATGGGCCTGACCAAACCCCGGCATTGACGCCCAAGCCCTCAACGGGCTAGCGAGGGGCCGCAGCTTTGCTGGGGTCCGTGTCGGGATGGTTCCGCACTCTGCGCGTATCGTGACAGCTAGAGGGTGCGGGCATGACGGTAAAAACCTCCGAGGGCGGAACGCATGCTACCACCGCGCCAGCGCCGCCACCGGCACTGACCGAGATGGCCAGCGTTTTCGGCCGCATTGGCCTTCTCTCCTTTGGCGGGCCAGCGGCACAAATCGCGCTGATGCATCGCGAACTGGTCGAGACCCGCCCCTGGCTGGACGAGCGGGCCTATCTGCGTGCCCTGTCGCTGTGCATGTTGTTGCCGGGCCCCGAAGCCATGCAACTGGCCACCTATGCCGGCTGGCGTCTGCGCGGGGTGACGGGCGGGTTGCTGGCGGGAGCGTTGTTTGTGCTGCCCGGCGCGCTGGTGATCGCCGCGCTGGTGGCGGTCTATGTGCAGGTCGGCAGCGTGCCACTGGTACAGGCGGGTTTTCTGGGCATCAAGGCTGCGGTGATCGTGATCGTTGTAGAGGCGCTGCGCAAACTGGCCGCCCGAGCGCTGAAGACGCCCTCAGCCTGGATTATCGCCGGACTGGCCTTTATAGCGATCTTTGCTTTGTCACTGCCTTTTCCGCTGATCGTTCTGGCGGCAGCACTCTGGGGGGTTTTCCGAACCGCAGCGGGGGCACCGGACAAGACCGCCCTGCCCCCGCCGCCCTATCGCATTGCAGCCACCCTGCTGGTTCTGTGGCTTGGGCCACTCCTGCTGCTGGAGTTATCTGACGCGCCCCTGCTGGCCGACATAGGCTGGTTCATGGCCAAGCTGGCCGTCGTCACCTTTGGCGGCGCCTATGCGGTGCTTGCCTATATGACCCAGACCGTGGTCGATCAGTATCACTGGATCACCACCACACAGATGATCGACGCGCTGGGCCTGGCCGAAACCACGCCGGGCCCGCTGATTCTGGTAACCCAGTTCGTCGCGATGCTAAGCGCCTATCTGGCCGGTGGCGCGGGGCTGGCAGCGCTGGCGGGTCTGGTGGCACTCTGGGCTACCTTCGTGCCCTGTTTCCTTTGGATATTCACCGCCGCACCCTATCTCGACCATATCGCCGGACGCCCGCGCCCGGCGGCGGCCCTGGCCGCGATCACTGCAGCCGTGGTCGGCGTCATCCTGAACCTGTCACTGTGGTTCACGCTGCATGTCTTGTTCACCGATATCTCGATCCTACACGCCGGTCCGGTGTCGCTGCCCGTCCCGCGACCGAGCAGCCTCGACCCGCAGGCGCTGGCCCTTGCGGCGCTGGCAGCACTCTGGCTGATCCTGCTGCGCCGGGGCATGGGGGAAACGATATTGCTGCTGGTGCTGGCCGGCACAGGCAGTCATTTCATCTAACTGCGAAATGCGGCGCTGGATCTCTTTTGTTTCCAGCCGAATCCCCTATGCTGGGCTTCAAGACGGAATGAGGGCACTACATGTCGAGAGACATCGACTACGGCAACCTGATGCACACCGCGATGCGCGGCCTGATCAAGACGGTTCTGGCGGATGTGGCACAGCACGGCCTGCC
Organism: Ruegeria sp. BHSC223; assembly: GCF_059613025.1. NCBI lineage: Bacteria > Pseudomonadati > Pseudomonadota > Alphaproteobacteria > Rhodobacterales > Roseobacteraceae > Ruegeria > Ruegeria sp. BHSC223. The sequence goes on from NZ_JBXWRR010000001.1 coordinate 452,753, forward strand.
GGGCGCGCATCACTTTTTCATCACGTTCGACACCCAGTACGAAGGGGTGCAGCTGGCCGATTGGCTGGCCGATCGCTATCCGGGCGAAATGACCATCGTGATGCAGCATTGGTACGAGAATCTCGACGTGGGCGAGGACGGGTTCGCCATCACGCTCAATTTCGGCGACTCGCCGGAACCCCTCTACATCCCCTATGACGCGATCCGCACCTTTGTCGATCCGTCGGTGGAATTTGGCCTGCGTTTCGAAAGCCCCGATTTCGACGAGGATGACGAGGACGATATCGAGGTCGAGGAAGAGCCCGACGCGCCCAAACCCGATGCCGAGGTGGTGTCGCTGGACAGTTTCCGCAAACCCTGATCCGCGATCGCATCCCAAACGCCCGCCATCCTTGCAAGAATGTGGCAGGCGTTGCGAAACCGGACTATTGTTTCTGCAAGAATGTCTCGACCGACTTGGCTGGGCGACCGTTCTTGACGCGCGAGAAATTCAGGATCAGCCCGCCCTCGGCAAGGGTTCGGTCGAATTGCTGCATCTCGTATCCGCCGTCATCGGCCACGAACAGCGAGAACACCGTCAGCGTATCGCCCGCGATGCGGCCCCAGACATAGGGCTCTCCCTTCATCGGATCGAGTTGCACGGTATGGCCGAATACATTGCGTCGCATCGCGGCGGCATAGACTCCATCGCGGGTGCTGGGCAGGAAATCGACCGAATAGTCGCTTTCCTTGATACGACCGTCCGGTTTCTGGATGGTGGTCGACCAACTGACGGTGAACCCGTCCTTGGTCTCTTCGATCATCACATCCATATCGCGCATCTCGGTACTGCCATCGGCGCGCTGCACCTCGGCGCTGCCCATATAGGTACCGGCAAAGCGCGCGGCCTCGCCGGCAAAGGCAATCGGCACCAAGAGCAGCAGCACCACCAGCGCCAGTACCGGACGTGTCAGGGCGGACAGGGGAATGGCAGGCATCGGGTGCTCCTGAATGCTGGGTTTTCACGATCATATTACAGGCCGCGCGCGGCGGAACAATGAACGAGTTCACGCAGCCCGCTGATTTGATCGCCCCGGCGCTATACCTTGCCCGCGCCAGACCCTATCTTTGGCGCAACCACGCCACGAGATGGAGAGGCAGATGACCGCGACCCGCACCGAGACCGACAGTTTTGGCCCGCTGGAGGTGCCCGCCGACAGGTATTGGGGTGCCCAGACCCAGCGCTCGATCCAAAACTTCCCCATCGGGTGGGAACGTCAACCCCTCGCCATCATCCACGCGCTGGGCGTGGTGAAAAAGGCCTGCGCCCTGCGCAACAGGGAAACCGGCGCGCTGGCCCCGGAACTGGCCGATGCGATTGTCGCAGCCGCCGACGAGGTGATTGCGGGCAAGCTGGACGACCATTTCCCGCTGGTGGTCTGGCAGACCGGTTCGGGCACCCAGTCGAACATGAATGCCAACGAGGTTATCGCTAACCGCGCCATCGAACTCTTGGGCGGGACGCTGGGCAGCAAGGACCCGGTACACCCGAACGACCATGTGAACATGGGGCAATCCTCGAACGACACCTTTCCCACCGCGATGCATGTGGCGGTGGCAATGACCGCGCGCGACGTACTGCTGCCGGGGCTGCGCGCCCTGCTGGCGGGGCTGGAGCAGAAGGCCGAGGAATTCAACGGTATCATCAAGATCGGCCGCACCCATACCCAGGACGCGACGCCGCTGACCCTGGGACAGGAGTTCTCGGGCTATGCCCATCAGATCCGCATGGGGCTGGCCCGGATCGAGAGCGCCTTGCCCGGCATCCATGAACTGGCCCAGGGCGGCACCGCCGTGGGCACCGGCCTGAATACAAGCGCGGGCTGGGCCGAGGCGGTGGCCGCCAACATGGCCCGGATCACCGGCCTGCCGCTGGTCACCGCGCCCAACAAGTTCGAGGCGCTGGCCGCCCATGACGCGATGGTCTTTCTGTCCGGCGCGCTGGCGACGGTGGCGGGCAGTTGCTACAAGATTGCAAACGACATCCGCTTTCTGGGCTCCGGCCCCCGCTCGGGCCTGGGGGAATTGATCCTGCCCGAAAACGAACCGGGCAGCTCGATCATGCCGGGCAAGGTCAACCCTACCCAGGCCGAGGCGCTGACCCAGGTCGCCGCCCATGTGATGGGCAATGACGCGGCGATCAAGTTCGCAGGCTCGCAGGGGCATTTCGAACTGAATGTCTATAACCCAATGATGGCATTTAACCTGTTGCAATCCATGCAACTTCTGGGGGATGCGGCGGACAGCTTCACACAGCGGATGCTGCTGGGCATCCGCGCCAACACCGCCCGGATCGATCAGTTGATGCGCGAAAGCCTGATGCTGGTCACCGCGCTGGCCCCCACCATCGGCTATGACAACGCCACCACGGTCGCCAAGACCGCGCACAAGAACGGCACCACCCTGCGCGAAGAGGCGGTGCGGCTGGGCTTTGTCGACGGCGAGACCTTTGACCGGGTGGTGCGCCCCGACCAGATGATCGGGCCGCGCGACTGATGGGCAAGCCGGTCAACCTCAACCAGTTCCGCAAACAGAAGGCGCGCGCCGAGAAAAAGGCGCGTGCGGACGAGAATGCAGTGAAATTCGGCCGCAGCAAGGCCGACAAACAGCTGGACCGCGCCCGCGCCGACAAGGCCCGGCGCGATCACGACGGCCACGAGGTCGAGGAATGAGCGGCCGCCCTGTCAAACGCTCGCTGACGCTGCGGGGGCACCGCACCTCGGTCTCGCTCGAGGATGCGTTCTGGCGAGCCTTTCGCGAGATTGCAAAGGAAAAGGATATACCGATCAATGTCCTGGCGGGCGACATTGATGCGGCGCGCGACCCCGAGACCGGCCTCGCGTCGGCCATCCGCGTCTATGTTCTGACATGGTATCGCCGCAAGGGGTAAGGCGCACTCCACCACAGCAAAGGAGACAATATGAGCACCATCCCCGGCCCCGACGGACAGCCGCGCTGTCGCTGGTGCAATGCGGCGCCGGAATTCTTCGACTATCACGACCGCGAATGGGGCTATCCGGTGGATGACGACCGGCGCCTGTTCGAAAAGCTCTGCCTTGAGAGTTTTCAGTCCGGCCTCAGCTGGCGCACCATCCTGGCCAAGCGCGAGAATTTCCGCGCCGCGTTCGACGGCTTCGACTGGACCCGCATCGCCGCCTATGACGACACGGATATCTCCCGGCTGCTGGGCGATGCCGGCATCATCCGCCATCGCGGCAAGATCGAAGCGGTGATCAACAATGCCCGTCGCATGGGTGATCTGCTGGCCGAACATGGCAGTCTGGCCGCCTATGTCTGGTCCTATGAACCTGCGTCCTCCGACCTGCCTGAGCCGCAGACGGCCAGCATCATCCCCGCCTCGACCGCGATGTCGAAGGATTTGAAGAAACGCGGCTGGAAATTTGTCGGCCCCACCACCGTGTTTGCCTTCATGCAGGCGATGGGGCTGGTCAACGATCACGCGCGCGGCTGCGTCATGCGGGACAAGGCGGCGCGGATGAGGGCCGAATTCACGCCGCCCAAATGAAAACGGGCCGCGATATCGCGGCCCGGTCTCTAAACAGCGCCGGATTTACAGCGAAGCGCGATAGATCTTGTCGATATTGCCGCCCAGGGCCGCGTTGAACTCGGCATCCGACTGCTGTTTCGACAGGCCTTCGGTCAGCGCGCGCGAGAAGGAGGCGATCATCTTGCCGTTCCGGCTCAGCAGATCGCAGGCCTGATCGGTGGAATAGCCACCCGACAGCGCCACCACCCGCACCACGCGGGGATGATCGGCCAACGCGTCATACAGGTTGGCCGTGCTGGGAATGGTCAGTTTCAGCATCACGTCCTGCCCCTCATTCAGGGTGTCGAGATGTTTCAGGATTTCCTCCTTCAGCATCTCTTCGGCCTGAGACTTGGTGGTCGAGTGGATGTTCACCTCGGGCTCGACAATCGGCACCATACCGGCGGCGATGACTTCGCGTGCCACGTCGAACTGCTGTGCCACCACCGCGGCGATGCCTTCGGCATTGGCTTCGTGAATAACCGAGCGTTCCTTGGTGCCGAATACGCCTGTCGCCTTGGCCAGGGTCGCGGCCAGACCCGGGATCGGCTTCATCATCTGCACGCCATTGGCCTCGTCTTCGAGACCCTTGTCGATCTTGAGGAAGGGCACGACACCTTTGACGTTCCACAGGTAATCGGCCACGCCGCGGCCCTCGATGCTCTCGCCCAGGGTACGTTCGAACAGGATCGCGCCGATCACCTTCTTGCTGGTGAAATCGTCGGCCAGGATGATCCGGGCGCGCATGCGCTGGATCTCGGCGAACATCTCTTCCTCGGAGCCGTATTGCGCCGCGTCCACACCATAAAGCGCCAGCGCCTTGGGGGTCGAGCCGCCGCTCTGATCCAGGGCCGCAATAAAGCCCGCGCCATTTGCCATCTGTTCGCGCATTTGTGCCTTGGACATAAGTCTTTCCCGTCTAAATGATTCCGCTTGGCACCGCATACAGTAAGGCAAACGCGGATGGTAGGATGTTAGCGCTCAACCACGCGCAGCCAGATGCCATCTGCCGCCCGGACGGTCAAATGCGCCACCGGAACCGGGTCGCGCCCCGCAACCCGCTCGAACCGGAACCGGCTGAGCAGCATCGACAGGATCAGCGGCCCCTCGACCATGGCAAACCCGGCCCCGGTGCAAACACGCGACCCGGCCGAAAACGGCATATAGGCAGTGCGCTGGCAGGTCTTGCCATTCTCGGTCTGCCAGCGAGTGGGGTCGAAGTCATCCGGCCGCTCCCACAGGCGTTCGTGCCGGTGCAGGTGCCAGGGGCTGAGGACGATCTGCGCTCCCTTCGGTACATCGCGGTCGCGAAAGTGTTCGGGGCAGGTCGTCTCGCGCACCATCATCGGCACCGGGGGATACAGGCGCAGCGCCTCGCGGAACACATCGCGGCTGAGGCGCAGTTTCGACATCACGCTGAAATCCGGGGCACCGTCCAGCGCCCGCGCCTCCTCGGCCAGCTTGTCCTGCCAGTCGGGGTAAAGCGCCATCAGGTACAGCGTCCAGGCGAGCGCCGAGGCGCTGGTTTCGTGCCCGGCCAGGAAAAAGATCGCCACCTGATCGACCATCTCGTCGGTGTCGAACCGGTCGCCCGTCTGCGGATCCGTGGTGGTCATGATCTTGGTGGCCAGGTCGTCGGGCGCGGTGCCGGCGCGGATCTCCTCCATCCGGGTGTCTGTCAGCTGCCGGATCAGGCCCCGGATCACGGCTGCATTGCGCCGGGTCTCGCGCGAATGGAACCGGGGCACCCAGCGCGGCACCGGCACGAATGCCGCAAGGTTCAACAGCGGCTGCGCCCGCTGATAGGCCCGGAACCGGGTGAACACCTGCGCCGCCACCTCATGCTCGATCGGGATCGAGAACAGGGTGCGGAAGATCACATCCGCTGCCGCGTGGCTGGTGACCTCTTCGATCTCGGTCTCCTGCCCGGCCTGTGCCGCCAGCCGGTTCACCGCCGCCTCCGAGGCCGCCCACATGGCAGGAAAGGTATCGCGCAGGCGCCCTCCTTCAAAGGCAGGATCGATGATGCGCCGCTGGCGTTTCCAGGTCGCGCCATTGGTCAGAAAGACCGAATTGCCCAACAGCGGCCGCAACCCCTCGCTGATGCGGTTCGACTTGGGGAAATCGTCGGGCCGTCCCTTCAGCACCGTGTCCACCAGGTCAGGCTGGTTCACCAGATACGAGCGAAAGAAGGGCGTGCGGAACTCGGCCATCCAGGCGCGGTACAGCCGCGCGGGCTGCGCCGACAACAGATCCTGGCGGAACAGCTTGAGATAGCGCCAGAGCGAGACCTTGTCCGGGCGCGCGGGGGGTTTGGGCGGGATCATGCGGCGCCCATGTCGGTATATTTGCTTACCGCCCGGTCGATCCGCGATTTCGACGGCGCCCGGTCGCGATAGCGCACGGCCAGCGTCTGCGGCCCGGCAGTGATGCGGAAATAGTCGTAGTCCCCCACCCGGTCAAAGGCGCAGAGATACTGAAAATGCAAACGGAAAAAGCGCCAGCGCAACTCGGCCCAGCGGGCCGCGCTCAGCGTCTGGGTAAAGGCCGCCGACAGCACCAGCGGCCAGCGCTTACCCGTCGCCGGGGCAACCCCGCTGACCGACACCGGATCGCACAGCGCGAAGGCACAGCCATCGCCCGGGGCCGAGACATCGACCCAGGCCAGCTCGTCCCGTGTGCAGAGAAAGTGCAGATCGGCGCGCAGCCGCTGCGCCTTGGGTAGGAACGAGACCATCGGCACCACCTGCCCCAGGGTCAGAAACCCCAGCGCCGGACCGTCCGCGGGCACCCTGCCCGCGCGGATCAGATCGGCCAGCACCGATACGCCCACATGCGCGCCCGAGGAATGACCCACCACCAGCACCTCGTCAGCCTCCCCCGACAGGGCCTCGGCGATACGGTCGGCGAATTCACCGATCCGCGCCTCCAGCTCGGGCGGATTGGCGCCGCGCCAGCGCGCCGAATAGGCATAATCATGCATCAGGTAATAGGCAAAGAAGGTGCCATCCTTGGCGCGGAACCACCGCAGCAGATAGACCGCCGCGCCCGCGCCCGCTGCCATCCCGGCCAGCGCGACAAGCGGCCATCCGGTCAACTCGCCCAGCCGCCAACCCAGCCAGACCAGCAGCAGTGCCGCCAGCAACTGCGCCAGCAACATCCCCACCGGGTAAAGCGCGGCGATCACCGGCCCCTTCCGCAGCCGCATCAGCCGCCACAGCACGCCCGACGCGATATAGGTCCAGGCGGTGCGCGCCAGCTGCGCATAGGTGGCCGGGATCGTGTTCGACATGCTGCCGCGCACGATATCGGACCAGACCAGCACCTCCACATCCGCCGCGACCGCCTCCCCCTCCTGTTCGGAACTGACATGCCAGCCATAAGGGCCCTTGGTGGTCTTGGGCTTCAGCGTGACGGAATAGCCCGAGATCCGCGCCTGCTCGGCGCTTTCCTTGCGATAGAGCTCGCGATACCGGCGGGGATGAATCGGGTCGTAGCCGGGGATATAGAACACCCGGCGTCGGCGCACCTGACCTGCGGATGGAACACTGCTCATGGCTCGACCTCTTTGACCCGAGCCTAGCCGATCACTGGGGCAAGATTAAGCCCAAGCAATGGCAGCGCCTGCTTCTTTCTGGTTCGAAATACTCTCGGGGGGCGGCGGGCCAAGGGCCCGGCGGCGGGGGGCAGACAGCCCCCCGGCCCCGCTCAGCCCAGCACCGCCAGCGCCGGAAAGGTTTCCAGCAGCCACCAGCTGAACTGGGTGAAGAGGCCCGTGACCAGCATGATGCCGACAAACAGCAACAGCCCGCCCATCACCTTTTCGATCAGCCCCATATGCGGCTTGATCCGGTTCATCACCGCCATCGAGCGGCTGAGGAACATCGCCGCCAGCAGAAACGGCACCCCCAGCCCCGCCGCGTAGACACCCAGCAACAGCGTGCCGCGCGCCACCGAGGCCTCGGACGCCGCCAGCGACAGGATCGCACCCAGCTGCGGCCCGATACAAGGGGTCCAGCCAAAGGCAAAGGCCAGACCCAACACATAGGCGCCAAATACCGAGCCGCCTGCGTCGCCGGTCTGCATCCGCGCCTCGCGATCCAGCAGCGGAATGCGAAAGACACTCAGAAAGTGCAGGCCAAAGACGATGACCACCACGCCCGAGACCTTGGCGAAGAGTTCCTGATTCGACAGGACAAAGGCGCCAAAGGCCGAGGCGGTGAAGCCCAAAAGCAGAAAGACGGTCGACAGGCCAAGCACAAAGAACAGTGCCGCCAGCGTCGCCTTGCGCCGGGCGGCGACCTGGTCCTGGATCTCGCCCAGGCTGACCCCGCTCATATAGGCCAGATAGGGCGGCACGATGGGCAGCACACAGGGGCTGAGAAAACTGACGATCCCGCCAAGGAGCGCCACGAACATGGCGGGCAAAAGCCCCGCGTCGATGATCTCTATTCCAAACATGACCTGCACATAGGTGATCGCTGCGGCCGCGTCACGGGGCCATGCGGTCACATCCTCGTGGCCGTGTTGTAGCAATGTCGCGCCGGGCGCTGGACAGGCGCGCGGCCCGGGCGTATCTGCGAGGCATGACCGACGATTTCGAGACCCTCGACGCGCTGGGGCTGCTCTGCCCCCTGCCCGTGCTCAAGGCCCGCAAGCGGCTGAAATCCATGGCGCCCGGGGCGGTGCTGCGGCTGTTGGCCGACGATCCGGCGGCGGTGGTGGATGTGCCCCATTTCTGCGCCGAGGCCGGTCACGCGCTGATCGGCCAGGACGAGGCGCCGGGCCACCAGATTTACCTGATCCGCCGCGCGGAATGAAAAAGGCGGGTCCCTGAGGGGCCCGCCTTTTTGGTTACTGTCCCAGCGACCACCAGCCGCGCCGTTTCGGCTTTGGCGGGCTGTCGGGTTCTGCCTCGGCCTCGGCCACCGCCAGTTCGGGCGCCGCCTCTGCCTGCGCCACTTCCGGTTCGAGCGCCGCTTCCGGATCTGCCGGGGCCGCTACGGTATCCTCGGCAGGCTGCGCGACCGTCTCGGCCACGGCCTCGGGCGCTGCTGCCTCGACGACAGGAGCAGGCTCGGGTTCGGCCACAGGGGCCTCCGCCTCGGATGCGGCTGGCTCGGCTTCGACGCTTTCCGCTGCCGGGGCCTCGGCCTTTTTGCTGCGACTGCGCGGTTTGCGCGGCTTGGGCGTTTTCTTGACCGGCGCCGCCTCAGCCTCGGCATCCGCCTCGGCCGGGGTATCGCCAGCGTCGCTTTCAGCTGCGAGGACATCCGCGCTTGCCACCGCGTCGGTGGGCGCCTCGGCAGCCGCTTCGGCCTTGACCGGTTTCTTGCGCGTGCGCGTGCGCTTTCTCGGGGTCTTGGCCGGAGTCTCAGCCTCAGCCACGGCTTCAACCTCGGCTTCGCCGCCCTCGACCGCTGCAGGTTCCGCCTCGGCCTCGGTCACCGCTGCGGCTTCGGCTGCCTCGGGCGCGGCATCCGCCGCATCCTCGACCGCCTCGTCACCGCTGTCGCCATTGTCGCCGTCGGCCGTGCTGTCCTCGCCACTATTGCCGCCGTTCTTGCGCCGACGCCGCCGACGCCGTTTCCGCTTGGGCTTGCCGTCGCCGTCCCCTTCGCCAGCTGTTTCGCTGCGGGGTTCGGTCCGGGCCTCTTCGGCCTCGTCCTCGTCCTCGGCGGCCTCGTCGGCGTCGATCTGGTCCATCAGCCGCGAGTCGACCGAGACCACGGGCGCCTGGGCCTGCGGCACCGCGCGGGTAGCGGTTTTGAACTTCTCAAGGCTGAAATCGGGGCTGACCAGATGCGCGTCGCCCTCGATCCGCACACTCAGACCATAGCGCGCCTCGATCTGCGCGATATGCTCTCGTTTCTGGTTCATCAGATAGTTGGCAATGCCCACCGGGCAGCGCACCAGCACCTCGCGCGAGCGGCGGCGGGTGCCTTCCTCCTCGATCTGACGCAGGATGCTCAGCGCCATGTTGTCATCCGAGCGGATCAGGCCGGTGCCGTGGCACGAGGGGCACGGCTGGGTCGTGGCCTCGATCATGCCGGGGCGCAGGCGCTGGCGGCTCATCTCGAGCAGGCCAAAGCCCGAGATCCGGCCCACCTGGATGCGGGCGCGATCGGATTTCAGCTTGTCCTTCAGGCGCTTTTCGACGGCGGCGTTGTTCTTGCGCTCGTCCATGTCGATGAAGTCGATCACGATCAGACCGGCCAGGTCGCGCAGGCGCAACTGGCGGGCCACCTCTTCGGCGGCCTCGAGATTGGTCTTGAGCGCGGTTTCCTCGATCGAGCCTTCCTTGGTGGCGCGGCCAGAGTTCACGTCAATCGCAACCAGTGCCTCGGTCACGCCGATCACGATGTAACCGCCGGATTTCAGCTGCACCGTCGGGTTGAACATCGAGTTCAGGTAGCTTTCCACCTGGAAACGCGCGAACAGCGGCAACTGATCCTCGTACCGCTGCACGTTCTTGGCGTGGCTGGGCATGATCATCTTCATGAAGTCCTTGGCGATGCGGTAGCCGCCTTCGCCCTCGACCAGAACTTCGTCGATATCGCGGTTGTAGAGGTCGCGGATCGAGCGTTTGATCAGGTCGCCTTCTTCATAGATCTTGGCAGGCGCGATGGATTTCAGCGTCAGTTCGCGGATCTGCTCCCACATGCGCTGAAGGTATTCATAGTCGCGCTTGATCTCGGCCTTGGTGCGCTTGGCACCGGCGGTGCGCACGATCAGGCCCGCGCCCTGGGGCACGTCCATCTCGGCGGCGATCTCTTTCAGCTTCTTGCGGTCGACGGCGTTGGTGATCTTGCGGCTGATCCCTCCGCCACGCGCGGTGTTGGGCATCAGGACGCAATAGCGGCCCGCAAGGCTCAGATAGGTGGTAAGCGCCGCGCCCTTGTTGCCGCGCTCTTCCTTGACGACCTGCACCAGCATCACCTGGCGCACCTTGATCACTTCCTGGATCTTGTATTTGCGCGCGCGCGGCTTGCGGACCGGGCGCAGATCCTCGGCATCGTCCTCTTCGGCGATGGATTCGATGCTGTCATCCTTAGAGGCGGCATCGGCCTTGCCACGACGGGGGCGCGGCGTATCCTCGCCATCATCCGCGTCCTCATCCTCGTCATCGGCGTCGTCAGCGCGATCCTCGGCACTGTCCTGCGTGGTGTCACCGTCGGCCTTGGCCGTATCGGTGTCATCGGTCGTATCAGCAGCCTCGCCCTCGGCCTGATCCGTGGCCTCATCGGCCCGGTCCTCGGGCTCTTCCACCGGGGTATCGGCCACGCGTTCCATCGGCGAGCTGCCCTCGGGCACTTCGAACATGTCGCGGTCATCGCCCTCGTCGAGGTCGATCGTCTCCATGCCGCTGATCTCAGTCGCGCTCACGTCCTTGGTTTCGACCGGATCCGAGCTGCGCAGGCTTTCGGCCTTGCTGCGCGACCGGCTGCGGCTGCGCTTGGGCTTCGGGCGCGACTTGCCGCCCTCTTCATCCTCGTCGCGCGCCTTCTGCGCCTCCGCATAGGCGCGCTCTTCCTCCATCAGCGCCTGGCGGTCGGCGACGGGGATCTGGTAGTAATCGGGATGGATTTCCGAAAAGGCGAGGAACCCGTGACGGTTGCCGCCGTAATCGACAAACGCCGCCTGAAGCGAGGGTTCGACCCGCGTGACCTTTGCCAGATAGATATTGCCAGCTAGCTGGCGTTTGTTTTCGGACTCAAAATCGAATTCCTCGACCTTGTTGCCGTCGACCACCACGACGCGGGTTTCTTCCGCGTGGGTGGCATCAATAAGCATCTTCTTTGCCATGTTTCCTTGGTGCACCGCGCAATGCGCGCCCTCCCAGGCGGCAGAACCGTCCTAAGGGGGTTACGATTTGGCGGGTGTCTTGTCAGGGCGATATGAGACGCCGCGCGGCAGAGATCGGCGCTTGGCCCCTCTGCTCGTCCACTCAAAAGTTGCGCGCGCGTCATCGCGGTTCTTCTCCGACAGGTCGGGCGTTTCCCGGGCCTGCCCATTTATTCCTGTCACCCGGCAAGCGGGCGAAGGCATTGTATTGCCCCGGTTAGGGGCCAATCGGTCTGCTTTGTCTCCGGGATCTGTGCCAGCGGGGGCAGAGCAGCGAAACTCTATTGGGTGCGGGAGCAAGGAACCCTTGGGTCCGCCCCGTTCTGTCACAATAAAAGCAGAGCTGTGGAAAAGACAATGGGCAAAGTGCATGTTCACGAGGGTCAAGGGTTCGACAGGCCCGCGAACGCACCAAAGTCCGTCCGGACGGAGGCGCGGCCGACGCCTTCCGGTCGCAGGCGGTGGCCCAGGTTCGGCCAGCCATGCCTCGGCCGCACCGGTCGCGCTTGCAAGAGCCGGTGCCGCCGGGCTGGATCAGAGGTAATCCGAGCGCTGAAGCCCGTATTTCGCCATCTTCTCGTTCAGGGTCCGGCGCGGCAGGCACAGTTCGTCCATCACCGCCGCGATCGAGCCCTTGTGGCGCCGCATCGTGTTGTCGATCAGCATCCGCTCGAACGCCTCGACATATTCCTTGAGCGGCTTGCCCTCGGTGGTCATCACCGGCTGCATGTCCTCGTGATCGGACATCAGGAGAGAGGCGATGGTGCCCGAACCGCGCCGCGCCTGCAGCACCGCGCGTTCGGCGATGTTGATCAGCTGGCGCACGTTGCCCGGCCAGGGCGCCTGCAACAGCTGCGCGGCCTCTTGCGCGCTGACCTGCGGCGCGTCACAGCCGTATTCCTCGGCGAACTGCTCGCTGAGCCGGGTGAACAGCGTCAGGATATCCTCGCCCCGCTGGCGCAGCGGCGGCATGGTCAGGCGCAGCGCGGCCAGTCGATAGAACAGGTCCGGGCGCAACACGTCCTCGCTGGTCTTGCCTGCCTCTTGCAGGTTCGAGATGGCCACGATCCGGGTTTCCGCCGGCGTGCCCTGCTGGTTCATCACTGACAACAGCTTGGCCTGAAGCGCATCGCTGAGCGACTCGATATCCTCCAGCACCAGCGTGCCACCGCGCGCTTCCTCGACTGCGGGCAATTGCGCATCCTCGGGGATCATCGGGCCAAACAGCCGCTTGGCCAGCGCCTCTTCCTCCAGCGCCGAACACGAGACCAGCACGAATTTCTTGCCCGCGCGGCTGCCCACCGCGTGCAGCGCATGGGCCACCAGGGTCTTGCCGGTGCCGGTCTCGCCGTCGATCAGCACATGGCCGTCGGCCTGGCCCAGGTCCAGAATGTCCTCGCGCAGCCGCTCCATGACCGGGCTGGTACCGATCAGCTTTTTCATAATCTGGCTGCCATCGCTCAGCTCACGCCGAAGCGCCCGGTTGTCCAGCGTCAGCCGGCGCGCATTGCTGGCGCGCTTGGCCAGATCGGACATCCGGTCGGGGTTGAACGGCTTTTCCAGAAAATCGAAGGCACCGACCCGCATCGCCTCGACCGCCATCGGCACATCGCCGTGACCGGTGATCATGATCACCGGCAGCGAGCTGTCGGCCCCCATCAACTTCTTGAGGAACTGCATGCCGTCCATGCCCGGCATCTTGATATCCGAAATGACGATGCCGGGATAATCCGAGCCCAGAACCTTCAGCGCCTCTTCGGCGCTGGCAAAGGTCTCGGTGTCATAGCCCGACAGGGCCAGCCACTGGCTGATCGACTGGCGCATGTCCTGTTCGTCATCGACAATCGCAATCTTCATCGCCTGTGCCATAGGGTATTCCCTCTTTATTCTGCGGCTTCCAGACCGTCTTCGAGGATCGGTAACTGCATCTCGAAAACGGCACCGCCATGTTGCCCATTGCGCGCCGTCAGGCGCCCTCCAAGGTCGTTGACGATCCCCGAAGAGATTGCAAGACCCAGACCCACCCCGTCGCCGGGCTGTTTGGTGGTGTAGAACGGCTCAAAGATATTATCGAAATCACTGATTCCATGGCCATTGTCGCGCACCGTCAATGTTGCGGTCTCGCCGGCAGCCAGGATGATCTCGACCTCGGGGTCACGTACCGATTTGGTGGCGTCCAGTGCATTGCGCAAGAGGTTGACCATGACCTGTTCGATCCGCATCCGGTCGCCCATCACCAGCACCGGGCGGTCGGGGAGGATCTGTGTTATCTGCACTTGCCGCTGTCGCAGCTGCGGCTCCATCATCGAAAGAGAGGCCGCAAGCGCATCGCCCATGTTTATTGGCGAAAGCGCCTCTTGCCCCTTGCGGGCATAGGATTTCAACTGCCGCGTGATCGCCCCCATCCGCTCGATCAGATCGTCGATGCGGCCAAAGCTCGACAACGCCTCTTCGGACCGGTTGCGGCGCAGCAGCAGGCGGGCACCGGCCAGATAGGTCTTCATCGCCGCCAGCGGCTGGTTCAACTCGTGGCTGACAGCGGCCGACATCTCGCCAAGCGCCGCCAGTTTCGAACTCTGCGCCAAGGTCTGCTCGGCTACTTCCAGCGTTTTTTGCACCCGTTCGCGTTCGGCGATTTCCCGCTGCAGCCGAGCGTTCAGCGCGCGAAGCTCCGCCGACTCGCGCTGAAACAGGGCCATGCGGAACGCCGTGCGCCGACTGAGCGCATAGAAGCTGAGCGCCAGAAGAATCGCGAATCCCATGATTTCCAGCGCCAGAACCCCGTTCACCCGCTCGCGGATCGAGGCATAGGTGGTGAATGAGGTCATCTGCCAACCCCGGAACGGGATACGGCTGTCCATTCGCATCACCGCCTCGCCCCGCAGATAGGCGTCAGCGGGCAGCGCGGTCCAATCGGCGGTTACCCGGATCGCCCGCTCGATCGCGTTCTCGGGTGTTTGGTGGCGCAACGCCTCAGCCTGGTTCATCCCGCGCCAGCGCGGTTCGGTGGCCAAGATGATGGTCCCCGCTGAATTGGTCACGTACACCGCGTCCGAAATTCCTGACCAGGCGCGTTCGAACTTTTGCAGATCGACCTCGACCACGATCACGCCCAGTACACCAGAACTGTCCTCCAGCCTGCGCGAATAGGTAAAGCTGTAGCCGCCAGCCTCGCGCTGGATGGTTGAGAACACGGTGGAATTGGATCGCACCGGATCAACGAAATAGGCGGCCGAGCGGTGCTGTTCGCCCAACCGGTTGCGGTCGGTCGCGGCGACGGTGCGCCCGTCGCGGTCGAGCAACATAAGCGAGGCCGCACCGATCTCTTCGACAAAGGAAATCAGCCGCTGGGTCGATTGTGAGAAATCGCTCGATTGCAACGCCGCGATAAGAGTCGGGTCGCGCGACAACAGCTGCGGTACAATGGCGTTGCGCCTGAGTTCGCTCAGCAGGTTGCCCGAGTAAAGCGCCAGTCGCAACTCGGCCCGATTGCGAGTGCTTTCAGTGAAGCGATCGGTCAGGAGCCTGTTGGTAACCCAGACAGTTGCTGTAGCGATCAACAACAGCGACACCAGCGCCACCCGCACCCGCCAGCTGAGCTGGCCGGAGCGGATCCAGTTCTGCGCCATAGGGTCCTTGCGAGCGGTACTCATGACACCACGCTACGCGCGCAGGGCGCGTTGCTCAAGTCACGCCGGGGTCAGTGCCCCCGCCAATGCGCGGAAGAGCGCCGCCCCATCCGTGCCGCCATGGCCCGCATCGGCGGCCCGTTCGGGATGCGGCATCATCCCCAGCACCCGCCGGTTGGCGCTGAGAATGCCGGCGATATCGTCGCGCGCGCCATTGGGGTTGTCGGTATAGGTGAAGGCGATCCGGTCCTCGGCCCTGAGCGCGGCCAGCGTCTCGTCATCGGCATAATAGTTGCCGTCGTGATGGGCGATCGGGATACCGATCACGTCGCCTGCATTGTAGCCCTCGGTAAAGACGCTGTTCGAGGTCTCGACCTTCAGCTCAACGGTCTTGCAGATGTATTTCAGACCGGCATTGCGCAGCAGGGCTCCGGGCAGGATGCCGGTTTCGGTCAGCACCTGGAACCCGTTGCACACGCCCAGGGCATAGCCGCCACGCTCGGTATGCTCGACCACCGCCTTGCAGATCGGCGATCGTGCGGCGATGGCACCACAGCGCAGATAGTCGCCATAGCTGAAGCCGCCGGGAATGCCGACAATGTCGATCCCCTGCGGCAGGCTGGCATCCTTGTGCCAGACCATCGAGACATCGAAGCCGGCCTGTTCAAAGGCCACGGCCAGGTCCCGGTCGCAATTCGATCCGGGGAAGACGACAACGGCTGCACGCATGGGCGAGACCTCCTAGCTAGCAAAATCGGTGATCACCGCCACGCCCGGCGGGGCGGGACGGTCAAAGGCGGCAAGCTCGTCGCTTGCCTGGGACAGGGCGATGGTGCGGGTCACCAGCGGCGACAGGTCCACATGGCCGCCGTCGATGAGAGAGAGAAGCGAAGGATAGCGCCAGGCGGGCATGCCGCGGGTGCCTTGCAGGGTCAGTTGCCCGGAATAGAGCACATCCATCGGCAGAGTCATGGCCGTATGCTCGCCCGCCGGCATGCCGATCATCACCAGCCGTCCCAGCTTGCGCAGGGCCCGCATGGCGCCGGTCATGGTGGCGGCGATCCCCAGCGCCTCGATGGCGACATGGGCGCCGCCGCCGGTCAGCGCGCGCACCGCCTCGGCCGCGTCGGTTTCGGCGGCGTTGACCACCGCATCGGCGCCAAGGCTTTTGGCATGGGTCAGTTTGTCCTCGACCACATCGACCACGACGACGCGGGCGCCAAGCGCGCGGCCCAGAAGCAGCGCCGACAGTCCGACGCCGCCGCCGCCAAACACCGCCAGCCATTCGCCCGGTCGCAGCACGGCCCGTCCGACCAGCGCCTGCCAGGCGGTGGTGACCCGGCAGCCAAGGCCGGCGGCCACATGCGGCGGCAGGCTCTCGGGCAGCGCGGTCAGGTTGGTATCGGCAAAGGGCACCGCGATCAGCTCGGCAAAGGCGCCATCGCGGGTAAAGCCCGGCACCTGCTGGTTGGCGCAGATGGTCTGATGTCCGGCCGCGCAATCGCCGCAGCGCCCGCAGGCCAGGATAAAGGGCGCGATCACCCGGTCGCCCGGCCGCCAGCGGCTGACACCGGCCCCCAGCGCCACCACCTCGCCGCAGAATTCGTGACCCGGCACCATGGGCAAGACCACATCCGGGTCGGCCCCGGTCCAGGCATGCCAGTCCGACCGGCACACCCCGCAGGCCAGCACGCGCAGCACCACCTCTCCCGGCCCCGGTGTCGGGTCCGGCAGGGTCGCCAGCGTCAGGGGCTGGCGCCAGGCGGTCAGCTGCGCGGCGCGCATGGCTCAGACCAGCTCGATCTCGTAGCGTTCGATGACCGTGTTGGCGAGCAGCTTTTCGCACATCTCGGCCACATCGGCCTCGGTGGCGCCTTCGACCAGATCGAGGTCGATCACCTTGCCCTGGCGGACACCGGTCACCTTGTCAAAGCCCATGGCGCCAAGCGCGTGGCGCACCGCCTCGCCCTGCGGATCGAGTACCCCGTTCTTGAGCATCACATGCACGCGTGCCTTCATCTTTCCTTGTCCTTCATCCTGCTCCTGCCGGACCGCGCGGCGCCACCCCTCACAGGGCCGGTCGCGCGCCCGCATAGCTGTTTCGATCTGTTGCGCGCGGCGGTCGCCATCCGCCGACGCAATGTCCCGATTTCCTGCGCCGTCCCGACCTCAGTTGATCAGCGTCGGTTTCGTCACCTGGCTTTTCGGGATCACGCCCAGGCGGCGGGCCACCTCGGAATAGGCATCGGTCAGGCTGCCCAGGTCGCGGCGGAACACGTCCTTGTCCAGCTTCTGCCCGGTGGCGATATCCCACAGACGGCAGCTGTCGGGGCTGATCTCGTCGGCGATGATCAGGCGCGGATAGTCGTTCTCGTAGACCCGGCCGATCTCGATCTTGAAGTCGATCAGCTTGATGCCGACGCCATACATCAGCCCCGAGAGGTAATCGTTCACCCGCAGCGCCAGGCTCAGGATATCGTCCATGTCCTGCTGGCTGGCCCAGCCGAAGGCCGCGATATGCTCCTCGGTCACCAGCGGGTCGCCCAGCTCGTCATTCTTGAGGCAATATTCCACGATCGGGCGCGGCAGTTGCGTGCCCTCTTCGATGCCCAGCCGTTTCGACATGGTGCCGGCGGCAAAGTTGCGCACGATCACTTCCAGCGGCACGATCTCGCAGGCGCGCACCAGTTGTTCGCGCATGTTGAGACGGCGGATGAAATGGGTCGGCACGCCGATCTGGGCCAGACCGGTCATGAAATACTCGCTCAGGCGGTTGTTCAGCACCCCCTTGCCTTCGATCACGTCCTTTTTCTGGGCGTTGAAGGCGGTGGCGTCATCCTTGAAATACTGCACGATGGTGCCCGGTTCCGGGCCTTCGTACAGGATCTTGGCCTTGCCTTCGTAAATCTTGGTGCGACGCGCCATCTGCGACCTTTCCGACTGGGGCGGGGAAATGAGTCCCCCGTCATGGCGCTCTCATACGGCAAGCGCCGCAGTGTCGCAAGGTTACCGCTGCCTCTTGCGGTCCGCCCCCGCGAACGGCATATCAGAAGCAGAGCATAATTCACTGAGGGGACGCAACCCATGACCACCTTCGACGATCGCGAACACGCATTTGAAGCCAAGTTCGCCCATGACGAGGAAATGCAGTTCAAGGCGCAGGCCCGCTGCAACAAGATGCTGGGCCTGTGGGCTGCCGGCCTGATGGGCAAGACCGGAGACGAGGCCGCCGCCTATGCCAAGACCGTCGTGATCGCCGATTTCGAAGAGGCCGGCCACGAGGACGTGGTGCGCAAGGTCACCGCCGATCTGGACGGGCTGGCCGATGCCGACACGGTGCGCGCCAAGATGGCAGAACTGCTGCCCGAGGCCAAGGCGCAGATCATGGGCGAAGCGGGCTGAACCACGCAATTCCTTTGCGATTTCAATCGCATGGAGAACCCGCAAGCACCTGCTTGCGGGTTTACTTTTGGGAAAGGGATGCACGGCTAGTCTTTGGCCAATTGCCAAAGGACCCCGCATGCATCGACCCGTCCCTTCGTTCCCCCGCCTGACCCGTCTGCTGCTGCGTCTTTGCGGCACGCTTGCGCTCACCCTTTGGCTGTTGTGGATGCTGGTCGAGCGTCTGGCGGCGATCGAGCCGGGCGCGGTGGCCCAGGCCCTGTCCGGCCTGCCCGTCTGGCGGCTGGCGGTGGCGTTGCTGGCCGCTGCGGTCAGTTTCTGGGCGGTGGGCCGCTATGACGGGGTGGCACATCGGCATTTCCGCACCGGTCTGGCGCAGAAACAGGCCCGGCTCTGCGGCATGGCGGCCATCGGGTTTTCTCAGTTCTGCGGCTGCGGCGTGCTGAGCGGCGCATTCGCCCGCTGGCGCCTGATCGGTGATCTGACCCCGGCGCTGGCGTTGCGCCTGACCGCCTTCGTCGCGGTTACCTTTCTGCTGGCGCTGGTCTTCTGGGCCTCGATCCTGTGCCTGATTGCGCCCCCGCTGCCGGGGTTGCGGCAAACCGGGTCGGTGGGGCTGGCGCTGCTGCTGCCGATCGGGGTGGTCCTGTTCCTGCTGCCACGGCTGCGGCTGGGTCGGCTTGAGCTACGCCTGCCCAGCCTGCGGGCGCTGGGGGCGATCCTGGGCTGGGCGGCGCTGGACCTGGCGGCGGCGGCGCTGGTGCTGGCGGTGCTGCTGCCCGGCCTGTCCTGGGCCGATCTGCCCTTGCTGCTCACGGCCTATGTGCTGGCACTGGCGGCGGGGCTTCTATCCGGGGCACCGGGCGGGCTGGGCGCGTTCGAACTGACGCTGCTGTCGCTGCTGACCGCTCTGCCCGAGGCCGAGTTGATGGCGGCGGTGCTGGCCTATCGGCTGATCTATGTGGCCCTGCCGGCGCTGGTGGCGGTGCCGCTGCTGTTGTCGCCGCCCGACCTTCGGCTGGGGCGGCAGAGCCGTCTGTCACGGTTGGGGCATTACCACCCGCCCGCACGCCCCCGCGCCGAAACCGCCGTGGTGACGCAATCGCGCGGCTATGTGCTGAGCGGCGGGTTTGCCGACATGGCCGTGGTCGAGACCGACCACAGCCTGATCATGCTGTTCGATCCGGTCTGTGGCGGTCGCCATCCCGACCTGTCCCTGCTGTCGCACCGGGCGGCTCAGCGCAATCTCTGCGCGCTGGTCTACAAATGCTCGGCCCGCGTCGCCGTCTCGGCCCGGCGCGCGGGCTGGCGCGTGCGGCATGTCTCGGACGAGGCGACGCTGGTGCCTGCGACCTTTACCACCGAAGGCGCGGGGCGGCGCCAGATCCGGCGCAAGCTGCGCCATGCGGTGCGCGCGGGCCTGCAAACCGATCGGGCCGGCACCCTCCCGCTGGCCCAGATGGCCGAGGTCGACAGCCTGTGGCAAAGCGCGAACGGACGGGCATGGGGGCTGACCATGGGCCGCTTCGCGCCCGGTTACCTGGCCCGGCAGGCGGTTTTCCTGGCCTGGCGCGGCCCACGGCTCGAAGGGTTCGTCAGCTTTCACCGCAGCCGGGACGAATGGTGCCTGGACCTGATGCGGGTCCGCCCCGACGCCCCCGAGGGCACCATGCATGCGCTGGTGGTCGAGGCGCTGACCGTCGCCGCCGCAGCACGGGTGCCCAGGCTTTCACTGGCGGCGGTGCCATGCGGGCAATTGGGTCGCCGCTTTGACGGCCTGCGCCGGTTCAAGGACAGTTTCGCCCCCCGCTGGCAACCGCTTTACATGGCGGCCCCGGGCTGGACCGTGATGGCAGTGGCGGCGCTCGACCTGGCCCGCCATGTCCAGGCGCCACCACCGCTGGCCGGGCGCTACCCACAGTCGGCTCATGATCATGATGAAGAGTTTGAATTTGCCTCTCTCACGGGAACGTGACACATCTGCCGGTCAAGGCGGGCCCGCGCGGGCGCCGCGCAATCGGGGAGTCGCAAGACCATGACCAACGCTTTTGCCGAGATGCTGGCCAGCCATGACGTGCTGCTGGCCGATGGCGCCACCGGCACCAACCTGTTCGCCATGGGCCTGCAATCGGGCGATGCGCCCGAGCTGTGGAACACCGATGAACCCGCCAAGATCCGCGCGCTCTATCAGGGCTCGGTCGATGCGGGTAGCGACCTGTTCCTGACCAACACTTTTGGCGGCACCGCCGCGCGGCTGAAACTGCACGACGCCCAGGGCCGCGTGCGTGAGCTGAACCGCGTCGGCGCCGAGCTGGGCCGCGAGGTCGCCGACCGCGCCGGGCGCAAGGTGATCGTCGCGGGCTCGGTCGGCCCCACCGGCGAGATCATGGAACCGGTGGGCGCGCTCAGCCATGCCGCCGCGGTCGAGATGTTCCACGAACAGGCCGAGGGGCTGAAAGAGGGCGGCGTCGACGTGTTGTGGCTGGAAACGATCAGCGCCCCCGAGGAGTTTCGCGCCGCCGCCGAGGCCTTTGCGCTGGCCGGCATGCCCTGGTGCGGCACCATGAGTTTCGACACCGCCGGGCGCACGATGATGGGCGTCACCTCGGCCGATATGGCGCAGCTGGTCGAGACGCTGCCCAACCCGCCGCTGGCCTTTGGCGCCAATTGCGGCACCGGCGCCTCGGACATCCTGCGCACGGTGCTGGGCTTTGTCGCCCAGGGCACTGAACGCCCGATCATCTCCAAGGGCAATGCCGGCATCCCGAAATATGTCGATGGTCACATCCATTACGACGGCACGCCCGAGCTGATGGGTGTCTATGCCACCATGGCCCGCGACGCCGGCGCCAAGATCATCGGCGGTTGCTGCGGCACCATGCCCGCGCATCTGACCGCAATGCGGGCGGCGCTGGACAGCACCCCGCGCGGTGCGCGCCCGACGCTTGATGAGATCGTAGACAAGATCGGCCCCTTCACCTCGGCCTCGGACGGCACCGGCGACGATGCGGGGCCCGAGCGCCGCGCGCGCGGTGGCCGCCGCCGCCGCGCCTGAGCCTGACGCCTAGTCTGCGGGTGCGCTCAGCAGCGCCCGCAGACGCGCCACCGGCACGCCCAGGTTCGAGCCGCCGAAATCCGGCAGGATGGCGGTATTGACCGCCACCACCTGACCGCGCAGGTTCAGCACCGGCCCACCGCTGCCGCCATGGGTGGTTTCGGCATCATAGGTCACCAGCGCCGGGGTCACCTGCCCTACGATGCCCCGGCTGGCCAGCGGCCAGATCAGCCCCTCACCCGCCAGCCGGGCCGCCACCTCCCAGAACCCGGTGACACCGGCGCTGCGCAGTTCCTCGACGAATCCGGTGCCCGAACGCGCCAGCATCGACATCAGCCCGGTCGGGTAACCCATCACCAGCACCTCGAGCCCCGGCGGCGGAGACACGTCTGCCAGCGGCAGACCCGGCGGCAAATCGACCGGCGCGACGGGCGCCACCAGCGCCAGATCGGCACTGTCGCTGAGGCCGCGCACCTCCAGGTCGACCGGATCGGACCGGGCCGGAAAATAGGCAATGAAACGGGTAAAGACCGGCTCCAACGTCTCCCCGCCAAAGCCCATGGCGGCGGATTTCTCCCAAGGAACAGCCACATGACGGTTGGTGGCGATCAACCCGGTCTCGGCCAGCACAAAGCCGGTGCCGGTATATTGCACCTCGGCCACCGGCCCGGTGCCGTCGAGCGAGAGCATCGGCTGCCCGTTCGGCAGCATCAGCCGGGTGCCGCCCGCATCCAGCACGTGGCGCAGCATCCGACCACTGTCGCGGTGACGCAGCCCATAGCCACCCTGGATGAAGGCCACCGATCCGGCGGCGGTCGAAATCACCCGGGTCCCGGCGCCCGAGCGCTCCTCGAGCGTGTCGAGCCGCTCGGCATTCAGTTGCAGGCGGAGGCCGATCTCGTCCTGAAGCGCGTCCAGATCGCCGGGCCGGATCGCCTCGCGCCGCGCCTCGGCCAGGGCCGAGGCCAGCGCCTCGACCTGAAAGCGACCGCTTTCATATTGCGCGCGCAGAGCACGGTCGGCGCGGATCTGCCAGATCGCCAACCCCGCCAGCCCCACGAGGCCAAGCAGGACCAGCCCGCGAAACAGCAAGGCCCCGTTGCCCAGAAGCCGGGCCAGGAACATCCCCGCCGCGCGCGGCAGACGCGCCAGCAGCGGGCGTCGGCTGGTACGCAGATAACTGAGCGCGTCCCCCAACATCTCGGCCAGGGTCGGATGCGGGCGGCGGCGCTCGTCATAGATGCGCAGGCGCGACAGCGGCCCCTGCTCGCCGAACTCGATCACATCGCCATGGGACAGGTCAGCGGCCTCGACCGGCTGACGATTGACCCAGACCCGTGCGCCCGGCGCGGTGATAAGATGATAGACCCCCTCTTGCCGTCGCACCCGCGCGATCAGCTCTCCGGGGATACCGACGTCTCCCGGTGCCAGCACCCGCAGCCACCCGTCGCGGTCAAGCAGCAGCTCGACCCGATCCGAAGTGATCCAGGAATAGAGCCCCCGGTTGCGCCCGGTCAGGTGTTCCAGGACGGCCGCGTCGGGGGTATGGCTGGGCACGCTCATGTCGCCATGATGCCCAGCCTACATGGTCGGTTGTCAATCCGGCCTTCGTTCACCGACCTTCAAACTTGGCGGCGCGCTTTTCCATGAAGGCGACGACGCCTTCCTGAAAATCGCGGCTGCGGCCGCATTCGCCCTGCAAATGCGCCTCGGTCGCCAGCTGGTCGGACAGCGCGGTGCCGTAAGTACCCCGGATCGCCTTCTTGATATTGGCGAAGGCGGCGGTGGGACCATTGGCCAGATAGGCAGCGCGCTTGCGCCAATGGGCGTCGAATTCGGCGTCGGGGACCGCCTCCCAGATCATGCCCCAGGCCTCGGCCTGGCGGGAGTCGATCTTGTCGGCGAACAGGGCCGCGCCCATCGCCTTGGCCAGGCCCATCTGGCGCGGCAGGAACCAGGTGCCGCCGGCATCGGGCATCAGGCCAATGCGGGCAAAGGCCTGCAGGAAATAGGCGCTTTCGGTTGCGATCACCACATCGGCACAGAGCGCGAGATTGGCCCCTGCCCCCGCCGCCGGGCCATTGACCGCCGCGATGGTGGGCACCGGGCAATCATAGATCGCCTCGAGCATGGGGTTGTATTCGTCGCGCAGGGTGCGTTCCAGGTCGATCTTGCCGGAACTGCCCGCATCGCCCAGATCCTGACCGGTGCAAAAGGCCCGCCCCACACCGGTCAGCACGATGGCGCGCGCCTCGCGGGCGGCGGCCTTCATGGCATGGGTGATCTCGGCCCGCATCCGGCTGGTCAGCGCGTTCATCTTGTCGGGGCGGTTCAGGGTCAGAACCGCCAGACCGTCGGCGATGTCCAGAGAGATGGTGTCGTATTGCATGCGAGAGGCCCCCGGTTGGATGCTGTTGCGCCGCAAACTGGCGCAAGTTGACGTGCTGGGAAAGCGAAACCGCGCGTCACTCTTCCAGAATACGGCGCAGACGCTCCTGCTCGTCAGCACTCAGAGCGGCCTCTGTGGCGGGGGTCGCCGCTGCCCGCCCGCGCACAAAACCCCAGCCCATGCCCGCCGCCGCCAGCAGCATCAGGGGACCGGACAGCCACAACAGCCAGTTGGCCCCCGTGGTCGTGGGTTTCAGCAGCACATATTCGCCGTAGCGGTCGACGATATAGGCCACTGCCTGTTCGTCGCTGTCCCCCGCCACCAGACGTTCGCGCAACAACAGGCGCAGGTCGCGGGCAAGTTCGGCATTGGATTCGTCGATGCTCTCGTTGCGGCAGACAAGGCAGCGCAACCCCTCGCTCAGGTCGCGCGCGCGGGATTCGAGCACGGGATCATCCAGCACCTCGTCAGGCTGCACCGCCCAGAGCGGCGCCGCGATCAGCGACAGGATCAGGATCAGGCGTTTCATTCCGCAGGCACCCCGCTGGCCGGCGCCTTGCGCGCGCCTGCCGCCACCCGGAAGCGCCGGTCGCTGAGGCTGAGCGCGCCGCCAAGCGCCATCAGGATACAGCCCCCCCATATCCAGTTGGCAAAGGGCTTGATATAGGTCCGCATGGTCCAGCCGCCGTCATCCTGACGGTCGCCGATCACCACATAGACATCGCGCAGAATGCGATAGTCGATCGCCGCCTCGGTGGTGGGCATGCGCGCGACCGGATAGTCGCGCTTTTCAGGGTGCAGCGTGGCGATGGCACGACCCGCCTTTTCCAGCCGGACATTGCCCATGGTCGAGATATAGTTGGGTCCCTGTACCCGCTCGACCCCGTCGAGCGTCAGGGTAAACCCGCCCACCTCGAACGGTTCGCCGATACGCGCGACGCGGATATCCTCGACCTCCCAGGCCATCAACCCGGCAATGGCGAACATGGTGACACCCAGACCGGAATGGGCCACCGCCTTGCCCCAGTCGGCGCGCGGCAGGCGGAACAGCCGCGCCACGCTGCCGCCGCGCCCGGTGCGGCTCCACAGATCGACGATGGCGCCGAAGGTGATCCACGCCCCCAGGAACAGGCCCACCGGTCCCAGAGCGCTGCGCCCGGTCTGCATCACCCAGACCAGGATCGCCAGCGCCAGCGCCATCACAAAGGCATAGCGCAGGCTGTGCGCCACCCGGCCCAGCTTGCCGCGTTTCCAGGGCAGCATGGCACCCAGCGGCAACACCACACCCAGCGCCACCATGAACGGGGTGAAGGCCGCGTTGAAGAACGGCGCCCCGACCGAGAGTTTGCGGTCAAAGAACATCTCGGCCAGGATCGGCCAGAGCGTGCCAAAGAACACCACAAAGGCCGACACCGCCAGCAGGATATTGTTGAGCACCAGCGCGCTTTCCCGACTGACCATGGAAAAGACGCCCTTGGCCTCCATCGCCTGGGCGCGCGCGGCGAACAGCGTCAGCGCGCCTCCGGTAAAGAGGCCCAGAATGATCAGGATGAACACGCCCCGCTCGGGGTCGTTGGCAAAGGCATGTACGCTGGTCAGCAAGCCCGAACGCACGATGAAGGTGCCAATGAGCGAGAAGCCGAAGGCAAGGATCGCCAGCAGGATGGTCCAGCTTTTCAGCGCCTCGCGCTTTTCCACCACGATGGCCGAATGCAGCAAGGCAGCCGCCAGCAGCCAGGGCATGAAACTGGCATTCTCGACCGGGTCCCAGAACCAGAAGCCGCCCCAGCCCAGCTCGTAATAGGCCCACCACGATCCGAGCGCGATCCCGATGGTCAGGAAAATCCACGCCGCCAGCGTCCAGGGACGCACCCAGCGGCCCCAGGCGGCATCGACGCGCCCCTCGATCAGGGCGGCCACGGCAAAGGAAAACGCCATGCTCAGGCCGACATAGCCAAGATACAGAAACGGCGGATGGAACGCGAGGCCCGGATCCTGCAACAGCGGGTTCAGGTCCTGCCCGTCAAAGGGCGGCACCGCAAGGCGCAGAAACGGGTTCGAGGTGAACAGGATGAAGGCAAAGAACGCCACCGCGATCGCCGATTGCACCGCCAGCACCCGCGCCTTGAGCGTTGGCGGCAGACCGCCGCCGAACCAGGCCGCCATGGCGCCAAACAGGGTGACGATCAGCACCCAGAGCAGCATGGACCCCTCGTGATTGCCCCATGTGCCGCTGATCTTGTACAGCATCGGCTTGGCCGAATGGCTGTTCAGCACCACCAGCCGCAGCGAGAAATCCGAGGTCACAAAGGCCCAGACCAGCGCCGCAAAGGCAAAGGCGGTGAGCAGGAACTGCGCCCCCGCCGCCGGTTCGGCCAGCGCCATCCAGCCGGGCCAGCGTTTATGAGCTCCGATCATCGGCACGACCATCTGCACGATGGCGACCATGAAGGCGAGGATGAGGGCGAAGTGACCGAGTTCCGTAATCATGACCCGAGATATAGACCCGGGTCCCGGCACCGCCAATCCCTTTCGCCGGGATCGGCGGCGCATAGTGTCGCGCCGTCAGGCCCGTTTCAGGCGGCGCCACTCCTCCAGCGCGGGGTTGGCCTCGGGGGTTGCGGCCGCCAGCGCAAGGCGCGCATCGGGCCCGGCATCGGCCACGCCGGGGCTGTCATGGCGCAGGGCGCGCAGCGCGCGGATGTTCTCGACCGCCTGC
This sequence comes from Ruegeria sp. BHSC223, assembly GCF_059613025.1. Classification (NCBI taxonomy): domain Bacteria; kingdom Pseudomonadati; phylum Pseudomonadota; class Alphaproteobacteria; order Rhodobacterales; family Roseobacteraceae; genus Ruegeria; species Ruegeria sp. BHSC223. The sequence goes on from NZ_JBXWRR010000001.1 coordinate 479,378, forward strand.
GGCACGCGCGCCATGGTGGCGGCCAGATCGCGCTGGAAATCCTGCGTTTTGGCCTGGTGGCGAGCACCGAAATAGAACGACACGATGACGCCCAACAGCCACCACAGCGGCTCGGGCACCAGCGCCAGCCCCTGCATCCGCTCGCCGAACCAGATCGGATCGGCCATCGCCGCAATGAACAGGCCCAGCGTCCCCAGCGCCAGCGCCGGGCGCGGCAGCCGGTTCAGCCCGTCCATGAAGCGATCGAACGCGCCACGCCGGGGCACGGTGAACTCCGCCGCGAACTGGTCCAGCGCGCCCATCTGCACCTGGGTTGCGCGTGCCGCCCCGGCCTCGGCATTCTCTCGGAACACCTCGACCGTTTCGCGCACCGCGTTGCGACCGCCGCCAAACAGCATTCCCAGCAGATCACCGATCAGCCCCATGCCGAAACCCTCCGCTGGAACTCCGCCTCGCTCAGATGGTATTCGGGCGCCATGAATTCCTCGGCCCGCTTGATCCAGCCGCCCTTGCCGCCGGCGCGGGTGCGGGCGTATTTGCGGCTGGCCGGGCGCCGGTCGGCCAGACGGAAATAGTAGTTTCGCCGCGCCACCCCATAGGCATCGCGCAGCGCCTCGGGGCGCGGCACCGCCGCATCCCGCGCGGCGCGCAGGGTCTGCGGGCCGATCGCGCCATCCAACGCCACCTCATAGCCCATATCGCGCAGCAGCTGTTGCAGGATTTTCACCGCGTTGCCGCCCGCATTCACATACATGTCAAAGAGCGAGGCCTGTACCGCCTCGGGCATCTCGCCGATCCGGGGGCGGGCATAATAGTGGGTCAGGAATATCTCGACCGCCTGATCCCGGCTCAGCGCCCGCACATCGGCCACATCCACGGTGCCGTCGCCGGTCACATCCAGCCCCAGCCGCCGCATCGTGTGGATCGTCACCCCGAAATTGGTCGCCCCGCCCGGATCGTCGGGATCGTTCACGAACCCGCCCTCGCGGGCCACGATCTCCAGGGCGATCTGTCGTACCGTCTGCATTGGTCTCGACCTCCATCAGAACCGCCCTGATGAGGCCGAAAAAGAGTTAAACCCCCGCAAGTGCAAAGGGCGCCGCTTGCGCAACGCCCCTGTCTTCAGTCCGCCTGAAATACTCCCGCCGGAGGCGCCCTTTCAGTTTTTGGTGTCAGCTCTCGGGCGCCTGATAGACGCCCTGCTCCTTGAGCGCGTCCATGACCTCTTTCGGCATATAGGTCTCGTCATGTTTGGCAAGGATTTCAGAAGCTTCAAAGACGCCATTCACGTAACGCCCGGTGCCGATCATGCCCTGGTTCTCGGCAAAGAGATCGGGCAGCACACCGGTAAAGACAACCGGCACGCTGGCGCCGCCATCGGTCACGGAAAAGCGCACGGTCTCGCCCTGACCCCGCACAAGGGTGCCGCCCTCGACCAGCCCGCCGATGCGAAAGGTCTCGCTGGGCTGCGGCGGTTCGGCGATGATGTCGCTGGGTGCCCGGAAGAAGTTGATGCCGTCGCGCATGGCATAGCCGATCAGCCCCGTCGCCAGAACCAGAGCGACAGTGGCCAGTATGATCACCTGGATACGTCGTTGTTTCTTCAGCGATTTCATCTCGTCCTCACGGGAATAGCGGGGCCATGGTCAGCCCGGTGGTCTCTGTTTCACCTAACATCAGGTTGGCGTTCTGCAAGGCCTGGCCACTGCTACCTTTTGTCAGGTTATCCAGCGCCGCGATCACGATGGCCCGGCCCGCGATACGGTCGCCCGTCACCCCGATATGGCAATGGTTCGAGCCGCGTACATGATGGGTCGAGGGTGTCTCGCCAAAGGGCAGCACATGCAGGAACGGTTCGTCCGCATAGGCCGCGGCCAGCGTCTGATGCACGGTTTGCGCATCGCCGCGCACATAGGCGGTGGCCAGGATGCCCCGGTTGGCGGGGATCAGATGCGGGGTGAACTGCACCTGCACCGGACGCCCGGCCAGCGCCGAGAATTCCTGATCGAACTCACCCAGATGCCGGTGGGTGCCGCCCACCGCATAGGCGGTATAGCCCTCGCTCAGCTCGGCATGCAGCAGGTTTTCCTTCAGGCTGCGCCCCGCACCGGATACCGCGCATTTCAGGTCAAGGATGATCTCGTCCAGGTCGATGACGCCGGCGGCGATCAGCGGTCGCAGCACATATTGCCCGGTGGCCGCGTTACAGCCCGTTCCCGCCACCAGCCGCGCGGTGCGGATCTGGTCGCGGTAGAACTCGGTCAGGCCGTAAACCGCCTCGGCCTGCTGCTCCAGCGCCACATGGTCGTTGCCATACCATTTACGATAGGCCTCGGGATCGCGCAGCCGGAAATCGGCGCTCAGATCGACGATCCTGAGCGTTGAAGGCAGGGCGCGGATCACCTCCTGGCTGGTCTTGTGCGGCAAGGCACAAAAGCACAGGTCGACCCCGGCAAAGTCGATCTCGTCGATCTTGCACAGCACCGGCAGGTCCAGATGGCGCAGATGCGGGAACACCTCGGCCATGCTCTGCCCGGCCTTGCGCTCGCCCGACAGGGCGACGATTTCCATGTTCGGATGTTCGGCGATCAGCCGGATCAGTTCGGCCCCGGTGTAACCGCTGGCGCCCAGAATTGCGATCTTGTGGGTCATGTCAGACCTCTTCTCAACTGTGGTTTCGTCGCATCGCGACCGCCCCGCATGGGGCATAAGACGGTGAGGCAGCGCGCGCCTTGACCGAAGTCAGGCGGCGGCAAAGGTGATCTGTCGTCGCAGGAACTGGGTCGCGCGATTGCTGACGGTGGCGGGCTTGCCGGTGGTGAGATACCCCGCCGCGCCGCTGCCGCGCATGTTCGGGTGACGCTCCAGGTAATCGGCCAGGCTGTCGGCCACCAGATTGCCCTGGCTGAACACCCGCACATCGGGGCCCAGTGCGTCCTGAAAGATCGGCTCCATCAGCGGGTAGTGCGTACAGCCCAGGATGGCCGCCTGCGGATAGGGCATCTTGCGTTTCAGCGCGTCCACATGGCTGCGCACCAATGCCTCGGCCAGGATCAGGTCGCCCTCTTCGATGGCATCGACCACACCACCGCAAGCCTGCGCCTCGACATCCACACCGATGGCGCGAAAGGCCAGTTCGCGCTGGAACGCGCGGCTGGCTACGGTGGCGGGCGTGGCGAACAGTGCGACGTTCTTGACCTCGACCTCGCGCGGGGGGCTGTTATCGCCCCATTGCCGCTCGGTCAGCGCCTCGATCAGCGGCACGAACACGCCCAGCACCCGCTTGCCCGGCGGCACGCCCTCTTCCTGCATCCGGCGTAGCGCGGCGGCGCTGGCGGTGTTGCAGGCCAGGATCACCAGGTCACAACCCCGGTTCCACAAATCATGCACCGCCGCGCGCGTCAGTTGAAAGATATCCTCAGGCGTGCGCACCCCATAAGGCGCATGGGCGCTGTCGGCATAGTAGAGGAACTCTACCTCCGGCAACCGTTTCTGCGCGGCTTCCAGTACGGTCAGACCACCCAGGCCCGAATCGAATATCCCTACTGCCATCTTTCCCTTCAGGCGCGATGCCGTTCCTCGAATTCATAGCCGTAGTCATAGGACTTGAGCGGCGTCGGAGACAGCTCATACGTCGCCTTGCGCAGAAAATCCATCATCTTGCGCGTGTCCCGCGCCAAGGGGTCCAGAATGTCGCGCCCAATGGGCTGGCCCACCACCACCCGCACCGGCGTATCCACCCGTTTGCGGAATTCCTTGATCAACAGACCCATGCGCAGGGTCGAATGCAGATGGCTGGCGATCTGGAACAACCGGCTGGTATGGCCGTCAAAGAACACCGGTACCACCACCGCGTTGGATTTCGCCACCATTCGCGCGGTAAAACCGCGCCAGCCCGGATCCATCGGATGCGAGAACGGATGCAGCCCGGTCGAGACGGTGCCGCCGGGAAAGATGCCGATCGCGCCATCCTGCCCCAGATAGTTCAACGCCTGTCGGCGGGTGTCGATGTTCAGCTGCATGGCCTCACGGGTGTCATCGAACGAGATCGGCAGGATGATCCGGTTGATATCCTCGGCCTTGCGGAACACGCGGTTTGCAATGATGCGGAAATCTCCCCGTGTGTGAGACAGGATATGCCCCATCATCAGCCCGTCGAGGATGCCGTAGGGATGATTGGCGATCAGGATCAGCGGGCCGTCCTGTGGAATATTCGCCAATTCTCCGCCCACCACATCCAGTGTCAGGCCATATCGCTCGGCCATCACCGCCCAGAAATCGCGGCCCCGCGCCACTTCGCGTTCGTATCCCTGCGCCCGGCGGATCAGGCCCAGACGACCGGTGGTGTTCTCCATCAGGCGGATCACCGCCCGTCCTCCCCTGGTCGCGGCGGAATGGGCATAGCTGATATCGCGGGCGATATGGCGCTGTGCGGTCATGAATAGCTCCGAAAAAAAACTGCCCCTGAAATAGGGGCAGTCCTGGATTTTGCATAGAGCCTGTAACAGTCAAATGACGCGTTATTCCGCCGCTTTTGCCAGTTCCGGCCCGCCATGACGGATCACCGACAGCAACTCCTCGCGCCGCTTGGCGGCCTTGGCCTCGTTTGCCATCTTCACCGGGCCAAAGCCGCGGATGTCCAACGGCAGCCGTGCCAGCGCCACGATGGCATCGCGGGTGCGGCTGTCGAGTTTCAGCAGCACCTCGCGCATGTCCTTTTCATATTGCCGGATCAGCGCCCTCTCCATCTTGCGCTCGGCGGTATAGCCGAACAGATCGAACGGCGTGCCGCGCAGTCCCTTCATCCGCGCGAGCAACTTGAAGAGCCCCAGCCAGCGCTCGGAAAACTCGCGCTTTTTCGGGCGCCCATCCGCATCTTTACCGCCCAGGATCGGCGGCGACAGGTGCAGGGTCAGCTTCAGATCGCCATCAAACTCGGCCGCGGCCTTGTCGCGGCTGTCGAGCAGCAGGCGCGCCACCTCGTATTCATCCTTGTAGGACAAGAGCTTGTGATAGCCCTCGGCCACCGCCGCGCGCAGATCGCCGTCCTCGATCGCGTCGACCAGCTTGCGATAGCGCTTGGCCAGTCGCGCGCCCTGATAGGCAGTCAGATGTTCGGCGCGATAGGCGATCTTGTCCTCGGGCGATTTCGGCAACTCGACCACGCCGGGCCGGATCAGCCGCGCGGCCTCGTCCGGGTGCAGCACCGCCCAGCGGCCGATGTCGAAGGCGCGCTTGTTGCGTTCGACCGCGGCACCGTTCAGTTCGATCGCCTGCATGATGGCCTCGTGGCTGACCGGCAGCAGCCCGCGCTGCCAGGCGGCGCCGAACACCATCATGTTGGAATAGATCGAATCGCCCATCACTGCGCGCGCCAGCTCTGATGCATCGAACAGGTCCAGCCGCTCTTTCAATCGCGCCTCAAGCGCAAGGCTCAGCCGATCGGCGGGGATGGTGAAATCGGTGTTGCGGGTGAAATCACCGGTGATGATCTCGTGGCTGTTGACCACCGCGCCTGTGGTTCCGGTGCGGGTCAGGCCCAGCGTCTTGGCCCCGGCGCTGACCACAAGGTCGCCGCCGATCAGCGCATGCGCCTCGCCGGTGGCGACGCGGATGGCGCTGATATCCTCGGGCCGGTTGGCGATGCGGCAATGGATATGCACCGCGCCGCCCTTTTGCGCCAACCCCGCCATCTCCATCATGCCCGCGCCCTTGCCGTCGATCTGGGCGGCCTGCGCCAGTACCGCGCCGATGGTCACCACGCCGGTACCGCCGACACCGGTGATCACCACGTTATGGGTGCCGGAGATGGCGGGCAGGTTCGGCATCGGCAGATGCGGCAGGTCGATCTCGGCTGTGGCCTCCTTGCGGATCTTGGCGCCCTGCACCGTCACGAAGGACGGGCAGAACCCCTTGACGCAAGAGAAGTCCTTGTTGCACGAGGACTGGTCGATGGCGCGTTTGCGGCCCAGTTCGGTTTCCTTGGGCACGATCGAGACACAGTTCGACTGCACCCCGCAATCGCCGCAGCCCTCGCAGATATCGGTGTTGATGAACACCCGCTTGTCCGGGTCGGGGAAGGTGCCGCGCTTGCGGCGGCGGCGTTTCTCGGCGGCGCAGGTCTGGATATAGACTATGGCGCTGACGCCCTCGATCTCGCGGAAGCGCTTTTGCACCTGCATCAGCTCCGCCCGCTCGTGGAACGGCACCCCCGAGGGGAACTGCGAGCGGTCCATATCCTCCTTGTCGTCATATACAACGGCCAGTTCCTTGACGCCCATCGCCTTCAGCTCGGCCACGATGCGGGGCGCGGTCAAATCGCCTTCGTTCTCCTGTCCGCCGGTCATTGCGACCGCGTCGTTGAACAGGATCTTATAGGTGATGTTGGTGCCAGCCGCCAAGGCGGCGCGAATCGCCTGCACGCCCGAATGGTTATAAGTGCCATCGCCCAGGTTCTGGAACACGTGCTTGGTCTTGGAAAACGGCGCCTCGCCGATCCAGTTCGCCCCTTCACCGCCCATATGGGTGAACCCTTGGGTGTTCCGGTCCATCCACTGCACCATATAGTGACAGCCGATCCCGGCATAGGCGCGGCTGCCATCGGGCACCTTGGTCGAACTGTTATGCGGGCAACCCGAGCAGAAATACGGCAGGCGCGACGCGATTTCCTGCGCGTTGTCGTTGCGCCGCGCATCGGCCAGCGCGTTCAGGCCGGCGCGGATCCCATCGGTCTCGCGCCCCTCTTCGATAAAGATCGCGCCCAGCTTCTCGGCGATCAGGATCGGGTCCAGCGCGCCCCGGGTCGGGAACAGTTCCTCTCGGTGCAGCGCCCCGGCACCGCCCTTGTACCAGCCATAGACGCGGCGCCCCTGACGGTCGTCAAAGATGGCTTCCTTGACCTGCACCTCGATCAGCTTGCGCTTTTCCTCGACAATCACCACCAGGTCGAGATCTTCGGCCCAGTCATGAAAGCTCTGCATGTCCAGCGGAAAGGTCTGGCCGACCTTGTAGGTGGTGATGCCCAGCCGCTCGGCCTCAGCCTCGTCGATGTTCAAGAGCGACATCGCATGCACCAGGTCGAGCCAGTTCTTGCCCGCCGCGGCGATGCCGATCTTGGCGCCCGGCTTGCCCCAGACCCGCTTGTCCATCCGGTTGGCGCGGCTGAACGCCTCGGCGGCAAAGCGTTTGTAATCGATGATCCGCCCCTCTTGCAGGTGCGGCGTGTCACCCAGTCGGATGTTCAACCCGCCCTCGGGCATGTCGAATTCCGGGGTCACCAGTTGCATCCGGTCGGGACGGCCATCCACGACCGAGGTCACCTCGATCGTGTCCTTCATGGTCTTGAGACCCACCCAAAGGCCCGAGAACCGGCTGAGCGCATAGCCGTAGATACCGTAATCAAGGATTTCCTGCACACCTGCGGGGCTGACCACCGGCATATAGGCATCGACCAGCGCCCATTCCGACTGGTGCAGCACGGTCGAGCTTTCGCCGGTGTGGTCGTCGCCCATCGCCATCAGGACGCCACCATGTTTGGCGGTGCCGGCCATGTTGGCGTGGCGCATCACGTCGCCCGAACGGTCCACCCCCGGCCCCTTGCCGTACCACAGGCCAAATACGCCGTCATATTTGCCGTCACCGCGCAGCCCCGCCTGTTGACTGCCCCACAGCGCGGTGGCCGCCAGATCCTCGTTCAGCCCGAACTGAAAGGTGACATCGGCCGCGTTCAGCTGCTTTTGCGCCCGGCTCATCTGCAAATCGACCGCGCCCAGCGGCGAACCGCGATAGCCGGTGACCAGACCGGCGGTGCTCAATCCGGCGGCGGCATCGCGCGCTTTCTGCATCAACATCAGGCGAACCAGGGCCTGGGTGCCATTCAGCAGAACCGGACTCTTCTCCAGATCGAACTTGTCATTTAGCGTAAGTTTGGGTTGGCTCATCAGACGTCTCCCCTGCGCCGGACCGGCTTGTCATTGATGCCCAAATATAGGTCACAATTGCTGACCTGCATAGGTGGTTTTTTCGCCTTCACGCGCAGTTATACATCGTTCCTTGTGGAATTTGTCATGTGTTTCATATAGGTGATCGGGCGCATAAAGAAAGTTGCGGATATGGACTGGGACAAGCTTCGGATATTTCACGCGGTTGCCGATGCGGGCAGCCTGACCCATGCGGGCGACCGTCTGAACCTGTCGCAATCGGCGGTCAGCCGTCAGATCCGCGCGCTCGAGGAATCGTTGAACGCGACGCTCTTTCACCGCCATGCGCGTGGCCTGATTCTGACCGAGCAGGGTGAGCTGCTGTTTGACGCTACGAAATCCATGGCCAAGCGTCTGGATGCCGCCGCCGCCCGCATCCGCGACAGCGAGGAAGAGGTGTTCGGCGAATTGCGCGTCACCACCACCTTTGGCTTTGGCACCTTGTGGCTGGCGCCGCGCCTGACCGCGCTCTACCAGAAATATCCCGACCTCAAGGTCGATCTGATGCTCGAGGAACGGGTGCTGGACCTGCCCATGCGCGAGGCCGACGTGGCCATCCGCATGAAAGAGCCCAGCCAGGCCGATCTGATCCGCAAACGGCTGATGACCGTCGAGATGAAGCTCTATGCCACCCGCGCCTATCTCGACTCGGCGGGCACGCCGCAGGATATCAGCGACATCAGCGAACACCGGCTGATCTGCCAGAACACCAACGCCGCCCAGGTGGGTGCCAGCGTGGTGCTGGCTCAGCACCTGCTGGCCTACAACCCTTCGTCGCTGCTGACGGTGAACAACTATTTCGGCGTGCTTCAGGGCGTGCTGCACAATCTGGGCATCGGCGTCCTGCCCGACTATGTGACACAGGATTTCCCCGACCTCATCCATGTCCTGCCCGATATCAAATCGGCCCAGGTCCCGGTCTATCTGGCCTATCCAGAGGAGCTGCGTCATTCCCAGCGGGTCGCGGCCTTCCGCGACTTCGTTCAGGAAGAGATCATCGCCCATCGCAAACAGCTGAAGGAGTTGGGGATTCTCTGATTTTGACCAGCCATGCAACAGTTGCATAGCGGGAATGCTGCACCTGCGACATCAAAGTTCTTGAAGAAACGCCCCATGCCTCCTAAATCAGCACTCGAAGGCGATGATGCTTAGACGCTCGTCACCTTCATACCTACCTGTTGGACTATGGCCGAGCTTAGTGCTCGGCCTTTTTTTTCGTCTTTCGCCCGGAACCGCTCTCTTTCCGGTGAAACTGTTTGAGTTCACGCCAACGCGCGGTAGAAACGGAACATATAAAGAATACACGAGGGCAATTCATGAAACCGCTATTCAAGGTGCTGGCCCTGCTGGCCGCCCTGTTCTGTATATCCGTCCCGTTGGCGGCCCAGGTTCCGTTGCCCTCGGGCAGCGCGGCGGAAACCACACCCACAGTTCCCGACGACCTGACCCCCGACCAGGTCGACGATCTGGTCGCGCGCCTGTCCGACGATCAGGTCCGCGCCCTGCTGCTGGAGCGGCTGGATGCCGTAGCGCAGGCCAGCCAGGAACAGCCCGAACCGCGCAAGGGGCCCATCGCCCGGGTCGGTGACGCCGCCAAGGCGCTGGTCGCCTCGTGGCTGGATGCCCTGCGCAAGGTGCCGCTGCTGGTGACGAAACAGGGCGAGGCGCTGTCGAATTTCGCAAACTCGCTGGGCAGCGCGGGCATGGCCACCCTGTTCGGCTACACCCTGTTGGCCCTTGCAATCGGCTTCGCCGCCGAAAAGCTGGCGGTCTATGTGACCCGCTCGTGGATCAAGGCTGACCCCGCTGCTGCTTCCGACGACTTGCGCGGCGCGGTCAGTTATCTGTTCCGGCGGTTCTGCCGCGAGGTTCTGGGGCTGGTCGTGTTCTACTATACCCTGGTCTTTGTCGGACGCCGCCTGCTGGAGCCCGAACAGATCGCCTATGCGGCGCCCTTCGTGCTCTACCTGATCTGGTTGCCGCGTCTGGGGGCGGCGATCTCGCGCTTTATCCTGGCGCCGAACCGGCCCGATCTGCGGCTGGTCAATGCCGATGACCGCTGGGCGCAGTATCTGCACCGCAACCAGATCGGCCTGTTCCTGCTGATCGGCTTTACCCTGTTCATCGTCACCTTCAATAATCTGAACGGCGTGGCGATGGGGGATATGCGGCTGGGATTCTGGCTGAACAGTTCGATCCATATCTATATCGCGCTGATCGCCTGGACCGCGCGCAGTGGCCTGACCGAGATGATGCGTGGCGATGATCCCGACCGTACCGCATTCGACGAGAAGGTCGCCAGCTACTACCCCTATTTCGCCATCGCGGTCTCGGCCGTTGTCTGGCTGATCGTCGAATATTTCGTGGCGATCCGCGACATGGCGGTTCTGGCCAATGTGGGCGCGGGCGCTCATTACGTGACCATGTTCTGGCTGCTGATGGCCCCGGCCATCGACACCCTGATCCGGGGGCTGGTGCGGCATCTGCAACCGCCGATCATCGGCACCGGCGCCATTGCCGAACAGGCCTATCGCGCCACCAAGCGCAGCTATATCCGCATTGGCCGGGTTCTGGCCGGGGTCTTTGTCGTTCTGATGATCGCCAATGCCTGGCAGATCGACCTGCGCAACGTGGCGGGTGCCGGATCCGATGTTGGCGGGGCGGTCATCCAGTTCCTGATCATCATTGCCGTGGGTTACATTCTGGACGAGGTCATTTCGCTCTGGATCAACCGTCGCCTGGCAAAGGAGCAAACGGCGGTCGATCAAAGCCCGGACGAGGAAGCGGGCGAAGGCGGTGGCGCCGGAGGCTCGCGCCTGGTGACCGTTCTGCCCCTGATGCGCGTCACGGCGCAGGTCGCCATCGCGGTGATCTTCGGCCTCTTGGCCCTGGGGGCGCTGGGGCTGGACATCACGCCGCTGCTGGCCGGTGCCGGGATCCTCGGCCTGGCCATCGGTTTCGGTGCCCAGAAACTGGTCGCCGACATCGTGGGCGGGGTGTTCTTCCTGATCGACGACGCGTTCCGCGTGGGTGAATATGTCGATGTGGGCGGCACCACCGGCACGGTCGAAAAGATCTCTATCCGCTCGATGCAGCTGCGCCACCATCGCGGCCCGGTGCACACGATCCCCTATGGCGAGATCGCCAAGCTGACCAATTTCAGCCGCGACTGGGTAATCATGAAGCTGAAGTTCACCGTGCCTTTCGACACCGATCCCAACAAGGTCAAGAAGATCTTCAAGAAGATCGGCGCCGAGATGATGGCCGACCCGACCCATGCCGAAGGCTTCCTGCAACCGTTCAAATCGCAGGGCGTGTTCGATTTCGACGATGTCGGCATGATCATCCGGGGCAAGTTCATGGCCAAGCCCGGCAAGCAGTTCACCCTGCGCAAGGAGATCTTCAACAAGGTCAAAGCCGAGTTCAAGGCCAACGGCATCGACTTTGCCCGCCGCGAGGTGCGCGTGGCCATTCCCGGTCTCGACGACGCCGAACATATGACGCCCGAGCAGAAATCGGCGGTTGCCGCCGCCGCCAGCCAAGCCGTCAACGAACAGACCCAGGGCGAATAGGCCCATGACCCGGCCCGGCGGCAGGCGCGGCAATGTGGGGCTTTGGCACCCGCTTTGCGCGCTTGCCGCCGGGCTGTTGCTGTGTCTCTGGTCGGCGCCGCAAGCGGCCGCCCAGGCGGGCAAGTCCACGCTGGAAACCGAAGTCGGCCGCTTCACCTCGGTCGAGAAGGAAGAGCTGCCCGGATTTCGTCGGGGCTCCTTCGTGGTGGCACCGATCCCTTTTTCCAACCCGACCATCGGATCGGGGCTGGTGCTGGGGGCAGGATATCTCTTTACGCTGGACCCGGCCTCCAAACCCTCGATGATCGGCATCGGGGCGCTGAGATCGGACAATGGCAGCGAGGGCGTGGGGCTTGCGGGCAATTTCGCCTTTGACAACAATCGCTGGCAGATCGAAAGCCTCTATGCCCGTGCCAACCTGAACTATGACCTGCATACAGGGATCGGCCTGCTTCCGATCCACCAAAAAGGGGAACTGGCCCGGGTGAGCCTGTCCTACGGGTTCACCCCACAGTTTTCGGCGGGCCTGTCGCTGCGCTATCTCGACACCACGATCGACCTTGCCCGCACCGGCCTCCCACCGCTGCCGCCGCCGTTCAACCGGTTCACCTCGATGCGCATCGTCAGTCCCGGCCTCGTCGCCAGCCTCGATACACGCGACGACACCATCTATCCGACCCAGGGCGCGCTGATCGATTTCGAAGCCACGCGCGGTCTCACGCTCGAAGGAGTGACGGGCGACTATTCCCGCGCCTATCTGAACCTTGCGGTCTATCACAAGCCCTGGAAAGGGGCGGTGCTTGCCGCCGCCGCCTCGGTCTGCGGGGCCAGTTCCGACACGCCCTTTTTCGATCTCTGCTCGCTGGGCGGCACGGACGGGTTCCGGGGCTATTCCGTCACCGAATTTCTCGACCAGCGCTCGGCCTCGCTTCAGGTCGAGTTGCGCCAGCGCCTGGGAAACAGGCTGGGCGTCGTGGCCTTTGGCGGGGTCGGCACCACCGGGCGACGCTTTGCGGATTTCTCTCTCGACACCGTGCGCTCGGCCTGGGGGGTCGGCGCGCGCTACCGCCTATCGCGAAAGTTCCCGCTGGATTTCTCAGTCGATCTCAGCCGCAACAGCGTAGGCGAGGACCTGCTCTACATCTATGTCGGGCAACGTTTCTAGGCGCATCCTCCTTCGCGCCGTTTGCCTGACGGAGCCGACCGACTTCGCTCGATGTCCGAACTCGGTCCGCCGGAAAAGTATAATGACAAATCCGTGGGAAATCCGGGCCAACCCAGCGAGGCCCTTACACCGGCGCGGTCTTGGGAAAGCAGAGACTGATGGTACAGTTCGGCATCTCCACGATCTCGCTGATGTTCAGGCCGCCTCAGACCGAACGGAGCATATACGCTTTCTGTGCGCTTACCCTCCAGTGGCAGCGGAATCCAGGTCGGTCATGCTCCACACCGCGTCACGCGCCCCCTGCATCAGGTCGGGGCCCGTTACCGGGTTCACACCTTGTCGAACGAGAGAGCGCCCGGAAGAAACCCGACCAAAACCGCTCCGGGCAGGCTGCCAAGGCAGTCTAAACGCAGGCACAAGGGTATGAGCGCCGGACCACGCCCCAGATGCGGATCGACCGGTCCACGCCGCGTCATGGTGAAGACACAGACGATCCCCGCTGACGGCCCGGAAATCGTGAGCGCCATGGCAAAGGCCTGGTTTCGCGGATACCGCTCAGCCGCACCATCTCGAAATTCAGCGACGTCCGTATAGCCAGCCGCAGCACGGTGCGGTGTAAGGACTGCATCATGCAACGATCACTACAGCCATGGTCAGCGCCTTCGAAAAGTTGCAGCGAGCAGGCCCGGATCGCGCCCAGACCGACGGGCCAGTCTACGAAAGAGAGAGGTCACCGTGGTCGGCCGGGGCGCGACGAGCAGCAGGATGCGCGGCTCAGACATCAGCGCGCGGCTAATCGCAAGCATCTGCGTTCACCGCCCGACGGAGTGCCCGCCTGCTGGTCGCACTGCGCCCCCCAGGATCGGGAAGGTTTCAAACCAATGCGCGAGATCCGCTCGGCCTGCCCCTCGGGCCGCATGGCGGCGCCTAGCCGTAGGCTCTGGCTAACCGTCAAGTTGGCAATGAGACGCCACCTCTCGGGCGAGATTGCCAGCCCACGCCGCATCCGCGCTTCGGCCGGAAATCAGTCTTTGCCCGACCTCAAGGAGTCCGACCTGTTGCATGGCGCGTCGATTACCCGGCACAGCATCGGAGGATTGGGCTAAACCGCTGGCGGCAAAGTGACGTTCATCCGTCCGGTCATAATTGGGAACTCAGGATGAAGCTCCATCCGGTATCTCGTATTGTTCTCATCGCTTACGAGCGTCGATCAGTCTGGCTTCGAGAGAGCCTGCTGGCCGGCACATTTGCGCCGCGTTTCACCGGTTCAGGACCCTGGCCAAGACCGGTGCCCCGACAACTTCGGGCCGCCCTCCTATCGGATCGTGGATCTGGACACCAACTGTGTCACCAGGTTAATGCACGCGCGCACTGATCGGCTCGAGTGGCTCCCACTTTGAGGGGCTAGCTGCCGAGCGCGCGCCAGATCAGGTTTGCGCCCAGCACCACGAAGAGCAGGATTAGAGCGCGGCGGAACAGGGCCGGGGCGGCACGGTGGCGCAGGCGCTCGCCCAAGGCAAAGCCCGCGAAGGTGGGCGCCAGTAGCACAGCGGAGAGACCCAGCCCGCGTGGATCGGCGTGGCCCGCTGCCACATAGGAGAGCATCAGCGGCAGACTGCCGGCGGCAATGAGCAGACCGCTGGCCTGCACGAACTCGTCCCTCGGCGCGCGGCGGGCGCTGAGATACATTGCCATCGGCCCGCCCCAACCCGCGGTCAATCCGCCGATCACGCCTGTGAGTGCAGCCCAGATCACCTCGATCAAACCAACGTGGCGTTCGGGCAGCGGCGGCACCCGGCGCAGGCTGTCGAGCAGTGCGTAAAGCAGCAGGATCGCCCCCAGCGCCCCCATCAGCAGCCGGTCGCCCGCCGCGCGACTGAACCAGGCGGTCAGCCCCACCGACAGGCCCAGCACCAGCGCGAACCGGCCATACCGGCGCAGCAATATGCCTAACGGCCCGCCCCGCGCCATCTGCCAGAGATTGCTGAGCAGCATCGGCATCAGGATCAGCGTGATCGCCATGCGCGGATCGGTGCCAAGCGTCAGCAGTGCCAGCGACACGGTGGGCAGGCCCAAGCCGATAAAGCCCTTGATCGTCCCCGCCAGCAACAGCACCGCGCTGGCAAAGAGCATCAGGTCGAGCGTGGTCATGACGCCTCTCCGACTGGCCCCGGACAGGCCCGCGCCCGACCAGAGCCGCGCGCGTCGGATCTGTCAAGGCAACAGCGTTGACGGTTGCCTGTGCGACCGCCGCTCACCCTGCCAGCACCTCGCGCATCAGCATTCCCAGCCCCAGGCAGAGGCAGAGCAGCACCAAAAGGCGCTGGAACTGCGCGTCGGTGATGCGGCGAAAGGCGAAGATCCCAGCCTGCGCCGCCAATACGCCGGCCGGCAGCACCACGGCGAAAGCGGTCCAGACCTGCGCCTCGTAGGCGCCGCGCAGGGCCAGCCCGGCAACGGTGATGAGCAGGATCGAAAAGTTGTAGCTTTGCAGCACCGCCCGTGTCTCGGCCCGGGGCCAGGCCCGCATCGACAGCCAGATGGTCGGCAGCACGCCCGACAGCGAGGCAAAGCCACCCAGAATGCCGCCAATGAACCCCAGGGCACGGTCGATCCAGCGATACTGTCCCTCTAGCCGGGGCAAGGACCGGCGCAGGCCGAAGTAACCACCGTATAGGACCAGCCCCGCCGCGATGATCCGGCGCAGCACCGCCGGATCGACCCAGTCCAGCAGCATCAGCCCAAGCGGAACGCCCAGAATGCCCGGCAGGGTGAAGCGCAGCCAACGACGCGGATCCTCCCAAAGCACCGAACGCGAGATCCAGAGGCCCTGCACCCCCGCCAGAACCGCCAGAAGCGCGGTCAGCGCCACCGCCGAAACCGGGTCGAGCACCACCAGAAAGAACCCCAGCGCAAAAAGCGAGGTGCCCATGCCCGCAAGCCCGTTGACGAAACCGCCCGCCAGACCGCCAAGCAGCACATAGATGACGGTCTCGATCTGCATCCGGTCTGTCCCCCTGCCCTGCCCGTTGCCGTATCGTGGCATTGGGCAGGGGTCAACGACGCTCTACCCGGCCAATGTCGGCAGCCAGAGAACGATCTGGGGAAAGGCGACCAGCAGGCCGATGGTCACGGCATCGGCGACAAAGAACGGCATGACACCGCGGAACACGTCCTGCACGCTCAGGTCTGGGCGCACACCGGCCACCACGAAACAGTTGAGGCCGATGGGCGGGGTGATCAGGCAGAACTCGGCCATTTTCACCACCAGGATACCAAACCAGATCGCACACATCGGACCCGACATGCCGAACGCGCTGTCGGCCGCGCTGACCGCCTCGCCCCCGTTCAGCGCCATCACCGCCGGATAGACCACCGGCAGGGTCAAGAGCAGCATGCCGATCGCGTCCATGAACATGCCCAGCACCGCATAGGCCAACAGGATACAGATCAGGATCAGAATCGGCGACATGTGCAGGCTGGTGATCCAGTCGGAAAACGCCCCCGGCAGATCGGCAAAGCCAAGGAAGCGCACATAAATCAGCACCCCCCAGATGATGGTAAAGATCATCACCGTCAGCTTGGCGGTCTCTATCAGCGCGCTCTTGAACTCGGCCCATTTCATGCCGCGCAGCACGGCCATGCAGAACACCACAAAGGCCCCCAGCGCGCCGCCCTCGGTAGGCGTTCCCCAGGCATCGCCGCCAAAGGGGTTGTAGACAAAGAAGATGATGATCACGACGACAAAGACGATGGGCAGCGCGCCAGGCAGCGACGCGAACCGCTGGCGCCAGGTAAAGCCGGTCACCGGCGGGCCCACCGATTTGAACACCACCGCGATGCCCACGATCAGCGCCACATAGATCACCGCGCTGAACGCACCAGGCACGAAGCCCGCCAGCAACAGCTTGCCCACGTCCTGCTCGACGATGATGGCATAGATCACCAGGATCGCCGAGGGCGGGATCAGCGAGGCCAATGTCCCCGCCGCCGCCACCACGCCCGCCGCAAAACGCTTGTTATAGCCGATTGCCAACATCTCGGGGATGGCGATGCGGGCGAACACGGCAGAGGTCGCGACCGACGCCCCGGACACCGCCGCAAAGCCCGCGGTGGCAAACACGGTCGATACCGCCAGCCCGCCCGGCACCCAGGCCATCCAGCGCTTGGCCGCCTCGAACAGCGCCCGCGTCAGCCCCGCATAATAGGCGAGGTAACCGATCAGGATGAAGGTGGGGATCAGGCTCAGCGCCTGGCTGGCCACCTTGGAATGGGGCACCTGCCCCGCCGTCTTGACCGCCACCGTCAGCGCCCAGCCGAAATCCTCGGGGTCATAGCCCTTCTTCGACCAGAAGATCCAGATGAGCCCCACCAGCCCCGCCAGCGCGGCGGCAAAGGCCACGCGCATGCCGGTCAGAACCAGAACCAGCAGCCCGCCGGTGACCCAGAGGCCGATCTCGATACTATCCATTGTCATGCCCCGCCAGTTGCTCGGCCTCGGCCGCCGCCTGGGCGGCCACATCCTGGATCAGCGGCACCGCTACCGGCGCATCAAGCCCCAGCAGAAAGGCCCGGCCATAGCCCCAGACCTGCAAAACCAACCGCAGGCACAGAACCGAAAACGCCACCGGCGCCAGCAATTTGGCGGGCCAGAGCGGAATGCCGATATCAATCGAGCTGTCGCGGCTCCAGAGCGGCGCGTTGATGTCAAAGGCGCGCAGGAAATGCGCCCAGCTGCCCCAGACCAGAAGCATCATCAAGCCCAGGATCAGCAGCACCGAGATCAGCTCGAACAGCCACAGCGCCCGGCCCTGAAGCCGCCCGATGAACAGGTCCATCCGGATATGGCCGCCCTCGCGCTGGACAAAGGCGATCCCCATGAAGGCGATCAGCGACATCGCCTGCTCGATCCAGTCGACATAGCCGGGCAAGGGCGCGTTCATCGTGTTGCGCCCGCCAACCGAAACCACCGCCAGCAGCATCAGCGCAAACACCGCCAGCCCGCTGATCAGCGCCAGGACCCGCTCCAGCCGCAAGAGCGCCCGGTCCAGACGGCTCAGCGCGCTGCCGTCCTCCAATACTGATGCATGCCCTGCCATGGCAAAGCCCCCTTACGTCCGGTATTCTGAAAAGAGCGGACCGGGCACATATGCGCCCGGCCCCCGTTGCGGCCTCAGCTGCCGCGTGCCGATTTCAGCGTCGCATGGACCAGATCCAGCAGTTCCTGCCCCGGCAGGCCCTGCGCGGTCATGTCCTCGACCCATTTGGCGCTGATCGGTCCGGCAACCTTGGCGCGGAACTCTTCCAGCACCTCGTCCGAGATCATCACCTTTTCAACGCCCTTTTCGGCCAGCACGTCATCCCATTTCTTCAGCAGAGTGCCGTAGTTGGTCAAATAGTGGTCGATGGCCTCGTCGATCGAGCTGTCGAGCGCCGCGCGCTCGTCATCGCTCAGCGCCTCGTAGGCGTCGATATTTACCACCACGGGGCAGTTCACGGTGCCCGGGTTCAGGTTGGCGGTCCACCAGTCGGCCTTGTTGATGGTGCCAAAGCTCAGATGCGCGTGCTGGGCAAAGGCCACGGTATCCACAACGCCCGACTCCATCGCGTTATAGGCCTCGGTCGCAGGCACCGAGGTCGGCACCCCGCCAACCGCCGCGAATGCCGCGCCCAGACCGCCGGTCGCGCGCACCCGCATGCCCTCGAACTCGGCCAGCTCGTCACGCGGCGAACCGGTGCCCACCAGGTTGTATTGCGGCATCGGTGAGGTCATCAGCAGCTTGGCATTCCACTGCGCCATTTCCTTTTGCGCCGCCGGATGGGCATAGACCGCGTTCGACACGGCAACCTCTTCGGCCAACGTATTCACGCCCAGGAACGGCAGTTCCAGCACCGTGATCGCCCGGTTCTTGTCGGCGTGATAGCCGGCACAGAACTGCGCCATCTCGAACGCACCGATCGAGATCCCGTCCAGGTTCTCGCGGGGCTTGGACAGGCCGCCATAGCTGACATTCAGGGTGAACGACCCACCCGTCTTCTCGCTGACCAGTTCTGCCAGCTTCTCGACATGCTCGGTAAAGGCGCGGCGCTTGCCCCAGACCGACACATTCCATTCGGTAGCACCTGCCTCGACGGCAAAAGACACGGTCAGGGCGGCCGCAACCGCGCCGCTCAACATCTTGTTCATGAAGTCTCTCCCTATGCTGCGGTCCTTCCGTCCGGACCGCTTGCGGTCAAGCTAGCGCCAACATGGCAGCATGCCAAGCCCGCAACCCGGCGAGTCGGCCATGCCGCTGCGCAGCATGATTGCCGGTGCAGGCCCGGCACCGAAACATTATGTCACACCCGAAATGCGGCTTTCGCGCCTTCCGGGAAACCCGGATAGGCCACGACCGCCAGCCGGTCGGGGAAAAATCCTTGACAGGAATAGAGATTGATTTTCATCGGTATTTCCCAGTTCGAGTTCACGAAATTTACAAATCACCCCTGAAATCATCAACTAATTTACAGTCAATCCATTGTTTTACAGGTATTTATTTTCTTCTTTTCAGTTTTCGCTATGATTTGCGCAGGGTTGGAACGCAGATCGACAACACCCATGGGGATGGGTGAAAACGGTCGCAATGAAATCAGTGAGAGGGAGGAGCCTCATCCATGTCACCAGCAGCTCAGACCGAGACCAAGCTCTATGCACCGTCCGCCGACACCGTGGCGCGCGCGCATGTGAACGCGGAAACCTATGACCGGATGTATGCCGCCTCGATGGCCGATCCCGAAGGGTTCTGGGCCGAGCAGGGCAAGCGGGTCGACTGGATCAAGCCCTTTACCCAGGTCAAGGACGTCAACTACAATTTCGGCGAGGTTTCGATCAACTGGTATGCCGACGGCACGCTGAACGTCGCGGCCAACTGTATTGACCGCCACCTGGCGACCCGTGGCGACCAGACCGCGATCATCTGGGAGCCGGACTCGCCCACGGAACCCGCCAAGCACATCACCTATAAAGAGCTGCACGGCTCGGTCTGCCGGATGGCCAACATCCTCGAGAGCCTGGGTGTTCGCAAGGGCGACCGCGTGGTGATCTATCTGCCGATGATCCCCGAGGCCGCCTATGCCATGCTGGCCTGCGCCCGCATCGGCGCCATTCATTCCATCGTCTTTGCCGGTTTCTCGCCCGACGCGCTGGCGGCCCGCATCAACGGCTGCGACGCCAAGGTGGTGATCACCGCCGACGAGGCGCCGCGCGGTGGCCGCAAGACGCCGCTGAAATCCAATGCCGACGCGGCCCTGCTGCATTGCAAGGACAGCGTGAAATGCCTGGTGGTCAAGCGCACCGGTGGCCAGACCACCTGGATCGCCGACCGCGACTTTGACTATAACGAGATGGCGCTTGAGGCGTCGGATTACTGCGCGCCTGCCGAGATGGGTGCCGAGGATCCGCTCTTCATCCTCTACACCTCCGGCTCGACCGGTCAGCCCAAGGGCGTGGTGCATACCACCGGCGGCTACCTGGTCTATGCGGCGATGACGCATGAGATCACCTTCGACTACCATGACGGCGACATCTACTGGTGCACCGCCGATGTGGGCTGGGTCACCGGCCACAGCTATATCGTCTATGGCCCGCTGGCCAATGGCGCCACCACGCTGATGTTCGAGGGCGTGCCGACCTATCCCGACGCGGGCCGCTTCTGGGAGGTCTGCGCCAAGCACAAGGTCAACCAGTTCTACACCGCCCCCACCGCCATCCGCGCGCTGATGGGTCAGGGCACCAGCTTTGTCGAAAAGCACGACCTGAGCGACCTGCGCCTGTTGGGCACCGTGGGCGAGCCGATCAACCCCGAGGCCTGGAACTGGTACAATGACGTGGTGGGCAAGGGCAAATGCCCGATCGTCGACACCTGGTGGCAGACCGAAACCGGCGGCCACCTGATGACGCCGCTGCCGGGCGCCCATGCGACCAAGCCGGGGGCCGCGATGAAGCCCTTCTTTGGCGTGCAGCCGGTGGTGCTCGACCCGCAATCGGGCGTCGAGATCAGCGGCAACGGGGTCGAGGGCGTGCTCTGCATCAAGGACAGCTGGCCGGGCCAGATGCGCACCGTCTGGGGCGATCACGAGCGGTTCCAAAAGACCTATTTCGCCGATTACAAGGGCTACTACTTCACCGGCGACGGCTGCCGCCGCGATGCCGACGGCGACTATTGGATCACCGGCCGCGTCGATGACGTGATCAACGTCTCGGGCCACCGCATGGGCACCGCCGAGGTCGAAAGCGCACTGGTGGCGCATGCCGCCGTGGCCGAGGCCGCCGTGGTGGGCTATCCGCACGAGATCAAGGGCCAGGGCATCTATTGCTATGTCACCCTGATGAACGACCGCGAGCCGTCGGACGAGCTGATGAAGGAGCTGCGCACCTGGGTGCGCACCGAGATCGGCCCGATTGCCAGCCCGGACGTGATCCAGTGGGCGCCGGGCCTGCCGAAGACCCGCTCGGGCAAGATCATGCGCCGCATCCTGCGCAAGATCGCCGAGAACGACTTTGGCTCGCTGGGCGATACCTCGACGCTGGCCGATCCTTCGGTGGTCGACGACCTGATCGCCAATCGCGCCGGCAAATAAGGGGATGACCATGGACGCTGCCACTCTGACCACCCCCGCCGTTCTGATCCTTCTCGGCCCTCCGGGCGCCGGGAAGGGCACCCAGGCTCGCATGCTGGAAGACAAGTTCGGGCTGGTGCAACTGTCGACCGGCGACCTGCTGCGCGCCGCCGTGGCCGCCGGCACCCCCGCCGGCAAACAGGCCAAGGCGGTGATGGAGGCGGGCGACCTGGTCAACGACGAGATCGTCATTGCCATCCTGCGCGACCGGCTGGCCGAGCCCGATTGCGCCAAGGGCGTGATCCTCGACGGCTTTCCCCGCACCACCGTGCAGGCCGAGGCGCTGGACACGCTGCTGTCCGAGAGCGGACAGCGTATCAACGCCGCCATCAGCCTCGAGGTCGAGGATGCCGAGATGGTCACCCGCATCTCGGGCCGCTACACCTGTGGCGGCTGCGGCGAGGGGTATCACGACACGTTCAAGCAGCCGGCCGAGGCGGGCAAATGCGACAACTGCGGCGGCACCGAAATGAAGCGCCGCGCCGATGACAATGCCGCGACCGTGGCCAGCCGGCTCGAGGCCTATCACGCACAGACCGCGCCGCTGATCGCCTATTACGACGGGCACGGCGTGCTGCAACGGATCGACGCCATGGACGGGATCGAAGAGATCGCCCAGGGCCTCGCCACCATCGTCAAGGGGGCGATGGCCTAGGCGGGAAAGACCGGGGCGCGGCCCGCGCCGCCCCCTCCCCCCGCAAGACATTTCCGAAGGACCGCCCTGGCGGACCGGAGGAGTCATGCCCGCCGCCCACCGGCGGGTTTCAGGAGTGAGACCGCCCGGACCGCAGCCGGGCGCCTCAGGAGGAAGCAAGGAGGACCCGCGACATGGCGGACCACAGCACAACCTCCGCACAGGCCAGCGATGCCCAAAAGGGCTATTGGCAGGCCAATGTGCGGATCATTCTCATCAGCCTCGTCATCTGGGCGCTGGTGTCTTTCGGGTTCGGCATCGTGCTGCGCCCCATGCTCAGCGGCATCGCCGTGGGCGGTACCGATCTGGGCTTCTGGTTTGCCCAGCAAGGCTCGATCCTGGTGTTCCTGGCGCTGATCTTTTTCTACGCCTGGCGCATGAACAAGCTCGACGCCGAATTCGGCGTGGACGAGGAGTAATCAGCCATGGATCAGTTTACCATCAACCTGCTGTTCGTGGGCGCCTCGTTCGCGCTCTATATCGGCATCGCGATCTGGGCCCGCGCGGGGTCCACGTCGGAATTCTACGCCGCCGGACGCGGCGTGCACCCGGTCATGAACGGCATGGCCACCGCGGCCGACTGGATGTCGGCGGCCTCGTTCATCTCGATGGCCGGTCTCATCGCCTTTGTGGGCTATGACAACTCGACCTTCCTGATGGGCTGGACCGGCGGTTACGTGCTGCTCGCCCTGCTTCTGGCGCCCTATCTGCGCAAGTTCGGCAAGTTCACCGTGTCCGAGTTCATCGGCGACCGTTTCTACAGCTCGACCGCGCGCCTTGTGGCCGTGATCTGCCTGATCGTCGCCTCGGTGACCTATGTGATCGGCCAGATGACCGGTGTGGGCGTGGCCTTCGGCCGCTTCCTCGAAGTGTCCAACACCGCCGGCCTGCTGATCGGCGCCTGCGTGGTGTTCGCCTATGCGGTGTTCGGCGGCATGAAGGGCGTGACCTATACCCAGGTTGCCCAATATGTCGTGCTGATCATGGCCTATACCATCCCGGCCGTGTTCATCTCGCTGCAACTGACCGGCAACCCGATCCCGGGCCTGGGCCTGTTTGGCGAGCATGCCGCAAGCGGCGAGCCGCTGCTGGCCAAGCTGGACGCGATCCTGAAAGAGCTGGGTTTCGCCGAATACACCACCCATAACGGCGACACGTTCAACATGGTGCTGTTCACCCTGTCGCTGATGATCGGCACCGCCGGTCTGCCCCACGTCATCATGCGCTTCTTCACCGTTCCCAAGGTGTCGGACGCACGCTGGTCGGCGGGCTGGGCTCTGGTGTTCATCGCGCTGCTGTACCTGACCGCCCCCGCCGTGGGCGCCATGGCCCGCCTGAACATCACCGACATGTTCTGGCCCAATGGCACCAATGGCGAGGCGGTCTCGATCGAGCAGATCGAAACCGACCCGCGCTATGACTGGATGGCCAACTGGCAGAAAACCGGCCTGCTGGGCTGGGAAGACAAGAACGGCGACGGCAAGATCCAGTACTATAACGACGCCTCCGAGGCCATGCAGGCCAAGGCCGCGGAAAAGGGCTGGGCCGGCAACGAGCTGACCAACTTCAACCGCGACATCCTGGTTCTGGCCAACCCCGAGATTGCCAACCTGCCCGGTTGGGTGATCGGTCTGGTCGCCGCCGGTGGTCTGGCCGCCGCGCTGTCCACCGCCGCCGGTCTGCTGCTGGCGATCTCCTCGGCGGTCAGCCATGACCTGATCAAGGGCTCGATCAATCCGGGCATCTCGGAAAAGGGAGAGCTGTTGTCGGCGCGGATCGCGATGGCCGTGGCCATCGGGGTGGCGACCTATCTGGGTCTGAACCCGCCGGGCTTTGCCGCACAGACCGTGGCGCTGGCCTTTGGTCTCGCAGCGGCCTCGATCTTCCCGGCGCTGATGATGGGGATCTTCTCGAAGAAGATCAACAACAGCGGCGCGGTGGCCGGCATGCTGGCCGGTCTGATCGTGACCCTCGTCTACATCTTCCTGCACAAGGGCTGGTTCTTCATCCCCGGCACCAACTCCTTCACCGATGCCGACCCGCTTCTGGGCACGGTCAAGTCGACCTCGTTCGGCGCCATCGGTGCGGCGGTCAACTTCGGCGTCGCCTATCTGGTCGCCGGCATGACCAAGGAAACTCCGCAGGAAATCAAGGACCTGGTCGAAAGCGTGCGCATCCCCCGAGGCGCAGGCGCAGCTCAGGATCACTGAGATGCAAGGCGGTCCACACTCCCTCCCGATTGTGGACCGCCTTTACTGACCATGTCCCGCCTGGCCCTGTCCCGGCGGGACTTTTTCATTCAAGACCCGGTGTTGAGCCATGCCCCTTACCCCTGACCAGATCACCCGTTTCCTGAAATCGGTGCACCCCTATGATGCGCTGCCGCTGGAAGAACTGGAGCGGATCGCCACCCGGCTGGACGCCTGGGAGGTCGAACGCGATTTCGCGGTCTACGATCTGGGCGAGAAACTGCCGGGCCTGTTCATCGTCTACGAGGGCCAGATCGAGATCCGTGACGAGAACGGCGCGGTGGTCTCACACCTTGGCCTGCGCAATTCCTTTGGCGAACGTGGCCTGTTGCGCGACGGACGCGCCGTCACCTCGGCCCGGGCCGATGCCCATTCGGTGCTGCTGGTGCTGCCGCCGGAACTGTTCTCGGACCTGATGGCCGCCCATCCGGTGGTGGCGAAGTTCTTCAACCGCGCCCGCGCGCCGCGCCCGCAGGTGCAGAGCCTTGCCACCAGCCGGGTCGAAACCCTGATGGCCCGCGATCCGGCCACCTGCGCGCCCGGCGCCACGGTGCAGGCGGCGGCGCAGGAGATGCGCGCGCGCGGCATCTCCTCGCTCTGCGTCTGCGAAGGTGACGCGCTGGTCGGCATCCTCACCCAGCGCGATCTCTCGGGCAAGGTGGTGGCCGAGGCGCGCAGCCCCGACACGCCCGTGGCCCAGGTGATGACCCCTGCCCCGCTGACGCTCGCCCCCTCGGCCATCGGCTCGGACGTGCTGCACGCGATGATGGAGCGCCATATCGGCCATATCCCGATTGTCGAGGCCGGACGGCTGGTGGGCATGGTCACCCAGACCGACCTGACCCGGTTCCAGGCAGTCAGTTCCGCGGAGCTGGTCAGCCGCCTCGCCCGTGCCACAAGCGCCGGTGAGATGGCCGAGGTCACCGCCGAGATCCCGCGCCTGCTGGTGCAACTGGTGGCCGGCGGCAACCGACACGAGGTGGTCACCCGCCTGATCACCGATATCGCCGACACCGCAACCCGCCGCCTGCTGGCACTGGCCGAGGAGAAGCTGGGACCGCCGCCGGTGCCCTATCTCTGGCTTGCCTGCGGCAGCCAGGGTCGGCAGGAACAGACCGGCGTCTCGGATCAGGACAATTGCCTGTTGCTGGACGATGCGGTGACCGAGGCCCAGATGCCCTATTTCCGGGACCTGGCGCAGTTCGTCTGCGACGGGCTCAATACCTGTGGTTACGTCTATTGCCCCGGCGACATGATGGCCACCAACCCGCGCTGGTGCCAGCCGGTGCGGGTCTGGCGCGACTATTTCCGCGGCTGGATCGCCAAGCCGAACCCCGAGGCGCAGATGCTGGCCAGTGTGATGTTCGACCTGCGCCCGATCGGCGGGCATCAGGCGCTGTTCACCGATCTTCAGGCCGAAACCCTGCGGGCAGCGCGGGCCAATTCGATCTTTGTCGCCCATATGATCTCGAACTCGCTGAAACACACGCCGCCGCTCGGCCTGTTGCGCGGTTTCGCCACCATCCGTTCGGGCGAGCACCGCAATACGCTCGATCTGAAACACAACGGCGTGGTGCCGGTGGTCGATCTGGGCCGCATCTATGCACTGCAAGGCGAGTTGACCGAGGTCGGCACCCGCGCCCGGCTGGAGGCCGCCGAGGCGGCGGGCGTGCTCAGCCCGTCCGGCGCCCGCGACCTCAAGGATGCCTATGACCTGATCGCCGAAACCCGGCTGGAGCATCAGGCCGCGCTGGTGCGACGCGGCGAGGCGCCGGACAACTACCTGGCGCCTACGTCTTTGTCGGACTTTGAGCGAAGTCATCTGCGCGACGCGTTTGTGGTGGTAAAGACGATGCAATCGGCCGTGGGCCATGGCAAAGGCATGCTGAGCTGACCGGCGCGCGGGGCAGAGATTTTTCGACGAAAAATCTTGCCCCTGCCGAACGGTTGGCGGCCTGGAAGGCTGGAGGAGAAAGGCGATGTTTCTGGAACTGATCGGAACGCTGGTGGCGGGTCTGGCCATGGCCGGGGCGGTGATGGCGCTCAACTGGCTTCTGCGAGGACGCCTGCCCCGCTGGCTGGCGCCGGTGGCCGCTGGCTGTGGCATGATCGGCGTGACCATCGCCAGCGAATATGGCTGGTACGGGCGCACCCGTGCCGCCCTGCCCGAGGGCATGGTGGTCGTCGAAACGGTGGAAAGCCGCGCCCTCTACCGCCCCTGGACTTATCTGGTGCCGTTTGTCGACCGTTTCGCCGCGCTGGATGCCACCAGCCTCAAGACCCATCCGGGCCAGCCCGGTCAGCGCCTGATCGATCTCTATTTCTTTGGTCGCTGGGCCGCGGTGAACCGCGTGCCGGTGCTGATCGACTGCGACGGCCAGCGCCGCGCCAGCCTGGCCGATGGCGCCGAGTTTGCCGCCGATGGCAGTGTCGCTGGCGCCGACTGGCGCCGCCCGCCGCAGGGCGATCCGCTCATCCAGGCCGCCTGCGAGGTGTGAGATGCTGACCGGATTGAGCCTGCGCCTGCGCATCTTTCTCTTTTTCTGCCTGCTGGCGGCGGGCGGGCTGGCGGTGGTGCTGGGCGCGCTTTGGCTGGCCTATTCCCGCGCCGGCAGCCCCGAATTGCTCGACGCCTTTATGCTGGCGGCACTGGCAGCCGGCTTTGGCATTCTGGCGCTGGTGGCGGGGGTCTGGCTGCTGTTCGACGAGAATGTCGCCAAGCCGATCGAGCGCCTGTCGGCCAGCATGCGCGCCCGCGCTCATGCGGGTGTGGCGGGCGAGCTGGACCTGCACGCGGCACGCTATCTGGGCGATCTGGCGCCCGCCGCCGCCGGGCTGGCGGGCCAACTCAGCAGCAACGCCATGGATACCGCCGCAGCCGTCGCATCCGAGACCGCGCATCTGGCCGCCGAGACCGCCCGGCTGACCGCGCTGTTGACCGAGATCCCGGTGGCCATGCTGCTCGCCAACCCTGCCCATCAAATCGTGCTTTATGACGGTCAGGCGGCGGGCGTGCTTGCGCAGATCGCCCATCCCCGGCTCAACGCCTCGCTGTTCGACTATTTCCAGCGCGACGGGCTGGAGCGTGCCTATGCAAGGCTGGTCAAGTCCGGGCTGGAACAAAACTGTACCCTGACCGGCACCGACGGCGCGCAAAGCTATCAGGCGCGGATGAAGCCCTTGGGGGACGCGCCGGGTTACATGCTGATCCTTGACGAGGCCAGCAGCCGCATCGCCCCCGAAGCGGCGCGGCCGCTGGTCTATGATTTCGACCTGCTCAGCCAGCCCGCCGAGGCGGCGCTGGAGGCGCGCGGTCTCGACAGCCTTGTCTTTGCCGTCTTCGACACCGAGACCACCGGGCTCCTTCCGCACAAGGACGAGATCGTGCAGATCGGCGCAGTCCGCGTGGTCAAGGGCCGCATCGTGCCGGGAGAGCGCATCGACCAGCTGGTCAACCCCGGTCGCCCGATCCCGCCCGCCTCGACCAAGGTGCATGGCGTGTCCGACGCGATGGTGGCCGATGCCCCCGATATCGTGACCGCTGCGCGGCAGTTCCACCACTTTGCCCGCGACGCGGTGATCGTTGCCCATAACGCGCCTTTCGACATGGCGTTTCTGCGTCGTCACGGTAAACGTTCCGGGTTGGAGTGGGATCACCCGATTCTCGACACGGTGCTGCTTTCGGCGGTGCTGTTCGGCGCCAGCGAGACCCACACGCTCGACGCGCTCTGCGACCGGCTGGGCGTCACCATCCCCGCACCGCTGCGTCACACCGCGCTGGGCGATGCCCAGGCCACCGCCGCCGTGCTGTGCCGGATGCTGCCGATGCTGCGGGCGCGCGGGCTTGAAACCTTTGGCGCGGTGATTGGCGAAACCCGCAAACACGGGCGATTGCTTGAGGATCTGAACTGAGCCGGTCGCGACCCGACCTTCATGTGGCGCAATTCAAACATCAAAAACGCATATTTTGGTGTTTAGCTGCGGGAATGAACCGCAAACCCGATCTCTCGACCGCCGAAAGTCATGCGATCCCCGGCATGGACAATCCCGCCCCGCCATGGCACGTGGGGGCGCGATCCCGACCCGAGGCTGAGATGACCGAGACCACATTCACCCCCGGCCCCGACAGCGCCCGCGCCTTTCGCGACGCGCTGGGCTGTTACGGGACCGGTGTGACCGTGATCACCGCGCAATCCGCGCGGGGGCCCGCCGGGATCACCGCCAATTCCTTTGCCTCGGTCTCGCTGGAACCGGCGCTGGTGCTTTGGAGCCTGGCCAATGACTCGGCCCGTTTCAGAACTTTCGCCAATACCCGCCACTATGCGATCCATGTGATGGCCGAAGGTCAGCACGCTATCGCAAAGCGCTTTGCGCAGGACGGTCTCAACTTCGATGGCGTCGACTGGGAGCCGGGCCTGAACGGGGTGCCGACACTGGTTGGCGCATTGGCCCGGTTCGATTGCGAAATCCAGGCCCGCCACCCGGCGGGCGACCACCTGATCCTGGTCGGCCAGGTGCTGCGTGCCACCCAACGCCCCGGCAAGGGTCTGATGTTCAAGCGCGGTCAATATGGCGGCTTCACCGACCTGCTCTGAAAATCACTCCCCGCCGCCCCTTTCCTCTTGCCCCAAATATCCCGGAGCGCGAGGCAGCGCCTCGCATCCCGCGCCGCAAGGCGCGGCACCAAAGGCGTGCGCCGCAGGCGCTCCTTTTGACAACAAAGGGCGCTGCGCTCTATTCGTCGGGCGTGACATGCACCGCCAGCAGGTCCAGCTCGGCCTCTTGAGGCTGGATGGTGCGATAGGCCTCGCGCACACCGGCCTCGGACAGGTCCCGCGCCACCGTCAGCAGCGTATTGGGATCGTGATCCTCGCACAGATCGGCCATCTGCGCGATCTCGCCCCGCGCCACCTCTAGCGCCGCCTCGATCGAGGGGGCGCCGTAATGGCTGACGAAATGGCGCGCCAGGTTCTCGGCCAGCGCCGCGACCTCACCCTCCTCGATCCGGGTCACCGCCACAAAGGTCACCCGCCCGAAGGTCTCCAGCCCCAACCAGCCATTGGCAAAGGCCTGCCGCGCCTTGCCCTCCAGATCGGCCTCGGACCAGTTCGAAAACTCGAACCCCCCCGAGATGCACCATTCCCCGGTGCGCGCCGGGCTGTGAAAGACCCTCAGGTCGCTTTCGTCGAAATGAATGGCCCGGGCCAGGTTCATGAGCGGTCCTCCAACAGATCGGTCAGCGGGATCAGCCGGGTTTCGGCGCCAGAACGGATCAGCATCCCGAACCGCTCGTCGACACCCAGAAAGGTTCCGGTGCAGTCCGCGCGCGTGATCTCTTCGCCGACGCCGCGCGCCAGGCCCAGCCATTCGGCATGCAGCGGCGCGTTGCCCTCGTCCTCCCACCGGTGGATCCAGGTCATCACATGGCGGGCCCAGCTTTCCAGCAGGGTGGTGGCCGCCACATCGGCGCAGCCTTCCTCGTACAGCGCGGTCTCGTCGGGATGCGCGCCGGGCATGTCCGAGGTGGGCAGCAGCGCCAGATCGAGCCCGATCACCAGCCAATCGGGCTGCGCCTGCGGGTCGCGGGTCGAGGCCGCCACGCAAAGCCGTCCGCAGCGACCGCCATTGACATGGATGTCGCCCGCCCAGCCCAGATGCACCGCCACCTCGGGCGGGGCCAGCGCCCCCAGCGCGTTCTGAAATCCCACCGCACATAGCGGCAGCATCGCCATCGCCTCGGCCAGCGCCACCTCGGGCGCCAGCACCAGCGCCGCGCGCAGCCGGTCGGCCTGTACACTGTGCACCACCGTCCCGCCATCACAGCCAAGCGCCGCCATGGCCTGCGCCCGCTCGAACGGGTCGTCGCCCCCCTGGGCGGCGACGCCCTGCATCAGCGGCGGAAAGGTGGGCGCAGTCATGCCTGGCCCTTGGCGATCAGGTCGCGGGCGATCCTGCGGAACGCCTCGGCCTGCGGGCTGTCGGGCTTGCTGACAACGATCGGCGCACCGCCGTCGGCGGCGACCCGGATGTCGAGATGCAGCGGGATCTCACCCAAAAGCGGCACGCCCAGTTTCTCGGCCTCGGCCGCAACGCCGCCATGGCCGAACACATGTTCCTCATGCCCGCAATTGGAACAGATATGGGTCGACATGTTCTCGATCATGCCCAGGATCGGCGTCTTGAGCTGACGGAACATGTCGATGCCCTTGCGGGCATCGATCAGCGCCACGTCCTGCGGGGTCGAGACCACGATGGCGCCATCGACCGCGAATTTCTGGCTCAGCGTCAGCTGCACGTCACCGGTGCCGGGCGGCAGGTCGACGATCAGAACGTCAAGCCCGCCCCATTGCACCTGGCTCATCATCTGTTGCAGCGCGCCCATCAGCATCGGACCGCGCCAGACCACCGCCTGACCCTCGTTGGTCATCAGCCCCATCGACATCATGGTCACGCCATGATTCCTCAGCGGCAGGATGGTCTTGCCATCCGGGCTGGCGGGCCGCCCCGACACGCCCAGCATGCGCGGCTGCGAGGGGCCATAGACATCGGCGTCCAAGAGGCCCACGCGCCGCCCCTCGGCGGCCAGCGCACAGGCGAGGTTGGCCGAGACGGTGGACTTGCCCACGCCACCCTTGCCCGAGGCGACCGCCACGATGCGGTCGACACCGGCAACCGGCTGCGGCCCTTGCGGCGCCGCCTTGGGGCGCGGCTTCAGATCGGGCGGCGCCTTGTCGGAATGCGCCGTCATCATGGCCGAGACCTTGGCCACACCCTCGACCATCTGGGCGGCCTTCTCGGCGGCGGCGCGCACCGGCTCCATCCGCTCGGCCAGCTTGGGGTCGATCTCGATGACAAAGCGCACGGTGTCGCCCTCGACATTCAACGCGCGCACGATGCCGGCGCTTACGATGTCCTGTCCGGACACCGGGTCGGTGATCTTCTTGAGATTGGCCAGAACGGCCTCGCGCAGGCTCATGCGTCACCATCCTTGATCAGGCCGGTGACCTCGTGACTGACATCCAGCCCCTCGATCGTCAGCACCACACGGGCGCGAAAGCTGCCGCCCTCGGGGCTGCCCGCCTTGCGCAACCCCTCTTCGATTGCCTGCTGGCCGGTAACGCCCACCTGCTTGAGGAACTTGCGCATCGACATGTTGTAATCGCCGCTCATGGCCCGGTCTCTCCTGTATCCCACGCGTCATTTGACGCAATGCCCGCGCCGCCGTTAGGCTGCGGGACATGCGACATGCCCTCTTGTGCCTCAGCCTGCTCGCCTTCGCCACCCCCTGCATCGCGCAGGAGGAGATTGGTCTGGCCAGCCCCGAGGCCGTGACACGGTCGGGTCTTCTGCAACATATTCTGCCGCGCTTCTCGCTCAAGACCGGAATCCGCGTTGTCGCGGATCCGGCAGGACCCATGCGGCTGGTTGTCGAAGGTGACGGCACCCGGGTGTTCCGGCAGGGCGATACGGTCTATCTGCTCCAGATCGGCGCCGACACAAAACAGGAGCGGTTCCGCGACTGGATGCAATCGGAGATCGGTCAGCGGACGATCGAGAGTTTTACCCCCGCCGACGGACCCGCATTCGTTGCGCTGCGGGACGAAACGGCGTCGGAAGAGACCGTCGGCTTCGAGGGCGACGCGGCGCTTGGGGCCAAGCTTGCCCAGGGTAAATGCGGACGCTGCCACGTGACAGGCGCCGAGAACCGGATGAAGGGGATCGGGTCGACCCCCTCTTTCGCGGTGCTGCGCAGCCTGCCCGACTGGGACGCGCGGTTTCAGCAATTCTATGTGTTGCGCCCGCATCCGGCCTTTACCCAGATTCCGGGCGTCACCGCGCCCTTTGACGCTGAACGTCCGCCGCCGATCCAACCGGTGACGGTGACGATCGAGGAACTGGAGGCGATCCTGGCCTTCGTCGCGGCCACCGGCGCCGCCGATCTGGGCGCGCCGCTGATCGTGAAGTGACAGGCGACAAGCGCCGCGGTCGCGGCCGGGCGCCCAGCAGATTTTTCGCCGAAAAATCTGCGCCTCCGGCGGGAGTATTTTGGGCGAAATGAAGACAAGGGCGCCTATCAGTGATCCTTGCGTTTGGTGAAATAGTCCTCGGTCGTGACGGTTCTTGGTTTGGGCTTGGATGCGAAGGGATTGTTTTCCTGCTCGAAATGCGCGCCCACCCGACAATTGTCGCACATCTGGATGATGCGGGCCTGGGCGCTTTCAGCAAACATCGGATGCGTACCCGCCAGCTTCTCCATGATCCTCTCGACGGTGGAGCGTACCCCGAAGAGCGTCCCGCATTCGATACAGGCAAAGGGTTCTTCCTCGTTCAGCACCTGCTGCCCCAGCGCCGCATCCGACAGGTCGAGCCGGGGAACCAGCGTGATCGCCCGTTCCGGACAGATGGTCCGGCAGATGCCGCATTGCAGGCAGGCGTCCTCCTGAAAGTTCAGCTGTGGCAGGTCGGGATTGTCGATCAGCGCCCCCGACGGGCAAAGCGACACGCAGCTGAGGCAGAGCGTGCAGGCATCTGTATCAACGGCCACCGCGCCATAGGGGGCGCCTTGCGGCAGATCCAGCACCGGCCCGCCGGGGTTGAGGGCCTGCGCCGCCAGCCTTGTGATCTGGCGCCGGTTGCCAAGCGGCAGGACCGGGTCCACAAGCGGTTCCGGCACCGGCGCGGCGTAAAGGTGATCCGAGAGCGCATCGGGATCGGCAATATCGAGCAGTTCCAGCCGGCCCGCCCCGGCAATCGCATCTGCCAGTTTACGCTCGCGGGTCAGCGCGTCCTGCTCGGTGCGTGGACCCATCAGCACGGACAGGCTGGCAAACCCATGTGCCAGCGCCGCCAGCATCTCGGCATGGCCCAGGCCCGAGACGGTGCCCAGCTCCAGCGGGATCACATCGGCGGGCAAGCCGCGCCCGAACCGGGCCGCGAGGCGGATCATCTCGGCCCCATGGGCATCATGCACCAGCAAGCGCGGCGCCACCCCGCCTGCCCCGCGATAGGCCCGTGCGAGCCGCTGCATCCGCGCCAAGAGCGCCGACACGGTCGGTGCCTCGTAGGTGATCGCGGTCGAGGGGCAAAGCGCCGCGCAGGCGCCGCAGCCGGCACAGACCATCGGGTCGATCGCCACATGGTCCCCCGCCGGGGTGATCGCACCGGTCGGGCAGATATCGAGGCAATTGGAACACCCCCGCTGTCCGGCGCGCGAATGGGCGCAGAGACTGTCATCGAGCCGCACATAGAGCGGTTTCTCGAATGTGCCGGTCAGTTGCACTGCCTCGAGCGCCAGCCGCGCCACTGCCAGCGGATCGCGCGGGTCGGCGCGCAGATAGCCCTCGCGCTTGTCGGGGGCCGGGACAAGGGGCATTCCTCCGGTCAGGTCGATCACGATATCGCAGGCCGACTGCGCGCCATCGCGCGCCGGGCCAAAGGCAAATCCGCCCCGCCCGCCCGGCATCAACTGACGGAACCCGTCGATCCGGACGCGAAAGCCACCCAGCGCCCCCTCGATCCGCGTCAGCCGTCCCGCCACGACGTCATAGGCCCGGCTGAGTGGCGGTTCTTCGTCACTCAGCAGCACCGTGACCGCCAGCGTTCCGGTCAGCCGCTCTGCCAGATCGCAGGCCACATCCGCCGGTCCGGCAATCAGGCAGGTGCCCTCGCTGATCACGTCGACCGCGGGTGGGGCTGCAACGGGCATCAGCGCCTCGGCGGCCAGCGCCGCCATCTTGGGCGTGGCCTCAGCGCCCTGATCCGACCAGCCCGCGCGGTCGCGCAGATCGACAAAGCCGGGCGTTTCGACCCCAAGTTCAGCGGCCAGATCGGTGAACACCGCCTGTTCCTGGCCACAGGCGATCACCACATCGCCCGCCTGCATCAGCTCTGCCGCCTTGCCGATCTCGTCGGTGCAGAGCGTGCGAAAGACGCGCGAACAGGCAGCCCCGCAACCGCTGGCGATCCGTTCGCGGTCCAGGCTCTGGCTGCCGCCGCAATCGCACAAAATCAACGTCTCGGTCATGTCGCTCCCCTTTCGCCCGGGGCCGAGCTTGGCCCAGCCCGGCCCGCCGGTAAAGCCCCCGATCGCGCCATCCAACCGGCATCGCCTGTGCGGCACGAGCCATACTAAAGTCCTATTGCGCCTTGGCCGGATTTCACTCTGCGCATGAAACTGGTCAACTCTTCAGGCCAATCCGGGAAAAAGACTTGGCAGACCGGATATTCCGTCCCATAGTTTCCGGTACGGAAAGAAGGGGAGAGCTTTCCGGGGAGGAGCATGTGGCCCAGGCCGCCGGAATTCACATCGAGATGCCGCTGGGCGTTGTCGTCCGCAAAACACCGGGGGTGACCCGCTGGGCCCGGTGGTCGTGGCGCGCGGTTGCGGTGCTGCCCGGCGCGGGGCCCGCCGATTGGGCCGAGCTCCGGCGCGAGGGCGAGGCGGTCGAATATCACGCCGCCACCCTGCCGCTGACCCTCTGGGCCGCCGATGCCGAGGCCTACCGGATCAATCTGGCCGATGGCGTGCCCTCGATCTATCTGGTCCTGCGCGAAACCGACCTGGATGACCGCCCGCTCGACGCGGTGCTGGTCACCGCCTCGCCCTATGAGGGGCAGGACTATGCCGATACGGCGGACGATATCGTGGAAAAGATCCCGATGACGCCGGGCCTGGTGGCCTGGGTGCGCGATTTCACCTTGCAGCACCATCATGCCGAACCCTTTGTCAAACGGCGGCGCGACCGCAAGCGGGTGGACCTGGTCGAGGATGGACGCGGCGACGCGCGTATCCGGCAACAGGCCGATGTCTATCGCGCGCCCAGGCGGAAGGCGGTGCAATGAGCGCAAGGGGCGATTTCTGGAGCCGTCGCCGCGCCGGTGTCGCGGCCGAGGAGCGCGCCGAGGCGGCAGCACTCGAACTGCGCGCCCGGGCCGAGGCGCAGGCCGCGCTGGAACAACAGGACGATGCCGAGATCCTGGAGCGCCTCGACCTGCCCGATCCCGACCTGCTGCAACCGGGCGACGATGTCAGCCGCTTCATGAGCGAGCTGGTGCCCGACCGTCTGCGCCGCCGGGCGCTGCGCCGTCTCTGGCGGCTGAACCCGGTGCTGGCCAATGTGGACGGGCTGGTGGATTACGGCGAGGACTTCACCGATGCGACCCGGGTGATCGAAGGGTTGCAGACCGCCTATCAGGTCGGCCGGGGCATGCTGCACCATGTCGAGGCGCTGGCGGCACAGGCCGAGGCCGAGACCACACCCGAAACCGATACCCCCGACCTGCCCGCAGACGAGCCGCTGGCCATGGCCGCGACCGAGGCTGCGCCCGCAGCCGAGGCGGGCAACGAGGCGGTCCCCTTGTGGGACCCCGAGGCGCCCGCGCCCCCTGCCCCGGTCCTTGACGATGCCGACGACACCGCCCCACCCGCGCCCCGGCGCATGCGCTTCACCTTCGAAGGATAAGGAATGACCCGGACCGAGACAGCCCCATCACCGATCAGCGACGAGGACCGCCTGCGCGCGGATTTCTACAACTTCCTCGGCTTGCTTCTGTCGGCCCCGCCCGACCAGCTGCTGCTCGACCAGATCGCGGGCCTCTCGGGGGACGAGACCGATCTGGGCCAGGCCATCGGCGCGCTGGCCCGGGTGGCGCGGGTGACCAAGCCCGCCGCTGCCGAACGCGAGTTCAACGCACTCTTCATCGGGCTCGGACGGGGCGAGCTGCTGCCCTATGCCAGCTATTACCTGACCGGCTTCCTGAACGAAAAGCCGCTGGCCCAGCTGCGCCAGGACATGGCCGCCCGCGCCATCACCCGCGCCCCGAACGTCTTCGAACCCGAGGACAATATCGCCTCGCTGATGGAGATGATGGCGGGCATGATCGTGGGCCGGTTCTCGGCCCCCGCCCCGCTGGCCGACCAGCGCCTGTTCTGGTCGCGCCATATCGGCCCATGGGCAGGGCATTTCTATTCGGATTTGGAAGGCGCCGAAGCGTCGGTCCTCTATGCCTCGGTCGGTTCCGCCGGCCGGGTGTTCATGGAGATCGAGCGCGAAGCCTTCCGGATGTCGGCGGCCTGAGCCGCCTTTCGCCGGCATCCCCCGCCGGGGGGGTGCCAGACCCGCAAATGGAACAGGAGGTTTCCATGAGCAAGACCACCAGAGAAGACGGCGCCAGCCGCCGGGACTTCCTGAAACTGGCCGGAACGGCGGCCCCCGCGGCGGTGGCCGCGGCGGCCCTGGGGAGCGAGGCCGAGGCAGCCGCGCTGCCCACCGACGAAACCCGCCTTCAGGACACCGCGCATACCCGCGCCTATCTGGACAGCGCCCGTTTCTGACGAATGGACGCCGTCATCCCCCGGCAGACGGTTGCGTGAGGCCCTGACGCCGGTTCCAACAGGTACCAAGCCAGCCACATGATGTGGCCAGCACGGGAGGTAGAAGATGCTAAGGAAAAAGACCAACGGGGTTGCGCGACGCCCCCAGCGGAACTCGATCCTGTCCCAGGTCGGCGACAGCCATGTCGACCGCCGCGCGTTCCTGCGCGGTTCGGGTCTGGCGATCGGCGGCCTGGCCGCGATCAGCGCCACGGGCGGAACCGTGACGCAGGCCAGCGCCCAGACAGCCGCCGGATCGGCGGTTGAGACCGTGAAATCCGTCTGCACCCATTGCTCGGTGGGCTGCACCGTCGTCGCCGAAGTCAAGAACGGCGTCTGGATCGGGCAGGAGCCCGGCTGGGACAGCCCGTTCAACCTGGGCGCCCATTGCGCCAAGGGGGCCTCGGTCCGCGAGCACGCCCATGGCGAACGCCGCCTGAAGTACCCGATGAAGAAAGAGGGCGGCGAGTGGAAGCAGATCAGCTGGGACCAGGCCATCGACGAGATCGGCGACGGCATGATGAAAATCCGCGCCGAAAGCGGCCCGGACAGCGTCTATTGGCTGGGCTCGGCCAAGCATAATAACGAACAGGCCTATCTGTTCCGCAAGTTCGCCGCCTATTGGGGTACGAACAACGTGGATCACCAGGCCCGTATCTGTCACTCGACGACCGTTGCAGGTGTTGCCAACACCTGGGGCTATGGCGCGATGACGAACAGCTATAACGACATCCACAATTCCAAGGCCATCTTCATCATCGGCGGCAACCCGGCCGAGGCGCATCCCGTCTCGCTGTTGCATGTGTTGAAGGCCAAGGAACAGAACAACGCGCCGCTCATCGTCTGCGATCCGCGCTTTACCCGCACGGCGGCCCATGCCGATGAATATGTGCGCTTCCGTCCCGGCACGGACGTGGCCCTGATCTGGGGTATCCTGTGGCACATCTTCGAGAACGGATGGGAGGACAAGGAGTTCATCCGCACCCGTGTCTGGGGCATGGACCAGATCAAGGCCGAAGTGGCCAACTGGACACCCGAAGAGACCGAGCGCGTGACCGGCGTGCCCGGCAGCCAGTTGAAACGCGTGGCCCGTACCATGGCCAACAACCGCCCCGGCACCGTGATCTGGTGCATGGGCGGCACCCAGCACACCAATGGCAACAACAACACCCGCGCCTATTGCGTGCTCCAGCTGGCGCTGGGCAACATGGGTACCTCGGGTGGCGGCACCAACATCTTCCGCGGCCATGACAACGTGCAGGGCGCGACCGATCTGGGCGTGCTCAGCCACACCCTGCCCGGCTATTACGGCCTGACCGCCGGCGCCTGGGCCCATTGGGCGCGTGTCTGGGGCGAGGATCTTGACTGGCTCAAGGGACAGTTCGCCTCGATCAAGGACAAGGATGGCAAGGACAAGCCGCTGATGAACGAAAGCGGCATCCCGGTCAGCCGCTGGATCGACGGCGTGCTGGAAGACCCCGCCAACATGGATCAGGACAACAATGTCCGTGCCATGGTGCTGTGGGGCCACGCGCCCAACAGCCAGACGCGCGGGCCGGAAATGAAGACGGCAATGGAAAAGCTCGACATGCTTGTCGTGATCGACCCCTATCCCACCGTCTCGGCCGTGATGCATGACCGCACCGACGGGGTCTATCTGCTGCCAGCGTGCACGCAGTTCGAAACCCGTGGCTCGGTCACCGCGTCCAACCGCTCGCTGCAATGGCGCGACAAGGTGGTCGATCCGCTGTTCGAAAGCCTGCCGGACGAGGTCATCATGGCCAAGTTCGCCAACAAGTTCGGCTGGGCCGACCGGCTGTTCCGCAATATCGAGATGGACGACCCGGAAACGCCCAATGTCGAGAGCATCACCCGCGAGTTCAACGCGGGGCTTTGGACGATCGGCTATACCGGCCAGTCGCCCGAGCGGATCAAGAGCCACATGGCCAATCAGCACACCTTCGACCGCACGACATTGCAGGCGGTGGGCGGACCCAACGATGGCGAATACTATGGTCTGCCATGGCCCTGCTGGGGCACGGCGGAGATGGGCCATCCCGGTACGCCGAACCTCTATGACATGTCCAAACCGGTGGCCGAGGGCGGGCTGTGCTTCCGCGCCCGGTTCGGGGTGGAACGCGACGGCGACAACCTGCTGGCCGAGGGCGTGTCGAACCCGGGCGCCGAAATTCAGGACGGATACCCTGAATTCACCATGCAGATGCTGATGGATCTGGGATGGGACGGCGATCTGACTGCCGAGGAACGTGCCGCCATCGACGCGGTGGCCGGACCCAAGACCAACTGGAAGACCGACCTTTCGGGCGGTATCCAGCGGGTGGCGATCAAGCATGGCTGCGCGCCCTTCGGCAATGCCAAGGCCCGG
Source organism: Ruegeria sp. BHSC223 (assembly GCF_059613025.1). Classification (NCBI taxonomy): domain Bacteria; kingdom Pseudomonadati; phylum Pseudomonadota; class Alphaproteobacteria; order Rhodobacterales; family Roseobacteraceae; genus Ruegeria; species Ruegeria sp. BHSC223. The sequence continues at coordinate 518,454 of NZ_JBXWRR010000001.1, forward strand.
GCCGTGGTCTGGACCTTCCCCGACCCGATCCCGCTGCATCGCGAGCCGCTCTATACCAACCGGCGCGACCTTGTGGCGGATTATCCCACCTATGAGGACCGGCATGCCTATCGCCTGCCGACCCTCTATGCGTCGATCCAGAAGAACGACTTTTCAAAGGATTATCCGATAATCCTCACGTCGGGACGTCTGGTCGAATACGAGGGTGGCGGGGAAGAGACCCGGTCGAACCCCTGGCTGGCGGAATTGCAGCAGGACATGTTCGTCGAGATCAACCCGCGCGATGCCAACAATCTGGGCATTCGTGACGGGCAACAGGTCTGGGTCGAGGGCCCCGAGGGCGGCAAGGTCAAGGTGATGGCGATGCTGACCGAACGGGTCGGCGCCGGCGTGGCCTTCATGCCGTTCCATTTCGGCGGTCACTTCCAGGGTGCCGATCTGCGCGAGAAGTATCCAAAGGGCGCCGATCCCTATGTGTTGGGCGAGGCCTCGAACACCGCGCAGACCTATGGCTATGACTCTGTGACCCAGATGCAGGAGACCAAGGCCACTCTCTGCAAGATCTCGGCAGCGTAAGGAGGACTGAAAATGGCAAGAGCAAAGTTTCTCTGTGACGCCGAGCGCTGCATCGAGTGCAACGCCTGCGTGACCGCCTGCAAGAACGAGCACGAAGTGCCCTGGGGCATCAACCGCCGCAGGGTGGTGACGATCAATGACGGCAAACCGGGCGAACGCTCGATCTCGGTGGCCTGCATGCATTGTTCGGATGCCCCCTGCATGGCGGTCTGCCCGGTGGACTGCTTCTATCAGACCGAAGACGGTGTGGTGCTGCATTCCAAGGATCTGTGCATCGGCTGCGGCTATTGCTTCTACGCGTGCCCGTTTGGCGCGCCGCAATATCCGCAGGCGGGCAATTTCGGATCGCGCGGCAAGATGGACAAGTGCACTTTCTGCGCCGGTGGCCCGGAAGAGACCCATTCGACGGCCGAATTCGCCAAGTACGGGCGCAACCGGATCGCCGAGGGCAAGCTGCCCATCTGCGCCGAGATGTGTTCCACCAAGGCGCTTCTGGCCGGTGACGGCGACGTGGTCTCGGCCATCTATCGCGAACGCGTCGTGGCGCGCGGTTTCGGCTCGGGCGCCTGGGGCTGGGGCACGGCCTATGACCAGAAGGGCGGCTGACACCGTCAGACCCTGCGGCGCATGAACTTTGCGCCGCAGGACCAAGAATTTTCTGCGAAAATTCTCGCGCCGCCGCACTGTTTCGCGGTTTTCCGGCGGTGCGGATTGCACATGAGGTTCCGATGCCGGTTCTGCGACTTCTGATCTGTCTGCTCTGTCTTGGCCTGCCCGCCGTGGCGCAGGAGGCCACGCCGGATCGCTCCGCCACCGGCGGCGCCACCACGCTTGAGGACATTCTGGCCCGGCAACGTGGCGAGGTGGTTGACGATGCCTATCGCGCCACCAACACCGGCAGCCAGACAGCACCGCTCGAGGCACAGTTGGGCGTACGCGGCGGCGCCTCGGACAGCGAGATTTACCGCGCCCTGCGCTATGGCGCGGCGGATGTCACCGTCTCGGCGCGCGGCCCCGCTGCCGATGTGATCATCCAGGACGATGGCATGTGGTGGCTGACCCTGCGCGAGGGTGCGCTGCGCGATTATGGCACCTATGCGCTGGGGGGCATGATCATCGTGCTGACCCTGTTCTATCTGCTGCGTGGCCGCATCCGCATCGACGGCGCCAAGACCGGGCGCAGCGTCACCCGCTTCGCCGCCTTTGAACGGTTCGGGCACTGGTTGTTTGCCGGGTCGTTCCTGGTGCTGGCCGTGTCGGGCCTGATCACGCTGTATGGCCGCGACGTCCTGATCCCGTTCTTGGGTAAAGAGACCTTTGCCAGCCTCGCGCTGGCCTGCAAATGGGTGCATAACAACATCGCCTGGGCCTTCATGCTGGGACTGGCCATCGTGACGGTGAACTGGATCGCCCATAATATTCCCAACCGGCATGACCTGAAATGGCTGGCTGTGGGCGGCGGCCTGTTCAGCAAGGGGATGCATCCGCCCGCGAAGAAATTCAACGCGGGACAAAAGATCATCTTCTGGCTGTGTATCCTGCTCGGCCTGTCGATCTCTCTCTCGGGCCTGTCGCTGCTGTTTCCCTTTGAAATGCCGATGTTTGCCAAGACCTTTGCGCTGGCCAATGCCACCGGCCTGCCACAGGCCATGGGCCTGTCCCTGCCCGAGGTGATGACCCCGCATCAGGAAATGCAGTACGCTCAGCTCTGGCATCTGATCGTGGCCTTTGCGTTCATCACCATCATCATCGCCCATATCTATCTGGGTTCGCTGGGGATGGAGGGCGCGTTCGATGCCATGGGCTCGGGCGAGGTCGAGGAGCAATGGGCGCGCGAGCACCATTCGCTGTGGCTGGACGAGGTGAAATCGGCCGAGGCCAGCAAGGCCAGGCCCAGCCCGGCGGAATGATGCGGGCGCTGGTGCTGGCGCTGGTGCTCTGGCCCGCCTGCGCGGCGGCAGAGTTCTTTACCCTCAAGGGTCACGGCGGGCCGGTCATGGGCATCGCCGTTGGCCCAGAGGGGCAGATCGCAACCGCCAGTTTTGACAATTCCGTGGGGCTGTGGGCCGGGCGGGCACCGCATTGGTTCGAAGGACACGAGGCCGCTGTCAACACGGTGGCGTTTCAGGGCGGCATGCTCTACTCGGCGGGCGACGATTTCACCCTGCGCCGCTGGCCCGAGGGTACCGTGCTGGGCCGCCACAAGGGCAAGATCACTGGTCTTGCCCTGTCGGACACCCTCGCCGCCACCGCCAGCTGGGACGGCACCATCGGCCTCTGGCCGCTGGACGGCGCGGCGCCGCGCAGCTTCGATGCCGGCAGCGGCGTGAATGCGGTCGCCTTCTCTCCCGATGGCGCGCAGCTTTATTCCGCTGGCATGGATGGCGTGCTGCGGCTTTGGGATGTTGCGAGCGGCAGCGAGCTGCGCCAGATCACCCGCCACGGGTTCGGCATCAACGAGATCGTGCTGAATGCGCCCGATGGCTGGCTGGCCTATGGCGCGGTCGATGGGGTGACGCGGGTCATTGACCTTGCCACCGGGGCCGAGCGCGACTTTACCCTCGACCGCCGCCCGGTTCTGGCGCTGGCACTCAGCCCCGACCGCAGCCAGCTCGCTGTGGGCGATGGCGAGGGCTATATCATGGTGATCGACACAGACAGCTGGCGCATCGCCCGCGACTTCCGCGCCACCCTGCGCGGCCCGGTCTGGGCGCTGGCCTTTTCGCCCGATGGCGCGAATATCCACGCCGGTGGGATCGACGACACGATGTACAGCTGGCCGGTGGCCTCGCTCTCGGAACATGGCAAGATGGCAAGCGGCGAGCGCAGCTTTCTGAAATCCCCCGAGGACATGGACAACGGCGAGCGGCAGTTTGCCCGCAAATGCTCGATCTGCCACGCGCTGACAGCGGATGGCGGACGCCGGGCCGGTCCCACTCTCTACCAGATATTCGGCCGCCGCGCGGGCACCCTGCCCGGCTATCTCTATTCCGACACTCTGGCGGGGTCGGAGATCGTCTGGACCGAAGACAGCATCAATTCGCTTTTCGATCTGGGCCCGGACCATTACATTCCGGGATCGAAGATGCCCATGCAACGGATCACCGGCGCCCAGGACCGCGCCGACCTGATCGCCTATCTGCGCCGGGCCACCCTGGCAAAGGAGCAGCCATGAAAGCCTTTCTCAGCGCCGTTGTCCTGATGGCCATCATCACCGTCGCCGCGCCGCAGATTCTGAACCGTGCGGGCTTTTCCGCCGCTGAACGCGGCACCGGCGCGGATGTGCGTCTCGACTGAATGGCCGAGTTCCTGACCACCCGCGAGCTGGCCGACCTGCTCAGGATCGGCGAGCGCAAGGCCTATGACCTCGCCGCCTCGGGCGAGGTGCCGCATGTGCGCGCCATGGGCAAGCTGCTGTTTCCCCGGGCCGAGGTACTGGCCTGGCTCAACGCCTCGCGCGCGGGGCCGCAGGTGGCAGAGCCGCCCCTGCCCCCGATCCTGGCGGGCAGCCATGACCCGCTGCTCGACTGGGCGCTAAGGGAAAGCAGCGCCGGGCTGGCCACCTATTACGACGGCTCCTTCGACGGCCTGATCCGGCTGAAAGAGCGCAGCGCTCAGGCCGCTGCGCTGCATATCCGCGAGGCAGACGGGTTCAATACCACATCCCTGAGGGACGCCGTCGGAGAGGCGCCGGTGGTGCTGATCGAGATCGCGCGGCGCCAGCGTGGATTGCTGCTGGCACCCGGGATCACCGGCATCAGAGGGATCGCCGATCTGCGCGGACGCAAGGTTGCAATGCGCCAGGCCAGCGCCGCCAGCCAGCACCTTTTCCTTGCCGAGCTGGAGAAACTGGGCCTCTCCCCCGCCGATCTCGCCCCAGATCCCACCTGCGCCCGCACCGAAGAGGACCTCGCCCAGCTGCTGCAATCGGGCAAGGCCGAGGCGGGATTTGGTCTGGGGGCCCTTGCGTCGCCCTACGGGCTTGGCTTCATCCCCACCCATGAAGAGCGGTTCGACCTGGCGATCTGGCGCCGCGCCGTATTCGATCCACCGATGACCCGGCTGATGGCCTTCCTGCGAAGCCCCGCCTTTGCCGCCCGCGCAGCCGAGATGGGGGGCTATGACCTCAGCGGCCTTGGCACCGTCCATCACAACGGCGCCAGCGGCTGACTGAATAATCCCCCTTCATTCCGCCCAAAATACTCCCGCCGGAGGCGAGATTTTTCGTCGAAAAATCTCTCCCTGCCGCAGCCGCGCCGGACTATTTCGCGTTGGGAAAGAACAGCTGCTGGCCGTCCAGCGTATAGCCCGAGATCGCCGCCTGCCCGTCCGCGCCGGTCAGCCAGTCGACGAACCGCTGCCCGGCTTCGGCCTTGACGCCGGGATGCTTCTCGGGGTTGACCAGGATCACCCCATACTGGTTGAACAGCCGCGCGTCGCCCTCGACCGCGATCACAAGGTCACCCTTGTTGGCAAAGGCGATCCAGGTGGCGCGATCGGTCAGCGCATACGCGCCCATGCCGGCCGCCAGGTTCAGCGTCGCCCCCATGCCCGAACCGGTCTCTCGATACCAGCCGCCCGAGGCAGCAGACACGTCGATACCCGCTCTCTGCCAGTGGCGCAGTTCGGCCTTATGGGTGCCGCTGTCATCCCCGCGCGAGGCAAAGGGCGCCTCAACCTCTGCAATCGCGCTCAGCGCCGCCACGATATCGCTGCCACCGCGCACGCCCGCCGGGTCCGAGGCCGGGCCGACCAGCACGAAATCGTTGTACATCACATCAAGGCGTTCGACACCCCAGCCCTCGGCCACGAATTTCTCCTCGGCCGCCCTGGCATGCACCAGAAGCACATCGCCATCACCATTGGCGGCGTTCTTGATCGCCTGGCCGGTGCCCACCGCGACCACTCGCACCTCGATCCCGGTCTCGGCCTCGAACGCGGGCAGAATATGGTCCAGCAGGCCCGAATTCTGGGTAGAGGTGGTGGATTGCACCACGATGAACTCTGCCGCCTGCGCCAATGTGCCCGCCATCAGGCCAAGCGCAAGCGCGCTCGCGCGGAAAACACTTCCGATCATGTTCAGTCTCCGTGAATGTTCAGAAAATCAGCTCTCCGGCCAGGAACCGACGCACCGCGCCGCTGGCCGGGTCATCCAGCACCTGAGCGGCAGGTCCGTGTTCCACCACCTGCCCGCCCATCATCACCACCACATCCGCCGCCAGCCGCCGGGCCTGGCCGATGTCATGGGTTACCATCACGATCCGCACGCCACGGGCGCTGGCGCGCAGCACCAGCGATTCGACCGCCTGGGTCGCGCCCGGGTCCAGCGCGCTGGTGGGTTCGTCGAGGAACAGCACCTCGGGTTCGGTGGCCAGCGCACGCAGGATCGCCAACCGCTGCGCCTCGCCCACAGACAGCGAGCGGGCCCCCTGGCGCGCGCGCGACGGCAATCCGCCCTCGGCCAGCAACGCCGCGATCCGGGCCTGACGCTGCGCCCGGTTCAGACCCCGGCGGCGCAGGACGAAATCGAGATTGCCCGCCACCGAGCGGCGCAGCATCACGGGCCGCTGGAACACCATGGCCTGGCTGGCCCGCTCCTCGGCGTCAAGCGCGCGCCCATTCTGCCGCACTGTCCCGGCATCGGCCTGGATCAACCCATGCAGGCAGCGCAACAGCAGGCTCTTGCCCGCCCCGTTCGGCCCCAGAATCACCGTAGGCCCCGGCCCGCCCAGCCTCAGATTCGGCACATCCAGCAGGCTCTGGCCACGACGCGAGATGCGCAAGCCCTGCGTCTCGATCACCAGCCCGCTTTCCTCGACCAGATCACGCATGGGCCAGCGCCTCGGCCCGGCTGCGCGCGCCCAGCAGGCTGACCAGCGCATTGACCGCGACGGCAATCCCGATCAGGACCGCCCCAAGCGCCAACGCCAGCGCCAGATTGCCCTTTGAGGTCTCAAGCGCGATCGCGGTGGTCATCACACGGGTCACATGGTTGATATTGCCGCCAACGATGATCACCGCGCCCACCTCGGCAATGGCACGGCCAAAACCAGCCAGAAGCGCGGTCAGCAACGCCACCCGCCCGTCCCACAACAGCACCGGCACCGTGGCCAGCCGCGAGAGGCCCAGGCTGCGCATCTGTTCGGCATATTCGGCATCCAGCATCTCGACCACCTGACGGGTCAAGGCGGCGATGATAGGGGTAACCAGAACCACCTGCGCGATGATCATGGCTGTTGGCGTATAAAGCAGTTGCAATACGCCAAGCGGGCCCGAGCGCGATAGCATCAGATAGACAATCAGCCCGACCACAACCGGTGGCAGCCCCATCAGCGCATTGACCAGCACCACCATCGCGCGGCGACCGGGAAACCGCCCGACGGCCAGCGCAGCCCCCAGCGGCATCCCGATCAGAGCCGCGCAGAGGACCGCAAAAAGCGACACGCGCAGCGACAGGCCCACGATCCCGAGCAATTCGGAATCACCAGCCAGAACCAGGGCAAACGCAGCCTGCATTTCTTGCGCAAAATTTAGCATTTTATTCCAGCTCGGGTTGACCTACGATCATTGGGGTTCTTTTTGCAACTCAATGCATATCACGCCCTTGTATCCCGTCCCAACCAAAACCAACATCCGCGCACGAAAAAGCGCGGCCCCAAACGGGACCGCGCCTGCCGAGGTCGCCCCCGGCGTAGCTTTCCAGACGTTACTTCAGTGCCGCGTCGGTGATCTCGTGGGTCCAGGCGCCCTCGGGCGTCTTGGTGATCACAGGGTCAGAGCCGCCTGCCAGCAGCGTGGCAACCGTGCGGTCGAAGTCGGCCGGATCCAGCGCACCGTTCGACCCGGCGGTCAGCTTGGCGATCTCACCCATCATGCGAACCTGATGCGCCTCGGTCTGGGCACCGGTGGCGTCATTGTCCAGAACGATGCCCGCGGCCTCGTCCGGATTGGCCTCGGCATATTTCCAGCCTTTCATCGAGGCACGCACAAAGCGGGTCATCTTGTCCTTGAACGCGTCGTCCTTGAGGTTGTCCTCGAGCACATAGATGCCGTCCTCCAGGGTGGCGACACCCATGTCCTCGTATTTGAAGGTCACCAGTTCGTCCTCGCTGACACCGGCATCCAGCACCTGACCATATTCGTTATAGGTCATGGTCGAGATGCAATCGGCCTGACGTTGCAGCAGCGGGTCGACGTTGAAGCCCTGCTTGAGCACGGTCACCCCGTCGGCGCCGCCATCGGTGCTGATCCCCTCCTGGCTCATCCAGCTCAGGAACGGGTATTCATTGCCAAAGAACCAGACACCGATGGTCTTGCCCTTGAAATCCTGCGGTCCGGTGATGCCGGTATCCTTCCAGCAGGTCAGCATCAGGCCCGAGGATTTGAAGGGCTGCGCGATATTCACCACCGGCAGGCCCTTTTCCCGCGCCGCCAGCGCCGAGGGCATCCAGTTCAGCATCGCATCGGCGCCGCCACCGGCCAGCACCTGCGGCGGGGCGATGTCGGGGCCGCCGGGCAGGATGGTGACATCCAGACCCTCTTCGTCGTAATAGCCCTTGTCCAGCGCCACGTAATAGCCGGCGAACTGCGCCTGGGTGACCCATTGCAGTTGCAGCTTGACCTCGTCCGCCGCCAGAGCCGGACCAGCCGCCAGGGCCAGGGCAAGAGCCGCGCCATTCAACAGTTTCTTCATGATTTCACTCCTTGTTGGTTGTTCAATTCTGTGCCCCGGTTCGGTCCGGGATCTTGTCGCATATCTGTCAGCCTAGCGTCTCTGCGAGGGGTGCCAAAAGGTGACATGATGTTCGATCAGCGCCACCAGCCCATAGAACAGCGTTCCCGCCAGCGCCGCCACCACGATTTCGGCCCAGACCATGTCCAGCGCCAGTTGTCCGACACTGGTCGAGATACGGAACCCCATGCCCAATGTCGGCGAGCCGAAGAACTCGGCCACGATCGCCCCGATCAGGGCCAGCGTGGTCGAGATTTTCAAACCGTTGAAGATGAAGGGCATTGCCGCCGGCAGCCGCAGCTTGAAGAAGCTCTGCCAATAGCTGGCCGCATAGGTCTCCATCAGGTCGCGCTGCATCGACGTGGTCTCGCGCAGGCCCGCCACGGTGTTGACCAGCATGGGAAAGAACACCATCACCACCACCACGGCGGCCTTCGACTGCCAGTCAAAGCCGAACCACATCACCAGGATCGGTGCAGTGCCAACGATGGGCAGGGCCGCCACGAAATTGCCCACCGGCAACAGGCCCAGCCGCAGGAACTCGGACCGGTCCACCGCAACCGCCATCAGGAACGCGGCACCGCAGCCGATCAGATAGCCGCTCAGTGCCCCCTTGACGAAGGTCTGTACGAAATCCGCCCAGAGGATCGGCAGGCTACCCGCGAACCGCGCCGCGATCAGCGAGGGCGCGGGCAGGATCACCAGCGGCACCTCCAGGCCCCGTACCACCAGTTCCCACACGATGAGGATCGTCGCGCCAAAAATCAGCGGCACCGCCAGTTGCACCGAACGGGTCTCGGCCTGCGGACCCTCGGCCAGCCGCGTGTTCAGCCACCAGGCCGCGCCCCAGACGAGCAAGGCCACCAGAACCAGCATCATCCGCGCATCCCCCCAATCTTCTTCTGTTCCAAAATACCTCGGGGGAGTCGCGCCTGCGCGACGGGGGCAGCGCCCCCCCTATGTCGTGCCATCCTCATGCCATCCCCATCCGCTTCAGAACCAGCCGCTCGATCACCCCCAGCAGCCCCACCAGACAGGCCGCCAGGATCGCCGCCCCGAACAGGGCCGACCAGATCTGCACGGTCTGGCCGTAATAACTCCCTGCCAGCAGCCGCGCACCCAGACCCGAAACCGCTCCGGTCGGCAACTCACCCACGATGGCCCCGACCAGCGAGGCCGCGATCCCGATCTTGAGCGAGGCAAAGAGATAAGGCATCGAGGCCGGCAGGCGCAGTTTCCAAAAAGTCTCGCCCTTTGAGGCATTGTAGGTTCTCAGCAGGTCAAGCTGCATCGCATCGGGGCTGCGCAGCCCCTTGACCATACCGACCACGACCGGGAAAAAGCTCAGATAGGCCGAGATCACCGCTTTGGGGATGATCCCCTGAACACCCACCGAATAAAGCACCACGATGATCATAGGCGCCAGCGCGATGATCGGAATGGTCTGGCTGACGATGGCCCAGGGCATCACCGACATGTCCATGACACGGGAATGCACGATCCCCACCGCCAGCAACACACCCAGAACAGTGCCGATGCCGAACCCCAGCAATGTAGCACTCAGCGTTACCCAGCCATGATAGACAAGGCTGCGTTTCGAGGTGATCTTCTTCATCACCGTGGTGTCCCACAGTTCGATCGCCACCTGATGGGGCGCCGGCAAGCGCGGACGCTCCTGCGCCCAGGTCTCGGGCACGGCAAACCCGTTCTTCAGCGCCAGCGAAACACCGCTCATCTCGCGCCGGGCGGCACCATCGGACGGCTCCACCACCGCCCCGCCGCGTTCCGCCGTCACCAGCACACCGTGAATGTTCATCGGCACGCAGGCCGCATACCAGAGCCCAACGATCGCAGCGAGGACGGTCAGAACCGCAAGCAGAGATTTCATGCCGTCCCTCCCCACGCGCGCAACTCCGATTTCCTGCAAGGAAATCGGGCCGGAATTCGTGCCGAATTCCGGTTCCGCCCGGCCTCGTCGCCGCGCATCCAGAAACCCAGCTCAGTCATCGGCATGCCCCGCCCTGAGACCCTCGCGCACGCGATGCGCGACCTCTATGAACTCCTTGCTGTCCCGAATATCCAGCGGCCGCTCCCTGGGCAGCGGGCTTTCGATCACATCGGTGATCCGGCCCGGGCGCGGGCTCATCACCACGATCTTGGTCGACAGATAGACCGCCTCGGGAATCGAATGGGTGACGAACCCGATGGTCTTGCCGGTCCGCGCCCAAAGCGCCAGCAATTGCTCGTTCAGGTGATCGCGCACGATCTCGTCCAGCGCCCCGAACGGCTCGTCCATCAGCAGGATATCGGCGTCGAAGGCCAACGCGCGGGCGATGCTGGCGCGCTGCTGCATTCCGCCCGACAGCTGCCAGGGAAACTTGCCGCCAAACCCAGCCAGATCAACGAGTTCCAGGACTTTTCTCACCCGTTCTTCCTGCTCTTGCCGGGAAAACCCCATGATCTCGAGCGGCAGCTTGATATTCTTGGCGATGGTCCGCCACGGGTACAGACCCGCCGCCTGGAACACATAGCCATAGGCGCGCTTGCGCCGCGCCTCGTCGGGCGTCATCCCGTTCACCGTCAGGCTGCCACCGGTCGGCGTTTCCAGCGCCGCGATACAGCGCAGGAAGGTGGTCTTGCCACAGCCCGACGGCCCGATGAAGCTGACGAAATCGCCCTTGTTGATTTCCAGGTTCACGTCCTTGAGCGCGTGAACCGGGCCGTCATTTGTCTGAAACGTCAGATCCAGCCCCTTGGCCGAAACCACGCTTGACAACTCCGGCTGCTGCCCTGTCCCATTCATAGTGTCATTGTCCTGTTCGAGACCCCCGAGCGATGCCCGATCAGATGCCAGAAACCTGCCAAAAACTCCGCCTTGGCGAAACCTATGCCGGCAAGCAGGGGTTCAATTATTTTCAAGGGATCGCACGCGAGACGACCGGCGCCCGATCCATTTGTATGCACATGTTGCGCATTCCGCCGGGTGGCCGGGCCAAGGCCCATCTGCACGCCGACCACGAAACAGCGATCTACGTGATCGAGGGGTCGGCAATCATGTACTGGGGCCCTGCGCTGGAACACCGCATGGAGACCAATGCGGGCGATCTGATCTATATCCCCGCCGGTGTCCCGCACCTGCCGATCAACACCGGTCAGACCGAGGCTGTCGCCATCCTGGCCCGCACCGATCCGCACGAGCAGGAGAGTGTCGTTCTCCTGCCCGAACTGGATGCGCTTGTGCCCGAATAGGCGCATCAGACCCCCGTCGCCGGAATGCCCGACCGTTCCACCGGACGCGGTGCGGTCAGTTCTTTCCAGCTGCTCAGCGCCCGGTTCACCGGCGTGTTCGCCTCGCGCGCCACGAACTTGCCATGGCCCTCCTGGGTGCGGATTTCGCCATCATGGACCGCCACCTGGCCGCGCGTCAGGGTAAAGCGCGGCAGGCCTTTGACCTCCTTGCCTTCGAACACGTTATAGTCGATGGCCGATTGCTGGCTGCCTGCGCTGATCGTCTTGGATTTCTCCGGGTCCCAGACCACCAGATCGGCGTCGGCACCGACCAGAACCGCACCTTTTTTCGGATAACAATTCAATATCTTAGCGATATTTGTTGATGTAACCGCCACAAATTCGTTCGGCGTCAGGCGACCGGTCGCCACCCCATGAGTCCACAGCATCGGCATCCGGTCCTCCAGCCCGCCGGTGCCATTAGGGATCTTGGAAAAATCACCCACGCCATAGCGTTTCTGCTCGGTGGTAAAGGCGCAGTGATCGGTAGCCACCACGCTCAGCGAACCCGATTGCAGCCCCGCCCACAGGCTGTCCTGATGTTGCTTGTTGCGGAAGGGCGGTGACATCACGCGCCGTGCCGCATGATCCCAGTCGGGGTGGAAATACTCGCTCTCGTCCAATGTCAGATGCTGGATCAGCGGCTCGCCCCAAACCCGCTTGCCTTGTATGCGGGCGCGCCGGATCGCCTCGTGGGACTCCTCGCACGAGGTATGCACCACATAAAGCGGCACACCGGCCATATCGGCGATCATGATGGCGCGGTTGGTCGCCTCGCCTTCGACCTGAGTGGGGCGCGAATAGGCATGCGCCTCGGGCCCGGTATTGCCCTCGGCCAAGAGGCGCGCGGTCATCTCGGCCACCACATCGCCGTTCTCGGCATGGACCATGGCAATGCCACCCAGTTCGGCCAGGCGGTTGAACGAGGCGAACAGCTCGTCATCGTTCACCATCAGCGCGCCCTTGTAGGCGAGGAAATGCTTGAACGTGTTGATCCCGCGCGTCTCGATCACGGTCTTCATGTCGTTGAAGACCTGCTCGCCCCACCAGGTCACCGCCATGTGGAAGGAATAATCGCAATTGGCCCGGGTCGATTTGTTGTCCCAGCGCTTGATCGCGTCCAGCAGGCTCTCGCCCTGATTGGGCAGGCAGAAATCCACCACCATCGTGGTTCCGCCCGCCAGCCCGGCGCGTGTGCCGCTCTCGAAATCGTCGCTGGAATAGGTGCCCATAAAGGGCATCTCCAGATGCACATGGGGATCGATGCCGCCGGGCATCACGTAACAGCCGGTGGCGTCCAACTCCTTATCACCGCTCAGCCCCGGGCCGATTTCGGTGATCACGCCGTTTTCGATCCGCACATCCGCCTTATAGGTCAGATCGGCGGTGACAACGGTGCCGTTCCTGATGACTGTGCTCATTTGCTTGAACTCCCTGTTTTCTTGTCAGACCGACCCGAAACAGCCGATCGCATTGCCATGCACCCCGATATCCAGCGGCCCGAACGGCCCCTCGACACAGAGCGAGAAACATCCCGCCTGCGGCAGGTAGACGACCACGTAGGGGCCATTCGGCCGCGTGACCGCCCAACCCTGCCCCATCACGCCGCCGCTGAACTGCACTTCCACAACCTCCGGCTCTTGCCGCAAAGCCGCGAAATCGCGCAGCGTGGCCCGGCCCACCGCATCCAATGGCGCGTTCGAAAGATCGGCCTCAACTGCCGCCCTCACACGTTTGCGCATTATGGCCGTGTCCGGCACCATCCCCTGTCCTTCATTTCGCCGAAAATACTCCGGGGGGTTCGGGGGGCAGCGCCCCCCGCTGGTCCGGGGGCATCGCCCCCGGATCACTCCACGATTTCCGCCGTCTCCACCACCGCATGGAACAGCACATCCGTACCAGCAGCGGCCCAGTCCTTCGATATCTCCTCGGCCTCGTTATGGCTCAGCCCGTCAACGCAGGGACACATCACCATAGCCGTCGGCGCCACCCGGTTGATCCAGCAGGCATCGTGGCCAGCGCCCGAGATGATGTTCATATGGCTGTATCCCAGCCGCTCGGCCGCGTTGCGGATGACCGAGACACAGCCTTCGTCAAAGGCCACCGGGTCGAAGCCGCCCACCTTTTCAAAGGCGATCTCCAGCCCCATCGCATCGGCGATCCTCTGGCCCTCGACGCGCAGCCGCGCCTCCATATCCTCGATCACCGACAATTCGGGGCTGCGGAAATCGACCGTGAACACCACCTTGCCCGGGATCACGTTGCGCGAGTTCGGGTAAACGTCGATATGACCCGCTGCCCCCACCGCATGGGGCGCATGGCTCAGCGCGATCTCGTCCACCTTTTCCAGAACCCGCGCCATGCCCAGCCCGGCATTGCGCCGCATCGGCATCGGAGTCGAGCCCGTATGGGCGTCCTTGCCGGTGATCGTGACCTGTGTCCAACTCAGCCCCTGGCCATGGGTGACAACGCCGATATCCTTGCCCTCGGCCTCCAGAATGGGCCCCTGTTCGATATGCAGCTCGAAAAACGCATGCATCTTGCGCGCGCCCACCTCTTCCTCGCCGCGCCAGCCGATGCGTGACAGCTCGTCGCCAAAGCTCTTTCCTTCGGCATCGGTGCGGGCATAGGCCCAGTCCTGCGTATGCATACCGGCAAACACCCCCGAACTCAGCATCGCGGGGGCAAAGCGCGTACCCTCCTCGTTGGTCCAGTTGGTGGCGACGATGGGGTGTTTGGTGCGGATGCCCAGGTCGTTCAGGGTGCGGATCACCTCCAGCCCGGCCAGAACCCCCAGCACCCCGTCATATTTGCCGCCCGTCGGCTGGGTATCCAGATGCGAGCCCACATAGACCGGCAGCGCATCCGGGTCGGTTCCCGCCCGCATGGCGAACATGTTGCCCATCTGGTCAAGCCCCATGGAACATCCCGCCGCCTCGCACCATTGCTGAAACAGCGCGCGGCCTTCGCCATCTTCGTCCGTCAGGGTCTGACGGTTGTTGCCGCCCGCCACGCCGGGGCCGATCTTGGCCATCTCCATCAGACTGTCCCACAACCTGTCGCCGTTGATTCTGAGATTCTGTGCCGGAGCCGCCATACCTGTTCCCCTGTTGCTTGCTTTGCGTTCTTGCTGGCCTAGCTATTTGACCAACTGGTCAAACTCACGCTATCACGGGTTTGACACCAGTCAAGAAATAGCCGAGTTCCCCTGCAAGATTCCGTCACTTCGACGGGCAAGCGAAGGAAAAATCAGCAGATCATGCCTCAGGACCGCGCGCCGACCCGTATCCAGAAGAAAAACCGTGCCGCCATCCTGGACGCCGCGCTGAACGTATTCTCGGCGCATGGGTTCCGGGGCGCGACGGTGGATCAGATCGCCGCCGAGGCAGGGTTGAGCAAGCCCAACCTGCTCTACTATTTCCCGTCGAAAGAAGCGATGCACGAGGCCCTGCTGGCCGAGTTGCTCGATACCTGGCTGGATCCGCTGCGCGCGCTCGACGATCAGGGCGAGCCCCTGACCGAGCTTTTGGCCTATGTCCACCGCAAACTGGAGATGAGCCGCGATTACCCCCGCGAAAGCCGCCTGTTCGCCAACGAGATCGTACAAGGCGCCCCGCGCATTTATCAGGCCCTGAGCGAAGACCTGAAGGCGCTGGTCGATGACAAGGTGGCGTTGCTCGAAGCCTGGATGGCGGCGGGCCGGATCGCCCGCGTTCATCCCTATCACCTGCTGTTCTCGATCTGGTCGCTGACCCAGCACTACGCGGACTTCGACGTGCAGGTGCGTGCGGTTCTGGGCAACGAGGATCCCTTCGACGGCGCCGATGTGTTTCTCGATACACTCTACCGGCGACTGCTCAGCCCGCGTCCGGAGTAATCTCTGTTTTCTCAGTCTCGACCTCATCGGACTCACCGCTTGCCAGCGCCGCGGTTTCAGGCGTGGTGGCGCGGGCGGCGGGCGCGGGCACAAAGCTCGATTTGTCGGCCTCGTCCACCGGGGCGCGCAACAGGATCCGCAGGCCAGAGAACAGGATCAGCAGCACATGCGCCGCCGCCGAGGTCATGAACAGGCCGGTTCCGCCCAGGTTCTCCATTCCGACCCCTGCCAGCAAGGGCCCCAGGATCGACCCGACACCGTAAAGCATCAACAGCCCGCCGCTGACCTGAATCGCCTGATCCGCGGCGGCGTGATCGTTGGCATGGGCAATGATGATCGGATACATGGCATAGATCGCGGCGCCGAACAGCGAGGCCAGCACGAGGTTCAGCATCCGGGTTTCCGGCGACAGAGCGATAAAGACCATATCGACCGCCAGCGCCAGGGCCGCGACACCGATCAGCACCGCGCGCCGGTCCAGCCGGTCCGACAACCAGCCGATCGGGATCTGCGACACCGCGCCCGCCAGCACCGGCAGACTGGCAAACAGCGCCACCGTCGTAAGCGCCAGCCCGATCCCATCGGCATAGACCGCCGACAACGTGCCAAAGGCGCTGTTCGTCACGCCGACACACAGCACCCCGATCACCGCCACGGGAGAGTTGCGCCAGAGCGCCATCAGGTCGAGACGGACACTGACCAGCGGTTTTGGCATCGCCTTGGAGGACATCGCCGTCGGCATCAACGCCAGGCAGTAAAAGATCGCGGGCAGGACAAAGAACAGAAAGCCCGACGTATCACCCATCGTCAGCACCAGTTGCCCGGCGGTCGAGGCACCGAGGTTCACCATCGTATAGAGTCCGAAGATGCGACCGCGCGTGCTCGGCTCGGCCCGTTCGCTTAGCCAGCTTTCGACGATCATCGCCGCCCCGGCAAAGCAGAAACCCGACATGGCGCGCAGCGGAATCCAGGTCCAGGGCGTCAGCAGCAACAAAGACATCAGCACGGCGACGGCAGCGAACCCGGACATTACGCTGAAGGCACGCACATGGCCGACCTTCCCCACCAGCCGCGGCGTATAGAAACATCCCGCGACATAGCCAAAAGCCCACCCCGTCCCCAGAAGACCCAGCGCCGAGGCACTGAACCCTTCCTGCGCGCCCCGGATCGGCAGAATCAGGCTGTTCATGCCCCCCGCGAAAAGCAGCAAGGCAGAGCCAAGCAACAAGGCACTTACGGGAAGAAGCTGACGTACCATGGGGACCTGCAGACTGAACACACCCTTGTCCCGAAGTACCCGCGCGGCGGCCTGGAGACAAGGCAAGGCCTTGGGGTGAATTCAGCCTTTCTTTACCATAACCTGCTGAGATGAGGCATGCAGACCCTGCCTCACCCCGATCAGGCCCGCCGCTGGCTGGAACAGATTTTTGCCACACGCGCCGTTCAACGCGGCGCGGTCGTCCGCAGATCCATCGCCTGGGTTGACCGCGAAGTCGGCAAGGAGCGCTTCCTGACTGAAATGCGCCGCCGCAACTTTCACGTGATCGAAACGGCGGATCAGTTCGTCGTGGTCTGCCACAACGGACCGATCCGCCTTCTTTTCTGAGAAAATTCGTCGAATTTTCTCAAGCAGAGATTTTTCGTCGAAAAATCTCAGACCTCACTCCGCCGCGCGTGCCATCGGGTTGTTGGGATGCGTGGTCCAGTTGGCATAATCGGCCTGCACCACCTTGCCGGTGCGCGGGTCTGTTTCGCCCGGCTGCATCGGCACCATCGAGATGCACCCCTCGATCGGGCAGACATCGACGCAGAGGTTACAGGCGACGCATTCGTCATCCATCACCTCGAACACCCGCTCCTCGGACATGGAAATCGCCTGATGCGAGGTATCCTCGCAGGCGGCATAGCAGCGGCCACATTTGATGCACTGATCCTGATCGATCTTGGCCTTGGCGATGTAGTTCAGGTTCAGATACTGCCAATCGGTCACATTGGGCACCGCGCGCCCGACGAAATCGCTGACGCTGGTGTATCCCTTCTCATCCATCCACTGGCTGAGGCCGGATTTCATCTCTTCCACCACGCGGAAGCCATAGGTCATCGCCGCGGTGCAGACCTGCACTGTTCCACAGCCGAGGCTCATGAACTCGGCCGCGTCACGCCAGGTGGTCACCCCGCCGATGCCGCTGATCGGCAGTCCCTGGGTTTCCGGGTCGCGCGAGATCTCTGCCACCATGTTCATCGCGATCGGTTTCACCGCCGGACCACAATAACCGCCATGGCTGCCCTTACCGTCGATCGAGGGTTCGGGGCTGAAATTATCCAGGTTCACCGACGTGATGGAACTGATTGTATTGATGAGAGAAACCGCATCCGCACCGCCGTTTTTCGCGGCCCGTGCCGGATAGCGGATATCGGTGATATTGGGTGTCAGCTTCACGATCACCGGCTTGTCGTAATGGGTCTTGCACCAGCGCGTGACCATCTCGATATATTCGGGAACCTGGCCCACCGCAGCGCCCATGCCACGCTCGCTCATCCCATGCGGGCAGCCGAAATTGAGCTCGATTCCATCGGCCCCGGTTTCAGCCACCCGCGGGAGGATCGCTTTCCATTCCGCTTCCTCGCAGGGCACCATGATCGACACGATCACCGCCCTGTCGGGGTAATCCGCCTTGACCCGCGCGATCTCTTCCAGGTTGGTTTCCAGCGGGCGGTCGGTGATCAGCTCGATGTTGTTGAGGCCCAACAGACGCCGGTCGGCACCATAAATGGCGCCGTAGCGCGGGCCGTTGACGTTGACCACCGGCGGCCCTTCGGAGCCAAGCGTCTTCCACACGACACCGCCCCAACCAGCCTCGAAGGCACGGCGGACGTTGTATTCCTTGTCGGTCGGCGGCGCCGAGGCCAGCCAGAACGGGTTCGGGCTTTCGATGCCCAGAAAGTTTGTCTTCAAATCAGCCATTTATACGGCCTCCCTGATGTGCTTTCGCATCCTTGTTCGGTGTCACGCGCTTAGTTGTGCGTGGATGTCCATGGCGGCATCGCGGCCTTCGGCCACGGCGGTCACGGTCAGGTCCTCGCCGCCGCTGGCACAGTCGCCGCCGGCCCAGACCCCGGGCACCGAGGTACGACCCGCCCCGTCGACCTTGATCTTGCGGCCCTCCAGTTCCAGCCCCTCTGGCGCGCCTTCCAGCGTCTGACCGATGGCCTTGAACACCTGATCGGCAGCCAAACGGATGGTCTCGCCCGTTCCGGTCACCGAACCGCCCGCGCTGGTGGTGTATTCCAGCTCGATCTCGACCGCCGCGCCATTGCCATGCACCGCCACCGGCATCACGTTGAACATCAGCCTGACGCCTTTGGAGGCAGCCAGATCCTGTTCGAAGCCGCTCGCTCCCATCTCGGCCCGCGAACGGCGATAGGCGACGGTCACGTTCTCGGCGCCCAGCAGTTTCGACTGCACGGCGGCGTCGATCGCGGTCATGCCGCCGCCGATCACCACCACATTGCGCCCCACCGGAAGTGCAGACAGGTCGCCCGCCTGGCGTAGCTCCGCAATGAAATCGACCGCGTCGCGGACGCCATCCTTGTCCTCGCCCGCTGCGCGCAGGGCGTTCACCCCGGCAAGGCCAATGGACAGGAATACCGCGTCATAGTCGGCGCGCAGCCCACCGAGCGTGAGGCCCTGCCCCAGGGCCGAGCCCTGCTCAACCGTGATGCCACCGATTTGCAGCAGCCAGTCCACCTCGGCCCCGGCAAAGCCGCCGGTCGCCTTGTAGGCGGCGATACCGAACTCGTTCAGCCCGCCGGCCTTGGGCCGCGCCTCGTGGATGACCACGTCATGGCCCAGCATCGCCAGACGATGCGCGCAGGCCAGCCCCGCAGGCCCTGCGCCAACAACCGCCACGCGCTTGCCGGTGGACGCCGCGCGGGTAAAAGGATGCACGCCGCGCGCCATCAGCGTATCGGTGGCATAGCGTTGCAGCCGCCCGATCTCGACCGGCTTGCCCTCGGCCGCCTCGCGCACGCAGGCCTCTTCGCAGAGCGTCTCGGTGGGGCAGACGCGGGCGCACATGCCGCCCAGGATGTTCTGCTCCAGAATGGTCCGCGCCGCGGCCTCGGGGTGGCCGGTCTGGATCTGCCGGATGAACAGTGGAATGTCGATCTCGGTCGGACAGGCCGTCTGACACGGCGCGTCGTAGCAGAAATAGCAGCGATCCGCGGCCACCGCCGCCTCATGCGGCGCATAGGCCGGATGCAGATCGTCGAAATTCGCGGCAAGTTCGTCGCTGGAAAGCCGCCCGGCGACAATGCCGGGAGCCATCTGGCCCTGTGCCATCGTTCTTCTCCCTGAAGATATGTTCGTTATTGAGATCAGCTTGCCACATCCAGAAATTTTATCAACTGGTAAAATTTATCTTTCGGTCAAAAATGAAGAACCCGGACGAATTCGCCCGGGTCCGCAAGGCTGGGTGCCAGAATTTTCGGCGAAAATTCTTGCCGCATGCCGCAAGGATGTCAGACCATTCCGGCGAGGTGGCCGGATTTCACCCAGACACGCGCCCCCTCGGCCCCCACGGTCAGCTCCAGCCGCGCGCCCGGTGGCAGGCGCAGCCAGTCCCAACGCGAAAAGGACTCCCCACCCTCCTGAAACCCGCCCTCCAGCACGAAGACCTCGATCCCGCCGGGCAGATCGCGCGTCACCTGCGCACCCGCCGCCCAGCTTTCCAGCCGCACCTCTTCATGCGCATCGGCAAAGAGCGTCTCGTCGCTCTTTCCGGTGATCGAACGGCGCACCTCGGTGCGGTCGGCTGGGTCGAACTGATGCAGCTTGACCAGGATGGTCGCCCCCGGTTCGGTCGTGGGCGTATGGGACGAGGTCGGCGGGTTGCGCACATAAGAGCCGGTCGGAAAATCGCCCAGCTCATCCTGAAACACACCGTCCAGAACCAGGTATTCCTCGCCTCCGTCATGGGTATGGGCGGCAAAGGCGCTGCCCGGTGCAAAGCGGACGATGGTGGTGGCCCTTGCCACCTCGGCCCCGATCCGGTCCAGCATCTTGCGTTCGACCCCGGGCGCGGGCGACGGCACCCAGTCCGTCTGGTCGAAATGCACCGCCGCGCGCTGGCTGAAATCCGCATTGATCCGCATGGGTTGTCTCCTGCTTGCTCCGTCGCCCTTCGATCTGGCGCGCTGCGGGGGCCAAGAAAGCACGTTCACGCAGAGGTGATCAACCGCCCTGACCCTCGACCGCGGCCAAGACACTTGACAGGAGCCATTCCTTTAACCTTAAAATTTCATGCATGAAGGAAGTTCGTCAGCACCCCACGGTTCGCAAGGCCGGTTCCCGCGCTGCTATCGCGATTTTCGATAGCGGCATTCGGACAAATTCCTTGTCTTGCAGCCCCGCCCGGCCCGACGCTGATACAAGCCCGCAATGGCAAGCACCGGTAAGGAGGAACACGTGATGGCACGGCTGAGCGCCTTCAATTTCCAGAAATGGATCGACGAACACAAGCATCTGCTGAAACCGCCCGTCGGCAACCAGCAGGTCTGGGAGGATGCGGATCTGATGGTGACCGTGGTCGGCGGCCCCAACAAGCGCACCGATTATCATGACGACCCGGTCGAGGAGTTCTTCTACCAGCTCAAGGGCGACATGGTGCTGAAACTTTACGATGGCGGCGAATTCTATGACGTGCCGATCCGCGAGGGCGACATCTTTCTGTTGCCGCCGCATGTGCGCCACTCGCCGCAGCGCCCGCAAGAGGGCTCGATCGGTCTCGTGATCGAACCCAAACGCCCCGAAGGCGCCCATGACGCCATCGAATGGTATTGTTTCGGCTGCGGCAGCCTGGTGCACCGGGCCGAGCTGTTGCTGGAAAGCATCGTGCGCGATCTGCCACCCGTCTATCAGGCCTTTTATGCCGACGAACAGGCGCGCACCTGCCCCAATTGCGGCGAGGTACATCCGGGCAAGGAACCACCAGAGGGTTGGGTGAAACTGTAAACCGCGTTTAGACTGACAAAAAACAACGAATCCAACAGGGAGAGAACCACATGACAATCAGCTTCAAGGGACTGGCCCGGGGGGTTGCCTGTGCCGCGCTGGTGCTGGCGGCGCTGCCGGCGGCGGCCAAGGAATTTCGCCTGGGCCTGATCACCCCGCCACCGCATACTTGGACCAAGGCCGCCGAGGCCTTTGGCGCCGAACTGTCCGAGAAATCGGGCGGTGCGCATTCGGTCTCGGTATTCCCCGCGCGGCAGCTGGGCAACGAGGCGCAGATGCTGCAACAGTTGCAGACCGGGGCGCTGGACATGGCCTTCATGACCGTGGCCGAAGTGTCGAACCGGGTGCCCAACATGGGGGCGTTCTATGCGCCCTATCTGGCCAAGGATATCAACCACGCCTCGGCCATCCTGCGCTCGGACACCGCGCGCGGCATGCTGGCGGTGCTGCCGCAAGAGGCGGGCGTGGTCGGCGTCGGCTATGGCAGCGCAGGCATGCGCCAGATCCTGAGCCGGGGCGCGGTGAATTCCGCCGCCGATCTGTCCGGGCTCAAGCTGCGGATCACGCCGTTCGATCCGATCCTCGATTTCTACAACGCGCTGGGGGCCGCACCCACGCCGATGCCGCTTCCGGCGGTCTATGACGCGCTGGCCAATGGCCAGGTGGATGCGATCGACATGGATGTCGAGCTGATCAACGTGTTGAAATATCATGAACATGCCGACACGCTCCTGATCTCGAACCACATGATGTTCCCGATGGTCGGGCTGATCTCGGCCCGCGTCTATGCCGGGCTGAGCGATGCGGACAAGGCGATGATTTCCGAGCTGATGGCCAAGCATGTGGACAGCACATTGGACGTTTACATGGCCAAAGAGCCGGAATGGACCGATGCGCTGACCAAGGTGGGCAAGACCTTCAAGCGGGTCGATCAGGACTTCTTCGGCGATGCCATCGCACAATGGGAGACGATCTGGGCGGACAAGGCCCCATCCCTGCCCGAGCTGCGCAAGACCGCGGCGGACCTGCAATAACCCCGGAAAACCCCGCGTCGGGCCGGCCCTGTGCCGGCCCGTTTCGCGACATTTGAAGGCAGGCACATGCTGTATCGGGCATCGCATCTCTGGGCCAGGGTCGAACTGGTCTGCGCCGCTGCGCTGGCGGCCTCGGTCACCGGGCTCATACTTCTCAACGTGGTGACCCGCGCGGCGGGCAACGCCATCTATTGGGTGGACGAGGCGGCAATCTATGCCATGGTCTGGATGACCTTTCTGGCCGCATCCGCCGCGATCCATTTCCGCAGCGCCATCGCCGTCACCCTGGTGAACGAGATGCTGGACGGGCACGGCGCGCGCATGCTTGAACGGGTGGTCGATCTGGTGCTGTTCGCCTTTGCCTGCCTGATGGTCTGGATCTGCCTGCGCTGGTTCATGCCGCTGGAACTGATGCGGGCGGGCTGGGATGTGAAGGCGTTTCAGGGCCAGACCTTCAACTTCATCTATGCCGAGCCCACCAACACGCTGGACCTGCCCAAGGTCTGGGTCTGGCTGGTGATGCCGCTCTTTACCCTTGGGGCGCTGCTGCATTCGGCGGCCAATCTGTTCTATCCGGGCCGACACCCCGAGGCGGAGACCGCGCAATGACCCCGATCCTGTTCCTTGTGCTGCTCTTTGCCTCGGTCCCCATCGCGCTGGTGCTGGCGCTGACCGCGCTTTGGTACATCTATGACAGCGGCAATCTGGTGCTGTATGACAGTTTCGCGCAGCAGATGTTCGCCGGGGTCGAAAACTACGGGCTGCTTGCCATCCCGCTGTTCATCCTGACCGGAGAGTTGATGAACGAGGGCGGCATGACCCAGCGCCTGGTGCGCGCCGCGCGGGTCTTTGTCGGCGGGTTCCGGGGCGGGCTGGCCTATATCAACCTGCTTGCCAACATGTTCATGGCTGCGATCATCGGCTCGGCCGCCAGCCAGATCGCGGTGATGAGCCGGGCCATGGTGCCCGCGATGAAGGAAGAGGGTTACGACCCCGGTTTCGCCGCCGCCACCACCGCTGCTGGCGGGTTGCTGGCACCGGTCATTCCGCCTTCGATGCTGTTCGTGATCTATGGCGTGCTGGCGCAATTGCCCATCGGCGATCTGTTCATCGCGGGCATCATCCCCGGCCTGATCATGGCGGGTTCGTTCTTTGTCGTCGTGGCGCTGATCGGGCTCAGCCAGCAGTTTCCCAAGGGCGACTGGATGACCATGCCGCAGGCGCTGCGCGCCCTGCGCGACGCCCTGCCCGCCTTTCTGATCCCGCTGGCCATTGTCGGCGGCATCCTTTTCGGCATCGCCACCCCCACCGAAAGTGCCGCCGTCGCCTCGCTGATCGCCTTTGCCGTCGGCTGGCTGGTCTATCGCGAGATCCATATCCGCGATCTGGGCGCCATGTTCGCGCGCACCGCCACCAATTCCTCGCTGGTGATCTTCATGATCGCGGCGGCCAATGTGTTCGGCTGGGTGGTGATCTACGAGGAACTGCCGCAGAAATTGGCGGCGTTTCTGTCCACCGTCACCTCGGATCCGTTCACCTTTCTGCTGATCGTCAACCTGTGCCTTCTGTTCGTGGGCATGCTGATCGACGGCATCGCGGCGCTGATCCTGATCACGCCGATCCTGCTGCCGATCGCGATGAACAGCTATGGCATCAGCCCCTATCAGTTCGGCGTGGTGATCAGCCTGAACCTGGTGCTGGGCCTGCTGACGCCGCCGGTGGGGGTGGGTCTCTATATCGCCTCGGCCATGTCCGGGGTGCGCCCCTTTACCATCTTCACCGCCCTCTGGCCGTTCCTGCTGGCGGTGGCGGTGGTGCTGGTGATGCTGAGCTATTTCCCGATCCTGAGCACCGCGTTGATCTGACCCTCCCCGATAGCGGCAGCACCCGTCAGGGCATCAGCACCTGCGCGCGCGCGAAACTGGCACTGTCGGCGCTCAGATCGTCATAGATCAGTTCGACATCAATCTGCGCCACCGAGCCCGAAGGGAAACTGCGGAATGGCAGCCCGTCGCTGTCGATGATCGCATTGGGCGCGGCGGTCTCGGCATGGCAGGGCGGCAGGGGCCAGATCTCGGGCGCGGCCCCGTTGATCGAGACCGACATCTGCGCCAGCCCGCAGCGCCAGGACCACAGATGCGTGACATAGAGCAGGTCCTGCCCGTTATAGTCGCGCAGCGCCACCCAGTTGCCGCGCGTGGCATTCAGGATCGGCTTCACTTCGGTCGCGGTGGTGAACTTGCCGCTGGGCACCTGCGGCTCGGCGACCAGTTGGGGCGCGGGCGTCAGAAAGGCCGGGGTCGCGGGAGCCTCGGCCTTGGGTTCGGGTGTCAGGAAGGCAGGGGCCGCCGGCGCCTCGGCCGGGGCCGTGACAGCGGCGCTTTCGGTTGGCGTCGGCGCCTTGCCCTCGCCCTGGGACGACTGCGCCGCGCCGGCGATGAGGAACAGCAGAATATCGAGCATCTGGAACGGGCCTTTCAAAATCAGTTGGCGGGAAATCCGGGCTTTTGGCGCCCGGCCCCTGCCCCTATACTACGTCAAAACAGGGGCGCCGCATCACCAAATCCGGCGGCGGGCAGAGATGGCAAAACAACAGGTCGCGAAAACGACGGGGCGCAGACCCTTCAATATCGTGGTGGTGGGTCAGAACAACCGCCTGCAATACGAGGCGGTGCTGTTTGCCGCCTCGCTGCGCCATTCGACACCCGATTTTGACGGCCGCCTGTTCGTCGCACACCCGCAGCCCGGCCCCAAATGGGACGAGGACCCAAGCATCCAGAGCGACGAGTTGCGCGCCGCGCTCGACATGCTGGGGGTCGAGCTTTTGCCGTTTGACAACAAGGTGTTCGGCCAGACCTATCCGCATGGCAACAAGATCGAGGCGCTGCTGGCCCTGCCCGAGGGCGAACCCTTTGTGTTTTTCGACACCGATACGCTGATCACCGGCGACCTGATGTCGGTGCCCTTCGATTTCAGCCGCCCGACCGCTTCTCTGAAACGCGAGGGCACCTGGCCCCAGCCCACCCTCTATGGCCCTGGCTATACCGAGATCTGGCGGGCGCTTTATTCCCGCTTCGGGCTGGATTTCGAAAGCTCGCTGGATTTCGATCAGCCAGACGAATACTGGCGGCGCTATCTCTATTTCAACGCCGGTTTCTTCTATTACGAATGCCCCCACAAGTTCGGGCACCGGTTCCTGACCTATGCCCGCTCGATCCGCGACACGCCGCTGCCCGAACTGGTCTGCCAAAGCCTCAATCCCTGGCTCGACCAGGTAGCGCTGCCGCTGGTGATCCACTCGTTTGGCGGCGGGCGCGACAGCCTGCCCGAGGGGCTGCTGGACGGAACCGTCAGCTGCCACTATCGCCTGTTCCCGCTGCTCTACGCCCGTGAGGCGGACCACGTGGTCGAGGTGCTGGAAGAGGTCTGCGCGCCCAACAAGATCAAGAAAGTGCTGAAGAATTACGAACCGCTGAAAAAAATGGTCTATCAGGGCAAGGGCGCGAAGATCCGCGAGATGTTCGACCGTGAGAACCTGCCGCACAAGGAACAGGCAATCCGCAACCGGATCAAATCCAAGGGGCTGTGGCTGCGCTAGGATGCAGCGGAAGACGCGACGTCATGGTGTGGGGAAACCGTTTATGGTACCGCCTCCCTGGCTTGAACAGGGGACCTCTGGATCCACAATCCAGCGCTCTAACCAACTGAGCTAAGGCGGCACCGTGAGGGGCGATGTACCCAACCGGGTTGCGGATTGCAAGAGGGTCAGAGCGTAATTTTCCAGCTTTGTTCGACCAGATCGACGCCAAAGGAATGCACCGGTTTGCTGTCGGTCAACTGCCAGCCGGTGGCGGCGTAAAGGGCGCAGGCGGCACGGTGGCTCTCATGGGTCCAGAGCTGCATTTCTAGATAACCCTTGTCCCGTGCAAAGCCCATGCAGGTGTCGAGAAGACGGCGGCCAATGCCCCGCCCCCGTGCCTCTGGCACCAGCAGGAACAGGCGCAGCTTGGCGGTGGTCTCGTCCAGCCGGACGCAGAAGATACTGCCCAGCCGCTGGCCATCCGCCTCGGCGATCCATCCCTGTTCGCAATCAGGGTCGTGATCGGCGATGAAGTCGTCGAGGATACGCGCCACCAGCGGTGCGAAACTGTCATCGAACCCCTCGGCCTGGGCATAGAGCGTGCCATGCTGTTCGACCAGCCAGGAGGCGTCATCGGGGCGAAAGGGGCGCAGGGTGATCGTGTCCATGGGGTATCAGACCCCGGAACCGGCTTGATTCTCAACCCGGCCCGGTCTAGTCCGGCTAAGGTTTCTCCGGAGGACGAGATGGGCATCAATACCGAACGCGATATCGAGGCGAATCTTCAGATCGGCCCGACCGATGCCGGGATGGTGCGGCTCTTTGTCGAGGCGCACGGGGTCGAGGTGCCGATGGATTTCGATCCCGAAGAGGCCGAGGAAATCGCGGACGAAATCCGCGCCGCCGCGCAGGCCGCCCGCCTGATGTCCAAACGCTGAGGCGGCGCCGGAAAACGACACGTTTTCCGGACCGTTTTCCGGTGCGGAAAACGGTGCTGGCCGCGCTCGACGCGCTTTATTCGAAAATGCCGTGGCCCTCGGGGTCGCGCAGCGCCTGCAGGCGCCGCGCCGCATGGGTGGCGAATTTCTGGATCAGTACCTTGCGTCGGGCCGGGGCCAACTTTTGCTCCGGCGCCATGCGCACGATCTCGGCGTCATAGGCATCGGCGATCAGCAATCCGCTTTCTGACGGCAGCAATTCGGCCGGAAACTCCACATCCACCGCCCAGAAATAGCGGTCACACCACTCCAGATACCCCTGCCATTTCGAATCCGCCTGAAAATCGGCGCGGCTCGACTTGCATTCGACCACCCAGATCTCGCCCTTGGGGCCCAGCCCCATCACATCGACACGCAGCCCGCGGGCGGGCACGAACTCTTCGACCGAGACGAATCCATGCGCCCTGAGGTGTCGTGAAACGCCACGCGCCAGCCGCTGTCCGGGTTGCAAATCCAGTGTCATGGCAACATGGTGAACAATAGGTGAACAAAATTCAAGCCCGTTCCCGTCATCTGCCCCCTTGCGGGCGGTAGCGGTGCGCCCTACCTATGGGGGCGGCGGGTTCTGCCCTTCTCGTGACAGGTAGCATTCCGGTGGCCTTAAACATTTCCGAGGGGGCTGGCTCTGTTCAGGTCCTGGCCTGATTACCTGGCGCCCACCTGTATATACAGGTCCTCGGGAATCGAACCGCACGGTCGATACTTGGTGGTTCCCGCCGCATACCACCCGATGACCCGGGATCAGCCCCGCTGTGCGGGCGCTTCCTGCCGGGCCGGCACCGGGCGCAGGTCGGACACCTTGCTGCCACCGCGCGGCGGCGTGTCGTCCTCGGCCAGGCTCATGATCTTCCAGGCGAATTGCACCCCGGCAAAGACGATCCCGTTCATGAACCACAACATGAACACGGCAAGCAGCGCCGAATCGGACCGGGCGATCAGCCCCCGGAGGCCAGCGATATCGAGCCACAGGAGACCCGCGATGAACACCGCCGAAATCGCAAAGCCTACCAGGACCTGGGTGACGTAGAGACGGATCAGACGGGGCATGGTCTTACTCCTTGTTGTTTCTTCTCATCTTAGCGCAGAATGATCTGAAAGGCAGGGTATCCCAGCGGATCTGCGACAATATATGCCGGAGACGGAATGCGAAATCTCACCGAGTTTGCGCTCGATCTTTTGGAAAGCCTCTCTCATATCTTCGACGATGCCGCGCGTTGGGAATACGCGGTCGCCCGTCTGAACGAGTTTGGCTTCAAGGCGCTGAACATGGGGCAGTTCACCCCCAAATCCGGAATCCTGCACTGGGCGCGCAGCTCGATGGCGCCAAACTGGCTCAAGATCTATTCCGAAGGGGGCTATTCGGATGCCGATCTGGTGCTGGCACAAGCCGCTCAGGGGCCCGAAAGTCTCTATATCGATTCGAACCGCCGTTTGCAGGAAAGCAACTCGGACACCGCCATGGCGCTCTATTCCGGGCTGCTCGAACATGGCTATCGCCATGTCTTCAGCCTGATCGTGCCCTGCCCCGGCAATCTGGCGACGCTGGTGGCTCTGTTCACCGATCACCCCGAAGCCGAGGCCTGGATGACCGAACAATCGGCCGGAATGCGTATTTTGGCAACAGTCATCGGCACCAATCTGGGGCCCGGAACCGAACATGGCCTGTCGCCGGGCCAGGATCTGGCCCCAATCCTGGGCACAACCACCCCCCTGTCGCGCCGCGAGCGCGAGGCGCTGCATCTGCTGGCAGACGGATTGCGCAATGAACAGATCGCCACTGCGATGGAGATCAGCGAAATCACCGTGCGGATGCACCTGAAATCGGCCCGCGACAAGCTGCGTGCGCCGACGCGCGAAGCAGCGCTGGTAAGAGCCGTCAAGATGGGGCTGCTCAGTGGCCAGACCTATCGGAACAGATAGGTTTCTTTGTTGATCGGCTTGCGCTAGCGTCCCGGAGCCGGGCTCCTGTCGTGAGTGGTGGCCCCGGTGAATTTCATCCAGATATTTTAATATGCGGCGGCGGTTTCGTCCCATGGACGGCCGCCGCCGGTTTCCCTATTTCGACCCAGACAGAAGCGGGGGTGCGAGAGCCTCAGAACGCGTCCGGGCGTGCCTCTCGGGCCATGTGATCCAGCACCGCGTTCACGAAACTGGTCTCACGCCCCTCGGGAAAAAACGCGCGCGCGATATCGACGAATTCGGTGATCACCACCTTGGGCGGGGTGTCGTTCTGGCTCAACTCGGCCCCCGCGGCGCGAAACAGCGCCCTGAGAGTCGGGTCGATCCGCGCAATCGGCCATTTTGCCACCAGCGCCCGGTCTGTCATCTGGTCGATCAGCGCCTGATTGTTGACCGCATCCCCCACCAGCGTGCGGAACAGTTTCGTATCCCCCTCGGCCAGTTCGTCGCCTTCGTAAACGGCGCCGAAACGGTGGTCGACAAACTCGGACACGACGGATTCGACCGTCTGACCCGAATGCTCCATCTGGAACAGCGCCTGCACGGCATATAGCCGCGCGGCGGATTTCATCTGGCGTTTCCGGTTGACCGGTTTGGGGGTGTCGCTCTGGCTCATGCGGTGCGGGATCCGTTCTTGTCCTCGGCGAGAAGAATGTCCTCCGCCTTGGGGCGGAAACCCACATCCTTTCTCGAAGCGCCCCACTTACGTCCGAGCGCGATCAGATGCAAGGCCGCAGCAGCCGCGCCGCCACCCTTGTTCATCGCGGCCGGATCGGCACGCACCTCGGCCTGGGGGCGGTTCTCGACCGTGAGGATGCCGTTGCCGATGCACAGGCCCTGAAGCCCCATCAGCTGGATCGCGCGGCTGCTGTCATTGCAGACGGTGTCGTAATGGGTGGTTTCGCCCCGGATCACGCAGCCAAGCGCCACGTAACCGTCGAAACTGCTCTGCCGGTCGGCCATGGCGATGGCGGTGGGCACCTCAAGCGCGCCGGGCACCTCGACAAGGTCCCAGCTGCCGCCAACGGCCTCGATCTCGGCCTTGGCGCCGGCAACTAGGTTGTCGGCGATGTCCTTATAATAGGGCGCCACCACGATCAGCAGTTTCACCGGCTTGTCGAATTCGGCGCGCGGCAGGGTGTAATGGGTCTCGTGTCCGGCCATGTCAGACGTCCTTCATGATGGGGCGGGTGCCGACGATGGAGAGGCCATAGGCATCGAGCCCGAGATACTTGGTTTGCGGCGAGTCGGTGAGCAGGATCAGCTCGTGCAGGCCCATCTTGGACAGGATCTGGGCGCCCAGACCGGTCTGCTTGATGGTGCGCACGCCGTCCTCGTCGCTGGCATAAAGCGCGTTGCGCGGCTGGCGGAACAGGCAGACGACGCCGCGCCCTTCGGCGGCGATCTTCTCCATCGCGCGGGGCAGTTCCTGCGTCGGCTTGGGGCCAAGGCCCAGCACATCGGACGCCTCGTGCAGCGCATGGGTGCGGGTCAGCACCGGTTCGGAGGTCGAGATGTCGCCCTTGACCAGCACCACATGTTCGATGCCGTGGGTCTGGTCGGTAAAGATGCGCATCTCCCACGCGCCACCATATTCCGAGGTGACGGTGCTGCGGGATGTTTCGTCCACCAGATTGTCGTTGCGGGCACGATAGGAGATCAGGTCGCTGATGGTGCCGATCTTCATCCCGTGCCGCTCCGCGAAATCGACCAGGTCCGGCAGGCGGGCCATGGTCCCGTCTTCCTTCATGATCTCGCAAATCACGCCCGAGGGGTTCAGCCCGGCCAGACGCGAGATATCGACCGCCGCCTCGGTATGACCGGCGCGCACCAGCACCCCGCCCCGCTTGGCGCGCAGCGGAAAGATATGGCCGGGGGTGGCCAGGCTTGCCATGGTGTTCTGTTCGTTGATCGCGGTGGCAACCGTCAGCGCCCGGTCGGCGGCGGAAATGCCGGTCGACACCCCCTCGCGCGCCTCGATCGAGACGGTGAAGGCGGTTTCGTGGCGAGAAGAGTTGTTGACCGCCATCATCGGCAGGCCCAACCGGTCGATCCGGTCGGCGGTCATCGGCAAGCAGATCAGCCCGCGCCCATGGGTGGCCATGAAATTGATCGCGGCGGCATCGGCAAACTCGGCGGCGATGCACAGGTCGCCCTCGTTCTCGCGGTCCTCGTGATCGACCAGGATATACATCCGGCCCTTGCGCGCCTCGTCGATGATCTCCTCGATCGGACTGATCGCGTCGCGCAGGCGGGCCTCGACGGGTCCGGGCGTCTCAAAGCTCATGGGGCGGCCTTTCAGCTGTCTTGTCTGCCTGCGCAGATAGACCACCGCGCGCGCGAATGCCAGTGCACAAACGGCAGGCAAGGTGCGGGACGCGGCGTTCAGGCCCGGCTGCGGGGGGGGGGTGGATTGGGGGCGCTGCCCCCGGCGCCTGTGGCGCCTCCCCCGGAGTATTTTTGGCGAAATGAAGGGGCGAAGGTCGGCGCTAACCCAGCTGATGGGCGAAATACTCGGCCGAGGGCAGGTATCCGGCCGCGCGCCCGGCGGCGGCCCAGTCGGCCTCGAGCGGGGCGTCACCGATGATCAGCACGCCCGAGGCGGGCAGGCGCTGACTGTGGATCAGACCCTGCACCCGGTCGCGCATCTGCGCCCAGCTGTCGGAAAGATGCGGTGCGCGGTCGGCGGCGGCCAGTACGTGGTTGACCGCCAGCACCGCCTGTGGCGTGGCGGGCGGATGCACCAGGGTCAGACGCGTGGCGCTTTTCACTTGTTCGATCTGACGCGCTTCGGGCGCGGCAATCTCGCCGCCCGAGCCAAAGATGCGCAGCGCGTTGGACGAGAACAGCAGGCCCAGGATATCCTGTCC
This sequence comes from Ruegeria sp. BHSC223, assembly GCF_059613025.1. Classification (NCBI taxonomy): domain Bacteria; kingdom Pseudomonadati; phylum Pseudomonadota; class Alphaproteobacteria; order Rhodobacterales; family Roseobacteraceae; genus Ruegeria; species Ruegeria sp. BHSC223. The sequence continues at coordinate 550,381 of NZ_JBXWRR010000001.1, forward strand.
CGAATACTGCCGCACCTTTGCATAGCTGCGGTAGGTCATGCCTAGCTCGGCGGCTCGGCGCATGCGCATCCGCAAAACCAGCATCGGGATTGCCTCAGGCATCAGCGCCTTTTGCGCCTGCCGCCAGGCATGGGTGCGCCAGAGACGTCCACTCTCCATCGACGGACCCCCATTATGCCCGATTCCGGCCATGGCTCAGAGCGCCTCGGCCAGCCGCGCCACGTAGCGCGCCAACATGTCGATTTCCAGGTTGACCCGGTCACCTACCGCCACGCTGCCCCAGGTGGTCGCCTCTTTGGTATGAGGGATGAAGTTGATGCCGAATTCGGCCCCCTCGACCGCATTCACGGTCAGCGAGGTTCCGTTCAGCGCCACAGACCCTTTGGGTGCGATGAAACGGGCCAGTTCAGCGGGTGCACGCAGGGTGACGCGGGTGCTGTCGCCCTCGTCGGCGATGGCCACAACCTCGGCCACCCCGTCCACATGGCCCGACACGATATGGCCGCCCAGCTCGTCGCCCACCTTGAGCGCGCGTTCGAGGTTCAGCCGCTTGCCGACCGTCCAGCGGCCCAGATTGGTCTTGGACACGGTCTCGGCGCTGATCTCGACATCGTACCAGTCCTCTCCCAACGCGATCACGGTCAGGCAGACCCCGTCGCTGGCGATAGAGGCGCCGATGTCGATGCCCGAGGTGTCGTACCCGGTGCGAATGCGCGCGCGAAGATCGCCGCGCTGTTCCAGCTCGACCACGGTGCCGATATCTGTGACGATGCCCGTAAACATGGTTCTTACCTTTGCTGTGCCATTCCTGCACCGAGGTAACGCCCTGCCACGCGCGCGGCAAGCCCCCCGCTTGCCCGCCTGCCCCACCCGGGTCATAGTTTCGCCCGATTGGCCGGTCAGGATGGCGGTCACGCCCGAAAACCGGGCAGCGTTAACTAGGAAAGGCACAAGTATGCCAGAGCCGACCCAAACCAGGCGGGTCTTTCTGTTCCTCCAAGGGCCACATGGGCCCTTTTTCCATGCGCTCGGCCGTATGCTGCGCGCGGCGGGGGCCGAGGTCTGGCGGGTCGGGTTCAACGCAGGCGACCGGGCATTCTGGTTCCATCCGCCAAGCTTCATCCCCTACAAGGGCGCGCATGAGGACTGGCCTCAAGCGTTTGAGAACCTGCTTGAGCGCAAGGGCGTCACCGATATTGTCCTTTACGGTGATACAAGGCCCATACATGCCAGCGCAGTTGCGGCGGCCAAGGCGCGCGGACTGGGTGTGCATGTGTTCGAGGAAGGCTATCTGCGCCCCTATTGGGTTACTTACGAGCGCGAGGGCTCGAATGGCAACTCGCGCCTGATGGACATGACGCTGGAGGACATGCGCGCGGCACTGGCGCTGTCGGATCTGGAAACGCCGCTGCCGCCGTCCCATTGGGGCGACATGCGCCAGCATATCTTCTATGGCGCGCTCTATCACTGGTTCGTCATGTTCACCAATCAGGGCTATCGCCGGTTCAAGCCGCATCGCGATCTGCCGGTGACCAAGGAATTCCAGCTATACCTGCAACGGCTGCTGCTGATGCCTGTGCTGGCGGTCGAGCGGATGCTGGCCACCGCGCGTATCCGCAACGGCGGCTTCCCCTATCACCTGGCCCTGTTACAGCTGGAACATGACAGCTCGTTCCAGCAGCATTCGCCCTTTTCCACGATAACCGATTTCCTTGAGGAGATCTTTGTCGGCTTCGCCCGGGGGGCGCCGCAGCATCATCACCTTGTGGTCAAGGCGCATCCGCTGGAAAACGGCCGTGTGCCGCTCAGGCGCGAGTTGCGCCGGTTGGCCCGCCAGCACGGGCTGGAGGGGCGAGTGCACTATGTGCGCGGCGGCAAGCTGGCGCAGCTGTTGAACGATGCGCGCAGCGCGGTCACGGTGAATTCCACCGCCGGTCAGCAGGTGCTCTGGCGCGGCATTCCGCTCAAGGTGTTTGGCCGCGCGGTCTATGACAAGCCTGAATTTGTCTCGACCCAACCTGCGTCAGAGTTCTTTTCCGCCGCCAACCGACCCGATGCCCGCGCCTACAAGGAATACCGCCGGTATCTGCTAGAGACCAGCCAGCTGCCCGGCGGGTTCTATTCGCGCAAGGGACGCCGCCAGTTGCTGCGCCAAGTGGTCGACATGATGCTGTCGCCGGACGATCCCTATGATGCGCTGAAATCAGGCAAAGCGGCACCACGGCAACAGTTGCGTCTGGTGAACTGACAATGGGTACTGCCGGGACTGGATTTTTCATCCGGATTCCGATAGTTTGGCAAAAAAACCGAGGCAGAAACATATAAGGTCGAGGAGACCGAGCAGTGAAACTGATCCCCGTCCGCTGGGCGAAGCCCGTTCTCGTGCTGGCTGCGATGTCTGTCGCGGCCTCTTGCTCGTTGCCCAAAGTGGGGCCGAACAAACGGCAAATCTTCGCCGGTTCCGTTCAGAAGGAGGGCGACGCCTTTATCGTTGCCGTGAACGATCGCGTCACCCGTGCCACCGCTGTGGTTCCGGCGCTGGGTTTCTCGGACTCGTTCAAGAACGCCTCCCCGTTGACGTCGGACACGATCCGACCCGGTGACGTGCTGGGGCTGACGGTTTGGGAAAACGTCGATGACGGCCTTTTGGCCAGCGAAGCAACCAACGCCACCATCCTGGAAGAGGTGCAGGTGGACAGCGCCGGCTTTATCTTTGTTCCTTATGCCGGTCGCCTGCGCGCCTCGGGCAACACGCCCGACCAGTTGCGCGAGGTGATCACCTCCAGGCTTGAAGAGCAGACCCCCGACCCGCAGGTGCAGGTGCGCCGTGTTGCCGGCGACGGCTCGACAGTCTCGCTGACAGGTGCGGTCGGCGGTCAGGGGATCTATCCGATCGAACGCCCCACCCGTACGCTGTCGACCATGCTGGCCCAGGCAGGTGGCGTAACCATCCAACCCGATATCGCCGAAGTCACCGTTATCCGCGGCAATCAGCAGGGCAAGGTCTGGTATCAGGACCTGTTCAATTACCCGGAACTGGACATCGCCCTGCGCGGCGGCGACCGCATCCTGGTCGAGGAAGACACCCGATCGTTCACCGCGTTGGGTGCCACGAACACCCAGGCCCGCGTGCCATTTGAGACACAGGACCTGTCGGCGCTCGAGGCAATTGCTCAAGTGGGCGGCTTGATTTCCGCCGCCTCGGACCCGACCGGCGTTTTCGTCTTCCGCAACGAACCGGCCGAGATCGCTGGCCAGGTGCTGGGCCGCGACGACCTGCAAGGCGCTCAGCGCATGGTTTATGTCCTAAACCTGACCGAGCCCAACGGGTTGTTCACCGCACGTGACTTCGTGATCCGGGACGAGGATACGCTCTATGTTACCGAGGCGCCGTATGCCCAGTGGACCAAGACGATCTCGCTCATTTCCGGCGGCCTAACCCCGCTTGCTAACCTGCAGACGATCACCGGCGGCTGACGCATGTCGCCCAATGGCAAGAACCGGGCAGCCGGGGGCGAGCGCTCCCGGCTGTTCGTTTATAACGGCGGCTTTCTCACCCAGCGCCGCCTGCGCCGGGTCCTGTCGCTGGCAGGGTACGACATCCGGCTCGGCCTGCCGGGTGACGGCGACCTGGTGGGCATCTGGGGCAACAGCCCCACCGCCAATCGCGGGCTTGCCGTGGCTGCACGCCGCTCTGCCCCTCTGCTCCGGGTCGAGGATGCCTTTCTGCGCTCGCTCTTTCCCGGTCGCGCGGGTGAGCCACCCTTGGGTCTGCTGCTGGACCGGGCGGGCGTGCACTTCGACTCCGCCGCGCCCTGCGACCTCGAACAACTGCTGGCCACCCACCCGCTGGACGATACCGCCCTGTTGAACCGGGCACGCGATGCCATGGTCCGTATCCGCGAAAACCACCTCAGCAAATATTCCGCCACCGATCCCGGCCTGACCCCACCCGAGCCGGGCTATGTGCTGGTGGTCGACCAGACGCACGGCGACGCCTCGGTCACCGCAAGCGGCGGCAATGACGCGCTGTTCCGCGAGATGCTGGTCTTTGCGCAAGAGGAACACCCCGGCGCCCGAGTGCTGATCAAGACCCATCCCGAAACCGCCGCCGGGTTCCGCCCCGGTTACTACGGCGACACGGATGTCAGCACGCGGGTCAGCCTCTACGACGCCCCGATCAGCCCCTGGACCCTGCTCGATGGCGCGGTGGGAGTCTACACCCTGTCCTCGCAACTGGGGTTCGAGGCGATCCTGGCCGGGCACAAACCGCGCGTCTTTGGCCAGCCCTTTTACGCGGGCTGGGGATTGAGCCTGGACGAACACCCGGTGCCCCGCCGCGAGCGCCGCCTGACGCGCGCGCAGCTCTTTGCCGCCGCGATGATCCTTTATCCCACCTGGTACGACCCGTTCGGCGACAAGCTTTGCGAGCTGGAAACCGTGCTCGACACGCTAGAGGCGCAGTCCCGCGCCTGGCGGCAGGATCGGGCGGGATGGACTGCCGGCGGCATGCGCCTGTGGAAACGCAAACCCCTGAAACGCATGTTCGGACGCTTTGGCCCGATCAGCTTTACCGACACGCCCGTTGACGGGGATCCGCGCCCGCATATGGTCTGGGCCGCGCGCGCCGCGACCAGGGACAGCGTCACACGGGTCGAAGACGGCTTTCTGCGCTCGCGCGGGCTGGGGGCGCAACTGGTGCCGCCGCTGTCCCTGGTCACCGATGACAGGGGCATCTATTACGACCCGACCCGCCCCAGCGCATTGGAGAGCCTGATCACCAACCGCGCCGAGCTGCGCGCCGACCAGCGCCAACGGGCCGAGGCGCTGATCCGTACGCTCACCACCGCGCGCATCAGCAAATACAACCTCGGTGGCATCCTGCCCGACCTGCCTCCCGGCCACCGCATCCTAGTACCTGGCCAGGTCGAGGATGATGCCTCGATCCTGACCGGCACCGGAGAGATATGCGGCAATCTGGACCTGTTGCGCAGCGTCCGCGCCGCCCATCCCCAGGCGGTGATCGTCTACAAGCCACACCCCGATGTCGAGGCAGGGCTGCGCGTCGGCGGCATCGACCCGGGCACGCTGGCCGATGTGGTCGCGACCCAAGCCGACCCGATGCAGCTTCTAGATCAGGTGAACGAGGTCTGGACGCTGACTTCGCTGTTGGGGTTCGAAGCACTCTTGCGTGGCCTGCCGGTGACTACTCTAGGTGCGCCATTCTACGCCGGCTGGGGTCTCACCCGTGACCTAGGCACCATCCCCGCCCGGCGCCGGGCCCGGCCGGACCTGGCCGGCCTCGTCCATGCCGCGCTGATCGACTATCCGCGCTACTGGGATCCGCGTACCGGCCAGCCTTGCCCGGTCGAGGTCGCCACCCAACGCCTCGCCTCTGGCACCATCCCCCACCCCGGGCCCGCCAACCGGCTGCTGTCAAAGCTGCAAGGCCTGTTGGCCACCCATGCACATCTGTGGCGCTGAAACCCGCATCCTTGCGAGCGTGACCGGTCGGAATTGAGTATTTACAACCAGAAAGAAGCAGCAGTCCCTTCACTTTGCTCCAAATACTCCCGCCGGAGGCATTCGTCCGCGCAACAGGATCCATCCCTCGAAAACCCGCGTTGCCGCGCCACAAAGCCCAGGATAAAGCGCGCCGAAGGCACTCAATGGGATCAAGGCCCACCTATTGGCGTTGCCAGCGGTGCAGGATGTCGGCGCCGATGGCGCGAGCCTCAACCAGGTTGAACCGCGCCGCCTCTGACAGCTGCTCCAACCCCAGCACGCCCACGGCGGGCAGGCCCTCGGCCCCGATCGCGATACCCGCGGTAAAGCCCACCAGTTCATCGACCAGATCGGCCGCCAACAGAGAGGCGGCAAGCGAAGCGCCGCCTTCGCAGAACACACGCGTGAGCCCCTGCGCACCCAGTTGCCGCATCAGGTCGGTCGCGCTGATCTGGCCGGCCTCAACCGCGCAGGGGAGCAACCGGGCACCTGTGCCCTCCCAGGCACGGGCGCGGTCGCCATCCACGCCGGGCCCATGGCAGAGCCAGACCGGCACCTGCCGCGCGGTCCGGGCCAGCTGGCTCATCAGCGGCAGGTCGAGATAGCGCGACACCACCACCCGCACCGGCTGGCGTGCCACGCCCATGTCGCGCACGGTCAGCGAAGGATCATCCACCCGCGCCGTCCCGGCCCCCACCAGCACGGCATCGTGCCGCGCGCGCATGGCATGCACCGCACGCCGCGCCTCGGGTCCGGTGATCCATTGGCTTTCGCCCGAGGCGGTGGCGATACGGCCGTCAAAACTGCTGGCCAGTTTCAGGGTGACCCAGGGCCGGCCCAGTTCGGTTTTCAGGAAAAAGCCCGCCAGATCGCGCGCCGCCGTCCCCTCGCCCGTGCCGACCGACACCTCGATCCCGGCGCGGCGCAGCATCTCAAACCCGTTGCCCGCCACGCGCGGATCGCTGTCCTCGATGGCCGCGACCACCCGCGCCACGCCAGCACCGATCAGCGCCTCGGCGCAGGGTGGCGTCTTGCCGTGATGGGCGCAGGGTTCCAGCGTGACATAGGCGGTGGCGCCGCGCGCCGCGGCGCCCGCCTGGGCCAGGGCCACCACCTCGGCATGGGGCCGCCCGCCCGGCTGGGTCCAGCCCCGACCGACGATGCGGCCATCCTTGACGATGACGCAGCCCACCGCCGGGTTGGGCCAGCAGACACCCTGTCCGCGCCGGCCCAGCGACAGGGCCAGCGCCATGTATCGCGCGTCAGACATGCTCACTCTTCGGTTGGCGGGCTCGGCGGGCGCAACTCGTGGACAAAGTCCTCGAAATCGTCAGCCGCCTGGAAGTTCTTGTAAACGCTGGCAAAACGCACATAGGCAACGGTGTCGATCCGGGCCAGCGCCTCCATCACGATCTCGCCGATCTTTTTCGAAGGAATATCGGTCTCACCCATGCTTTCCAACCGCCGCACGATGCCGGAAATCATCTGGTCGATCCGCTCGGGGTCGATGGGGCGTTTCTGCATCGAGATGCGGATCGAGCGTTCCAGTTTGTCGCGGTCGAAATCCTCGCGTTTGCCGCTGGACTTGATCACCACCAGATCGCGCAGCTGCACCCGTTCATATGTCGTGAACCGACCGCCACACGCGGGGCAGAACCGGCGTCGGCGGATCGAGACATGATCCTCTGCCGGGCGTGAATCCTTGACCTGAGTGTCGATATTTCCGCAAAACGGGCAGCGCATCCGCCGTCTCCTCGTCCGTTAATCCGCCTCTTTTGTGAACGCTTCGGCTCACTTATCCACAACTATAGGACCAACGCTAGGATTTGGGTAGAGGAGATTTGCAGCCCCAACATAATGGGCGGCAAGCGTCAGGCGAAATGGGCGGCGACCCGGCGGTCATGGGGCGCGCGGCGATGTTCGACCAGATAGATACCCTGCCAGGTGCCCAGCAGCATCGCCCCCGCCCGCACCGGTATGCCCAGCGAAACCGGCATCAGCGCCGCCTTGATATGGGCAGGCATGTCATCGGGGCCTTCGTAAGTATGACGCAGATAGGCCATCGAGGGGTGATCCGCGGGCGGCACCAGCCGGTCGAAATAGGCGGTCAGATCGGTCTGCACCTCGGGGTCCGCGTTTTCCTGGATCAGCAGCGAGCACGAGGTATGCCGCACCAGGAGTGTCAACAGCCCGTCCCCCTGCCCGGCGAGCCAGCGGTTCACCTCGCCGGTAAACTCGTAAAGGCCCGCCCCCCGGGTCGAGATCGAAAATTCGGTCAGCATGGCAGCGGCGCCCCAGGCCTCAGGGCCGCACGGGGCCGAATTCGCAATAGCTGTTGCCCTGGTTGACGGTCATGTTGTCGCCGACCTTGAGCCCGGTGCGGATGGTGGTCAGCTCGTTTTCCAGCGGTGTCACGCCCACCGCCTCGGACGTCATCGAGAACTGCACTGCCGTCTTGCGCCCGGTGGTGACACTGGGCCCGCGCCCGCGCACCAGATAGATACGGTCATTCCAGCCCGCGCCCAGTTCGCGCCGGGCATATTCCGAGGCCGCGCACCAGAAATCGCCGACCCGCTGCTTGCCGCGCGGAACAACCTCGAACACCGCGTCATTGACCGGCAGAACCCGGTGCCCCATCCGCGTGGTCAACGCCTGGGCCTGAGCGCCAGCCCCGAGAAACACCGCAAGGGCGAGAATCTTTGTCAGTCCGGTCATGGTCTCAATCCGTTTTGCCTATAAGCCCTATCTAGGGCGCATCTGCGCGCAGAGACAGGGGAGAGCACGCAAAAATTGCCCGATCGCATGGATTTGCCGCAGGAAATTGAGACAAGAACGGCGCCTCCGGCCTCTCTGATGAAACAGGGGCGCTGCCCCTCTGGGGCCCTTGGCCCCATTCACCCCGGGATATTTCGGGCAAGAGGAAGGGGAATGCATGCTCTGTCGTAAAAGAGGGGCACGTCCGATCAAGCGTTGCGACAGAGGCAACTGCACAGGATTGGCAGACGGCGTTGCGCTCTGTTCATGTCGTGCAAGCCGCGTCCCAAAAGAAAACGCCCCCTTGCGGGGGCGCCTTGATCACTGGTCCAGAAAGCTGCGCAGCTTGCGCGAGCGGCTGGGGTGTTTCAGTTTCCGGAGCGCCTTGGCCTCGATCTGGCGGATGCGCTCGCGGGTGACGCTGAACTGCTGGCCCACTTCCTCCAGCGTGTGGTCGGTGTTCATGCCGATGCCGAACCGCATCCGCAGCACCCGTTCCTCGCGCGGGGTGAGCGAGGCCAGCACGCGGGTTGTGGTTTCCTTGAGGTTTTCCTGAATGGCGCTGTCCAGCGGCAGCACGGCATTCTTGTCCTCGATGAAATCGCCCAGCTGGCTGTCTTCCTCGTCGCCGATGGGCGTCTCGAGGCTGATCGGCTCCTTGGCGATCTTCATCACCTTGCGGACCTTTTCGAGCGGCATTTGCAGCTTTTCGGCCAGTTCCTCGGGCGTGGGTTCGCGACCGATCTCGTGCAGCATCTGGCGCCCGGTGCGCACCAGCTTGTTGATCGTTTCGATCATGTGCACCGGGATACGGATGGTGCGGGCCTGATCGGCGATGGAACGGGTGATCGCCTGCCGGATCCACCAGGTCGCATAGGTCGAGAACTTGTAGCCACGGCGATACTCGAACTTGTCCACGGCCTTCATCAGGCCGATATTGCCTTCCTGAATGAGGTCGAGGAATTGCAGGCCGCGGTTGGTGTATTTCTTGGCAATCGAGATCACCAGGCGCAGGTTGGCCTCGACCATTTCCTTTTTCGCCTGACGGGCCTCTTTCTCGCCCTTCTGCACCTGTTGCACGATGCGGCGGAATTCCGAGATATCCAGACCCACATACTGACCGACCTGGGCCATGTCGGCGCGCAGCTCCTCAACCTTGTCGGACGAGCGTTCGATGAACATCTGCCAACCGCGACCGGGCTTTTCGGCCATTTCCGCCAGCCAGTTCGGGTCCAGCTCACGCCCGCGATAGGCGTCGACGAACTCGCGCCGGTTGATGCGCGCCTGGTCGGCCAGCTTGACCATCGAACTGTCGATCGACATCACCCGCTTGTTGATGCCGTAGAGCTGGTCGATCAGCGCCTCGATCCGGTTGTTGTGCAGGTGCAGTTCGTTCACCAGCAGCACGATTTCCGAGCGCAGCGACTGATAGGTCGCCTCGTCCGTGGCGCTGAAGGAGCCGTCTTCGTTCAGCGTGGCCGAGATACGGCTGTCCTGCATCTCGCTCAGCTGTGCGTAATCCGACGAGATTCGCTCGAGCGTGATCAGCACCTTGTCCTTGAGCGCGGCCTCCATCGCGGCCAGCGACATGTTGGCCTGATCGTCCTCGTCATCGTCATCCTCGGTGACAATCGGGTTGCCGTCGGCGTCGTATTCCGGCGTTTCCTCGCGCTGCGGCTTGACCGCTTGCACCGCGCTGGTTGCGACCACCGGTTCGTCATCCTCGTCATCCAACTGGTTGCCGAAAGTGGCCTCCAGGTCGATCACGTCGCGCAGCAGGATGTCCTCGGACAGAAGTTCGTCATGCCAGATGGTGATCGCCTGAAAGGTCAGCGGGCTTTCGCACAGCCCGGCGATCATCGTATTGCGGCCGGCCTCGATCCGCTTGGCGATCGCAATCTCGCCCTCGCGGCTGAGCAGTTCGACCGAACCCATCTCGCGCAGATACATGCGCACCGGGTCATCGGTGCGGTCAAGCTTTTCAGTCTGGGCGCCGGCCAGCGCAACTTCGCGGTTGCTTTCGGTGGTGATGAGGTCGGTCGAGCCCTTCTGCTCTTCCTCTTCGGCCTCTTCATCCTCGATGATATTGATGCCCATCTCGGAGAGCATCGACATCACATCCTCGATCTGCTCGGAACTCACCTGATCGGGCGGCAGAACCTGGTTGAGCTGATCGTAGGTGATATAGCCCTTTTCACGGGCCTCGGCGATCATCTTCTTGACTTGGGCCTGGCTCATGTCGAGCGAGACTTCGTCTTCCTGGTCTTCGGGCTTCTGGTCTTCGGCGGTGTCCTTGGCGGCCATTCAGTGCTCCTGCAGGGATGGGCGATTCGTGTGAGCCGAATCATTAGTGCTCAGAATTGATTCGGCCACCCGTTTACCGGTTTTATTTTGCCTTTTCCTTCGGAAAACGCGCTAGCGGCGTTTCCGGCGAAAATCGATTCCCGCCATGATCGCGTCAAAGGCCTCGCGTTCGTCGCGCTTGATTCGCGCGCCATTGTCGGCCACGTCGAACAGCGCCTTGTCCTCGTTCTGGCTGCGCGCGGCGCGCTGTTTCTCTTCGGCGGCCTGTGCAACGCGCCAGGTCAGCGACTCGTCGGCATCTTCGGCGATGTCCTCTCGGGCCTCCTCGATCTCGGCGTCATACCCCCTCAGCGCCTGGAGTTTTGCGAGTTCCTCGGCCAGCGTCATTTCCGCCAGCTCAACATCGCCCGGTCTGCGCACACAGGGGATAATCTGGACATGGCGCAGCGCGTAGAGGTTTTCAAGGGCCTCGGGGCCGAGATTGTCGTCAATCCGGTCGCGCAGCCCCTGCGGGTCGTCAATCCCGATGCGCAGAGCCAGATCGCGCAGCATCGCCAGGTCGGGATCGCGGCAGTCGAGCCGTTCCAGCGCGTGTTCGAACCGCACGATCACCTCAGGTGTGGCAATGGCGGCGGCGAGGATCACCGTCTCGCGCAGCCGGATCTGCGCCGCGTCGTCGGAACTTGCCAAGAGCGAGGCCCGCGTGCCCGGTGTGGCCGCAACCGGCGCCGCCTTCCAAGTACCGCGCGGCTGCCAGGGCTTTTTCGGGCCGCGCTGTGGCCGGAACAGCTGCCAGCGCAGGTCCTTGATCTCCTGCCCGTAATGGGCGCGGATCGAGGGGTCGCGGATCAGCTTGATCTTGTCGCGCAACGCCTTGTCCAGCGCCGCCTTACGCTCGGGGCTGTCGAACACGCGGCCTTCGGTCTCGCGCTGCCACAAGAGCTGCACCATGGGCCGGGCCTGATCCAGCACGCTTTGCATGGCTGCGGGTCCCTCGGCGCGGATCAGGTCGTCGGGGTCCTTGCCCTCGGGCATTATTGCAAACCGAACCGATTTACCCGCCTCGAGCAGCGGCAACGCCAGATCGACCACCCGCAGCGCGGCACGCAGGCCCGCCGTGTCACCATCCAGCGCCACGATCGGTTCGTCCGCGATGCGCCAGATCATCTGCAACTGTTGTTCGGTGACGGCCGTGCCCAGCGGCGCCACGGCGGCGCCGAACCCGGCCTCGGCCAGCGCGATCACATCCATATAGCCCTCGGCCACGATCAGCGGCTGGCCCTGCCCCGCCGCCGTACGGGCGGGACCGTGGTTGAACAGGCTGCGGCCCTTGTCGAAAAGCGCGGTTTCGGGCGAGTTTAGGTATTTGGCATTGTCCTTGGGATCCATCGCCCGGCCGCCAAAGGCGATGCAGCGCCCGCGCGCGTCCCGGATCGGGAACATGATCCGGTTGCGGAAGGTGTCATAGGGCTTGCCACCCTTGGTCGAGGGTTTGGCCAGCCCCGCACCGGTGATCAGCTCCTCGCCCACGCCTTTGCCGCGCAGGTGGTCCCACAACCCCTGCCAGCCATCGGGGGCAAAGCCGATCTCCCAGCGCTCCAGCGCCTGTGCGCTGAGACCACGCCGGGCCAGATAGTCGCGCGCCGCCGCGCCGCCCCCGGCGCTCAGGTTCAGGCGGAAAAACCGCACCGCCTGTTCCATCACCTCGGCCAGCTGGCTGCGGTGGTCCTGTTTCTCCTGTGCCTTGGGGTCGCGCGCGGGCATGGTCATACCCGCCTCGCGGGCCAGGATCTCGACCGCCTCCATGAAGCCGACATTCTCGGTTTCCTGCACGAATTTCAGCGCGTCGCCCTTGGCCTGACAGCCGAAGCAGTAATAGAACCCCTTGCGGTCATCCACATGGAACGATGCGGTCTTTTCGTGGTGGAACGGGCAAGGCGCCCACATGTCGCCCTTGCCCTGGTTCGACTTGCGCATGTCCCACATGACCTTGCGCCCGACAACCTGTGTCAGGCTCAGGCGGTTTCGCAGCTCGTCCAGAAATCCGGGGGGCAGTGACATGGGACCACGATGGCAGAAAGCGCAAGGCGCGCCAAGCGGGCGGCGCGCCTTTTCCACAGCGAAGACGGCCCGTCAGGGCCGGACAAGCGCGACTATTGCTTCAGGCACAGTTCCAGCCAGGCCGCCGACAGGTCCTGTTCACGCACATCGCGCATCTTCTGCTGATAGACCCAGGGCGCGATCAGCGGGATGGCGGCATTATAGTTCGCGGGCCAGGTCGGGTTGGTGGCGGCCACGGCGGCGGGCACGTCGCGTTCCTTGACCCGGTCCAGCCGCGCCTGCTGGATCGCGGCCACCACATCGGCCTGATACTGACAGCTTTCCTGCTTGGTTTCGGCCGCCGCCAGCGGCGAGGCCGCAAGCAGCGCAACAAGGGCGTAACGGTACATGGGTCGTCTCCCGGGATTCGAAGGTTCCCCGGACCTTACCCGCGCGCGGCCACCGCTTCCATCGCCGATTTCAGGTCATGCAGCAGGGTTTGCGCCATCGAGCGGAACACCATCAGCAGAAATCCGCCAGTGTCCAGCCGGGTGACCGAGCCTGCCATATGCCCGATCCGGCAACGTGCCGTGGCGCCCGGACCAAATCCGGGCGCGCGCAGATCGACCGGCACCAGCCGCGCCAGAACCGCCTCGGCACCGGTGCCGTCAAGACGCACCACCGTCCAGGCATCCGACTGATCGACCAGCACACCCGGCCCGGCCAGCGTCGCATCCGGCGCGGCGCCGGTCAGCAGCACGCTGTCATGGCCGAACCAGATCGCGCGCGCATCGCCCGCCGCCGTGGCCCGGCCCGCGCCGGGCCAGTCCAGCCCATGCGCCGCGCCCAGCGCCCCGGCCAGTGCCGCCCCCTGCCCCTTGCGCGGCGACAGTGCTGTCATCGGACCCAGCTCCACCTCGCTCACCGTCATGCCGCCGATGCTCAGCGGCAATTGCCCCGCACAGGGCGTCTTTGCGAACAACCTATCCACGCATCCGCCCTCCCTCGGGGTCATAGAAGACCGGGCTGACCACCTCGCAATAGGTGGTCACTCCGCGCAGCCCGTCGACCATCTTGACGATCTCTCCGATCCGCTCCGGCCCATCGGCCAGAAAGCCCAGCCCGATCATGCGGCCCTGAACCGGCGAATGGCAAACCGAGGTCACATAACCCTGATCATGCTCGCGCCGGGCGGCATCCTCTTGCCGATAGAGATGCGCGCCCGCCAGCAGCTTGCCCTCGGCGGCGATGGGTTTCAGCCCCACCAGACGCTCGCGCCCCGGCTCCTCCAGCCCCGGACGCTGCGCCATGGTCTTGCCGATACAATCCTTTTTGGCCGAAACCATGCCGCCCATGCCGATGTCATAAGCGGTGACGCGGCCATGGATCTCGGCATGGGTGATGAAGCCTTTCTCGATCCGCAGCACGTTCAGCGCCTCCATCCCGTAGGCACCGCCGCCCAGCGCCTCGGCGCGACGGACCAGCAAGTCGAAGAGGCTGGCGCCATAGCGCGCGGGCACGGCGATCTCGTATCCTTCCTCACCCGAGAACGAGATCCGGAACAATCGCCCACCAACCCCCAGCACCGACACCGCGCCGCAGGACATGAAGGGCCAGTCCGCCGGATCGACCGGCGTGTCGAGCAGCCCGTTCAGCAGCTCGCGCGCCCTGGGACCGGCAACGGCGAATTGCGCCCATTGCTCGGTCACTGAACAGATCGACACGTCCCATTCGGGATGCAGGCCCTGGGTCACGAACTCCAGATGCGCCATCACCTGCCCGGCGGCGGCGGTGGTGGTGGTCATCAGGTAGTGATCCTCGCCCAGCCGCGCAGTGGTGCCGTCATCCATCACATGACCGTCCTCGCGCAGCATCAGCCCATAGCGCACCCGCCCGACCTTCAGCGTCGAGAACATGTTGGTATAGACAAAATCCAGCAACCGCGCCGCATCCGCCCCCTGGATGTCGATCTTGCCCAGGGTCGAGACATCGGCCACACCCACCGCGTTGCGCACGTACCCCACCTCGCGGTCGCAGCTCTGTTGCCAGTCGGTCTCGCCCGCCTGCGGGAAATAGCTGGGCCGGTACCACAGACCGGCCTCGATCATCGGTGCGCCGCGCGACAGGGTCGCGGCATGCGAGGTGGTGAAGCGTTCGGGCTGGAACCCCTTGCCCTCGCCCCCCGCGCCCAGCGCCGCGATGGCAATCGGGCTGTAGGGCGGGCGAAAGGTGGTGGTGCCGGTCTCGGGGATGCCGCGCCCGGTGGCATCGGCCAGCACCGCCAGCGCCGCCACGTTCGAGCTCTTGCCCTGATCGGTCGCCATGCCCTGCGTCGTATAGCGCTTCATATGCTCGACCGAGCGGAAGTTCTCGACCGCCGCCTGTTTCACGTCCTTGACGGTGACATCGTTCTGAAAGTCGAGCCAGGCCCGCCCGCGCCCCGGCACCGCCCAGAGCGGCTCCAGAGCATAGGGCGTCTCTTCGGCCTTGGGCAGTGTACCCTGATCCGCCTTGAGCCCCAGCGCGCCCAGCGCCTCGGACGCCGCCGCGGCCCCTTCGCGCAGACAGGCCATGGTCGAAAAGGCACCGTTGCAGGCGCCTGCCGCGCGCAGGCCGGGCACCATGCCCGCCACCGGCACAAAGGCTGCAATGTCGCGGCGCCATTCAGGCCGCCCGTTCATGTGACAGGTCAGGTGCAGGCTGGGGTTCCAGCCGCCCGAGATGGCCAGGCAGTCGGTGGCAATCCGTTCTTCACCACCGGGATGGCGGATGGTGATCCGCTCCAGCCCCTGCCGCCCGCCGCTGCCGCAGACCTGACCGCCCCGGATCATCCGCACCCCATTGAGGCGCGGCGCGTCATGACGGCTGTCGATCAGGGCCGCCACATGTACCCCCGCCGCCAGCAGGTCGCGCACGGTGCGATGGGCATCGTCATTGTTGCCAAACACGGTGACGGCGCGGCCCGGGCTAACGCCCCAGCGGTTCAGATAAGCACGCACCGCGCCGGCGGTCATGATGCCGGGCCGGTCATTGTCGGCAAAGGCGATGGGGCGCTCCAGCGCGCCCGCTGCCAGCACCGCGCGCTGCGCCACGATACGCCAGAAACATTCCAACGGCGCACCCGCGCCCCGGTCGGCGCGGTGATGCGAGACCCGCTCCAGCCCCGCATAGGTGCCCTGATCATAGGCCCCGGCAACGGTGGTGCGCGTCATCAGACGCACATTCTCCATCCCGCGCAGCTCGGCCAGCGCCTCCTCGGCCCAGACCGCCCCCGGCTTGCCGTCGATCTCATAGGTCTCGGCCAAAAGGCGCCCGCCCATGCGCGCGTCCTCGTCGGCCAGGATCACATCGGCCCCGGCGCGGCCCGCCACCAGCGCCGCCATCAGCCCCGCAGGCCCGGCGCCGATCACCAGCAGATCACAAAAGGCAAAGGCGCGCTCATAACGGTCGGAATTATCCTGCCCCGACAACGCGCCCAGACCCGCAGCGCGGCGGATCACCGGCTCATACAGCTTCTCCCAGAAACTGCGCGGCCACATGAAGGTCTTGTAATAGAACCCCGCCCCCAAAAACGGCGCCGCCAGGTCGTTGACCGCCATCAGGTCAAAGCTCAGCGAAGGCCAGCGGTTCTGGCTCCGCGCCTCCATCCCCTCGTATATCTCCTGTACCGTGGCGCGCACATTGGGGTCCTGCCGCCCGTCGCGACCCACCGTAACCAGCGCGTTGGGCTCCTCGCTTCCTGCCGTCAGGATGCCGCGCGGGCGGTGATATTTGAACGAACGCCCGACCAGCCGCACGTCATTGGCCAGCAAGGCCGAGGCCAGCGTGTCGCCCTGATACCCGCTGTAGCCCACCCCGTCGAAGGTGAACGAGACCGGCCTGTCCCGGTCGATCAGCCCCTTGCCCTGAACCCTCATCGCCGTGCCTCCGAGGCCAGTTCGCAGCCCAGCACCTCATGGGTCAGCGTGTTGCGGGTGACCACCAGCCAGGCGCCACAGCCAAAATGGTGATGCCACAGGTCGCGGGTCTCCCCGGCCGGGTTCTCGCGCAGATGCACATAATCGTCCCAGGCCTCGGCGCCTGCCTCGGGCGCCGGACGCTCCAGCGCCAGCGCGTGGCCCTTATAGGAAAACTCGCGGCTGTCGCGGTCGCCGCAATGCGGACAGGTGATCCTCATCGCCGTCCCCCACTCTTCATTCCGCCAAAAATACTCATGTCCGGCCTCTCCCCCTCAATGCAGGTTGTGTTGAGAGCCGGTGCCCTCTTCATCCAGGATACCGCGCCCGGTGCGGAAGCGGTCCAGACGGAACCGTGTTGCCGCCGGGTGGTACTGGTCCGTTGCCAAGAGATGCGCGAACACGTTGCCCGAGGCCGGCACCGCCTTGAACCCGCCATAGTTCCAGCCGCAATTGACATAGAGCCCGTCGATATGGGTGCGGTCGATGATCGGCGAGCCATCGGGCGACATGTCCATGATGCCGCCCCAGCTGCGCAGCACGCGCGCCTTGCCGATCATCGGCATCAGCGCCATGCCCGCCTCCATCACATGTTCCACCGTGGGCAGGTTGCCGCGCGCCGCGTAAGAGGCATAGAAATCAAGGTCACCGCCAAAGACCAGCCCACCCTTGTCGGACTGGCTGATATAGAAATGGCCCATGCCAAAGGTGATCACATGGTCGATCACCGGCTTCAGCCCCTCGGTGACAAAGGCCTGGAGGATATGGCTCTCGATCGGCAGGCGCATGCCCGCCATCGCCGCCACCTGGCTGGAACGGCCCGCCGCCACCATCGCCACTTTCTTGGCCCGGATCGGGCCGCGCACCGTCTGCACGCCGGTGACCCGCCCGTTCTCGACGTCGATCCCCGTCACCTCGCAATTCTGGATCAGGTCGACGCCGCGACTGTCCGCCCCCCGCGCATAGCCCCAGGCCACGGCGTCATGACGCGCGGTGCCGCCGCGCGGGTGATAGAGCGCACCGTAAAGCGGAAAACGCTGGTCGTCGAAATTGAGGAAGGGCACCTTGGCGCGCAGTTCCTCGCGCCCCAGCAGGATGGCATCGTCGCCCTGGCTCAGCATCATGTTGCCACGCCGCGCCGCCGCATCGCGCTGGCCGTCGGAATGGAAGAGGTTCAGGATGCCGCGCTGCGAATGCATCACGTTATAGTTCAGGTCCTCTTCCAGACCCTCCCACAGTTTCAGCGAGTGCGAGTAGAATTCGGAATTGCCCTGAAGGAAGTAATTGGCCCGCACGATGGTGGTGTTTCGGCCAATGTTGCCGCCGCCGATATAGCCGCGCTCCAGCACCGCCACATTGGTCAGCCCATGATCGCGCGCCAGGTAATAGGCGGTACTCAGCCCGTGGCCGCCGCCGCCGATGATGACCAGGTCATATTCCGGTTTGGGCGCCGGGTCGCGCCAATGCGGCCGCCAGCCCTTGTTGCCGGTCAGCCCCTCCTTCAACACCCGAAGGCCCGAAAACCGCATCGCCGTCTCTCCTTGCCGACCTGGTATCGCTGTCATAACGAGTAGCACCGATGAGCGCGGTCTCAAGACCGTAATCGACAGAGACTGGTCTGTCCGCGACTAATCCTGTCGCCGGCACGACATGACTTCAGACCCTGATCGCGCAAAAAGGGGGCGCCCGGTTGCCCGCACGCCCCGCGTCTTCGATGCCGCGCCCCGCCTCAGAGGCCCTTGGCGCGATAGCTCTTGGCCACCCGGTCGATCGAGACCAGATAGGCGGCGGTGCGCAGATCCTCGACATCGCTCCGCTCATGCCAGACATCGCGCATGGCCTGATAGGCGATGCGCATGGTGTCATCGAGACCCGAGCGCACCAGCTCCAGTTCATCGGCGCCGCGCAGGTATTTCTCCTTGAACTGCGGCGTCATCGACCAGGCGTCGCCCAGATAGCGGTCGAGCCGCTCCAGCTCGTCCACCACCAGCTGGTGGCGCGCCTCTTCCTGGCGGCGCTGCATGCGGCCGAACCGGATATGGCTGAGGTTCTTGACCCACTCGAAATAGGACACCGTCACACCGCCCGCGTTGGCATACATGTCGGGAATGATCACGCATCCCTTCTTGCGCAGGATCTCGTCGGCACCGGCGGTGACCGGGCCGTTTGCGGCCTCGATGATCAGCGGCGCCTTGATCCGGTCGGCATTGCCGAGGTTGATCACCCCCTCCAGCGCCGCCGGGATCAGGATGTCGCACTCCTCTTCCAGCACCTTGGGGCCATCGGTCACATGAGTGCCGTCCGGGAAACCGGTAACGCCGCCATGCTTGACGATCCAGTTATGCACCGCCTCGACATCCAGCCCCTCGTTGCTGACCAGGGCGCCGTCGCGTTCAATGATGCCGGTGATCAGGCACCCATCCTCTTCACTAAGGAACTTGGCCGCGTGATAGCCCACATTGCCCAGGCCCTGTACGATCACCCGTTTACCATCGAGCTTGCCTGACAATCCCGACTTCCCGACGCCGATGCTGTCACGGAAGAACTCCTGCAACGCGTATTGCACGCCGCGCCCGGTGGCCTCGACCCGGCCATGGATGCCGCCCGCATTCAGCGGCTTGCCGGTGACGCAGGCCCGCGCGTTGATATCGGTGGTGTTCATGCGCGCATACTGGTCGGCGATCCAGGCCATCTCGCGCTCGCCCGTGCCCATGTCGGGGGCAGGCACGTTCTGGGACGGGTTGATCAGGTCGCGCTTGGCAAGCTCATAGGCAAAGCGTCGGGTGATCTGTTCCAGCTCGTGTTCCTCGTACTGGCGCGGGTCGATGCGCAAGCCGCCTTTCGAGCCGCCAAAGGGCGCTTCGACCAGGGCACATTTATAGGTCATCAGCGCCGCCAGCGCCTCGACCTCGTCCTGATTCACCGCCATCGCATAGCGGATACCACCCTTGACCGGTTCCATATGTTCGGAATGGACCGAGCGATAACCCACGAACGTCTGGATCTGGCCACGCAGGCGCACCCCGAACCGGACCGTGTATGTGGCGTTGCATACCCTGATCTTCTCTTCCAGTCCCGGTGGCAGGTCCATCAGGGCAACCGCCCTGTTGAACATCATATCCACGCTTTCTCGGAAACTGGGTTCGTTCTTGCGGGTCATTAAACCAAAATCCTCCATGACCTTCTCCGACTCGGATGATGACACCTTGTCGCAGGCAACATATGACGCTTCGTCACAGGAGTGCGACATTTTTAATCGCTTGAAGAATCTGAATTCAGGGGGAACGGCGATTCTTGGGGGGACAGTTCCAGGGCATTGTCGGCCACAGGGAAACAAAGTCCGAACATTTGACTGCGTTGTCTTTAACACGCGGTTAACATTCACCCTTTCGGGCGATTTACGCCCCAATCCTGCCATCTTCTCAAGGCAAAACAGTGAATTGGAACTGTATTCTCCGGCTGGGGTTCTGCCGGAAAGGTAGGTGGACAATGTTCAATACGCAGATCAGCATCGACACGGTGTCGCGTCGTATCCGCACCAGGCTCAAGGCGCATCTCGGGAACTTCGCTCGCGAAGAAGACGGTTTGATGACGGTCCTCGCATTGTTCCTGTTTCTTGCCTTGGTTGGTGCGACCGGCATCGGTGTGGACCTGATGCGCTATGAACAAAAGCGAGCGTCCCTGCAGTATACGATGGACCGCGCGGTTCTGGCCGCGGCCGACCTCGACCAACTGGTTGCACCCGAAACCGTGGTTCGCAGCTACCTGGAGAAAGCGGGCTTGCTGGAATACCTTTCCAGCATCACGGTTGAGGAAGGCCTTGGCTTCCGAAAGGTGTCCGCCACCGCAACCGCCGACTTGCCGACCCATTTCATGAAGCTCTCGGGCTACGACAGCCTGACGATCCCCGCGGCCAGCACCGCAGAGGAGAGCATCGGCAACGTGGAAATCTCGCTGGTGCTCGATGTTTCGGGCTCAATGAACAGCAACAGCCGGCTCTACAACCTCAAGATCGCGGCCAAGGAGTTTGTCGATCACATGCTGTCGGCGACCGAACCTGGAGCCGTGTCGATTTCGATCATCCCCTATGCATCTCAGGTCAACGCTGGCCCCGATATCCTGCCCTACTACAATGTCAGCGAGGAACATACCTACTCGCATTGCGTGAATTTCATCGATGACGAGTTCAGCCAGCCCGGCCTGTCGCGTGTAACGCCGCTGGAGCGGACGATGCATTTCGATCCGTTCACCTATTCCAAGGATCCGATTCAGACCCCGGTCTGCCCCGTGCGCAACAGCACCGCGATCTTGCCATTCACCAACAACCAGACCGTTCTGAACACCTATATCGACGGGATGACCGGTCGCGGAAACACCTCGATCGATATCGGGACCAAATGGGGTGTCGTAATGCTGGATCCGAACACGCAAAGCGTGATTAACGGATTGATCGCAGACGACAAGGTGCCCGCGATCTTCTCCGGCCGGCCCAGCGCTTATGACTCTGGCGATGTTCTCAAAGTGCTGATCGTGATGTCCGACGGCGAGAACACCAACCAGTACATGCTGAACCCGTCGCTGCGCACCGGCCTGTCGCCGGTCTGGTACAACGCAGCCGAAGACGTGATCAGCGGCTCGCCCGACAAAAACAGTACCAATGCGTTCAGCGTCTACCACGACAATGGTGGTAACAGCTATTACTGGCCGGACCAGAACCGCTGGTCGGATCATCCCTATGGCAACGGCCAGAGCGAGGCATGCGGCTATACCTCAGGCGGCTATTACAGCTGCGCGATGAAGGACGAGCCTGGCGAAGCAGTCCAGCTGACCTATGCCGAGCTCTTCAATAAGGTATCGCTGGCCTACAACGCGTACTACAACTTTGAGTTCACAAGCAGCGCCTGGGGTGAATGGTACAGCGCAGCCTTTACCAAGAAAGAAGCATCGGCCAAGGACCAGCGGACCAAACACATCTGTGACGCGGCCAAGGACGAAGGTGTGATCGTCTATACGGTCGGTTTCGAGGCCCCATATAGCGGTCGCCGGGTGCTCAAGCGCTGCGCAAGCTCGGACAGCCACTACTATGACGCCGAAGGGCTGGAAATCAGTGACGCATTTACCTCGATCGCCTCGTCGATCCGCAAGCTGAGGCTGACACAATGATACGGCATTTGGGCAATTTCCTGCGCCGGTTCCGCAATCGCGAAGACGGCAACGCAACAGTCGAATTCGTTATCGTATTCCCTGCAGTCATCGGTGTGATGCTTGCCGGGGTCGAACTGACATTCATGACGCTGAACCACGCAATGCTGGAACGCGCTGTGGATGTGGTGGTACGTGACCTGCGTCTCAACACCGGGTCCAATCCCGGCCATAACGAGCTGAAGAACAGGATCTGCGACAAGGCGGTCTTTATCCGCCAGTGCAGCACCAACCTCAAGCTCGAGATGGTTCGTCAGGATCCCTATGCCGGCATCACCTTGCCTGCCGTTCCCGACTGTACCGACCTTTCCGAAGAGACGCGCCCCGTGCGACAATTCGAAAATGGCCAGGCAAACGAGCTGATGGTCCTGCGGGCCTGCGCCAAGATCAACCCGATCTTCCCGACTTCAACCCTGGGAGCCGCCTTGGCCAATGACGAAGGCCAATACGCCCTGACGGCCATGTCCGTCTTTGTGCAGGAGCCGTTGTAAAGCCATGTCCATGTCTCGCATATTGAACTCGCTGCGTCTGTTCCGCCGGAACGAGGAAGGCTCGGTCGCGGTCGAAGCGTTGCTGACGGTACCGATCCTGTTCTGGACCATCATGATCGGCTACACTTACTTCGATGGCTACCGCGAGGCAGCTTCGAACGTGAAGGCCGCCTATACGATCGGCGACCTTATCTCGCGAGAGACGCGGACCATCGACGACGCCTACATCGATTCAATGGTCGAACTGTTTGAACGCATGGTGCAGGATACCGACAGCCTCCAAGTCCGTATCTCGCTGCTGCGTTACGAGAGAAGGCGTGATCGGCATCGGGTACGCTGGTCGGCCAATCGCGGTTTTCCCGAAAGGTTGAGCAACGCCAATGTTGGGTCCATCAGTTCCCGATTGCCGCCGATGTCGGACCAGGACACGCTGATCCTGGTCGAGACCAGAAACGTCTACAGATCGCCTTTCCGGGTCGGGCTGGATGACACCGACATGGAAACGTTTATCTTTACCCGGCCCCGTTTCACCAACGAGATCGCCGGCAGCGTCTGACGCTTAGCGCGGCAAGGTTCCATCGCGTTCCGCCATCATGGCCGAGAGCATCTCGGCCATGAATTTCGTCTGCGATCCGGGGGTGACGCCGCCGATGCCGATCCGGCGGCCCATCCGCCACCAGAGGCCCGGCTGCCAGGTGCGCCCGCCCGGCACCGAGGTACGCAGCAGGAACCCGTTCGACGGCTTGAAGGCAAACACACCCCGGTCCAGCGCCTCGATATCGGCGATGCGGGCGATCACGGTGCCGTCACTGCCGCGCAGCTCGGTCGCGGTCATTTCGACCCGCCCCGCCGTCGCCAGGAACATGCGCTGCGCCAGCCACAGCGTCAGCGCCCCGAGCACGATCAGAAAGACCTGCCAGACCACCGCCGGCGGCGTTACGACCGCCACATAAATCAGCAGCCCGCCCAATACCGTCAGCACCACCAGCGCCATCCAGCGCCGGGGCGCCGATGCCTCGATCGTTGCCAAAACCTCGTCCTGCATCTGGTGTCGCCCTCTTGTTCGTTGCGCCTGCATAGCCGATTGCGCGGGCGCCGAACAGGCATCTTGCCCTACCCACAAACCCCGAGTTAGCGTGACGCCCATGAGCTATCCCGCCAACCGGCCCGACCGCACCCGTCCGACCGATGCCGCCGCCGGGATCGAAACCACCGAGGCGTTTGAACGCTTTTCCCAGCGCAACGACGTGTTCACCCGCGCCATGTGGGATCCGTCGGTGCGGTCGAAACAGACGGATGCCTTCTTTGCCTCTTACCGGATGGAGGCGGCACCGCGCCGGGGCGATGGGTTCACCCAACGTGATTTCGCGCTGCGCAACGCCGCCTGGCTGATCTCGGATGTTGTCACCAACCGCTTTGCCGCCGAGGGGCGGCGCGAGGGGTTCCAGGCCCCGATCAGCTATGACACCCCGGTGGCGCCGCAACAGGTCGATATCGACGACCCTGCCGCCATGAGCGCCGAGATCAAACGCGTCGCCCGCTTCTTTGGTGCCGATCTGTGCGGCGTGACCGAGCTGGACGAACGCTGGCACTATACCGCCCGCGTCGATACCCGCGACATGAGCGAGGCACCACTCGGCCTGCCCAATGGGCTGACCTCGGTCATCGTGCTGGGCCACGAGATGGAGCGCGACCTGGTGGCCACCTACCCCTCGGCCTTGGCCGGGGCCGCCACCGGACGCGAATACAGCCACGAGGCGGCAGTGGTGATGCAACTGGCCGCCTATATCCGCAATCTGGGATACGAGGCCGTGGCCTCGATGAACGACACCGGACTGGTAATCCCCTATGCTGTCAAGGCGGGCCTGGGCGAATACGCCCGCAACCAGATGGTGATCACGCCCGAATTCGGCCCCCGGCTGCGGTTTTCCAAGGTGTTCACCAACCTGCCGCTGGCCCATGATGTGCCGCGCCCACAGGGTGTGCGCGCCTTTTGCGACATTTGCACGGCCTGCGCCGATGCCTGCCCGGTCAAGGCGCTGCCCTATGGGCCGCCTTCGGATGTGGCGCCGAATGTCTCGGCCATCCAGGGCGTGCGCAAATGGACCTCGGATGCCGAGAAATGTTTCGGCTTCTGGGCCAAGCTCGCCTCGGATTGCGCGATCTGCATGCGGGTCTGCCCGTTCAACCGCGACTATGCGCGGCGACGCAACCGGTTGTGGCTGCGGCTCGCGCTGTCGCCGCTGCGCCAGCTGGCGCTGCGGCTGGCGCGTGGGCACGGCAAGCGGCGCAAACCTGCGGAATGGTGGGCCGAGACCTGAACCTGACAATCCGTCGGCTGTGCACCGCTGCACAAGCCCGGTGGCGCGACGCGGAATTGCCTTGGCAACGGCGCCCCCTATCTTAACACCAGCTTTCACAGCCCAAGCGAGACCCCACCATGTCCATTCGTCCCATCCTTGAAACCCGCCGCGCCACCCCCGCGCTCGAAGGCGCCGGGGTCAAGCTGCACCGCGCCTTTGGCTTTCAGGACCCGACCGAGCTGGACCCGTTCCTGCTGTTTGACGATTTCCGCAATGAGCATCCGCAGGATTATTTGCGTGGGTTTCCCTGGCATCCCCATCGCGGCATCGAGACCATCACCTATGTGCTGGCCGGCACGGTGGAGCATGGGGATTCGCTGGGCAATACCGGCACGCTGGGCGCGGGCGACGTGCAATGGATGACCGCCGGGTCGGGCATCCTGCATCAGGAGATGCCCAAGGGAAATCCGCAGGGCCAGATGCATGGCTTTCAGCTTTGGGGCAACCTGCCCGCCAGCCAGAAGATGACGGCGCCGCGCTACCAGGATGTGCGCGGCAGCGAGATCCCCGAGGTGATCGACGATGACGGCACAAGGGTGCGGGTGATCGTCGGCAGCTTCTGGGGCAAGACCGGTCCGGTGGACGGCATCGCCGCCGACCCGCAATATCTCGATATCTTCGTCCCGGCGGGGGTGAAGAAGACGTTCCGGATCGACACCTATCGCCGCGCCTTTGCCTATGTGTTCGAAGGGGCCGGCGCCTTTGCCGATGCCTCGGCGCCAACCGGTGTGCTGCTGGAAAAGGAAGTGGCGGGCGAAGAGCTCAATATCCGCGACCTGTCGGGCGACCGCACCCTGATCCGCTTCGGCACCGGCGACGAGGTGACGGTGCAGGCCGGGCCGCAGGGGATACGCTTTCTGTTGATCTCGGGCGCGCCGATCGCCGAGCCGGTGGCCTGGCACGGGCCGATCGTGATGAACACGCAGGAAGAGCTGATGCAGGCCATGCGCGACCTGCGCAACGGCACCTTCATTCGCCCCGCGCATTGAGGCGCGCGGAATTCTGCAAGAATTCCGACCCGGAAAACATCTGTTTTCCGGGTCGTTTTCCGGATCGGAAAACGACTAGGCCGCCACCGCCTTGCGGACCATGTCCCAATAGATGCCTTCCACCTGGTCAAGCGATAGCCGCCCCTCGGCCCGGTACCAGGTATTGACCCCGTTCAGCATCGCGATCACCGCCAGGGTCGCGATCTTGGTATCGGGCACCGCAAAGGCACCTTCCTCCACCCCGGCGCGCAGGATCGCCTCGAGATCGTCCTCATACCGCCGCCGCAATCCTTCGATGGTTGCGAAATTCTCGGGCGTCAGGTTGCGCAGCTCCATATAGGCGATGAACACTTCGTCCGGCCGGTTCAGGTGGAAGCGGATGTGAAACCCCACGAAATCACGCAACCGGGTCAGCGCATCCCCGCGTACCCGGTGCTGGCGCGCCGACAGGAGTTCGTCCATATGCCGGTGCATCAGCCCGAACAGCAGGCTCTGCTTGTCCGGCGTGTAATTGTAGAGCGCGCCCGCCTGCACACCCACCTCTCCGGCGATCTGGCGCATCGACACGGCGGCGAAACCGTGCCGCGCAAACAGCCTGAGCGCCGCGTCCTGAATGCGCGGGCCGGTGATATCGGAATGGGAACCTTGGGTACGTGCCATATGGCCACGCTATCTGAACATATGTTCAGATAAAAGCCCCGCTTGCGCAGGTGCCGACAATTTACGACAAAAGGGACACCCTTCAACAGGTCCGGTGGCCGCATGCCTAGATCCGCATTTCTTTCTCTTTTGCTGCTGGCGGCAGCCTGCACACAGGTACCCGAGTTGAACGAGCGGATCAGCCCTGATCTGCGCAAAGCGGGTTTTCCCAAACTGGTGCCACTGGACGAGGCTCTTGGCCCGCCCGCCGACCCCGAGGGAGAGGCCCTGGCGGTTCAGAAGTCCCTCGAAGCGCGTCGCGACGCATTGGCCCAGCGCGCCCGGCGCCTGCAAGAGGCGACCGACCAAGACACCTCGCGGAGCGAGACCGAATAACACGCCCGACGATTGCACGCCCGCCCCGAACGGGCTAAGGCACGCGGCAAGGGACCGGTCCGGCAGGACCGGTCCAGGCACGAGCAGAAAGGACAGACAGCATGAAACCGGCATTGCGGCTTGGGATCGCGGGATTGGGAACCGTGGGCGTCGGCGTTGTGCGCATCATCCGCCGTCAGGCCGATCTGCTTGAGGCGCGTACCGGACGCCGGATCCAGATCGTGGCCGTCTCGGCCCGCGATGCGGGCAAGGACCGGGGCATCAACCTGTCCTCTTACGCCTGGGAGACCGACCCGGTCGCCCTCGCCCGCCGCGACGATGTCGATGTGTTCGTCGAATTGATGGGGGGCGAGAACGGCCCCGCCAAGGCCTCGATCGAGGCCGCGCTGGCAACCGGCAAGGACGTGGTCACCGCCAACAAGGCACTGCTGGCCATCCATGGCCAGGCGCTGGCCGAGCAGGCCGAGACCGCAGGCCGGGTGATCCGGTTCGAGGCCGCCGTCGCCGGCGGCATCCCGGTGATCAAGACCTTGACCGAAGGGCTGGCCGGCAACGAGATCACCCGCGTGATGGGGGTCATGAACGGCACCTGCAACTATATCCTGACCCGCATGGAATCGCAGCGCAAAGGCTATAACGCGCTGTTTCAGGAATGCGCCGAACTGGGTTATCTCGAGGCCGACCCGACGCTGGATGTGGGCGGGATCGACGCGGCTCACAAGCTGGCGCTGCTAGCCGCCATCGCCTTTGGCACCAAACCGCATTTCGACGGCATCGACATCGAGGGCATCGAGCGCATCAACCTCGAAGACATCGCCTATGCCGCCGACATGGGCTATCGCATCAAGCTGTTGGGCGTGGCCCAGCGCAGCGGGCGCGGGCTGGAACAGCGGATGCGGCCCTGTCTGGTGCCGGCGGACTCGCCGCTTGGCCAGCTCGAAGGCGGCACCAACATGGTGGTGATCGAGGGCGACGCGGTCGAACAGATCGTGTTGCGCGGCCCCGGCGCGGGCGAAGGCCCCACCGCCAGCGCCGTACTGGGCGATATCTGCGATATCGCGCGCGGCTTCCGCCTGCCGGTATTCGGCCAGCCCGCCATCACGCTGGCCGAGGCCGACAGCGCGCAATCGAACTCTCCGGCGCCCTATTACCTGCGCCTGCTGCTGCCCGATCGTCCGGGCGCGCTGGCCAAGGTGGCCGCCGCGCTGGGCGATGCCGGGGTCAGCATCAACCGGATGCGCCAGACCGGCCATGACAGCGCCGAGGCGCCGGTGGTGATCGTCACTCACAAGACCCAGCGCGCCGATCTGGACGCCGCGCTGGACGCCATGACGGCGACGGGTGTTCTGGCCGCCGAACCGGTGGCGCTGAGGATCGAGGCGGTCTGACCCGCCCGAACCGTTTTCGCAAACATGCTTGTGGACTCCCGCCGCGCTGCGTTAGAGGGTCAATAAGCCCATCTGCAAGGAACTATTCATGTCCGCCATGCCCGAATTTCATGACCGTATGCTTTCCCTGGGCCTTGCCCGCGTGGCTGAACAGGCAGCGCTGGCCTCGGCCTCGCTGATTGGACGCGGCGATGAGAAGGCCGCCGACCAGGCCGCGGTGAACGCCATGCGCGAACAGCTGAACCTGCTCGACATCGCCGGTGTGGTGGTGATCGGCGAAGGCGAACGCGACGAGGCGCCGATGCTGTATATCGGCGAGGAAGTGGGCACCGGCAACGGTCCGGGCGTCGATATCGCGCTCGACCCGCTGGAAGGCACCACGCTAACCGCCAAGGACATGCCCAACGCGCTGACCGTGATCGCCATGGGCCCGCGCGGCTCGATGCTGCACGCGCCCGACGTCTATATGGACAAGCTGGCGATCGGTCCGGGCTATGCCGAGGGCGTCGTGTCGCTCGACATGTCGCCGCGCGAACGGGTCGAGGCGCTGGCAGCGGCCAAGGGCTGCAAGCCGTCGGACATCACCGTCTGCATCCTGGAACGTCCGCGCCACGAGGCGATGATTGCCGAGGTGCGCGAAACCGGCGCTTCGATCCGGCTGATCACCGATGGCGATGTGGCGGGCGTCATGCATTGCGCCGAGGCCGAGACCACCGGCATCGACATGTATATGGGCTCGGGCGGTGCGCCCGAGGGGGTTCTGGCCGCGGCAGCGCTGAAATGCATGGGCGGGCAGATCTTTGGCCGGCTCCTGTTCCGCAACGATGACGAGCGTGGCCGCGCCGCCAAGGCCGGCATCACCGATCTGGACCGCGTCTATACCCGCGACGAGATGGTGACGCAGGACGTGATCTTTGCCGCCACCGGCGTGACCGGCGGATCGCTGTTGCCGCGCATCAAGCGCGAGCCGGGTTGGGTCGAGACCACGACGCTGCTGATGCGGTCCAAGACCGGCTCGGTGCGGCGGATGAGCTATCGTTCCCCGGTCTGAGCCTTTGGCGGGGGATGCGGCTGGCGCCGCAGCCTCCGGCGGGAGTATTTGAGGCGAAATGAAGGGCCGGGTCCGGGGCGGGTCCGGCCTTTGCGCATGAGGTGAGTGGTGAGTTATCTGGGCATCGAACAGTCCCTGAGCGGGCGGCGCTGGGTCGGCCCCGATCTGGAGACCGAGCGGGCGGCGCAGATGATGCGGCAGCAGACCGACCTGCCGCAGGCGGTGTGCCAGGTGCTGGCCCGGCGCGGGGTCCCGGCGATCGAGGCGCGCGGCTTCCTTGACCCCAAGCTCAAGGAACTGCTGCCCGATCCGCGCAAGCTGAAGGATATGGAAATCGCGGCGACACGGTTCCTGGCCGCAGTTTCCGAGCGCCAGCGGATCGCGGTCTTTGCCGATTACGACGTGGATGGCGGCAGTTCAGCGGCGCTGCTGATCTGCTGGCTGCGCGAGATGGGGCAGACCGCGACGCTTTACGTGCCCGACCGCATCGACGAGGGCTATGGCCCCAACGAGGCGGCGATGGCGGATCTGGCCCGCAGCCATGACCTGATCGTCTGTGTCGATTGCGGCACGCTGAGCCATGGCCCGATCGCCGCCGCCAAAGGCGCCGATGTCATCGTGCTGGACCACCATCTGGGGGCTGAGACCCTGCCCGACTGCGTGGCGGTGGTGAACCCCAACCGACAGGACGAGAGCGGCGATCTGGGCTATTTCTGCGCCGCCGGCGTGGTGTTCCTGATGCTGGTCGAGGCGGGCCGCCAGCTGCGCACGCGTGGGCAACGCGGCCCCGACCTGATGGCGATGCTCGACCTGGTGGCACTGGCCACGGTGGCCGATGTGGCGCCGCTGGTCGAGGCGAACCGGGCGCTGGTGCGCCAGGGGCTGAAGGTGATGGCACAGCGACAGCGGCCCGGTCTGGTGGCGCTGGCCGATATCGCCCGCATGGACGCCATGCCCAACACCTATCACCTGGGCTTTCTGCTGGGGCCGCGCGTCAATGCCGGGGGCCGGATCGGGCAGGCCGATCTGGGCGCCCGCCTGCTCGGCACCGACAGCATGAGCGAGGCGCAGGCGCTGGCCGAGCGGCTGGACCTGCTCAATACCGAGCGGCGCGATATCGAGGCCGCCGTACGCGCCGCCGCGCTGGATCAGGCCGAAACCCGCGGGCTGGAGGCGCCGCTGGTCTGGGCGGCGGGCGAGGGCTGGCATCCGGGCGTGGTGGGCATCGTCGCCTCGCGCCTCAAGGATGCCGCCAACCGGCCCGCCATCGTCATCGGTTTCGACGGCGACGAGGGCAAGGGCTCGGGCCGCTCGGTGGCGGGTGTCGATCTGGGCGCGGCGATCCAGCGGCTGGCATCCGAGGGGCTGCTGGTCAAGGGCGGCGGTCACAAGATGGCGGCCGGGCTGACCGTGATGCGCAACCGGCTGGAACCGGCGATGGACCGGTTGTCGGAGCTGCTGGCCAAACAGGGTGCCGGACAGGGCGGACCGGCGGATATGCGGCTGGACGGCGTGCTGATGCCGGGCGCGGCCACGGTCGAGCTGCTGGAACAGATCGAACTGGCAGGCCCTTACGGCGCCGGCGCCCCTGCCCCGCGCTTTGCCCTGCCCGACCTGCAAATCCGCTTTGCCAAACGGGTCGGCGCCTCGCATCTGAAACTGTCGCTGGCCGACGGAATGGGCGGCGGGCTGGACGCGATCCTGTTTGGCGCCTTTGATGGCGAGATCGGCCCGATACTGGAAAACCACGGCGGCGCCCGGTTCCATTTCGCCGGCCGGCTCGAGATCAATTCCTGGGGCGGCAGGCAGAGCGTGCAGCTGCGCGTGGACGACGTCGCGCGCGCCTGAGCATTTGAAAACAAAGACTTTTCACAGCCTTGCAAAAAAGTTCCCCAAATAGTGTTTTTCCACTTGCGAGGGACAGGGGGACACCATAAAACGCCCTCCACAAGCCAGTGTGGCCCGTTCGTCTATCGGTTAGGACGCCAGGTTTTCAACCTGGAAAGAGGGGTTCGATTCCCCTACGGGCTGCCACTTTCCCGACCCTGTCATGCCTAGGAGCCCTCTCGCCACCAGCGCGATCTCCTTCGAACCCAACAGGACCGTGATAGGGGCTGGCACTTTTGCATGTGATGGCTTACCTCCAAATCTCGGAAAGGAAGCCCGCGACATGCCTATCAAAATCCCCGCACATCTGCCCGCCTATGACATTCTGACCCGCGAGGGGGTCATGGTCATGTCCGAGGATCAGGCCGCGCGCCAGGACATCCGCCCGCTGCGGATCGGGCTTTTGAACCTGATGCCCAAGAAGATCCAGACCGAGACCCAGTTTGCCCGGCTGATCGGCGCCACGCCGCTCCAGATCGAACTGAGCCTGATCCGGATGACCGAGCATCAGACCAAGACCACCGCCACCGAGCATATGGAAGAGTTCTATCGCCCCTTTCAGGAGGTACGCGACGAGAAATTCGACGGGCTGATCATCACCGGTGCCCCGATCGAACATCTGGAGTTTTCGGACGTCACCTATTGGGATGAATTGCGCGAGGTGTTTGCCTGGACCCAGACCAACGTGCATTCCACATTCGGCGTCTGCTGGGGCGGGATGGCGATGATCAACCATTTCCACGGCATCCGCAAACATATGCTGGACCACAAGGCATTCGGTTGTTTCCGGCACCGCAATCTGGACCCGGCCTCGCCCTATCTGCGCGGGTTCTCGGATGATTTCGTGATCCCGGTCAGCCGCTGGACCGAGATGAAACAGGCCGAGATCGACGCGGTGCCCGAGCTGGTCACCCTGCTGGGCAGCGACGAGGTCGGCCCCTGCCTGGTGGCCGATCCGGGGCATCGCGCGCTCTATATCTTCAACCATTTCGAATATGACAGCGACACGCTGAAACAGGAATATGACCGCGACGTCGAGGGCGGCACCGCGATCAATGTGCCGATCAACTATTATCCCGACGACGATCCCTCGCGGCGACCACTCAACCGGTGGCGCAGCCACGCGCATCTGCTCTATGGCAACTGGATCAGCGAGATCTACGAGACAACGCCCTATGACATGGCGCGGATCGGGTTGGAATCCACCGACCTGCGGGGCTGAGCGGTCATGCGGGTGCTGCTGATCCTTTTGCTGTTGGCGGCGGGGTTCTGGGCGCTGACCCTGTGGCGCGCCGCCCGGCACGAGGCACGCGCTCAGGCCAGCCATCCCCCACAGGGCCAGTTTGTCACCGTGGACGGGATGCGCATCCATGCCGAGGTGATGGGCAGCGGCCCGGATCTGGTGATGATCCATGGCTCGAACGGCAATACCCGCGATCTGAGCTTTGTGCTGGCGCCGATCCTGGCCGGGCATTTCCGCGTCATCCTGCTGGACCGGCCCGGGCTGGGCTATTCCGATCCCGCCCCCGCCGGGTCCGAGGATATCGCTGGTCAGGCGCAGCTGTTGATGCGGGCGGCGGTGCAGCTGGGCGCCGAACGCCCCATCGTGCTGGGCCACAGCTATGGCGGCGCGGTGGCGCTGGCCTGGGCGGTGCATCACCCCGACCGGCTGGCGGCGCTGGTACCGGTGGCCGCCGCCTCGAACCCCTGGACCACGCCGCTTGACCTTCTCTACCGGATCACCTCGACCCGGCTGGGCGCGGCGGTGGCGGTTCCGCTGATCACCGCCTATGTGCCCGACAGCTATGTGACCCGCGCGCTGGAAGAGGTCTTTGCGCCGCAACCGGCCCCCGCAGGCTATGACGCGCATTTCGGCCCCGGCCTGTCGCTGCGCCGCGGCTCGCTCAGGGCCAATGCGCGGCACCGGGCCAGCCTGTTGCAGGAAATCGAGGCGCTGCATCCGCGCTATGGCGAAGTAGCGGTGCCCACCGAGATCGTGCATGGAACCGAAGATGACACGGTGAATTTCGACCTGCATTCGCGCACCCTGTCGCGGCAAATTCCCGGCGCTGTGCTGACCGCCCTGCCCGGCATCGGCCACATGCCCCAGCATGTGGCGGCCGAGACAGTGGCCGAGGCGGTCCTGCGTGCCGCGACACGTGCGGGTTTGCGTTAATCGCCAACAGCTTCCATATTGAACCCAAACGGCAGCACAAGGGAGCGCGGGCAAATGACAGGCGCGGCAACAGGCGAGATTTCCCGCTATTTTAACGACAAGGCACCAAAGGACATCCGCCGCGCCATCGAGAAGGCGGACAAGGACGATATCCTGAGCGCCAGCTATCCCTATGACGCGGAGATGTCGTCGAAAGCCTACCGGGCCGAGATGGAGGCCCTGCAGATCGAACTGGTCAAGCTTCAGGCCTGGATCAAGCAGAGCGGCGCCCGCGTCGCCATCCTGTTCGAGGGGCGCGACGCCGCCGGAAAGGGCGGCACCATCAAGCGGTTCCGCGAGAACCTGAACCCGCGCGGCGCCCGTGTGGTGGCGCTGGCGAAACCAACCGAGGCCGAACGCAGCCAATGGTATTTCCAACGCTATATCCAGCATCTGCCCTCGGCGGGGGAATTGGTGTTCTACGACCGCAGCTGGTACAATCGCGGCGTGGTCGAACATGTGTTCGGCTGGTGCAGCGAGGACGAGCGCGAACGCTTCTTTCGCCAGGTTCTGCCCTTTGAACATGACCTGACCGATGACGGCATCCACCTGTTCAAGTTCTGGCTGAACGTGGGCCGCGCCGAACAGCTGCGCCGGTTCCACGACCGCGAACTCGACCCGCTGAAACAGTGGAAGCTGAGCCCGGTGGACATTGCCGGGCTGGACAAATGGGACGCCTATACCGCCGCCATCTCGGAAACCCTGACCCGCAGCCATTCCGACAAGGCGCCCTGGACCGTGATCCGCTCGGACGACAAGAAGCGCGCGCGGCTGGCGGCGATCCGCACCGTGCTGGCGGGCATCGACTATGACAACAAGGACCGGGACGCGGTCGGCCAGCCCGATGCGGCCATCTGCGGAGGCCCCGACATCTGGAATGCGTAAGCAGGGCTATCATCACGGCAATCTGAAACAGGCGCTGATCGACGCGGCGCTGGAACTGATCCGCGCCAAGGGGCCAACCGGGTTCACCCTGTCCGAGGCCGCCAAGACCGCCGGGGTGACCCCCGCCGCGGTCTATCGCCATTTCGACGGGCGCGAAGAGCTGATCGCCGAGGCCGCCCGCCAGGGGTTCGAGATCTTTGCCGACCTGATGCAATATGCCTATGACAAGGGCCAGCCCTCGGCGCTGGCCGCGTTCGAGGCGACAGGCCGCGCCTATCTGGCCTTTGCCCGCAAGCATCCGGGCCATTACATTGCCATGTTCGAAAGCGGCATCTCGGTCAATCGCAGCCCGGAACTGGCCGCCGCCGCCAATCGCGCCAAAGCGGTGCTGGAACAGGCCGCCGCCGATCTGAGCGACCACATTCCCCCCGAAAAACGCCCGCCCGCGGCCATGGTCTCGGCCCATATCTGGGCGATGAGCCATGGCGTGGTCGAGCTTTATGCCCGCAATGCCGGCGCCACCGCCCCCTTTGCGCCCGAGGATCTGCTGGAGTCCGGGGTCGGAATCTATCTGCGCGGGCTGGGTCTGATCGCGCCCGACTGACAAAGCCCCTTGCCTCGGTTGGGGTGTCCCGCTACCCAGACAGGGTGATTGCCGGAGTAAACTTGCCGTGAGCCATTCGATTTCCAACACCACACTTGTTCGCCGCGACCGCCTGCGCCAACTGCAACAACGGGAGAAAGCCTGGTTCGACCTGGAATTCCTCAAGGCGATGGCGCCCGAGGATCGCAGCCGCTGCATCGACCTGTTGGACCAATCGAAATCGCAACTGCGCCAGGACCTGTTCGCGCTGTGCCAGACCGGGTTCAAGGAGGGCGGTTTCTTTGTCGAATTCGGCGCCACCGACGGGATCGAGCTGAACAATTCCTACCTGCTCGAGACCGGCTTTGGCTGGAGCGGCATCCTCGCCGAACCGGCACGCGGCTGGCATACTGCGCTCAAGGCCAACCGCGCCGCCACCATCGAAACGCGCTGCGTCTGGCACACATCGGGCGAAACGCTGGGCTTTACCGAGGCGCCGCGCGGCGAGAACTCGGGCATCTCGACCTTCGTCAAATCCTCGCGCCGCATCCGCGGCCAGAACTACAAGGTCGAAACGATCTCGCTGGTCGAACTGCTGGAAACCCACAAGGCGCCCGCGCATATCGACTATATCTCGATCGACACCGAGGGCAGCGAGTTCGACATCCTGAACGCCTTCGACTTCGACCGCTGGACATTCGGGGTGATGACAGTGGAACACAACCACGCCCCCCAGCGCGAAGACATCCACGCCCTGCTGACCTCGAAAGGCTATCGCCGGGTGCTTCCGGACATCTCGCGCTTTGACGACTGGTACCTGCGCGAGGGGTGAGACCTCCCCTTTCCGGTTAGGGCTGAGGGCGCGCAGGTTCGCGCGCGATCCTGCGTTTTTTGGCAAAGCGTCGCGTTTCGTGCGTCGTCAGCGTGGCTGCCAGGGACCGAGCGCCATCAGGCGGCTGCGAACAGGCGCACTTGGCGTCCGTCGGGGAGCGGTCGTTCGCTACTTCAGTTATCAGAAGCAGCTATGCGGGACAAAGCAGACTTGTGCAGTTGCGGCTATTGCTGACGCAGCATTCTTTCGCGCTTGCGGCAGGCGATGTTCCGCGTTGCAGCGTAATCTTCATTCCAGTTATTCAAATGCACTTCGCCAAATAACGAAATCATAGCTTCGCTGCGGTCGTCACGGCAGGTTACTTCATCGGCGAAGCAGCGATCCGTTAGGACTTCGGGAGTAACTTTAGCTCGGTCGGCAGACTTGGAACGTGTTTCAGACTGGCTTAACTTAACTGTATGGGCCAGGTTACGTCTCTTTTTGCTCGGAAAGTTGTCGGCGTCGCGGGTGATGCAATCGATGCAAATGCGGTGTTGGCGTCCGTTGGCGTCGATGCCGCTGGCGCGTGGGACCCCAAGCACATGCTCGATGAAGATGACTTCTATGGCATGATCGAGCTGATGGCCGACAAGATGGATGTCACGTCTTTGCCACTGATCGTAGGTGAAGCGATGCGGCCGGATGAATATGGTGCGCTTGGCTTGGCTTGGAAATCCGCGCCCAATCTCCTTGGTTCGTTCTCACGCGTTGCACGGTACTGGCGCCTTTGGACCAGCTTTACGCAGTATGAGCTGCAGGAAACAGACGGCGGCATTCTGTTTGTCGAACATCGCGAAGGCCTCCGCCGGCTTGGTATGCGCATTTCTATAGAGGCTGACTTGGCGAGCGGCGTGTCGCTCAGTCGGCAAGTGTCTCCACGACCGTTTTCCCCGATCGAAGTCTATTTCAAGCACGGCGCACCCAAGACCATCAAGCATCACGAAGCTTACTTCGGCTGCCCGGTTCATTTCGGCGCGAATAAAGATGCGATGCTGCTCTCCCGCCAGTCCCTATCCGATCCGAACATTCTCGGGGATGAGGGCATCACGCATTTTCTTGTATCGCACCTCGATCAGGAACTTGCGCAAATCGATGATACACCCACTTTGCCTGCGCAAACAAAAGGCGAGATTGCCCGCGCCCTCAGTGAGGGCTTGCCCAAAATGGCGGATATCGCCCGAAAGCTGGGGCTGAGCGCCCGGTCGTTTCACCGACGCCTTGCCAAACACGGGCTGAGCTTTCAGACCCTGACAGAAGAGACACGTCGCGAGATTGCCACAGCCATGCTGCAGGAAGAAAGCTACGCGCTCTCCGAGATTGCGTTCCTCACCGGATATTCCGAGCAAAGCGCCTTCAACCGCGCGTTCAAGCGCTGGACGGGGATGACACCAGCGGCCTATCGGAGGTCTCTCGGGTAAAGGCACCGCGACGCGCGGCATTGGCTGCAGATGTCAAAACCCTGGCAATCGCGGTCAATACCGGCGCACCGCGGATTTTCTAAACCTTGGTCATCAATACGAACCAAGGAGACAGACAATGACAAACCAACCCATCCTCGTCATCGGCGCCACCGGCAAGACCGGCTCTCGCGTTGCCAGCAAGCTCGAAGCAAAAGGCATCGCCGTTCGGCGCGGCGCACGGCAGTCCGAGACGCCTTTCGACTGGGAAGACCCCAGCACATGGGCACCTGTCCTGAACGGCGTTTCCAAGGCCTACGTGACCTACTTCCCAGATCTGGCCTTCCCTGGCGCGGTGGAAAAGCTGGAGGCTTTCACAAAGGTTGCAGCTGAAACTGGGCTCAAGCATATCGTACTGCTCTCAGGCCGGGGCGAACACTTCGCCACCATGGGCGAAGAGATCGTCCGCAATTCAGGCCTGCCCTTCACCATCGTGCGGGCCGCCTGGTTTGCGCAGAACTTCAGCGAAGGCTATTTGCGCGACCCGATCCTGGGTGGCGTTTTGCCAATGCCCGGCGGTGATATCAAAGAACCGATCATCGACATTGACGATATTGCCGACGTTGTGGTCGCAGCCTTGACGGAAGACGGGCACATCGGCGAACGCTATGAGGTCACCGGTCCACGCCTGATGACATTCGCAGAGATGGCCGAGGTGTTGTCGAAAACTTTGGGCCGCCAGATCCAGCACATTCCGATCACCTTTGAAGACTTCCACGCCAATGTCGCAGCCTCTGGCGGTGACTTCGTGGCCGAGGTCTTTACGCAGATCGCCCGCGAAACGCTGGATGGCCGCAATGCCCATACGACGGGCGGTGTCGAACGCGCCTTGGGCCGCAAACCACGCGACTTCGCTGAATTTGCCCAGACGGCAATG
The DNA here is from genome assembly GCF_059613025.1 of Ruegeria sp. BHSC223. NCBI lineage: Bacteria > Pseudomonadati > Pseudomonadota > Alphaproteobacteria > Rhodobacterales > Roseobacteraceae > Ruegeria > Ruegeria sp. BHSC223. Next base: position 588,234 of record NZ_JBXWRR010000001.1, read on the forward strand.
GTCGCGGGCGCGTGGTCCACGGCCGCGTGATCATCTCGAACCCTTTGGCAGGAGGTACCGCCCTCCTGCTGCAACACCCAATCAGGAGGATCGACCATGACGACTGTTTTCTTCTTTCTTTTTCAATTTGCAATCCTCGCCTATGCCCTTGTGGGCGGTGTCTTTCTGGCCTTTTCAGACTTCATCATGCGGTCGCTTGCCCTGACCGGTGGTCATAGCGGCGTCGAGGCCATGCAAGTCATCAATCGCGAGGTGTTTCGCTGGGTCTTCATGGCCCTGTTTCTGGGCATGGCAGCCGTTTCGGTGGCCGTGGCGGCCTATGGGGCCTTTGGCCTGGCAGGGCCTGCAGGGACGCTGATCATGGCGGCCGGACTGGTTTATTTAATTGGATGTTTCGGCGTCACCGTCTTCTTCAACGTGCCAATGAACGAAGCGCTTGCCGGAATGGAGACGTCATCTGGCACAACACGCGACTACTGGATGCAGACCTATGTGCCGCGCTGGACCTTCTGGAACTCAGTCCGGACGCTGGCTTGCGCCCTCTCCGCTGCGCTGCTTCTCTTCGGGCTGCTCTGGATGACCCAGAACCAAGCTCAGACCGCTTGATGCGGTGCTTTTTGCAGGGCGGCGCGTATCCGTAACGTCCCGCCCTGCAAACTACGAGCGACACACAGCGCGACGACCTAAGCGAGACCAAGTCCATGACGATCCTCGAAAAGGTAAACATCCTAATTCTGCTGGTCACGATCTCCTATATCATGGCGCTCAGCAGCCTGCTCTCCGCAATTGACGACATCCCGACGCAAGTCGCTTGGCTGATCACGTTCCTGACAAGTGTGGGGCTGTTCCGGTTGCTGATCCTGCTGGTCTACTGGCTGATCAACCGTTCGGACCTGCTGCTGGCGCTCTACCATCGGGAAAAGTTCGTCAAAGGACTGTGGACCTATCGTTACGAAGCCAATGCCAAATGCCACTCTGGTATTTGGCGTATTTCGCAGGGCGTCGCGTCACTGTCGATCACGGGATACGGTGTCGATGAGGACGGCAAGATGGACTCGCATTTTCGGAGCATCAGCCAGCCTTTCGAACATCAAGGCGTCGACGAGATCATGTTCGCCCGTACAGACATTGCCAGCGGCGACGAACACTATTCAAAATCGACGCTCTACATCGATCCGCGCAGCCGCCGATCCTGGCGCTCAGGACCGTCAGATATCAGGGCTCAGTCCATCCTTTACGGCTATGACGAAAAAGGTGTCCGGCACGCGGAACTGATCTTGCAAAGGGCGGATCAAGGCCTGAGCGAGCGAGAAGTCGTGGCAAATATGATTGAGGGTAAACCAGCAGCTCGTCTTGAGACCGCGAAGTTTCATTTGGCGGAAAAAGTGGGGTCTTTGTCCTAACGGACGGTTGATGAAATCGGATAATGTCTGACCATGACACAGAAACACGACATTCAGACAGAGGCGCGGAACCGCAAGGTCCTGATGGTGGTCTACCCCGGGGTGCATCAACTCGATGTGATAGGCCCGCTGGAGATCCTTGCGACGACCCAGTTCTTCATTGGCGACGGCGATTTGCCTTACGACTTGAAGATCGTTGCGGCGCAGGCGGGGCCCGTGAAAGCCAGTTCCGGTCTGACGATCACGGCAGAGACCTCCTACGCCGATGTGATTAGGAATGATGATGAGATCGATACGCTCATGGTGGCCGGTGGCCATGGCTCTTCTTTGCAATTGAAGAACCCGGAGTTGTTGGAGTTCATGCAGACTATGGCTCCGCGCGCCCGACGCATCGTATCGATCTGTACAGGCGCGCTGATCCTGGCCGAGGCTGGCCTTTTGAAAAACAAGCGGGCCAGCACCCATTGGTTTTGGTGCCCAGTTATGGAGACCGAATATCCGGATGTGACGGTGGACCATGAGGCGATCTATGTGCGCGATGGGAACGTCTGGACCTCTGCCGGCGTGACCTCTGGCATGGATCTCGCACTGGCATTGGTTGAGATGGACTGGGGGCACAAAGTCGCGCTCGAAGTCGCGCGGTTCAGCGTGATGTACATGATGCGGCCAGGTGGCCAGTCACAGTTCAGCGCGCATCTGGTGGCCCAACGGGCCGAAGACCCGGCGATCAACGATGCACTAAGCTTCATTCTAGAACACCCAGCCGATCCGCTGACTGTGACCAGCCTTGCTGCGCGCGCGATGATGTCTGAACGGACTTTTGCGCGGCGGTTCAAGGACGAAACCGGCGTCACGCCTGCGGCTTATGTTGAGACTGCCCGCGTGCAGGCCGCGCGCGTCGTGTTGGAAACGACAGACCACACGATTGATCAGGTTGCCCTCGAGACCGGCTTTCAAAGCTCGGAACGGATGCGCCGCGCGTTTCACCGCCATGTCGGTATATCCGCTGGCGAATACCGAGATCGCTTTCGCATGACGGCTGACCCGGGGGCCCGCCCGCGCGCCGGACCCGGCTAAGCCTATCACCTGACCCAAACCACAACAGAAATTCCCGCGTCTGCGCGCACCCTTGCGCGTGGCCACACCCTCGCTTGTTCAAAAGAAAGGACACATTATGAAAAAGACATTGGTGTTTGCAGCGCTCCTTCTTGCTTTGGCTGCATGCGCTGACAGTGGTGCAAACTATCAACCGATCCTGGATGGTCAGCCCAAGGCTGCCTTTCAATCCGATCTTGCGGCCTGTCAGGCCCTTGCCCGCGACCAGAACCAGTTCGATCAGGAACGCTTTGCTGCGACTGTGCTTGGTGCTGGTGCCGGTGCGATCCTCGGAGAGGCTGACAGCGGCGATGCGCTTGGTGGCGCCGTCGCTGGTGCCTTTGCAGGCGGGGTCGCCAGCAGCGTGGATGTGAACGAGCGGCGCGAGGCCATCGTCATCGAATGCCTGCGGGGCCGCGGCCATCGCGTTGTCGGATAGGGGGCAAGATGTCAGAGTTTTTCATCCTACGCGCAAGACGGTTTCACGCGCTTCATGACCTTTTGACAGGGCGACTGCGAAATCACCCACAACCACTTCCGACATTTCTTGCAGAAGATGTCGGGCTGCCCGTCTCAGATGCACCTGACTATGTCGCTGGTCCGTGGGGTACGTTGATCCGGCGGCCAAGCAAATGAAACACGTGATGATTGCCGGTGCGACCGGCTACCTTGGCCAGTTCCTTTGCGCCGAATACAAGTGGCGGGGGTGGCAGGTGTCTGCTCTTGTCCGGTCTGCAAACGCTGATGCGCCATTGGCCGCTGACAACATCGTGACAGCGGAAGCGACCAAACCTGACACCTTGAAATGCGTTATGAAAGGCGTCGATCTTGTCGTCTCTGCCCTGGGGATCACCCGACAAACCGATGGCCTGAGCTATTGGGACGTGGATTATCAAGCCAACCTCAACCTGCTGCGAGAGGCCTTGGCCAGTGACGTCAAACACTTCGCTTACGTCCATGTGTTGAATGCGGATCGTATGGCCGGTGTGCCTCTCGTCGCGGCGAAATCAGCCTTTGTCCGCGCCCTGCAGGCTGCGGACCTCGACAGCACGATCATCGCGCCATCCGGGTATTTCTCGGATATGGAGGACTTCCTGAGTATGGCGCGCAAAGGGCGGGTTTGGTTGTTCGGCGACGGGCAGCTTAAGATCAACCCGATCCATGGCGCCGACCTTGCCTCAGCGATTTTTGAAGCTGTGGACCGCAAAGAGGCGTGGCTGGACGTTGGCGGACCGGATGTGCTGACCCACTGCGAACTCGCGAAACTCAGCTTCGACACACTGGGCGCACAGAACCGGGTCACGTTCCTACCCGATATCTTTCGGCGGATCGCACTGTGGCTGCTCCCCCGGTTTGCACCACACCATGTCGCTGGCCCCGCACAGTTCTTTCTGACGGCGTTCGGCATGAATATGGCTGGCAACCCTGTAGGGACCCGCCATCTGGCTGATCACTTTCGAGACCTTACGTCTCGTCATGCCAAATGAAAGGAGGCGAGGATGAAACTCTTTCGTGCACCTGCCAATTTGCTTCTTCCAATCATCGGTACAGCTTCCCTCTAGCCAAATACGGCAGCGGCTCACGTCCGTTGGTTTGTTGAAGGCGGCGATGCTGCACCGGCGGTTCCCTTCACGCTGTCTGATCCTGCCGTCTGGATTTGGGCATTGGTCGCAATTGCACTCGTGGCGACGGCAATTGTGCTGGACTGCAAGCTCTTTGCCTTGGCGGTTCCAAATACGAAAGTCCGGCATGATGTGATGGAACTGATGCGGATTCTGACGGGCATGTCGCTCTTGCTGACCGCCTACGACGGCAGTCTGATTGCGCCCCACCTACAAGGTGTTGGCAATTTTGGTTTGGCGCTGGTCCTGCTGCAAGCCAGGATCGGCCTCCTGCTTCTGAGCAATCACGCCTTGCAGCACGCAGCCCTTCTGCTGTTGCTCCTGTTTCTGGGAATGTCGGTTCACTTTGGTTTCGGCCTGACTATTGAATACGTCAACATCGTCGGGATGCGCTGTTCATCTTGTTCAACGCTATGCCGGACTCCGCAATGCGCGACCGGCTAAAGCCGTATTCCGTTGATGTCTTGCGGATTTTCACGGGGCTGTCGCTGATCATTCTCGGGGTCGCGGAAAAGCTGCATCCAGCAGCGCTGGGGCAGGCCTTCATCGCGGATTACGCATGGAATTTCATGCCACTGCTGGGCTTTGACTGGTTCGATGACCGCCCGTTCGTCCTGTCTGCCGGTGTGATGGAAGTCGTGTTCGGCACGATCCTTGTGCTTGGTGTCGTGACCCGTCTGAACATCCTTGCGGTGGCTGTTTTGATGCTGGCGTCCAACATCGTGTTCCTGATCGAGGGCCGAAAGGAAGAAGCAATGGTGGAACTGATCGGCCACCTGCCCATCATTGCAACCGCTTTGATCCTCCTTGTCTTAGGCTCCGGCCAACGGTTGAAGGTGACGCCACGACAGCAGACCATCTCGCCCGTCAGCGCTTACCGCAATGTGGGGGAACGGGCATGCGCAGAGCGCAGACCGAGCTGTCCCCATCAAATCGATTGCTAACCAACCATCAGAAACGAACGGATAGAACGATGACTCTTCAAAAGACTGGCGGTTTTGCCGCTTTGATATGTGCCGCAACCTACCTGTTCGGGTTTGCTTTTCTTGTCACCACGCTCGCGCCACTCGGCTTTGGCACCAGCAACATTGACGGCCCAGCGGTTGTGGCCTTCATACAAGGCCAGCCGGGCTTCCTGATCCTCTGGAATACAGTGATCTACATCATCAACGCCATTGCCCTAGCGCTCCTCGTCACAGCGTTGCATGGGCGATTGAAGTCCGCTGGGCCTGACCTCGCCATGCTCACACTGGTGCTCGGCATCATCTGGGCCACACTTGTGATCGGCGCAGGCATGATCGGCAACGTCGCGGTCGAACGCGCGGCCCAATTGGCCCAAACCGACTTCACCCAAGCCGTGCAAGTCTGGCTGACGCTGCACGCGGTCGAGCTTGGTCTCGGCGGCGGGAATGAGATTGCGGGTGGTGTCTGGATCGGCTGCGTCTCACTCGCTGGCTTACTGGGGCGTGGTCTCGGGCGGATCGCTGTTGGCCTTGGCCTTCTGACGGCTGTTGGCGGTCTGTTAACACTGATCCCCGCCATTGGCGACGTGGCCGGTGCCGTCTTTGGGCTGGGTGCCATCGCATGGTTCATCGCGGTTGGGTGCTTTTTGCTGTTCAGCCGCTCGGCCACGCCACTCCCGCAAGGCGGGCAAGTCGCATGACTGGCGTGGCACCTTCCCTCCAGCGCCTGCTCGAAAAAGAGCGGGCGCGAACCAACGCTCATTCGCTCTTGTTGCGGGTTGAGACCGGCGATGGCCACGTGATCTTTGACGGCAGCGCGGGGGACGCGGCGCCGGGCGTGCGCTTCTCGATTGCAAGCATAAGCAAGACGTTCACCGCCGCCCTGACCCTCAAACTTGCTGACCTTGGCCTGCTTGATCTCGACCAGACAGTTCAAAGCGCTTTGCCGCGCCACGACCTGTCGGATCTGCATGTGATTAAGGGCGCGCCCCACGGGCCGGCCCTGACGATCCGCCATTTACTGTTCCAGACCTCGGGTCTGGCTGATTACTTCAAAGGCGGCGTAGAGGCCGATATGATCCAAAACAAGGATCGGGCGATCGACTTGGCAATGGTTTTTGAGATGGCCCGATCTCTGCCGCCGATGGCAGCCCCGGACAGCGGGAAGGCCCATTACTCCGACACGAATTTCCAGCTGCTTGGGGCGGTGTTGGAGGCGGTTTCCTGCAAACCCTTTGCCACGCTTTTGCAGGCTTACATTTGTGAACCGTTGGGCTTGCGTCAAACCACAACATTCGATGCACAGAACCCACCTCTGCCGCTCTTCCAAAAATTACAGCAACTGACTTTGCCAAAGTCATTGGCGAGCATGGACCCGGATGGTGGCCTTGTATCGACGCCCGAAGAGTTGATCGGTTTTTCGCGCGGGTTTCTTGGCGGTCGCCTGTTTGATCCCGCCTGGTTGGATGAGGTCCGGAACTGGAAACCTGTGTTTTTCCCGCTCCAGTACGGCGGCGGTCTGATGCGCTTTCAACTGCCGCGCTGGATGACCCTGTGGCGGCCGACACCGGAGCTCATCGGGCATCTGGAAGTTCAGGGTCGTTCGCCTTCTACGCGCTAGAGCGGGACATCTATCTGGCAGGGACATTCAACCAAACTGACCTGCCGCGCCGCCCGGTGGGGTTCATGCTCAAAGTCCTTCGGACTATCGAAAAGGCGGGCGTGACATGATCAGGCGCGCCCTCAAAATGTTCGGCATCCTGACCGCCGCCTGCATCGCTCTCGTCGTCTTGCTGTTTTTCGGAACACGTGGGACCTACGTGGTCGCACCTCTTGTGACACAGGATGACGGACTAACATCCGCCATGGTCGCCGGCGTCAAACTGCATCTGCGTCAGATCGACGGCCCTGCTGGCGCACCAACGATCATCGTTTTGCATGGCGGGCCGGGCGGTGACTTCCGGTTACTCCTTGCGCTCAGCGCCCTCACTGAAACGTACAATGTCGTCTTTTCGATCAGCGGGGGGCCGGTCTTTCGGAACGTGTTCCGGCCGAACAACTCACGCTAAGTGACTACATCAGCGAACTGAATGGCGTGAAGCGACTGGTTTCTCCGAACGCGCCAGTTACGCTGATCGGGCATTCATGGGGAGCGATGTTGGCCACAGCCTATCTTGGTCAACACCCGGAGCATGTGACGGCAGCAGTTCTTATTGAGCCGGGATATCTGGACAGAGCAGGCAAGTCAGCTCGGGACGAGGTCGCAAGCCGCTACATGTCTGGCACAGGGTATTGGGCCGAGGCGGTTATGACTGGATTTCGTGCGCAACACGTGGATGGACCAGATCCGGCGGCGGCAGACGACTTCCTCGTTGGTCACATGGTGGGGGTGTTCACCGATCACCCTGAAAATCCCTACCATTGCGGAGACGGCTACGATGCTCCCGGCTGGCGGTTCGGTGCAATGGCAAGCCGGGCCTGGTCGGATACCCCGGATGCCGTTGTTGATCGTCTGGCTGCCAAGGTGCGCCGCTTTGACGGGCCGGTGCTGTTGCTCACCGGGGAATGCAACGATTGGCTCGGCCCGCTGCAGAAAACCCATCTACAACTCTTCGCGAATGGCAGTTCTCAGATCATCCCCAACGCTGGTCACGATGTGATCTGGGACAACCCGGAAGCCACACTGGACGTGATCCGCCGTTTTCTGGATTTAGGAAAACCGGAGTGAGTCTGATGATGAAACGGATGTACTCAATAGGGTTTGACAAGAGTGAGGCCTTATGTTGCCGCACGGTGCAAAGGATCGCGCAATTGCCGCGAACTTCATGCTGCGTGCGCACGCAGCATGAAAAGTGAGTTCACAGGATGGGCTCAAACCAGACCTATGCTGCAAAGAGATCAAAGACCGGTCTCGGCTGTTTCATGGGTCTGCAAAGCCACTAACCTCCACATCCCACAACAAAAAAAGGCCGCGCAATGCGCGGCCTTTTCCATGTTCTGGGTCCGAAACTTAGCGCTTCGAGAACTGGAACGAACGGCGGGCTTTGCGCTTGCCGTATTTCTTACGCTCGACCACGCGGCTGTCGCGGGTCAGGAAGCCGGCGGCCTTGAGCGCGCCACGCAGCGAGGGATCGTAGAGTTGCAGCGCCTTCGAGATGCCGTGCTTGACCGCGCCGGCCTGACCGGTCAGGCCGCCGCCCTTGACGGTTGCCATCACGTCGAACTGGCCTTCGACACCGGCCACCTGGAACGGCTGGCGCAGGATCAGCTGCAGAACGGGGCGCGCGAAATAGGCGTCCTGGTCCTTGCCATTGACGACGACCTTGCCCGAACCCGGCTTGATCCAGACACGGGCGACCGCGTCTTTCCGCTTGCCGGTGGCATAGGAGCGGCCCAGCTCGTCGCGAACGGGTTCGCGCGGCTCGTCTGCGGCCACGGTTTCGAGGCCTGCGACGGCGCTCAGCTCTTCGAGAGTGTTGATCTGATCAGCCATCGGTTTCAGCTCCGGGTGTTTTTCTTGTTCATGGACTTGACGTCCAGAACTTCGGGGGCCTGGGCTTCATGCGGGTGCTCGGTCCCGGCATAGATACGCAGGTTGGTCATCTGCTGACGCGACAGGCGGTTGCCCGGCAGCATGCGCTTGACGGCCTGATAGACCACGCGCTCGGGGTGTGCCCCCTCGAGGATCTGCTGCTTGGTCCGCGACTTGATGCCGCCCGGGTGGCCGGTGTGCCAGTAGAAGTGCTCTTCGCGCTTCTTGCCGGTCATCTGGATCTTGTCGGCATTGATGACGATGACGTTGTCGCCCATGTCCATATGCGGGGTGAACGAGGCCTTGTGCTTGCCACGCAGGCGCATGGCGACGATCGAGGCGAGGCGGCCCAGAACGACACCCTCGGCGTCGATCAGGATCCACTTCTTGTCGATGTCTGCAGGAGTTGCAGAGAAGGTTTTCATGGCAGGATGGTCCTGTTTGATGTGAAAGACCGGCCGCAACGACCGGTCCTAATCCGATGGGCGGTTTCTAAGGAGATGTATGGGGCGGGTCAAGAGCATGTTGCGCGATTTAATTAAGCGAAAACAATCGTTTGCAAAATAGGTATTATTTTACCCCAAGAAAATCAGACACTGATCTGCTCGGGCGGGTTATCCAGCAGCGCGCGCAACCGCATCATCGCGGCCTCGAACCGCTCCAGCGAGACATGGGCGTTCATCGCGATGCGCACCGCATTGGGCGCGCGCCCGTCGCGCAGGGCAAACTCGTCGGCCGAACGCACCTGCACCCCTGCCCGCTCGGCGGCGCGGGTAAAAGCGGCCGAGCGCCAGCCCGATGGCAGCCGCAACCAGACAAAAGGCACTGCCGAATCCCAGACCAGGTCGAACCCGCCCAGCGTGTTGACCGTGACGCGCACATATTCAGCCATGCGCTGCTGGACCGCGCGGGCCAGATCGCGGGCGCGCGGATCGCTCAGCATCAGCCGGGTCAGTTCCGCCAGCGGTTGGGCCAGGCCGAAATAGCCATATTCGGCCGAGCGGCGCAGCCCCGCGCTCTGCCCTTCGGGGGCAATGGCGAACCCCACCCGCAGCGCCGGGGTCAGCGTCTTTGAGATGGACGAGACATGCCAGCCCCGCTCGGGCGCCAACGCCCGATAGCTGGGCGCCTGAGGCTCTCCCATCCGGTAACAATCGTCCTCGATGATTTGCAGGTCATGCTTTCGGGCGACCTCGACCACCTCCTTGCGGCGCTCCAGCGGCGAGCGGCAGCCGGTCGGGTTCTGCACCTCGGGTGAGACGCAGATCGCCTGCGCCGGGGTCTGGCGCGCAGCCAGGTCCAGCGACATCGGGTCAATGCCCCATTTGTCCATCCGCACCCCGATCACGTCGGCCCGCATCAGCTCGGCTGCGCGCCGGAACCCGGCATAGGACAGGTCCTCGACCAGAACCACCGGTTTGGGCCCCTTGAACACGGTCTGGAACACCACGCACAGCCCGCTTTGTCCGCCATGGGTCAGCACGATATCATCCGCCGTCAGCGGCCCCAGCGGCAGATCGGACATCCAGTCCGCCACCGCCTGGCGCACCCCGGCATAGGCATCGCGGGTGGGATAGTTCAGGAACATCGCCGGATCACCCTGCGCCACCTTTTGCAGGCATTCCCGGATCAGCGCCACCTGCCCCATATCGGCCAGGCGCGGGCTGAACAGGCTGACATTGTTGTCGTTCCGCTCATCCAGAAGATAGAGCTGCCGCGACCAGACATCATCCAGCACCGGACGTTTGGGCGGCGCCACAAAGGTGCCGCGCCCCACTTCGGCATTCAACAACCCCTCGTCGGTCAGGATCGTATAGGCCCGCGCCACGGTTCCGGGGGTAATGCCCAGTTTATAGGCAAGCTCCCGCACCGGCGGCAGTTTCACCCCAACCTCCAGGTCCTTGGCATCAATCGCTTTTCGGATGACGTCGGCAACCAGCGTGTACTTGGCGCCTTTGGCCTGCGGCAAGGAGTCGGGCCAAATTGTACCCATTACAATCTTTCCTTTGATCTTGGGACAATTTCGAATGTATCAAGCACATGTACCAAGTAAATTCAACTTGTGTCAATACAATTTTTGAAAGGACCCATGTCATGACCCGCATGATGCATTCGCCCGCTCTGATGCTGCTGAACGCCAGCCCCCGGCTGCCGCTGATCGCCGCTCTTGCCGTGCGTTTCGCCGCGACCGTGACCAAATGGGAACAACGTCGGCGAACCCGTCTCAATCTGGGCAAGGTCGACGATCACCTGCTGCGCGATGTGGGCCTGACCCGACAGGCCGCCCGCGACGAGGCCGCCCGCCGCTTCTGGCAGGGCTGAGACGGAATCCCCAGTCCCTTCATTGGGACCTCTTCACTGGCCGGGGCTTGCCCCGGCCTTTTTTCGTCTCACCCGAACTGCGCGGCAGCGGACCCCTGCGGCGGGATCGAATAGGTCATGCTGGCCCGCGCCACGGGCTTGTCGGAGCCTTCGGAGAACATAAGGATATCCCCCACCGCCAGTGACCGGCCCAGTTTCAGCAGGCGACATTGCGCGATCATCTGGGTATTGCCCTCGGGCTTGCGCATGAAATCCATCGAACAGCTGGTGGTCACTGCCAGCGCCTGCCGCCCCAGCCGCGCCAGCACCATCGCATAGACGCAGACATCGGCCAGCGCGAACATCGACGGCCCCGAGATGGTCCCGCCCGGACGCAAATGCCGCTCGGCGGTCAACAGCCGCATGGTGATCGTGTCCTCGGTCAGGTCGTCGATGGCGAAATCCTCGCGCACCTGCGGGAATACCTCGGTCAGGTATTGCGACAATTCCTCCCGGTTCAGTGCCAACGCCATGCTTTCCCTCCTCGTCTCCTGCGCCTAGAGTTGCCCCGAGTTTGGCAGGGAGGGCAAGATGGCAATTCTGGAACGTCGCGACACGGGGGCGGTTGCCCATCTGACCATGAACGCGCCCGAGCGCCTGAACGCGCTCAGCGACGAGATGCTGGCGGCGCTTCAGGCCGAGTTCGACGCGCTGCGCGACGACGCGGGCATCCGCGCGGTGATCCTGTCCGGCGCGGGCAAGGCGTTTTGCGCGGGCCACGACCTGAAACAGATGACCGCCGGGCGTCAGGCCGAGGATGGCGGCAAGGCCTATTTCAAGGATCTATTCGACCGCTGCGCCCGGATGATGATGACCATCCAGTCGCTGCCCCAGCCGGTGATCGCCCAGGCCCATGGCATCGCCACTGCTGCCGGCTGCCAGTTGGTCGCGACCTGCGACATGGCCGTCGCCGCCGAGGGCACCCGGTTCGGGGTCAATGGCGTCAATATCGGCCTGTTCTGCTCGACCCCGATGGTCGCACTCAGCCGCAATATCCCGCGCAAGCAGGCGTTCGAGATGTTGACCACCGGTCAATTCATCGAGGCCAGCCGGGCCGCAGACCTGGGGCTGGTCAACCGGGTGGTGCCCGCCGCCGATCTCGAGGCCGAAACCCGCGCCCTGGCCGATACCGTGGCGGGCAAGCTGGGCGCGGCAGTGCGGATCGGCAAGGAGGCATTTTATCGCCAACAGCTTCTGCCGCTGGACCAGGCCTATGCCTATACCGGTGAGGTGATGGTGGAAAACATGCTCTATCGCGACACCGCCGAGGGCATCGCCGCCTTTATCGAGAAGCGCGACCCCGATTGGCGCCAGTAATCGGATCATCGCACCAATCCACGGGAATTGTTTCCAAATTTGCGCTTTCAATCGGGGCAACACTGTGGCAAAGGTGGGGCAAGGTAAATGCCTTGACGACTTTTGGGTCGCCGTGGGCGGAAGGTCCCTCCTAGCCGGCTCTCTCTCCGGCGTTGACATTCCCGCAGCGGCGACCCCAAAAATCTCCCCTCTCTGATCCGCCACAATTGCTGCGCTGGCCAAGCGTGTGACGTATTTTTCCGTTGACAGCGCCTTGGACAGGCGAAAGCGGGCCACACTCGATCATTGCACCATGCCGCGCCCTGCCCTATGTGGCAGATCATGACAGACAGATTGCATATCGTGGGCGGCGGCATGGCCGGATCCGAGGCCGCCTGGCAGGCGGCAGAACAGGGTATCGACGTGGTGATCCACGAGATGCGCCCCACCGTCGGCACCTTCGCGCATCAGACCGGCAACCTGGCCGAGATGGTCTGTTCGAACTCGTTCCGCTCGGACGATGACGAACAGAACGCCGTGGGCCTGCTGCACTGGGAGATGCGCGCGGCCGGTGGGCTGATCATGTCCGCCGCCGATGCCCACCGCCTGCCCGCCGGGGGTGCGCTGGCGGTGGATCGCGACCCGTTTGCAGAGACCGTGACCGCCCGGCTGCACGCCCATCCCCGCGTCTCGGTCACCGCCGAGGAAGTGACCGAACTGCCCCGTGACGGGCATTGGATCTTTGCCACCGGCCCGCTGACCTCGCCCGCGCTTGGCGCCGCCATCCAGGCCGAGACCGGAGCCGAGGCGCTGGCCTTTTTCGACGCCATCGCGCCCATCGTCTATGCCGAGACAATCGACATGTCGCGCGCCTGGATGCAGTCGCGCTATGACAAGGGCGAGACCGAGGAAGAGCGTACCGCCTATCTGAACTGCCCGATGGACCGCGACCAGTACGAGGCCTTCATCGACGCGTTGCTGGCCGCCGACAAGACCGAGTTTCACGAGGGCGAGACCGCGACCTATTTCGACGGCTGCCTGCCGATCGAGGTCATGGCCGAACGAGGCCGCGAAACCCTGCGCCACGGCCCGATGAAGCCGGTTGGCCTGACCAATCCGCACCAGCCCGACGTCAAAGCCTATGCGGTGGTGCAGCTGCGCCGCGACAATGCGCTGGGTACGCTCTATAATATCGTGGGCTTTCAGACCAAGATGAAATACGGCGCCCAAACCGCTGTTTTCAAGACAATTCCCGGCCTCGAAGAAGCCAGCTTTGCGCGTCTGGGCGGCATCCATCGCAACACCTTCCTGAATTCGCCGACCCTTCTGGATGCGCAGATGCGGCTGAAATCACGCCCCAATATCCGCTTTGCCGGGCAGATCACCGGGGTCGAGGGCTATGTGGAAAGTGCGGCCATGGGCCTTTTGGCCGGGCGGCTGGCCGCGGCCGAGATCCAGGGCCGCAACCTGCCCGAGGTGCCGCAAGACAGCGCCATGGGCGCGCTGATCCACCACATCACCGGCGGTGCCGAAGCGAAGACTTTTCAGCCGATGAACGTCAATTTCGGCCTGTTCCGCCCGGTCGACGGGCTGAAAGGCGGCCGCAGGGGCCGCAAAGACCGCTACAAAGCCTATACCGACCGCGCCAAGGAGGCCTGGTCCGCTTGGCTAACCGAGGCTGAGAATAAGTAAACATCATGCGCTTTCGAATTGAAAAGACATGACTTTTACCACCCGCTTTGCACCATCCCCCACCGGCCCGCTGCATCTGGGTCATGGCTATTCGGCAATCCTGGCCCATGACATGGCGCGCGCCGCTGGTGGCCGGTTCTTGTTGCGGATGGAGGATACCGACCTGCAACGCAGCAAACCGGAATGGGATGCGCAGATCATTGACGACCTGACCTGGCTGGGCCTCACCTGGGACGGACCCGTCCTGCGCCAGTCGGAGCAGCTTTCCTCATACGATTTTGCCCTGCGCGCGCTTGCCGATCTGGGCCTGCTCTATCCCTGCTCGTGCAGCCGCAGCCAGATACAGGCCGCGCTGGCCGCCCCGCAAGAGGGCGTCACGCATGAGGTTTATCCCGGCCTCTGCAAACACCGCCCGATGGCAAGCCGACAGGACGGCGACGCGCTGCGCCTGCATCTGGACCGGGCGCTGGCATTGTTTGACGGCGCCTATCCACAATTCACCGAAACCGGCCCCCGACATGCCGGGACCCATCGGATCGATCCCAAACAGGCCATGGCCCGGATCGGCGATGTCGTCCTGTCCCGCAAGGGCGAGGATATTGTCGCCTATTTCCTCGCCTCGGCGCTGGATGATGTGGCGCAAGGCATCACCCATGTGATCCGGGGCGAGGACCTGTTCGACTTCACCGCGATTCAGGTAATCCTGCTGGCGCTTCTCGACCTGCCGATCCCGATCTACCACCACCATCGCCTGATCCGCGACGACAACGGCAAACGGCTGGCCAAGCGCGACGATGCCCGCGCCATCGCGAAATACCGGGCCGAGGGCGCCAGCCCCGCCGAGATCCGCACCATGGTCGGGCTCTGAGCCTCAGACCATCGGCGTCATCAGTTCGACCTCTTCGCCCTCACGAACAGCGGTATAGAAACAGCTGCGCCGGTTGGTGTGACAGGCCGGGCCGGTCTGGCGCACCGTGACCAGCACGCAATCGCGATCGCAATCGACGCGGAAATCCACCAGTTCCTGCACATGGCCCGAGCTTTCGCCCTTGACCCAGAAGCTTTGCCGCGAGCGCGACCAATAGGTCACCCGCCCGCTTTCCAGCGTGCGCGCCACGGCCTGGGCATTCATCCACGCCATCATCAGAACCTCACCCGTGGCGGCATCCTGCGCGATGGCCGGAATCAGCCCAGCAGCGTCATACTTTAGTGTCGAAGGGTCGAAGGACATGGCCAAAAACCTTTTGCATCCGGATTTTCGCCCACTATGTATGGGGAACAGCCAACGAGGGAAAGCCATGTCCGGCGAGACCGATCTGATCAAGCTTTATTCCGGCCGTATCCTGGCATTGGCGGCGGATATCCCGCATCTTGAGCGGCTGGACAGCCCCGACGCCACCGTCAAGAAACGCTCGCCGCTTTGCGGGTCCACCGTGACGGTGGATGTGAAGCTGCGCGACGGGCGTATCGACCAGTTCGGCCAGGACGTGAAAGCCTGTGCGCTGGGTCAGGCCGCCGCCGCCGTGGTGGGCGCCGCCGTGATCGGCACCACTCGCGCCCAGATCGAGGCCGCGCGCGACCAGCTCAAGGCGATGTTGAAACAGGACGGGCCGGTGCCCGACGCCCCTTTTGACGGGCTCGAAGTGCTGATCCCCGCGCGCGATTACAAGAACCGCCACGCCTCGATCCTGCTGACGCTGGAGGCCACCGCCGAGGCGCTGGAGCAGGCCGAACGCGCCAACTGCGCCTGACCGGATCAGGGGGCGCTGCCCCCGTCGCCACAGGCGACTCCCCCGGAGTATTTCCGCGGAATGAAGACTTGGGCGGTGCTGCTTCTTTCTGGTTCCAAATACTCCGGAGCGCCAGGCGGAGCCTCGCAAAAAAACCGCCGCTCCTCCCGGGCAGGAGGGCGGCGGCAGGTTGTGCGGGTCTCGTATGGGGTCCGGTCCGCGACGCCATGGGCCGAGGCGTGGCCCAGGAAGGGTCTTGGGATAGGCAGGTCACCCTTGCATCGAATGGGACAGGATGCGCGCGGAAACCGGGTACGAGATCGCAGGCAGAAACGGTCAGAACGTGCCGGGCAGCAGCAGAGCCGCAACCAGCATCACCACCAACGAGGCGGCCCCGGCGGCATCCTGCAACAGGGTATGCTGCGAGCGGCTCAGGACGGTCTTGATCTGGGTCAGCATCGGCTCTCTCCTCCGGGTGTCGGTTAATCCTTTGTTGACCTTTTGTTCTCATATCTCACCGAGTCGGTAAAGAACTTTTTGAGAACATTTGTGAACTTTTAGGGGGAGGCGGGCTCAACCCACTGAAATCAAACGGATCGCCTGATCCTGCTTCATCAGCCACAGCAGGAGGCGGGCGGCGCGACCGCGCTCGCTGCTCAGCTCGGGGTCCTGGGCCAAAAGCGCGCGGGCATCTGTCTGCGCCGTCGCCATCAGCGCGGTGTGCCGCTCCAGGTCGGCGATGCGAAACTTCGGCAGGCCCGATTGCGCGGTGCCGATCAGGTCGCCGGCACCGCGCATGTCCAGATCGGTCTCGGCGATGCGGAACCCATCCTCGGTCTCGCGCAGCACCTCAAGCCGGCGGCGCCCGCCCTCGGTCAGAGGCGGCTGGTACATCAGCAGGCAGGTCGAGGCCGCCTCGCCCCGCCCCACCCGGCCGCGCAGCTGGTGCAGCTGGGCAAGGCCGAATATCTCGGCCCGTTCGATCACCATGATGGTGGCATTGGGCACGTTCACCCCCACCTCGATCACCGTTGTGGCGACCAGAACCTGGGTCTCGCCCGCCTGGAACGCGGCCATGGCGGCGTCTTTTTCGGCGGGCGGCATCTGGCCATGGACCAGCCCGACCACGCCCTCGCCCAGAACGGCGCGCAGGCGTTTGAACCGGTCCTCGGCGGCGGTCAGATCGCTGACCTCGGATTCGTCCACCAGCGGGCAGACCCAGTAACATTGCCGCCCCTCGGCGATGGCGCGGCGCAGGTGGTCAATCACCTCGTCCATCCGCTCGGTGCTGATCACGGCTGTGCGGATCGGTTTGCGGCCGGGCGGTTTCTCGTCCAGCACCGAGACATCCATGTCGCCATATTGCGCCAGCGCCAGGCTGCGCGGGATCGGCGTGGCGGTCATCACCAGCACGTCGGCGCCCATCCCCTTTTCCGCCAGTTCCATCCGCTGGCGCACCCCGAACCGGTGCTGTTCATCGACGATGGCCAACCGCAGATCGGCAAATTCCACATCCGCCTGAAACACCGCATGGGTTCCGACCAGGATCGAGATATCGCCGTTTTTCAGCGCCGCCAGCTTGGCGCGCCGCTCGGCCCCCTTGTCGCGACCAGTGAGCAGTTCAAGCACCACGCCCGCCTCTTCGGCCAGCGGGCGCAACCCTTCGAGGTGCTGGCGCGCCAGGATCTCGGTGGGCGCCATCATCACCCCCTGCCCGCCTGCCTCGACCGCGACCAGCAGCGCCATGAAGGCCACCAGCGTCTTGCCCGCCCCCACATCGCCCTGCAACAGCCGGTTCATCCGCGCGGGCGCGGCCATGTCGGCGGCAATCTCCTCGATCGCGCGAGCCTGGGCGTTGGTGGGGCGATACGGCAGGCTGGCCAACACCCGCGATTGCAGCGCGCCGGTCGCCACGCTGGAGATACCGCGCGCCTTGCGCTCGCGCCGCCGCGCCAGCGCAAGGGTCATCTGATGGGCAAAGAGTTCATCATAAGCCAGCCGCATCCGCGCCGGAGAGGTCGCCGCCACATCGTCCAGCCCCTGCGGTTCATGGGCCGCGCGTATGGCCTCGGCCCAACCCGACCAACCCTCGCGCGCGCGCAGGGCCGGGTCGATCCATTCGCCCAGATCGGGCAGCCGCGCCAGTGCCGAACGCGCCGCCTTATAGGCGGTTTTCTGGCTGATCCCCTGGGTCAGCGGATAGACCGGTTCGAATTCAGGGATATCGCCCGCCTCGGCCACTGGCAGGATGTGGTCGGGATGGACCATGTTGGCCATGCCATCGAACAGCTCGACCTTGCCCGAGACCAGGCGGCGCGACCCTTCGGGCAGCACCTTTTTCAGGTAATCGCCGCGGGCGTGAAAGAAGACCAGCTGGAAATCGGTCTGCGAATCCTCGACAAAGATACGATAGGCGCCGGCGCGCCCGCGGGCCGGACGATGGGCGCCAACCGTCACCTCGACCGTCAGCGTCGCGGGTAGATCGGCACCCCGGATCGTGTCGCGCCGGCGCCGGTCGACGACGGAATAAGGCAGCGAAAACAACAGGTCACGCGGAGTTTCCACATCCAGATGTGCAAACAGCTGCGCCGTCTTGGGCCCCACCCCTTCGAGCGTCTCCAGACCCGCGAACAGCGGGAAAAGCTGTTCCGGCCGCCCGCTCATAGCCCCTCGATCAACGTCAGCCAGCCGTCTTCGTCCAAGGTTTCGATCCCCAGGCTCTGGGCGGTCTTGAGCTTGGAGCCCGCGCCGGGCCCGGCCACCAGCAGATCGGTCTTCTTGCTGACCGAGCCGGCCACCTTTGCCCCCAGCGCCTCGGCCCGCGCCTTGGCCTCGGCCCTGGTCATCTTTTCCAGCGAGCCGGTAAAGACCACAGTCTTGCCCGCGACCGGGCTGTCGCGCGCGGGCGCATCGGGGGGGATCACGGTCAGATGCGCGGTCAGCCGGTCAAAGGCGGCGCGTTCGTCTGTATTGGCAAAGGCATCCGACAGCGAAAGGCCCAGCGTGGCGCCGATCCCGTCGACCCCGATCAGGTCGGCCCATGCGGCAGCGGCCTCTGGCGGCACCTCTTGCGCAGAAATCACGGCGGCGCGGGTGTCGCTGATGCGGGCGCGGCGCCCCTCGGCCTGTGCCTGCTGGCGCTCCTGCACC
Organism: Ruegeria sp. BHSC223; assembly: GCF_059613025.1. Taxonomy (NCBI): domain Bacteria; kingdom Pseudomonadati; phylum Pseudomonadota; class Alphaproteobacteria; order Rhodobacterales; family Roseobacteraceae; genus Ruegeria; species Ruegeria sp. BHSC223. The sequence continues at coordinate 607,077 of NZ_JBXWRR010000001.1, forward strand.
TCGGCGGTATCGGCGGCGCGATGGGCCAGCGCGGCGGGCCGCGCGGTATCAAGGGCGGCGGCCATCGCCGCCCAATCGCGGTAATGCAGCGCCAGATCCTTGGCGCCCACCTCGCCCACATGGCGGATACCGAGGGCAAAGATCAGACGGGCCAGCGGAATGCGGCGCTTGTCGTCGATGGCCTGAAACAGGTTGGTTGCCGATTTCTCACCCCAGCCCTCGCGGTTCTTCAGCTGTTGCAGCCCCTCGCCATAGCGGCTGCGCAGTTCGAAGATATCGGCGGGCTCACGGATCCAGCCATCGGCGTGAAACTGCTCTACCTGCTTGGCGCCCAGCCCTTCGATGTCAAAGGCGGCGCGGCTGACGAAATGCTTGAGCTTTTCCACCGCCTGCGCCGGGCAGATCACGCCCCCGGTACAGCGGCGCACGGCATCGCCTTCCTCGCGAATGGCGGGGCTGCCGCATTCGGGACATTGCGTCGGGAAATCAAAGGGCAGCGCATCCTCCGGCCGCTTGCTCAGATCGACATCGGCGATTTTCGGGATCACGTCACCGGCGCGATAGACCTGCACCCAGTCGCCGACGCGAATATCCTTGCCGTCGCGAATCTCCTGCCCCCGGCTGTCGCGCCCGGCGATGTAATCCTCGTTATGCAGGGTGGCGTTCGACACCACCACACCACCCACGGTGACCGGGGTGAGTCGCGCCACCGGGCTGAGCGCACCGGTGCGGCCCACCTGAATGTCGATCGCCTCAAGCCGGGTCCAGGCCAGTTCGGCGGGAAATTTATGCGCAATCGCCCAGCGTGGCGTGGTCGAGCGGAAGCCGAGCCGCGCCTGCAGCCCCAGATCGTCCAGCTTGTAGACCACACCGTCGATGTCATAACCCAGCGTCGCACGCTGTGCCTCGATATCGCGATAATGCGCGATCATGGCGCCCAGATCGTCGCAACGGCGGGTCAGCGGATTGGTCTGAAAACCAAGGCTGGCCAGCCGCTCGATGGCCTGCATCTGCGTTTCTGCCAACGGTTCCGAGAGTTCGCCCCAGGAATAGGCGAAGAAACGCAAAGGCCGCGCCCGGGTGATCGCGGCGTCGAGTTGGCGCAGCGACCCGGCGGCGGCATTGCGGGGATTGGCAAAGAGCTTGCCGCCCTCGGCCTCTTGCCGTGTGTTGAGGGCAGCGAAATCCGCATGGCTCATATAGACCTCGCCGCGCACCTCCAGCACCTCGGGCGCGCCCTCGATCCGGGCCGGGATATCGGCGATGGTGCGGGCATTGGCGGTGACATTCTCGCCCACCTCGCCATCGCCTCGGGTCGCCGCCTGCACCAGCACGCCCTGCTCATAGCGCAGCGACAGGGACAAACCGTCGATCTTGGGCTCGGCGGTATAGGCCAGTGGCGCATCGGTATCGAGGCCCAGATATTTGCGGATCGAGCGATCAAAATCGGTGACATCCTCATCGTCGAAGGCATTGCCCAGCGACATCATCCGCACCGCATGGGTGACCTTGGAGAAGCCCTCGCCCGGACGGGCGCCCACTTGCTCGCTGGGGCTGTCGGCGCGTTTGAGATGGGGGAATCGCGCCTCGATCTTGGCATTGCGCTGTTTCAGCGCGTCATATTCCGCATCGGAAATCTCGGGCGCGTCCTGAGTATGATACGCCAGATTGGCCTGCGCCAGCAAACCGGCCAGCCGTTCCAGTTCCTGCGCGGCTTCAGCCTCGGTCATTTTTTCGATGGGTTCTGAAACTGTCATGGCCCCGCCCGGTCTGTCTGGTCTTTGCGACCAGTGATAGGGCGAGGCCATGGTCAGGTCCAGATCAGTCTGCGTGAGTGGTGGTGCCGCGCTGGACTCGCGACTGGCTGTTCAGGCGTTGACCGCGATCCGGGGATCGGGCAACCCGTCGGCCTGAGGATCGCGCAGCACATAGCCCCGCCCCCAGACCGTTTCGATGTAATTCTCTCCTCCGGTTGCATTGCTCAACTTCTTGCGAAGCTTGCAAATGAACACGTCGATAATCTTCAATTCGGGTTCGTCCATGCCGCCATAGAGATGGTTCAGGAACATCTCCTTGGTCAGGGTCGTGCCCTTGCGCAGCGACAGCAGTTCGAGCATCTGATATTCCTTGCCGGTCAGATGCACCGGCTGGCCCTCGACCTCGACCGTCTTGGCATCAAGATTGACGGAGATCTTGCCGGTGCGGATCACCGACTGCGAATGACCCTTGGAGCGGCGGATGATCGCGTGAATGCGCGCGACCAGTTCCTCGCGATGGAAGGGTTTGGTCAGGTAGTCGTCGGCGCCAAAGCCGAAGCCCTTGATCTTGCTCTCTGTATCGTCGACGCCGGACAGGATCAGGATGGGGGTTTCGATCCGCGACATGCGCAGTTGGCGCAGTACCTCATGCCCGTTCATGTCGGGCAGATTGATGTCGAGCAGGATCAGGTCGTAGTCGTAAAGCTTCGCCAGGTCGATGCCTTCTTCGCCGAGATCGGTCGCATAGACGTTCAGATTGGCATGGGTCAGCATCAGCTCGATGCTTTTCGACGTCGTCGGATCATCCTCGACTAAAAGTATGCGCATCTCAGTTCTCCGCCTTAAACGCTATTCCGTACTGGAATTAACCGTGACGAATAAAGGTTAATCTGCCGTTACCGATATTCACATCATGCAATCTCAACCTACAGTTGTCGATACTTTTTTAGCGCAGTCACCTTCAATGCATCTTTCCCGTGTTCGGCAAGGGCCGAAACCCAGCTGTTGAATTCCTCATCGCTCAGGCCATAGATCTGTTTGGCCTCTGTCAGCGTGATCAGCCCATAGATCACGCCCCGCACCACCGCGATCTTGCGCGATGCGACCCAGCGGCGCGTATTTGCCGGGGGCAAATCCGCGCGCGTCATGATAGAGCCATCCGGCAACGTGACAGATCGGGGGCCTTCAACCTTTCGCAAGAACATCACCTATCCCTTCTTGTGTCAGGGCAACATTGGCGACAGCCTACTTAATGCCGGGTGAAACCGCCCCTTGAGAGTAGTTCGGATTTTCCTATATTCTGCCGGTCTTCCTTAATCGTCAGGAGCTGCCCCGATGGCGCTGGACACCGAAACGCCGCTGAACTCGCTTGGCTTTGCCAAACCGCCCTCTGAAACGCGGGTGGTGGTTGCCATGTCGGGTGGCGTCGACAGTTCGGTCGTGGCCGCCTATCTGGCCGACCAGGGTTATGACGTGGTGGGCGTCACCTTGCAGCTTTACGATCACGGCGCCGCCCTGGCCAAGAAGGGCGCCTGTTGCGCCGGGATCGACATCCACGATGCCCGCCGCGTCGCCGAAGAGCGCGGTTTTCCCCATTACGTGCTGGATTACGAGAACATCTTCAAGGATGCGGTAATCGACGAGTTTGCCGACAGCTATCTGGCCGGGGCCACACCGGTCCCGTGCATCCGCTGCAATGAACGGGTGAAGTTCAAGGACCTGCTGGAAACCGCCCGCGATCTCGAGGCCGACTGCATGGCCACCGGCCATTACATCCAGCGCAAGATGGGGCCGAACGGGCCCGAGCTGCATTGTGCCGAGGATGCCAACCGCGACCAGTCCTATTTCCTGTTCTCGACCACGCCGGAACAGCTCGACTATCTGCGCTTTCCGCTGGGCCACCTGCCGTCAAAGGACGCAACCCGCGAAATGGCGGCCCAGTACGGTCTGGCCGTGGCCGACAAGCCCGACAGCCAGGACATCTGTTTCGTGCCCAACGGCAACTATGCCAGCGTGATCGAGAAACTGCGCCCCGGTGCCGCCGAACCGGGTGAGATCGTGCATGCCGATGGCCGCGTGCTGGGCAGCCACGAGGGCGTCATCCACTACACGATCGGCCAGCGCCGCGGTCTGGGTATCGGTGGCCTCAGCGATCCGCTTTATGTGGTGCGCCTGGACGTGGACAAGAAACAGGTTGTCGTCGGACCCAAGGAGATGCTGGCCACCCGCACCATCCCGGTGCGCGAGATCAACTGGCTGGGTGATGAACCTTTCACATCGCGCCCCGAATGGCACCTGTCGGTCAAGGTCCGCTCGACCCGCCCGCCGCGCGAAGCGATCGTGCGCCCGATCAGCGAGACCGAGGCCGAGGTGGACCTGCTGACGCCCGAGGAAGGTGTGTCGCCCGGACAGGCCTGCGTGTTCTACGAAAGCGACGGCAGCCGCATCTTTGGCGGCGGCTGGATCTGGCGTGGGTATTGAGACGCTTCAGACCCCGCGCCTGACCCTCTGCCCGATTCGGGCAGAGCATGCCCCTGCCCTGCATGCCTTTTTCTCCGACCCGCAGGCGATGCGGTTCTTTGGCGATCTCCACACCGATCTGGCACAGACCAAACGCTGGGTCGCCGGGACGCTGGCGGAACCGCCGGAAAGATGCCGCGAATACGTGCTGCTTCAGGGCGACGAGGCAATAGGCAAGGCGGGGCTGTGGGCCGTGCCCGAGCTTGGTTTCTTTTTGCGACGCGACCGCTGGGGCCAGGGGCTGATGCGCGAGGCCTTGAGCGCGCTGATACCGCATCTCTTCGACACCATGCCCCTCGACCATATCCGGGCCGATGTCGACCCGCGCAACGCGGCCTCGCTGGGGTTGTTGCACCACCTTGGATTTGTCGAAACCCACCGCGCCAGCCGCACGATCCGGATCGGCGGAGAGTGGGCCGACAGCGTCTATCTCAGGCTTTCCCGCCCGGATCAGACCAGATCGGTGCCGGTGTTGGACAGGACATAGAGGCCCGCGCCCAGCATGACCCAGGGCGCCAGAACCTCCAGCCGGGCGGCCCAGTGGCCCAGACCCCGGCGCAGGCCACCAGCCGCAAAGCCGCCCATGCCCAGAACCAGCACCGCGAACGCGGCTCCCGTCAGCCCGGCCCGGCGAAAGGCCGGGGCCGAGTCGGCCAAGAGCGGCGCCAGCACCGAGAAACTGTCGAGCGACAAGCTCAGAAACAGGACCGCGGTGGCCACAAGGCTGCGCTGCTCCAGAACCTGCTGTTCCACCTTTTCCTGTCCGCGCCATTGTGCGGCGATGCCGTGCAGGCCCAGTGCCAACGGCACCAGCCCCAGATAGCCGACCCAATCGAGTGGCAGACCACCCAACCCCAGCGCCGCGGCAAGCGCCGCGCTCAGAACCACGGCCTGTGCCAGCAGATAGCCGCCCACAGCGGTGCGCGGCCCCGTGGCCACCACAAGCGCCAGCAGCAGCGCCAGATTGTCCAGATTGGTCAGGGTCTGCGCCAGTGCCGCCGAGGCGGCAAAGCCCAAAGGCGCGCTCACCCCGGCAACCGGTCCAGCACCGCCTGCGCCGCCCGCAGGCCGGGCAGAGCGCCGCCTCGGCCCAGACGCTCCATCGTCAGGCGCATCGCCGCATCCTGCGCCGAGGGGTTGGCATGCACTTCTGCCAACCGCGCGGCGATGTTATCGGGTGTACAGGTGGGGCCCAGACATTCCGGCACCACCCGCGTTTCGCTGACCAGATTGACCAGCGTCACCGTGTCGATGGTCACCATCCGCTCGGCGATCTTCTGGGTCAGCCAGTTCACCTTGTAGGCGATCACCATGGGCGTGCCCGCCGCCGCCAGTTCCAGCGACACCGTGCCCGAGGCCGCCAGCGCCAGATCGGCGGCGGCAAAGGCCGCGCGCTTGCGCACAGCGGCCTGTGCAGGCGCCAGCCCGCGCGGATCGACCAGCTCCGGCGCACCCGGCCAATCCGCCACATGCTGCGCCACCTGATCGGCCACATGCGGCACCACCGGCACCACCACCCGCATATCGGGATGCTCCGGCAAAAACCTCTTGAGTGCCGCGCCAAAGACGGGCGCCAGACGCTCCACCTCGCCCCGCCGCGATCCGGGCAGCGCCAGGAGCAACGGCGCGTCGTCAAGCCCCAGTTCCTCGCGCAGCGCCGCGATCTCGGCGCCGCTCGCCTCGGGCTCTCCCACCACCGGGTGACCTACGAAATCGCATTCCATTCCGGCGCGCTCCATATAGGGCGGCTCAAACGGCAACAGCGCCAGCACGTGGTCGATCACCTTGGCCATCTTGTCGGCGCGTCCGGGCCGCCAGGCCCAGACGCTGGGCGCCACGTAATGCACGGTGCGGATGTCGCTGGCCTCTTTGACCAGCCGTGCAACCCGCAGGCTGAAATCGGGGCTGTCGATGGTGATCATCACATCGGGACGCATCTCCAGCGCCGCTTTTGCGGTCTCGGCGATGCGGCGTTTGAGATGGAAATACTTCGGCAGTACCTCGACAAGTCCCATGATCGAAAGCTCGGCCATGGGAAAGCGGCTGGTCAGCCCCTCCGCCTCCATCGCGGGCCCACCGACCCCGGCAAACTGCACATCGGGACAGAGCTGACGCAGGCCCGCCATCAGCGCCCCGCCCAGACGGTCGCCCGAAGGTTCACCCGCAAGGATGAAGACGCGCATCAGGCGTCCGGTCCCGCAACAAACAGGAAAAGGCCCAGCCGGTCACATTCCGCGATCACCCGATCACGTTCCAGCACGATGACGCCGCCCGCCGCGATCACCAGCCCCGAGAGACCCGCCACCACGGCGGCGGTAACGGTATCGGGGCCGATGGTGGGCAGGTCGGCGCGCCGGTCCTGATCGGGTTTCGGTGCCTTGTAGAGGACGCCACCGCCCGCATCGGGACGCTGGCCAAGGGTTCCCAGCATCCAATTGGTGCCAAACACGCCTTCGACCGCCAGAGCCTGTCCGCGATGGACCACACAGGCCTGACCGATATCGGCGGCCGACATGGCGGCCACGATCTCGGCGCCGCGCTTGGCATCCGCCAAATCCGCAGGTTCAGGCTGCGCCTTGGTCGGGCAGCCGGGGGGCATCAGCAGATCGGGAGCGATTTCATGGGCTGCGCGCACCGCCAACCCGGCGCTTTCGAATATCCCCATCACCGCCCTCAGCGCGCCATCGTCGCCCGAGGTCAGCGCCTGCTGGATCACCGGCACCAGCGGCAGCGTGGCCGCGTCGATCCGGGACGGATCGACCGCAGGCCGCCCCACCGCGCCCGCAAGGCAGATCTCGGTCACACCGCGTGCCTTGAGTTGCTCCACCAGCGAGCCCAGATGCTCGATCGGGAACGGGATATCGACCGCGAGCCGTTCCGGTACAAAGCCCTCCATCGCGCAGATCAGCGGCGGCTCGGACAGGCGGGCAACCAGTTCCTCGGGCAGCGCCCCGGTCCCTGCGATCAACGCCAGCATGTCACTTGCCCGGCGTCAGGAAGGAACGGTCGGTCTGGCCCAGGATGAACTCGGCAATCTCGCGCACATAGGCGCTGTCGAACTCCTCGCCCATGCGGCGGGCGCGGTCCTGAAAGGTACCCTCGCCCTGGGCCAGCATCTGAAAGGCGGCGCGCAGCTGGGTGATATCGGCCCGCGCCACGCCGCGCCGTTTCAGCCCGATCAGGTTCAGACCGTCCAGTTCACCACGCGGCGCCTGCACCAGGCCATAGGGGATCACGTCATTGGCCACCATGGTCAGCGCGCCGATGATAGCGCCGCGCCCGACCCGGACCCATTGATGCAGGCCCGAGATACCACCGATAATCACGTCGTCCTCGACGACACAATGGCCCGCCGCGCCGGCATGGTTGACCATGATCACCCGGTTACCCAGCTGACAATCATGCGCCACATGGCAGCCCGCCATCAACAGGCAGTCGTCCCCGATCCGGGTGACGCCGCCACCCCCGGCGGTGCCAGCGTTCACTGTCACATGTTCGCGAATGCGGTTGCGGGCGCCGATCACGACGCTGGTTTCCTCGCCGCCGAACTTCTTGTCCTGCGGGATCTCGCCGATCACCGCAAAGCTGAAGATCACCGTGTCCTCGCCCACGGTGGTGTCACCGGTGACGACCACATGGCTCTTCAACTCGACCCGGTCGCCCAGAACCACCTTTGGCCCCACGATGCAGAACGGACCGATCACGCAATCGGCGCCGATCTGCGCGCCCTCTTCGATGATGGCGCTGGGATGGATCTGGCTCATGTGCTTTTCTCTCCGGTCAGGTCCACATAGGCCGAGAATTCGGCCTGTGCCGCCACCTCTCCATCCACGGTGGCGGTGCCACGGAACTTGAAGATCTTGCCGCCCATCTTGCCGCGCAGGGTCTCAACATGCATCTTCATGACATCGCCCGGCACCACTTTGCGGCGGAATTTGCAGTTGTCGATATTCATGAAGTAGATCAGCAACTCGCTGTCGACGATATCCATGCCGACCCCCAACATCACACCGGCGGTCTGGGCCATCGCCTCGACAATGGTGACGCCGGGCATGATCGGGGTGCCGGGGAAATGGCCCTGGAAATGCGGCTCGTTCATGGTGACGTTCTTGATTCCAACGGCCGAACTGTAACCGTCGATCTCGACAACCTTGTCCACCAGCAGAAACGGATAGCGGTGCGGCAGGATCCGCTGGATCAGCTGGATATCGGCGCTCTTGGTCTCGGTGGTCATGCTGCACTGTTCCTGTTCTTGTCGGTCTTGATCCGGGATTAGCAAGACTGGCCGCAATCGGCAAGCAAGCGCAAACAGGCGCTAATCCCGACGCAGGGCGCTGCCGTCGCCGATGGCCGCGTCGATGCGGCTGATCGCGATGGCGGTGATATCGGTGGTGTCGAGGCTGAGGAATACTGTCGAGCGCTCCAGGATCACGCTGGCCCCGGTGTCGCGCATCAGCGCCGCAAGGATCGGCCGGGCCAGTTCGACAAATGTGGCGCGGGCCTCTTCGCCGCGCGCCTCCAGCGCCTGCCGCTTTGCGGTCTGGTTCTCGCGATGGGCCTGCACCTTGACGTCAAAGGCTTCGGCCAGCACCCGGAACGCCTGCGGCTCCAGCTCGGTCCGGCGCCGGGTCAGCTCCTGCTCCTCGCGGCTCAGCTCGGCCACGATCCGCTCGTTCTCGGCCGCCAGCAGCGCGCCTTCGGCCTCGATCTCGTCGATGATGCGGCGGCCATAGGCGGATTTCACGAACAGGATCTCGCCCGAGATGGTCAGCACCTCGTGGCGCGGCAGGCCCAACTGCTGCGCGGAGGCATTCAAAGGCAGCGCCAGAAACAGCAGCAGGGCCCCCAAGAGGCCCCGCATTGCCTGCCCTGTGTGCCAAGGCCGCATGCCGTGATCAGAACCGCGCCTGAATGGTCAGGTCGAAGGACTGTTCCTTGTCAAAGGTCTCTTTCTTGAGCGCCTTGGAGAAGTTGAAGCGCAGCGGGCCAAAGGCGGTGGTCCAGAGCAGCGAGAAGCCGATCACGTGACGGAACGAGCCATCCGCACCGACAATGGTGCCACCGGCGGTGTTGACATCGCTCAGATCCCAGACATTGCCGACGTCGTAGAACACGCCGCCACGCAGGCCCAGTTCCTCGGGCAAGCCCAGCGGGAATTCGGCCTCGAACCGGGCCACTGCATAATAGTTGCCGCCAATCGCGTCATCGACCCCGTTGGACAGGTCGCGCGGGCCGACACCCGCAGGCTCAAATCCGCGGAAGGTGTTCGGACCGATCACGAAACGGTCGACCGCACGGCTAAACCCGCTGCCCTGCCAGCTGAACGCGCCCAGATCGAGCGAGGCCCGCAGCGTGATCTCTTCGTGCCAGACACGGGTCTGGGCGATGGCCTTGGCCGAGGTCTTGATATATTCGTTGTCGCCGCCCAGCCCGGCCGCATCGACGCCGACCTCGAACAACACGCCCGCATTGGGGTTCAGGCCACCGATCCGGCTGTCATAGGTATAGGTCAGCCCCAACGCGCTGGATGATTTCTTGCCCTGCGCGATTTCGCTTGCGATCACCGCGCCGCTGACCGTGGTCGCGGTCCGCTGCACCATCTCGCTGGCCTCCCAGCGATAGCGCAGTTGCAGGGTCGACAACTCGCCCAAGCGGAAGGTCAGGCCGGGAGCAAAGAAGGCTCGCTCGGTATCATAGCTGGCAAAGCTGGAATTGGTGTTCGCCACGCCGAGGTCGATGTCAAAGCGCAGGTCGCGGCCCAGCAATTGCGGTTCGGTGAAGGAGAGCACATATTGCTCGGCGTCTTGCGCGGTCGACAGGGTCAGGCCCAATCGCTGACCCCGGCCCAGCCAGTTGTCCTCGGTCAGGCCGATGGCCACGCCGAAACCATCGGAAACCGAGTAGCTGCCGCCAAAGCTGAGCGAGCCGGTCGGCTTTTCCTCGACATCTACATCGACAATAACCTGCGCCGGGGTCGATCCCTCGCGGGTTTCCACGTTGGCATCGGCAAAGAAGCCCAGCGCACGGATGCGCTCGGCGCTTTCACGGATTTCGCGCGGGTTGAACGGGTCACCCTCGACGGTGCGGAACTGGCGGCGGATAACCCTGTCCAGTGTGGTTGTGTTGCCTTCGATGTCGATGCGCTCGACAAAGATGCGCGGGCCTTTGACCAGCGCAAATTCGATATCCAGAGTTTGGTCCCTGTCGTTTCGCGTTATGCGCGGTTCGACCCGCAGGAAATCGACCCCGTTCTTGAGGCCCAAACGCTCCATGCGGGCGATCGAGTTTTCCACCAGGCTTGGTGAATAGACCACGCCCGGCTTGATCTTGAGCACCTCCTGATAAGCCGGCGCCGCGACCCCCGGAATTTCGCTGACCGTAGTGATCTTGCCAAAAGAAAACTGCTGCCCTTCGGTTACATCCATAACCAGGAAGAAGGCGTCACGCTCACGGGTGAATTCGACATTGGCGCTGTTGACGCGGAAATCCACATGGCCACGCGACAGGTAGAAATCGCGCAGCACCTGCTTATCGAATTCGATCCGGTCCGCAATGAATGTGTCCGACCGGATAAAGGTGCGCAGGATCCCGGCCTGCTTGGTCTCAAGCACCCGGCGCAGCCGCCGATCCGAGAAGGCGCGGTTGCCCACAAAGCTCACGCGCTCGATCTCGATCGTGTCGCCTTCGGAGATCTCAAAGACCAGATCGACGCGGTTGTCGCTGCGACGGATGATGCGCGGCACCACGGTGGCGGCGACGCGGCCCTGGGTCGAATAGATCTCGGCGATGGTGGCTGCGTCGCGCTCGGCCTGCTCGGGTGTGAAAACGCGGCGCGACTGCGAGCCGATGGCGCCTTCGAGCGTCTCGTCCTTTACCCGGCGGTTCCCCTCGAAATTGATCCGGTTGATGGTCGGATGCTCAACCACCTTGACCACCAGAGTATTGCCCTGCGGAATCAGCTCGACTGTCTCGAAAACGCCACTGTCAAGCAAACGCTGATAGGCATCGTTGAGCCCCCCGGCCGAGATCGTCTTGCCCCGTTCGATTCCCATCCGGGCGACGATGGTCGAGGTCTCGATACGCTGGTTTCCATCGACCTGAACGGTATTAAATCGGTAATCCTGCGCCTGCGCGTCCTGCGGAAGGGCAGAAAAGGTCATTGCTGTGACAAGAAAAATTGCGGAGACGGAGTTCAACAACATATGGCGGCTGGAAATGCCCGTACCGCAGTATGTACCTGCGCCTGTCCCGTTATGCATCTTTTTTCAACCCAGTTTGCAGCAGTCTTTCGTCTGTCAGTACCGGGATTGACCGGGGTTGTCAAAAGCCCAAAACGAAAGACGCGGCCTTGGCGGCCGCGTCTTGAACTCGAAGTCAGGAGTGCGCGTCAGAGGCTACCCAGAAACGCCCCCAGAAAAAGCGCTGCCACGATTGCGCCCACAAACAGGATACGATCCCAGTTGAGCTGCATCACCAGGCCAAGACCACGATACGATTGTTGCAAGACATGCATCTTTCACGCTCCTGCTAGTTTCCCAAGTCCCGCTCAGGTTAGCCCCCGAATGTGGCGAGACTTGGGCGCATTCACGCTTTGTTGAGAATTGTCGTCTCGTCAGCAGAACAGATCGTTACTGAGCGAGAACAGCATCAGCGACAGGATGAGGGTGATCCCCAGCGCCATCAGCACCCGCAGCACATTGTCGCTGGGCGGTTTGCCGGCCACCGCCTCGTAGGCATAGAACACCAGATGGCCACCATCCAGCGCCGGGATCGGGAACAGGTTAAGCAGCCCCACCGCCGTCGACAGTACCGCGATGAAAGCGATGAAGCTTTGCGCGCCCTGGCTGGCCACCGCGCCCGAGGCCTGGGCGATGCCCACCGGACCCGAGATGTTGCAGGTGGAAATCTGCCCCGCGATCATGTGCCAGAGCCCCGAGAGCGAGGAGTAGACGATATCGCCGGTACGGCTGACCCCGGTGGCCAGCGCCGCCAGCGGGCCGGGCGTTTCGGTCGCCGGGTCAAAGGCCTGACCGCTGGCCACACCGATCCGCCAGTTGGTCTCGTACCCTCCTTCGGGCGTGGGGCTGTCGGTGCGGCGTGGCACGAGCAGCAGCTGGAGCATCTCACCCTCGCGCCAGACATCCAGCAGCAGCGGCTTGCCGTCCGACCCCTCGACGATGTCCTTGAGTTGACGGAAGGCCACGATCGCTTCGCCGTCGATGGCCCGGATCACGTCGCCCGAGCGCAGCCCGGCATCCTGCGCGGCGCTGCGCGGCACCACAGAACCGACCAACGCCGGGAAGAACTGCGGTCCGGTCGCCGTAACCTCTGCCCCGTCGCGCATCACGGAGTATTCAAGCTGCGCCGCCAGCGGCAGCGCGCCTTCGAAATCGCGCCAGGCGGCGCCTTCCTCGGCATCGCTGGCGAAATCCGGCCCCGGAAGCGGCACGCCGCCCACCGACAGGATGGTATCGCCGGGGCGCAGGCTGGTCTCGACCCCGGGCAGATCCCGGATCTCGGCCACGGTCAGCGGCTCGACCGGGGCGCCGCGGGTCATGAAGATGACCGCGAACACCAGGATCGACATCACGAAATTGAACAGCGGTCCCGCCGCCACGGTCGCCGCCCGCGCCCAAAGCGGCGCGCCATGCATGGTGCGGCGCAGGTCACCGGGGTTGCGGCGATAGATCTCGGCCATGCTCTCGCCATCCTTGCCCGAGGCGGCATTGGCATCGCCCAGAAACTTGACGTAACCACCAAAAGGCAGCAGCGCAATCTGCCAGCGGGTGCCGCGCCGGTCCACGCGGCTCCACAACACCGGTCCGAACCCGATCGAGAACACCTCGGCATGGATGCCGGACCAGCGCCCGACGATGTAATGGCCATATTCATGCACCGCGACGATGACCGACAAGGCCACCACAAAGGCCGCGATAGTATAGAGAAGGCTGCCGAATTGCGGGATCAGTCCAATAACGTCCAAAATCTTACCCTGCTCGTTTTGCCAATGCGGCGTCGACCCTTTGACGCGCCAGATGGTCTGTTTGGGTCACAGTATCAAGGGTCATTGGGGCATCAATGAGGCCAGGATCGGACTCAAACCGGTCCAGAACGACCTCGACCAGATGCGCCATGTCCAGAAAGCCGATGCGCCCGGCGATGAAATGATCCAGCGCGCGTTCCTTGGCGGCGTTGAACACCGCGCCCGACAGCCCACCCCGCGCCATCACCCTCCGCGCCAGCCGCAGGGCGGGATAGCGGGCATCGTCCGGGGCGCGGAAATTGAGCTGCCCCAGCGCCGCAAGATCAAGCCGCGCCACCGGCAGGTCGCGCCTTTCGGGCCAGTGCAGCGCATAGCCGATGGCATGGCGCATGTCGGGCGCGCCCAGATGCGCCATCAGCGCACCATCGCGAAAGCCAACCAGTGCATGCACCATGGATTCGGGATGTACGATGACCTCGATCCGTTCCGGGTCGATCCCGAAAAACTCCCGAGTTTCAATGACCTCCAGCGCCTTGTTGAACATGGACGCGCTGTCGATGGTGATGCGCTGGCCCATGTCCCAGTTGGGGTGCTGGGCGGCCTCCTTGGCTGTGGCCCCGGCCAGCCGTTCCAGCGGCCAGTCGCGGAAGGCCCCGCCCGAGGCGGTGATGACGATCCGTTCGACCGCCGCCATGTCCTCGCCCACCAGCGCCTGGAACACCGCCGAATGCTCGCTGTCCACCGGCAGCAGCCGGGCGCCATGGCGACGCGCGGTTTCCAGTACCAAAGGCCCCGCGCAAACCAGCGTTTCCTTGTTGGCCAGCGCCAGCGTGGCGCCCTGTTCCAGAGCCGCCAGTCCGGGGGCCAGCCCCGCCGCGCCGACAATGGCCGACATCACCCAATCCGCCGGGCGCGCACCCGCCTCGATCAGGGCCGCCGGACCCGCCGCCGCCTCGACCCCGCTACCGGCCAGCGCGGCGCGCAGATCATGCAGACGCTCGGGAAAGGCAGTCACCGCCACATCGGCACGCAGCCGCCGGGCATCCTCGGCCAGTCGCCCGATATTGGCGCCACCGCTCAGCGCCACCACATCATAAGCGTCGGGATCGCGGGCAATCAGGTCAATGGTGTTCTGCCCGATGGAACCGGTGGCCCCGAAGATCGAGACCCTGCGCACAGACCCCGCTTGCATCACAGGCCCCCAAGCGTGCGCAGCAGCCCGGCCAGCAGGACAAACACCGCCGCCCCCATCATTCCGTCAAACCGGTCGAGAAATCCGCCATGGCCGGGGATCAGGTTGGAGCTGTCCTTGACCCCCATCTTCCGTTTCAGCGCGCTTTCGGCGATATCACCCGCCTGGCTGGCCATCGAGGCCAGCACCGACAGCACCAGCAGGCTGGCGCCCAGCCCCGCATATATAGCGAAGCCACCGCCAATCAGCGCGGCAGCGGCCCAGCCGCCCGCGGTCCCCGACCAGGTCTTTTTCGGGCTGACGCGCGGCCAGAACTTGGGCCCGCCGATCAACTTGCCCACGAAGTACCCCGCCACGTCGGTGGCAACCACCACCAGCACCAGCCACAGCATCCAGTCGAGGCCCATGACCTCGCGGATCCAGATGAAGCCAAGCCCGGCAAAGGCGATCCAAAGCGCGAAGACCGCGTAAAGCCCCTTGTATCGGGTCACCTGCCCGGCGCCCACCAGCGCCGGCGCCACCAAAACCGGCAGCCGGTAAAGCGGCGGAAGGTGATAGGCCAGCAGCACCGCAAATCCGGTCAGCAGCGCCATCTGCACCGCCGCCCCACCCCGTTCGGGCGCGATCATCCGCATCAGTTCCCACACCATCAGGCCGGTCACCACAGCGATGAAGCTTTCGAACCACAGACCGCCCAGCCACAGCTCGACCCCGGCCACGGCGGCCAGCACCACGGCGGACCCCACCCGGGCGGTCAGGTCGGACCAGCGCCCCTCGCTCATACCTTGACCGCGCCGAACCTGCGGTCGCGGCTCCCATAGCTTTGGCAGAGCCGGGCCAGCTCCTCGGCGGTGAAATCGGGCCAGAGCGTGTCGATGAATTCGTATTCGGAATAGGCCGACTGCCAGAGCAGGAAGTTCGAAATCCGTGCCTCGCCGCTGGTGCGGATCACCAGGTCGGGATCGGGCAGCACGCGGGTGTCGAGGTAGCGCGGCAGCGTCTCCTCGTCCACATCCTCGGGTTTCAGCCGCCCCTCGGCCACATCGCGGGCCAGACGGCGGGTGGCGCGGGCCACCTCGTCACGGCCACCATAGTTGAGCGCGATGGTCAGATGTACACCCTCATTCTCGCGGGTCTGCTCTTCGAGCGTGTCCATCAGCGCGATCAGCTTGGCATCCAGCCGCACCCGGTCGCCGATGAAACGTACGCGGACGCCCCGCGCATGCAGCGCCCGGGTCTCCTTGGCGATGTAGCGGCGAAAGAGGCTCATCAACCCGGCCACCTCGACCTGGGTCCGTTTCCAGTTCTCGGTCGAAAAGGCGAATATGGTCAGATACTTGATGCCCAGGTCGGGACAGGCCTCGACCACCTCGCGCACACGGCGGGCTCCGGCATGGTGCCCGAACAGGCGCGGACGCCCCCTTGCCTGGGCCCAGCGACCATTGCCATCCATGATGATGGCGACATGGCGCGGGCCAGAGACGGGCGCGGAAATGGGGTCCTTGGCCATTTGATCCGGCTCAGACCTGCATGATTTCGGCTTGCTTGGTCTCAAGCGCGCCGTCGACCGCCTTGATCATCTTGTCGGTCAGTTCCTGCACCTCGGCCTCCCAGAACTTCTGATCGTCCTCGGACATGCCGTCGGCCTTGGCCTTCTTGATCTGGTCCATGCCGTCGCGACGCACGTTGCGGATGGCGACGCGGGCATGTTCGGCATATTGGCCGGCGACCTTGGTCAGCTCGCGGCGGCGTTCCTCGTTCAGCTCGGGGATCGGCAGCATGATGATGGTACCGTTGAGCTGCGGGTTGATGCCGAGCCCGCTTTCGCGGATCGCCTTCTCGACCTTGCCCACCATCGACTTGTCCCAGACATTGATGGTGACCATGCGCGGCTCGGGTACGTTGACGGTGCCGATCTGGTTGATCGGGGTCATCTGTCCATAGGCCTCGACCTGGATCGGCTCCAGCATCGAGCCCGAGGCGCGACCGGTGCGCAGCGAGGCGAATTCGGTCTTGAGGTTGGCCATGGCGCCATCCATGCGGCGCTTGAGATCGTCGGTGTCGAGTTCGAAATCGTCAGACATGCTGCTCTCTCCTCTGCTTGAGGTCCTGTTTCTTGGGTCTTAAGCCATCCAGATTGGGTTGTATAGCAATCTTGGCCCGCCCCCTTTGGCCAGACGCCCGATCGCTGTGGTCAGCCCTGCACCTTGGTATAGGTGCCCTCGCCCGCCAGGATGCCGCGGAAACCGCCCGGCTCGTCCAGTGAAAAGACGATCAGCGGCAGGTTGTTGTCGCGCGCCAGCGCGATGGCCGAGGCATCCATCACCTTGAGCCGCTTGGCGAGCACATCGTCATAGCTGATCTCGTCATAACGCTCTGCGTCATCATGCAGCGCGGGGTCCTTGTCATAAACCCCGTCGACGCCATTCTTGCCCATGAAGATCGCCTCGCAGGCCATTTCATTGGCGCGCAGGGTGGCGGCGGTGTCGGTGGTAAAATAGGGGTTGCCGGTGCCGGCGGCAAAGATGCAGACCCGCTTTTTCTCGAGGTGGCGCACGGCGCGGCGGCGGATATAGGGTTCGGCCACTTCGTCCATCCGAATGGCCGAGATCACCCGGGTAAACACGCCCAGCCCTTCGAGCGCGGCCTGCATTCCCAGCGCGTTCATTACCGTGGCGAGCATCCCCATATAGTCGGCGGTTGTGCGCTCCATCCCCTGGGCGGCGCCGCTGAGGCCGCGAAAGATGTTGCCGCCACCGATCACCATGCAGATCTCGACCCCCATGTCATGCACGGTTTTGACCTCTTCGGCGATCCGCTTGACGGTGGGCGGGTGCAGGCCGAATCCCTGATCCCCCATCAGCGCCTCGCCCGAGATCTTCAGCATCACGCGCTTGTACCTGGTTTGCGAGGGATCGGACGGGGTTTCGGGGGATGTGGACGAGGTCATGTTGCGCTCCGCTTTGGCACCGGTCTATTTTCCGGCGCAAAATGGAGGAAAACCCCGATGGGTTCAATGCGGCATGGCCCCTGTCGGGCAAATGAGATGAACCGGGGCGCGCGACCATGGCTGTAGGCCGCGCCCTGCCCCCGATCCCCGAAGGCGTACCGGTGCTGATCGCGGGGCCGACCGCCTCGGGCAAATCGGCGCTGGCGCTGGAGATTGCCGAGCGGTTCGGGGGCGTTATCGTCAACGCCGATGCCAGCCAGGTCTATAACTGCTGGCGCGCGATCAGCGCGCGGCCCTCGCCAGAGGAGGAGGCACGCGCGCCGCATCGCCTCTATGGGCATCTGCCCTATGATGCGCCCTATTCCGCCGGGCACTGGCTGCGCGAGGTGACACCGCTGCTGGACGGCCCGGACCGGCCGATCATCGTGGGCGGTACCGGGCTCTATTTCACCGCGCTGACCGAGGGTATGGCCGAAATCCCCGCCACCCCGCCCGATATCCGGACCGAAGCGGATGCACTGCCCCTCGATACGCTGCTGGCGGGGATCGACCCGGCCACCGCCGCCGGGCTGGACCGGATGAACCGGGCGCGCGTTCAGCGCGCCTGGGAGGTCGAGCGCGCCACCGGGCGGGCGCTGCATCTGTGGCAGGCAGACACGCCACCACCCCCACTGCCGCTGGCGCGCACGGTGCCGCTGGTGCTTGAGGTGGACAAGCTGTGGCTGTGGGACCGCATCGCGCGCCGGTTCGACCAGATGCTGGACGAGGGCGCGCTGGCAGAGGTGGCCGCGATGGCCGACCGATACGACCCGGCCCTGCCCGCCTTCAAGGCGATCGGCGTGCCCGAGCTGATGGCGCATCTGCGCGGCGAGATCACGCTGGACGCGGCGCGCGAACGTGCCAGTATCGCCACACGCCAATATGCCAAGCGGCAACGCAGCTGGTTCCGCGCCCGCATGGGCAATTGGCATCGCCTGCCCGTAAACGGCTGAGCGGTTGGCATTGACCACAAGCGCTGGCAGGATCGCATGTCATGGCCCATGACCCCGCCGAGATAGCAGATATCCGCCTGTCGACCCTGGCGCAGCTGATGCCGCTGGGGCGCTGGCAGGTGCAGCTGGCGCATGACCGGGGCCACCACCTGCTGCTGTGGATCACCCGTGGTCAGGGCACCGGGCTGTTGGATGGCGGACGGATCGGGTTCGGCGCCCATAACGCGCTGTTCGTGCCGGCGCGCCACCTGATGGCGCTGGACCTTGGGCGCGGCTGTCTGGGGCAGGCGCTGCTAATCCCAGGGACCAGCGCGATCCCGCTGCCGGCGCGACCGCTGCTGCTGCGCATCCGCGCGGCGGCGGATCAGGTCGAGCTGACCGGCCTGCTCGACGCGCTGGCGCGCGAGCAGAGCGGCACAAGGGCGCTCGGCGCAACCGCGATGGAAAGCTGGGCGCAGCTAGCGGCGATCTGGCTGCGCCGACAGAGCGATCACGACGACCTGCCCCGCCCCAGCGACCGCGCCCGCGACCTGACGCGCCGCTATGGCGCGCGTTTGGTTCAGGCCTTTGACAGTGGCGCCACCGTGGCCGAGCATGCCGCCGCTATCGACGTCTCGCCTGCCCATCTGACCCGCCTGTGCATGACCGCCACCGGGCTGGGCGCGGCCGAGCTGTTACACCAGAGGCTGGAGCACGCCGCGCGCGGGCTGATCTGCACCAGCCCGGCCAACCTAGGCGATATCGCGCGGCACCTTGGATTCGCCAGCTCGGCGGTTTTTGGCCGCTTTATCCGTCGCCGCACCGGACTCACCCCGGGGGCGCTGCGCCGCAACAACCACCCCAAATAGACACTCCTGTCCATTTTTGCTGAACATATGAAGGTTTTCGACATACCGATGTCGCTTTTTGGCCAAGATGTGACGAAACCAATCATTGACGCAGGCGGGAATCTATTGCGGAATAGGCGCATGGGGACGCCAGAATTCCATCGGACGGCAACAGACCCGCAGCAGCGCAGCAGGCGCCACACGGGCCGCAGACCGACCGCTAATCGAAAAAAGTCACAGGGAGACTTTCATGACCACACACGAAACCCGCAAGCAGCCGGTACACTGGGCTGCCGAAATGCATGCGCAGGAGTTCCGCGACGGCAAGCTGAGCCGCCGTGAGTTCCTGACCCGCGCCACCGGTCTGGGTGTCAGCGCCGCCGCAGCCTATGGGCTGATCGGTCTGACCGCGCCGACCCCTGCTGTCGCCTCAGAAGCCAAGCAGGGCGGTACCCTGCGCGTGCAGATGAGCGTGCGCGAACTGAAGGATCCGCGCACCTACGACTGGTCCGAACTGGGCAACGAAACCCGTGGCACCATGGAATATCTGGTCGAGTACAACTCGGACGGGACCTTCCGCGGGATCCTTCTGGAAAGCTGGGAGATCAACGACGACGCCACCGTCTATACCCTGAACGTCCGCAAGGGCGTCACCTGGAACAACGGCGAAGACTTCACTGCCGATGACGTGGCGCGCAACATCGCCCGCTGGTGTGACAAGAGCTCGGAAACCAACTCGATGGCGGGCCGTTTCGCCACCCTGATCGACGCCGACAGCGGCCAGGCGATCGACGGCGCGATCGAAGTGGTCGACAGCCACACTGTGCGCCTGAACCTGCCCAATTCTGACATCTCGCTGATCGCGGGCATGTCGGACTATCCGGCGGCCATCGTACACAGCTCGTTCAGCGAAAGCGACCTGACCAACAATGTGGGCACCGGCCCCTATGTGATCGAAGAGCTGGAAGTGGGCGTGAAATGCACCCTGGTGCGTAACGAGAATCACAACTGGTGGGGCGAGGCGGTGTTCGGCCGTCCGGCACTCGACCGGATCGAATATATCGACTATGGCACCGACCCGTCGGCCTGGCTGTCGGCTCTGGAATCCGACGAAGTGGACATGCTGCACGAGTCCGTCGGTGAATTCATCGACGTGATGGATGGGCTGGGCTATGCCAAGTCCGAAGTGGTGACCATGAGCACGATCGTGGTACGTCCGAACCAGCTGGCCGAGATCGACGGCGTGAAACCCTATGCCGACAAGCGCGTGCGTCAGGCCATCTCGATGGCCGTGGACAACGCGGTCTGCCTGGAACTGGGCTATGGCGGGCGCGGCGCGCCGGCTGAAAACCACCATGTCGGCCCGAGCCACCCGGAATATGCCGAGCTGCCCGCACGCAAGCACGATCCGGCCGCGGCCAAGGCCCTGATGGAAGAAGCCGGGATGATGGATTTCGAGCACGAGATCGTCTCCATCGACGACGACTGGCGCCGCAACACCACCGACGCCGTGGCAGCCCAGCTGCGCGACGCGGGCTTCAAGGTGAAACGGACGGTTCTGCCCGGCTCGACCTTCTGGAACGACTGGACCAAGTATCCTTTCAGCTCGACCAACTGGAACCACCGTCCGCTGGGCGTCCAAATCTGGGCACTGGCCTATCGTTCGGGCGAGGCCTGGAACGAGTTCGGCTGGGCCAACCCCGAGTTCGACGCCATCCTGGCCGAGGCGCTGGCGCTGGCCGATGCCGACAAGCGGCGCGAGGTGGTGGCCAGGGGCGAGGCCCTGATCCAGGAGGAAGGCGTGACCATCCAGCCCTATTGGCGCGCGCTCTACCGTCACATGAAAGAGGGTCTGGTGGGCACCGACATGCACATCGCCTTTGAACACCACCACTACAAGTGGGGCTGGGCGGCCTGATCGGCCACCACCCGATATCGACCGGAGCGCGCCTTTGGGCGCGCTCCTCCAGCCGCAGCATTGCCCCGCGCCCCGTGCCGGGGTGAAGACGCCGACACCAAGGGCGCGAGAGCTGCGGACCAGCCTGACCAACAGGGGCTAACATGGGACTTTTCATTCTCCGGCGGTTCGGGGTGATGCTGCTGACGGCATTGTGCCTGACCTTCGTGGTCTTCTTCCTCACGAACCTCTATCCGAACCTCGAAAAACTGGCGAAAACGCAGGGCAACCAGCGGATGAGCGACGAGCAGGTGCAGACCTGGCTCGACAATCGCGGTTACAGCGACCCGCTGCTCACCAAATACGGCCGCTGGCTGGGCGTGGTGCCGGGCTTTACCAAGATCCTGAATGACGGTCAGTTCGTCGGAACCTGCGTGCGCCCCGGGCAAACCCCGGAAGAGACGCCGCGGTTTTGCGGTATCGTTCAGGGCGACTGGGGGTATTCGACACGGTTCAAGGCCGATGTGGACGAGATCATCTGGAAACGGCTGGGCAACACGCTTTACCTGATGATGTGGGTCATGATCCTGATGGTGCCCTCTGCCCTGCTCGTGGGTGTGCTGGCAGGGATGCGCGAGGGGTCGCGCACCGACCGGTCACTGTCGACCTTCTCGATCCTCAGCACGGCAACGCCGGAATATGTCTCGGGCGTGATCTTCATCGCGGTCTTCACCTCGTCGACGGTGGGGCTGAAATGGTTCAAGGGCACCGCAACCCAGGCGATGGAGCAGCCGACGTTCGAAAATTTCTTCCTGCCGGTGTTGACTATCGCGCTCTATGGCATGGGCTATATCGCGCGGATGACGCGCGCCTCGATGACCGAGGTGATGACGGCGCAATACATCCGCACTGCGCGGCTCAAGGGCGTGTCCTTCCCCAATATCGTGATCAAGCACGCGCTGAGAAACGCGCTGATCGCGCCTTTTACAGTGATCATGCTGCAATTCCCCTGGCTGCTCAACGGTGTCGTCATCGTCGAGAGCCTGTTCAACTACAAGGGCTTCGGCTGGGTTCTGGTCGAGGCGGCGGGCAATAACGACATCCAGCTCTTGCTGGCGGTATCGGTGGTTTCGGTCTTCGTGGTTCTGATCACGCAGCTGATCTCGGATATCGGCTATGTCTACCTCAACCCGCGCATCCGCATTTCGTAAGGGAGGAACGGAACATGGAACCTCTCGGTACATTCGAAATCATCATCCGCGTGCTGTATCAGCTGTCATCGGTCTGGATCGCGCTCTTGTTGCTCTTTGCCCTGTCGATCGCCTTCAAGCGGCGGCTGGGCCTTTATGGCAAGCTGTTTGACAGTCCGATCGGCATGATCGGCTTTGGCCTGGTGATGTTCTGGGTCTTTGTCGGCATCTTTGGCGCCATGGACCTGATCATCACCCATGACCCGCTGAGCCAGGTCTCGGGCATGAAGAACAAGGTGCCCGGCACACCGCTGGCCGGCGCGGGTGAAGGTGACTATGCCTGGTATCTGCTGGGCGGCGACAATCTGGCGCGTGACGTGTTCAGCCGGGTGGTCAAGGGCGCCTGGATCGTGGTGCAGATCGCACCGCTGGCCACGCTCTTTGCCTTTATGGTCGGGATCACCCTGGGCCTGCCTGCCGGATATTACGGCGGTCGGCTGGACACGTTCCTGTCCTTCCTCGCCAACCTGATCCTGGCCTTTCCGGTCATCCTGCTGTTCTACCTGCTGGTCACACCCGAGATCGTGGCAACCGGCCTGCCCACCATGATGGCCATCGTGCTGTTCATGTTCCCGATCATCTTTCTGGGCGTGCTGCTGAACTCGCGCTACCGTACCCAGCCCGCGTTCCGCACGCCGCTGCTGATCGGGGTGCTGGGGTTCGCGCTGTGGCTCTATCTGGCGCTGATTTCGGAGAACGGCTATCTGGTGCGCAGCATCCCCGGCCTGCCTTCGGTGCTTGACCCGTTCGACATTCCGGGCGGCATCCTGGTGGTCTTTGTCTCGGTGGTCTTCGTCAACTCGCCCACGGTGTTCCGTATCGTGCGGGGCCTGGCGATGGACATCAAGACACGCGACTATGTCGCCGCCGCCCAGACCCGCGGCGAAGGCCCCTGGTACATCATGCTGTGGGAGATCCTGCCCAATGCGCGCGGGCCGCTGATCGTCGATTTCTGTCTGCGCATCGGCTATACCACCATCCTTTTGGGCACGCTGGGCTTCTTTGGCCTGGGTCTGCCGCCGGAAAGCCCGGACTGGGGCAGCACGATCAACGAAGGGCGCAAGCTGTTGTCGATCTACCTGCACCCGGCCCTGCCGCCGGCGCTGGCGCTGCTGTCGCTGGTTCTGGGCCTGAACCTCTTGGCGGACGGGTTGCGCGAAGAAAGCCTGAAGGACTGACGTGATCAAAGCCGGGGGGCCAGCCCCCCGGACCCCCCGGGATATTTGGAGCAAGAGGAAGAAGGCTTTCCTTCCGCTCCGACAGGGAGACAAGAACATGAGCAAGATGGCGGAATATGACGGGCCGATCCTGGAGATCGACAAGCTGTCGATTTCCTTTTTCACCCGGCTGCGGGAGATCCCCGCAGTGATGGATTTCTCGGTCAGCGTGCAGCCCGGCGAGGCGGTGGGGCTGGTGGGCGAATCCGGCTGCGGCAAATCCACCGTGGCGCTGGGGGTGATGCAGGACCTGGGCAAGAACGGCCGCATCGTCGGCGGCACCATCAAGTTCAAGGGTCGCGACCTGGCCGAGATGAGCGCCGACGAATTGCGCGACATTCGCGGCAACGAGATCGCGATGATCTATCAGGAGCCGATGGCCAGCCTGAACCCGGCGATGAAGATCGGCAAACAGCTGATGGAAGTGCCGATGATCCATGAAGGCGTGTCTGCCGAAGAGGCGCGCAAACGGGCGCTGGAAGTGGTGACCGATGTGCGCCTGCCCGACCCCGAGCGGATGCTGAACAGCTATCCGCACCAGCTGTCGGGCGGCCAGCAGCAGCGCATCGTCATCGCCATGGCGCTGATGTCGAAACCGGCGCTGCTGATCCTGGACGAGCCCACCACCGCGCTTGATGTGACGGTCGAGGCCGCCGTGGTCGCGCTGGTCAAGGATCTGGGCAAGAAATACGGCACCTCGATGCTGTTCATCAGCCACAACCTGGGCCTGGTGCTGGAGACCTGCGACCGGCTGTGCGTTATGTATTCCGGCGAGGCGGTCGAGCGCGGCTCGATCAAGGATGTGTTCGACGAGATGCAGCACCCCTATACCCAGGCGCTGTTCCGCTCGATCCCGCTGCCCGGCGCCGACAAGAACAGCCGCCCGCTGGTGGCCATTCCCGGTAACTTCCCCCTGCCGCACGAGCGCCCGCCCGGCTGCAATTTCGGGCCGCGCTGCGATTATTTCGAAGCCGGGCGCTGTGACGCGCAGGACATCCTGATGGAGGCGGTGCCGGGCAATGACCGCCACCACACCCGCTGCCTGAAGTTCCGCGAGATCGACTGGAACGCGCCGATTGCCCTGGGCGAACAGAAGGCAAAGGCGCAGGTTGGCGATGTCGTCCTGAAGATGGACAACCTCAAGAAATATTACGAGGTGGCCGCGAATGCCCTGTTCGGCGGCGGTGAAAAGAAGGTGGTCAAGGCCAACGAGACCCTGTCCTTCGAGGCGCGCGAATCCGAAACCCTGGCCATCGTCGGCGAATCGGGCTGCGGCAAGTCCACCTTTGCCAAGGTGCTGATGGGGTTGGAAACCGCCACCGACGGGAAAATCCTGCTGGACAATCGCAGCATCGAACAGATCCCGATCGAGGCGCGCGACACCAAGACCGTGTCGGATGTGCAGATGGTGTTCCAGAACCCGTTCGACACGCTCAACCCCTCGATGACCGTAGGCCGCCAGATCATCCGCGCACTGGAGATCTTTGGCATCGGCAAGAACGATGGCGAGCGCCAACAGCGGATGCTGGAACTGCTCGATCTGGTAAAACTGCCGCGCGCCTTTGCCGAGCGGATGCCGCGACAGCTGTCGGGTGGCCAGAAACAGCGCGTCGGCATCGCCCGCGCCTTTGCCGGCGGCGCCCGCATCGTGGTGGCGGACGAGCCGGTCTCGGCGCTGGACGTTTCGGTGCAGGCGGCGGTGACCGACCTGTTGATGGAGATCCAGCGCGAGCAGAAGACGACGCTGCTGTTCATCAGCCATGACCTGTCGATCGTGCGTTATCTCAGCGACCGGGTGATGGTGATGTATCTGGGCCATGTGGTCGAGCTGGGCACCACCGACCAGGTGTTCAGCCCGCCCTACCACCCCTATACCGAGGCACTGCTGAGCGCGGTGCCGATCGCCGACACCTCGGTGATCAAGGAACATATCGTGCTCGAAGGCGACATCCCCTCGGCGATGAACCCGCCGCCGGGCTGCCCGTTCCAGACCCGCTGCCGCTGGAAATCCGAAGTGCCGGGCGGCCTGTGCGACAAGGACGTGCCTCCAGTGCGCCAACTGGGCGACGGCCATCAGGTGAAATGCCACCTGAGCGACGATGTGCTGGCCAGAATGGGCCCCGTGATCAAGATCGCCGCAGAATAGGCAGAAACACGAAACCCGCAGCCTTCGGCCTGCGGGTTTTCTCGAATAGCGGGGCTGTGACGGCGCGCTTTGCGAGTGAGCGGGCTCAGCTGCCCCAGATCACCTTGACGTAGTTTTTGGTCTCTTCATAGGGCGGCACGTCGCCGTATTTCTCGACCGCTTCGGGACCGGCGTTATAGGCCGCCAGCGCCAGGCGCCACGATTTGAACTTGCGGTATTGCCACGACAGATAGCGGGCACCGCCGTCGAGATTCTCATACGGATCGCCCGGATCAACCCCCAATGCGCGGGCGGTGCCCGGCATCAGCTGGGCCAGGCCCATCGCACCCTTGTGCGATTTGGCATGCGGATTCCAGCCGCTTTCCTGCTGCACCAGTCGCAGAAACAGATCCTCGGGGATATTGTGGCGCCGGGCCGCGTCGCGGGCCATTTGCAGGTATTCGCCCTTGTACTTGCCAGCGTATCTGCGGGTCGAAGTGCGCTCGGCGCTCGGCGGTTGCAGGCGCGAGGAGCTTTCGTATTGGCTCGCAGCCCTGGTATCCAGTAGTCGCGCCTGTTTCTGGAACAGGTCGCGCCGGTTCTTGGTCGAAAACATATCGGCACTCGCAGGCAGGCCCGACAGGGCAACCGCGGCCACCATGAAACCGGAAAAGAGTCTGCGCATTGGAAATAACCTGTCCGTAACCCCTTGCCGGCAACTATAGCTGGTTTGGCGGTGAAGAAAACCCTGCCTGCACGCTGGCGCGGATCAGGCGAATAGAGCTACCGGTTTCCCTCTGCCCACGCGCGCGTGTAGGGTTTGTCGGGACGGGTCGGCGAGATTCGGGCCGATCACAACACAAGATGCAACAAGAACAGGAGACGGGGAACCCATGGCTGGCTCGGTCAATAAAGTCATTCTGGTGGGAAATCTGGGCCGCGACCCCGAGGTGCGGACATTTCAGAATGGAGGCAAGGTGTGCAATCTGCGCATCGCCACTTCTGAAACCTGGAAGGATCGCAATACGGGCGAACGGCGCGAACGGACCGAATGGCATTCGGTCGCCATCTTCAGCGAAGGTCTGGTCCGCGTGGCCGAACAATATCTGCGCAAAGGGTCCAAGGTCTATCTGGAGGGCCAGTTGCAGACTCGTAAATGGCAGGACCAGTCCGGCCAGGACCGCTATTCCACCGAGGTGGTGCTGCAGGGGTTTGGCGCGACGCTGGTGATGCTCGACGGGCGCGGCGAAGGCGGAAGCGGCGGCGGCGGCTTTGGCAGCGGTCAGGGCGGCGGTGACAGCTATGGCGGCGGTTACGACAGCGGCCCGGCAGGCGATCCCTATGGCGGCTCGTCGGGGGGCGGTAGCAGCGGCGGTGGACGCGGACGCGCTCCCGCATCGGGCGGCATCGACGACGACGAGATCCCGTTCTAAGACCGGAGGCATATCATGACATGGTCCTTCACCCTCGGCCGTTTCTTTGGCTCGGAACTGAAGGTCCATGTCACCTTCTTTCTGCTCATCGCCTGGATCGGCATCTCGGCCTATCAGATGGGCGGCTGGCCCAGCGCGGTGGAAAACACCGGTTTTGTGGTGGCCCTGTTTGCCTGTGTGGTGGCGCATGAATATGGTCACGCCCTGACCGCGCGCCGCTATGGCATCCGCACTCCCGATATCACCTTGCTGCCCATCGGCGGGCTGGCCAGGCTGGACAAGATGCCTGAGAAGCCGGGGCAAGAGATCGTGGTGGCGCTGGCCGGTCCGGCGGTTAATGTGGCGATCTGGGCCGCCCTCACCCTTGTCGGTGTCGATACCAGGTTCGAAACGCTGACCGCAATCGACAGCGCCGAGCCCGATTTCCTGGGCCGGTTGGCCATGGTCAACCTGTTCCTGGCGGTGTTCAACCTGATCCCGGCCTTTCCGATGGATGGCGGCCGGGTGCTGCGTGCCTCGCTCAGCCTTACGATGGACCGGGTGCGCGCCACCCGCATCGCCGCCGCCGCCGGGCAGCTGGTGGCGCTGCTCTTTGGCTTTGCCGGGCTCAGCGGCGGCAACCCGGTACTGGTGCTGATCGCGGTCTTTGTCTTTATCGCCGCCAATGCCGAGGCGCAGGATGTCGCCATGCGCGCGGTGACCCGTCGCCTGCTGGCGCGCGACGCGATGATCACCCGCTTCGAGACGCTGGGTCCCGCCGACACGCTGGCCACCGCCGCGCAGGCGGTGCTGCACACCACCCAGCATGAATTTCCGGTGCTGGATGGGGACGGGCGCCTTTTGGGATTTGTGACACGGGCACGGCTGTTCGCGGCGCTGGCCTCGGATCATCCACGTTCGGATTCGGCAGAAACCGTGATGGAGCGTGACATCCCGCAGGTACCGCTCGCCAGCGGGTTGGAGACGGTGCTGGACGCGCTTTATCAGGGGGCGCCCGCGGTCGCCATCACCACGACTGATGGGCGGATGCTGGGTTATGTCACCCGCGAGAACGTGGGCGAGCTGATGGTGATCCAGGGGCGATAATCGACCCCTTTTCAGCAGCTTGCCAGCGCATCCTCAAGTACCGACAGCACCGCCTCGCGCGGGACGTCCGAGGTGACGAAGGCCTGTCCGATGCCGCGCGCCAGGATAAAGCGCAACTGGCCATCCACCACCTTCTTGTCCTGCGCCATCAGGTCGACCAACGCTGCTGCACCCGGCAGATCGCCGGGGATATCGCACAGATCGGTCTTCATCCCCATTGCCTTGAGATGCGCGCGCACCCGGCTTGGGTCCTCTTGCGAACAAAGCCCCAACCGCGCCGAGAGTTCGAACGCCAGCGCGCAGCCGATCGCCACCCCTTCGCCATGCAACAGCCGGTCGGAATAGCCGGTCGCGGCCTCGAGCGCGTGACAGAAGGTATGACCGAGGTTCAACAGCGCCCGGTCCCCCTGTTCGGTCTCGTCGCGGGCGACGATATCGGCCTTCATCTGAACCGAGCGGGTCACCGCCTCGACCCGGGCGGCCATGTCACCCGCGGCCAGCGCCGGGCCCTGCGCTTCGAGCCAGTCAAAGAACGCCGCATCGCCCAGCAGCCCGTATTTCACCACCTCGCCATAGCCGGCGAGGAAATCGCGGGCCGTCAGTGTGCCCAGCACCGACGTATCGGCCAGCACCAGCGAGGGCTGGTGAAAGGCGCCGATCAGGTTCTTGCCGTGGGAGGCATTGATACCGGTCTTGCCGCCCACCGAACTGTCCACCTGCGCCAGAAGCGAGGTCGGGATCTGCACGAACCGCACGCCCCGGCGCAGAATGGCGGCGGCAAAGCCCGCCAGATCGCCGATCACACCACCGCCAAAGGCCACAACGATATCGTTGCGCTCGACCTTCTCGGCCAGCAGCCAGTCGACCGCGCGTTCCAGATGCGGCCAGCTTTTGGTGGCCTCGCCCGGCGGCAGCGCCAGCGCCTGCATCGTGATCCCGCCAGCGGCCAGACCTTCGCGCAGCGCCTCCAGATGCAGGCTTGCCACCGTCTCATCGGTCAGCACGCAGACCCGGCGCCGTTTCAGCAGGGGTGCAATGCGCGCGCCCGCCTCGGCCAGCAGCCCCGGGCCGATTTCCACATCATAGCTGCGCGCCCCCAGCGCCACATGCACCGTGTTCATCATGTCAGCTCAGTTCCAATACATCCTTGCGCGTTGCCAACGCCGCGATCACCCGGTCAACCATCTGCTCGATCGCGGTTTCGCCATCGGAAATCACGCAGAGATCGGCCTCGGAGTAAAGCGGCACCCGCGCCTCATAAAGCGCGCGCAAGGTCGCACGCGGATCGGCGGTGCGCAGCAGCGGGCGGGTGTCCTTATGCCGGACCCGATTCCACAGCACCGTCAGATCGGCCTTGAGCCAGACCGACACGCCACGCTCGGAGATCATCCGGCGATTCGCCTCGGCCAGAAAGGCGCCGCCACCGGTGGACAGCACGCAGGGCGCCCCCTTCAGCAGCCGCCCGATGACCTGGCTTTCGCGGTCGCGAAAGAATGCCTCGCCATCACGCTCGAAAATCTCGGGGATCGACATGTTTGCGGCATTTTCGATCTCGGCGTCGCTGTCCAGAAAGGGCACGCCCAGGCGCTGCGCCAGGGCCCGGCCCACGGCGGTCTTGCCCGCCCCCATCATGCCAACCATGACGACGGTCTTGCGCAGCGCGGCGGCGCGACCATCTTCTGTTTTGGCCGAGTTATGCTCAATTTTGCTCATTGTCCTCTGAATGACGTGATCTTGTGAAAAAGGCCAGTTATAACTTGGGCAAAAGAACGAAAGAGGCAGCGTCAAATCATGGGTCGTTTGGTCAAATTTCTGGTCTATGTCGTGTGTCTCGGTGCTGTCGCGCTGATCGGATATGCCTATCTGGGCCCGTTCTTCGGGGTTGATTTCTCGGCACCACAGACCGAACAGCGCCTGCCGGTGGTGTTGGATGCGGACTAGGGACGGGACTATCCCGAAACGCATCAGGCTGGCCGCGCTTCTGGCCTGTCTACCGATTGCGGGACTGGCCCAGCAAGAGCCGCTGTCAGTGATCGACTGGCTGGCCAACCCGGCCCCCGGCACCTTGCCTGGCACCGCTCTGCTGGAGCCGCCTGTAACCCAGAGCGGGCTGACACCGCAGATCGAGGTCACCCCGCTCGAGGCGTTGCCAATGCCGCTGGGGCTGGTCTCGACCAAGCTGACCGGCCTGCCGCTGGACCTGTGGCAGGGCAGCGACCCGGTGTTGCTGGCCGAGCGGCTGATGCGGGTGCCGGTGCGCGACAATCCGGCGATGCAGACCCTGCTTTATACCCTGCTGCTGTCCGAGACCCGCCCCCCCTATGCCAGCCCGCAGGCCGCCGAGACGGTCTTGCTGGCGCGGGTGGACCGGCTGATGCAGCTGGGCGCGGTCGACCCGGCCCAGGCGCTGATCCAGCTGGCGGGTCCCACCGCCTCGCAAGAACGGTTTCGGCGCTGGTTCGACGCGACCCTGCTGACCGGGGACGAGGACAGCAGTTGCGCCGCGCTGGCCGCCAGCCCGCATCTGGCGACCGATTATGCGGCGCTGATCTTTTGCACCGCGCGTCGGGGAGACTGGACCTCGGCGGCGCTGACGCTGGAGACCGCGCATGCGCTGGAGCTGCTGCCGCCCGAAATGCTGTCGCTGCTCGACCGGTTCCTCAGCCCCGAGATTTTCGAGGACCTGCCACCGCCCCCGGCCCCCGCGCGCCCCGATCCGCTGACCTTTCGCCTTTTCGAGGCGATCGGCGAGCCGCTGAACACGTCTGGCCTGCCACGTGCCTTTGCCAATGCCGACCTGCGCGATCTGGCCGGCTGGAAGGCCCAGCTGGAGGCCGCTGAGCGTCTGACCCGCATCGGCGCGCTGACACCCAACCAGCTGCTGGGCCTCTATACCCAACGCAGCCCGGCCGCTTCGGGCGGTATCTGGGACCGGGTCGAGGCGGTGCAGCAATTCGAAACAGCCTTGCAAAGCGGCAGCGCCGAAGCGGTGGCCAAGACCCTGCCCATTGCTTGGGCAGCGATGCGGCAGGCACGGCTCGAAGTGCCCTTTGCACAACTCTTTGCCGAAGCGCTCCCCGTGCTGGACGCACCCGAGGCCGCCGCACTCGCCTGGCGCATCCGGCTGTTGTCTCCGGGTTATGAAACGGCGGCGCATGACCCCGCGGATACCAGTGGCGACCGCGCCTTTCTTGCCGCGCTGGCGCGCGGCGTTCCCGGTTCGGTCGCCCCGCCCTCGCCCCAGGCCGGGGCCATCGCGGACGGGTTCGACAGTGCCACCGCCCTGCCCCCCGAAATGGAGGCGATGTTGAGCGACGGTCATCTGGGCGAAGCGATTCTCGAAGCGATGGACCGGTTCGGCAGCGGCGCCATGGGCAATCATGACGATCTGGGCGTGGCGCTGGCCCTGTTCCACCGCGTCGGGCTGGAGGACACCGCGCGGCGCGCCGCGCTGCAACTGATGCTGCTGACGCGGAGTTGAGCGATGTCCACAACCCCTGCCCATCCTCATCAATGGATCTCGACCTTTCTCGACGCGCAGGCGGCCGAACTGGGGGCCGCCAACAACACGCTGCTGGCCTATGGCCGCGACCTCAAGGATTTCATCGAATGGCTTGAGCGGCGCGGCGCCACGCTGGGCGGGGCCGAGCGCGACACGGTCGAGGCCTATCTGGTCGATTGTGATGCGCAGGGGTTGGCGCGCGCGACCCGGGCGCGGCGTCTGTCCGCGATCAAGCAGCTATACCGTTTCGCCTTTGACGAGGGCTGGCGCACGGACAACCCCGCCATCCAGATCAAGGGGCCCGGGCGGCTGAAATCGTTGCCCAAGACGCTTGAGGTGGTCGAGGTCGACCGTCTGCTGGAGGCCGCCCGCCAGACCGGCCGCACCAGCGCCGACCGGCTGCGCAATACCTGTCTGATGGAACTGCTCTATGCCACCGGCATGCGGGTCAGCGAACTGGTCTCGCTGCCCGCGTCGGCCGCGCGGGGCGATCCGCGCATGCTGCTGGTGCGCGGCAAGGGCGGCAAGGAACGCATGGTACCTTTGTCGCCGCCCGCCCGCGCGGCGCTGGCCGCCTGGCTGACGGTGCGCGACGCCGCCGAAGAGGACGGCGCCCGGCGCGGCAGCGCCCGCTCGCCGCACCTGTTTCCCTCGCGCGGGAAATCGGGTCATCTGACCCGGCACCGCTTCTATCTGCTGATCAAGGAACTGGCCGTCGCCGGCGGTGTGTCGCCCGACAAGGTCACCCCGCATACGCTGCGTCATGCCTTTGCCACCCATCTGCTGGCCAATGGCGCCGATCTGCGCACCATCCAGACCCTGCTGGGCCATGCCGATGTCTCGACCACCGAGATTTACACCCATGTTCTGGACGCAAGGCTGGCCGAACTGGTGCTGGATCACCACCCGCTGGCCCGCGACGACAAGTCCGATACCGACTGAGCCCTTGATCGCGCCCCCCGCCGACCCCATAACGGATGTCAGCGAAACAAGTTTTCAGGACCGATGGACCCCTCTGCCTCCGCGCTCGACAGCGCCTTCTGGATCACGACCGGCGCGATCCTGTTCCTGCTCATTCTCTCCGGTTTCTTTTCGGGGTCCGAGACCGCGCTGACCGCCGCCTCGCGCGGCAAGCTGCGCAGCCAGGCCGACCGGGGATCAAGCGGTGCCGAAAAGGCACTCAAGATCACCGAGAACAACGAAAAGCTGATCGGTTCGGTCCTGCTTGGCAACAATATCGTCAACATCCTGTCGGCCTCTCTCGCCACCGCACTGTTCACGCGGATGTTCGGGGAAAGCGGCGTGGCCCTGGCCACCATCGTGATGACGATGCTGGTCCTGATCTTTGCCGAGGTGCTGCCCAAGACATACGCCATCACCAATGCCGAAAAGGCCGCCGCCGCCGTCGCCCCGATCATCGGCGTGGTGGTGATGCTGTTTTCACCGATCGTGGCCCTGGTCCGGGTTCTGGTGCGGGGGGTTCTGCGCCTCTTTGGCGTTCAGATCGACCCCGACAGCCATATCATGGCGGTGCGCGAGGAGATCGCCGGCGCGCTCTATCTCGGCCATTCCGAGGGCGTGGTCGAAAAAGAGGACCGCGACCGTATCCTGGGCGCGCTCGACCTGGCCGAGCGCACGGTCGAGGAAATCATGCTGCATCGCTCGAATATCGTGATGCTGGATGCCGATGCCGAGCCCGAAACCATTCTGGAACACTGCCTGCAAAGCCCCCATACCCGCCTGCCCGTCTATCGCGGCGAGCCCGAGAACATCATCGGCGTGGTCCATGCCAAGGACCTGTTCCGCGCCATGTATGCCCAGGTTGGCGGCAGCGAGGGTCACACCGCGCGGCTCAAGGATTTCGACATCACCCGGGTCGCCAACGCGCCCTATTTCGTGCCCGAGACCACGACGCTCGACGACCAGATGCGCGCCTTCTTGCGCATTCGCAGCCATTTCGCGCTGGTGGTGGACGAATACGGCTCTTTGCGCGGGCTGATCACGCTCGAGGATATTCTCGAAGAGATCGTGGGCGAGATCACCGATGAATTCGACCCCGATGCCGAAATGCCGGTGACCCGTGGCGACGATGGCCAGTTCCTGGTCGAGGGCGCCATGACCATCCGCGACGTGAACCGGGCAATGGACTGGTCGCTGCCCGATGACGAGGCCAATACGGTCGCCGGACTGGTCATTCACGAGGCACAGATGATCCCGACCGTGGGTCAGGTCTTTGCCTTTCACGGCTTCCGCTTCGAGGTGACGGGCCGCGAGGGCAACCGGATCACCGGGCTCAAGATCCGCCCGCTATGACCCGCGCGGGCCGGATCCGGGGCTGGTTCGACGCTGTTGTCCTCGATCTGGGCCGGCAGATGCGCTGGTCGTTCCTGCCGCCGCTGATGGTCTATTTCGCCGCCGGGGCGCAGGGGCTGACCGCCGTTGTCGGCACGTTCTTCGTCAAGGAATATCTGGATGTCTCGGCGGCCTTCATCGCCGGGCTGGCCTTCTGGGCCGGGCTGCCCTGGGCGCTGAAGATGCCGCTGGGCCATCTGGTCGACCTGATCTGGCGCTGGAAGGCCTGGCTGATCTATCTGGGCGCGGCGCTGATCGCGGCCAGTTTCGCCATCATGTACGGGCTGGCAACCCGGGCCGACTGGATGCCGGGCATCATGTCAGTGACCGCCTGGTACGTGCTGGCGGTGATCCTGGCGCCCTGCGGCTATGTGGTGCAGGACGCAGTCGCCGATGCCATGTCGGTCGAGGCGGTGCCGCGCCACGATGCGCAAGGCGCCGAGTTGTCGCCCGAGGTGCAGCGTGCCCAGCACACCACGATGCAGACACTGGGACGCTTCGCCCTGATCGGCGGCGCCAGCGCGGTCGCCGCCCTGAACATCGTTCTGTTCGACGGGATCGAAACGCTGGCCCCGGCCGAGAAAGCCGCCCGCTATGGGCATATTTATGCGCTTGCCCTTCTGATCCCCTGTATCTCGATCTCGGGCGTGCTGCTGGCCGGCTGGCAGAAACGGAAGGCCATCGCGCGGCTGATCGCAGGCGGAATGGACCGGGTGCGCGCGCTGGCCGCATTCGACCCCGAGGGCGAGAAGGTGCGGCTGAACCACTGGTATTTCACCGGCGGCGCCATCTTTGTCGCGATGACGCTGACCGTCGGGCTGATGGACCTGCCGTTTTCGCAAGAGATCGTCTTTGCCGGATCGATGGCCATCGTGCTGACCCTGATGCGGCAACTGGTGCGCAATCTGGATCAGGCGCATGCACGCGCGCTGATCGGCACCGCGATCATCGTCTTCATGTTCCGCGCCATGCCGCTGAACGGCGCCGCCTCGACCTGGTTCGATATCGACGTGCTGGGCTTTGACCAGCAATTCCTGTCGCTCTTGTATCTCATCACCTCGGTTCTGACCCTGGTGGGCATGGTGGTGCTGCGGCCCTTGATCGCCTCGCGCACCATCGCCGATATCGTGATCCTGCTGACGCTGGCGGCGGGGGTGTTGTCGCTGCCCGGGATCGGTCTTTACTACGGGGTGCATCACTGGACCGCCGCCATGACCGGCGGCATTGTCGACGCGCGGTTCATCGCAATCGTCAACACGGCGGTGGAATCGCCGCTGGGTCAGGTGGCGATGATCCCCATGCTGGCCTGGATCGCGCGCAATGCGCCCGCCAATCTCAAGGCAACGTTCTTTGCGGTCATGGCCTCGTTCACCAATCTGGCCTTGTCCGCGTCGAGCCTTGGGACCAAGTACCTCAACCAGATCTATACCGTCACCCGCGAGGTGCGCGCCGAGGACGGCACGGTGACGGTTCCGGCGGATTACACGCAGCTTGGCTATCTGCTGATGACGGTGGCCGCAATCACCGTGATTGTCCCCCTGCTCACCGTCTGGCTGGTGCAGCAGAGCCGGTTCAAGAGCCGCGACTAGCGCGTTCCAGCCGGTCGCGATCCTCGGCCGCGCTCAACCCCGCGAGCCCCCGCGCCATGCTGCGCGCGGCAGAGCGGCGGGCAGCTTGTTCCAGTTCACCCTCGCTGCGCATGCCTATCGCCGCCAGCGCCCGCTGCAGCGCAAGTTGCACCTCGATGTTGCCTGCCCCATCCCGCGCGATCCGGTCAAAGGTTTCGGCAAACAGGGCATCGGGCGGAAGCGGCCGCAACCAGACCCGGTCGCAAGCCGGGCTTTTGTCGTTCTGCTCGCCATTTGCCAGCAGCACCAGAGAGGACAGCCGGTCGATCACGGTGATCGCCGTCGACGGGTCGTTGATCCCCGGCGACAGCGCCCGGCAGGCCATGTCGCCCAGCACCGACAGGCCGAACAGCGGGTCTTGCACGAATGTGCGCGCGCCCTCGATGACAAAGGCGCGACAGGCGTCCCCGGCGCCCCCTGCCTCCGGATCTCTGCAAGCGAACCGGGCCAGTTCCTGCCCCTCCTGCACGTAATCGCCGACAGAGACGGTGACATAGATCCGGGTTTCGGCCCTTTGGGCCAGCTCTTGCAGCATCCCGACAAAGATCTGCTGGACATATCCGGGCTGCGGCGCCCGCAGGGCCTGCCCGTCCTCGGGCAGCTCCGTTTCCTTGGTGAGCGCGTGTGCCCCGTAACAAGGCGTCTTTGCCAGTGCCCGCAGCGACACCGCCGCGCGACGTTCGACCTGGGCCAGGGTCTCGCCGAAACTGCCCAGATCCTCCAGATGCGCGATCCAGCGGATGATCGACACCACGATCAGGGCAATGACCAGCATCGTCATGGCAAACAGCGCCACGCTTTCCTGTTCGCCAAAGATCGGCGTGCGCCGCAGGACCATCCCGGACATGGAGAACAGATAGGCGCCGACAAAGACGGCAAGGATCGAATGGGTGGCGGTATCGTCCTTGAGGATCACATGGGTGCGCGGCCCCCATTGCGACCAGGCCGCACGATGGGCGCCGGTCATCACCGTCAGTGAAAAGGTGGTCACCGCCAGCATGCTGGTCGCCAGCGTTGCCAGGATCGGGTCCACTGCCGCCGCGCCGATGCGGTCGGCCAGCCCCGGCGGGATCAGATCACCCAGAAGCGCCGCCAACGGGACCGACAACAGGCTGAGCGCGGCGATCAGGATGATCCGTACATAGAGCAGCCGCAGCACGCGCCGGGCAATATTCAGAAGTTTATCGCGCAAATCGCCCTCTCGAACCGGCTGCACATTTCATTTGCGACACATCCCGTCGCAGAGCGACAAGAACCCGCGCCATATCTGCCCTGACTGATAGGTCAGACCTGTCCCTAGACTAGCGGAGACTGAAATGAAAACCACCACCCGAGTGGCCGTCATCGGCGGCGGTGTTGTCGGCTGTTCCGTCCTTTATCACCTGACCAAGCTGGGCTGGTCGGACGTGATGCTGATCGAGCGGTCCGAGCTGACCTCGGGCTCGACCTGGCATGCGGCGGGCGGCTTTCACACGCTGAACGGCGATACAAACATGGCCGCGCTTCAGGGCTATACCATCCGGCTTTACAAGGAGTTGGAAGAGATCACCGGCATGTCCTGCGGGCTGCATCATGTGGGTGGCATCACGCTGGCGGACAATCGCGACCGGTTCGACATGCTGCTGGCCGAACGGGCCAAACACCGGTTCATGGGGCTGGAAACCGAGATTGTCGGCCCCGAAGAGATTGCCAAGATCGCCCCCATCACAAATCTGGATGGCATCATCGGCGCGCTCTACGACCCGCTCGACGGGCATCTGGACCCATCCGGCACCACCCATGCCTATGCCAAGGCCGCCCGCATGGGCGGCGCCACCATCGAAACCCACTGCATGGTGCGCGAGACCAACCAGCGCCCGGACGGCACCTGGGACGTGGTCACCGACAAGGGCACCATCCACGCCGAACATGTGGTCAATGCAGGTGGCCTCTGGGCGCGCGAGGTGGGCGCGATGGCGGGCGTCTACTTCCCGCTGCACCCGATGGAGCACCAATACATCGTCACCGACGATATTCCCGAAATCTATGAGCGCGGCAGCGAACACCCGCATGTGATGGACCCGGCGGGCGAAAGCTATCTGCGGCAAGAGGGGCGCGGGCTGTGCATCGGCTTCTATGAACAGCCCTGCAAGCCCTGGGCGGTGGATGGCACGCCCTGGACCTTCGGCCACGAATTGCTGCCCGACGACTTTGACAAGATCGAGGAAAGCATTGAATTCGCTTACAAACGCTTTCCCGTTCTGGCGAGCGCCGGGGTCAAGTCGGTCATTCACGGCCCCTTCACCTTTGCCCCCGATGGCAACCCGCTGGTGGGGCCGGTGCCGGGCATGCGCAACTATTGGTCGGCCTGTGGCGTCATGGCGGGATTCAGCCAGGGCGGCGGTGTCGGCCTGACGCTGGCGCAATGGATGATCGAGGGCGAACCCGAGCGCGATGTCACCGCGATGGACGTGGCCCGGTTCGGGCGCTGGATCAGCCCCGGCTATACCCGCCCCAAGGTGATCGAGAACTATCAGAAACGGTTCAGCGTGTCATATCCGAACGAGGAACTGCCTGCCGCCCGCCCCAACCGCACCACGCCGATGTATGATATCTTTTCCGACATGGGCGCGGTCTGGGGCCAGCAATACGGGCTGGAGGTTGCCAATTACTATGCCCAACGCGACGAGCCGACCTATGAAACCCCCTCCTTCCGCCGCTCGGACGCGTTTGCGGCCACCGGCCGCGAGGTGCGCGGTGTGCGTCAAGGCGTGGGCATCAACGAGGTCCACAACTTCGGCAAATACATGGTGACGGGCCCCCGCGCGCGCGCCTGGCTCGACCGGATCATGGCGGGTCGCATCCCGGCGCCTGGGCGGCTGTCGCTGACGCCGATGCTGAGCGCCAAGGGCAAGCTGATCGGGGATTTCACCGTTTCCTGCCTGAGCGAGACCGAGTTTCAGCTGACCGCCTCCTACGGGTCGCAGGATTATCACATGCGCTGGTTCCAGCAACATCAGGAGGACAGTGTAACCATCGAAAATATCAGCGATAAACGTAACGGATTCCAGATTGCCGGACCAAAGGCACGGGCGGTTCTGGCCGCTTGCACCCGCGACGATGTCGACAGCCTGCGGTTCATGGATGTGCGGCGGATGGTGGTGGGCATGACCGACTGTATCGTGCAGCGGGTCAGCTATACCGGCGATCTGGGCTATGAGATCTATTGCGATCCAATGGCGCAGCGTCAGCTGTGGTGGGCCCTGTGGCAGGCCGGTCAGGACCACGGCATGATCCCCTTTGGCATGCGCGCGATGATGAGCCTGCGGCTGGACAAGTTCTTTGGCTCGTGGCTGCGGGAGTTCTCTCCCGACTATACCGCCGCCGAAACCGGGCTGGACCGGTTCATCGCCTTCAAGAAAGAGGCGGATTTCATCGGCCGCGCGGCCGCCGAGGCGGAGCGCGCCGCAGGCCCTGCCCGCCGGCTCTGCGCCTTCGAAGTCGAGGCCGAGGACGCCGATGTCAATGCCTATGAGCCGATCTGGCTGGAGGGCGCGGTGGTGGGCTTCTGCACATCGGGCGGCTATTCGCATCACGCGGGGAAATCGGTCGCACTGGGTTTTCTGCCGGTCGAGCGCATCGCCGATGGGCTTGCGGTCGAGATCGAGATCCTGGGCCAGATGCGCCCCGCGCGGGTGATCAGCCAGCCGCTTTTTGACGCGGATGGTGCGCGCATGCGCGGGTGACAACTCCCGCGCCAGCAGCCAGAGTTGCGGCATGAAGCCGATTCCCATCCTGTTGCTGGCCGCGGGCCGGTCCCGTCGCATGGGCGGGGCCGACAAGCTGATGCAAGAGATCGACGGCATGCCGCTGCTGCGCCGGACCGCCTTGCGGGCGCTGAAAGTGGCACCGGTGATCGTGGCCGTGCCGCCAGCACCGCATCCGCGCCATGACGCGCTGGCGGGGTTGCCCGTTGATATCGTCGCGGTGCCCGATGCCGACGAGGGCATGAATGCCAGCCTGCGCCGCGCAGTTTCGGCGTTGCCGGACGAGACGCCCGCAGCCATGGTTCTGCTTGCCGACCTGCCCGACCTGACCAGTGACGACCTGACGCTGGTACTGGGCGCCGTAGATTTTTCGACGAAAAATCTCATCTGGCGCGGGGCGACCGCATCGGGACATCCCGGCCATCCCGTTGTGTTTCAAAGGGCCTTGTTCCCCGCGCTTCTGGAACTGACCGGCGATACCGGGGCGCAATCGGTGGTACAGGCACATCGCGACCGGCTGGTGCTGGTCCCGTTGCCGGGCGCGCATGCCCGCACCGATCTGGACACGCCCGAGGCCTGGGCAAACTGGCGCGCGAAACGGCAATAGGCGAGGCGCGAAAACCGCGCCCCGCCCTGCCCGCGCGCCCCGAGACCGCGCGGTTCAAGCTGCATATTCGGGGAGGCCGAAGCCCGCTGTTACATCAGCAGGCGGGCTTCGTGTTTCTTCAGCGACCGGCGCGCGGCGGCATAGGCCTCGACGCCCTCGCGGGTCTTCAGCTCGGGGAACAGCTCGAGCAGTTCGTCGCGCTGTGCATCGGCAAGACCGGCCAGAGACAGATCGCCCGGCTGGAAGCTCTCGGTCCAGGCCCCGTCCGACAGCACCACTTCGTGCTGGTCGAACATGAAGTGGATATAGGTCACTTCCGAGATCTCGACGATGTCGACCCCTTCGAGCCCGATCAGATGCTTGGCCGCGACCAGAACCTCGCGCTCTTCGAAGTAGAGCGCCGTCTTGTCATTGGCCACCAGGATCCGGTGGTTGGGGCTGACGATCATGTCCCGCTCGGGCAGGCCGCCACCCAGCGCGCCCTGACGGATCAGGACCGGGTTCAGATGACCGGCACGGGCCAGTTCTGCGCCGGTCAGCGTGCGGGCGCCGACCCAGCGGATTTCCTGGATACCGTTGTCGCGGGTGATCACCCGGTCGCCAACCTGCAACTCCTCGACCAGACGCTCGCCCTTGGGGGTCGCGATCTTGGTGCCCGGCGTGAAGCAGGGCAGAATGACCGTCTCGATCTCGCTGAATGTGGTGGTGCCGGTTTCGGTGCCACCCGCATCGAAGTAGCGCACGATGCCCGCCTCGGGGTCGCCCGCGTCGTATTCGACGGTGACCGAACCACCGGGAGCGGCCGCGTTTGTCAGGTCAAGCACGTCCTCGTCCAGCCCGTCGGCATCCTCGCCGCCGATGATGACCTCGCCCTGACCGACATTGACGAACCGGTCGTCGCCAAAGCCGCCGCCCAGGATGTCACCGCCATCGTCGGGGTTCTCGTTGCTGCCGGACAGGGTGTCGTCGCCTTCGCCGCCGAACACGATGTCGCGTCCCGCGCCACCATCAAGCGAGTCGTCGCCCTCTCCGCCGTCGAGAGCGTCCCCACCCTCTTCGCCGAACACGGTATCGTTGCCCGCGCCGCCGAACACCACGTCGGTGTCCAGACCGCTGCGGACCAGATCGTCGCCGTCACCGGCCAGAACGATATCCTGTTCGTCGACCAGCGGCAGCACCGCGTCGTCGTTGTCGACCATGTCGCCTTCGGGATCACCGGTATAGGCCAGGTCAATGGTGTCATTGCCCGAGGTGCCGTCAACGATGCCGTCATAGCTGTCCGGCGGGGTCGGGCCGCTACCCGGCGGCGGGGTCGGGTTTCCACCCGGATTTCCGATCACCAGCGCGTTCTCGACCTCCGAGAAATCGGCGGTGCCGGCCACGCTCAGATCGGGATTGTAAAAGGTGATGGTTCCGGATTCACCGGTCGGATCGGTCTGGTCATAGTCGACCACGGCCAGTCCGGTCGCGATGGCAATGTCAAAGTCGTTGCCGCCTTCACCACCCTCGATCGTGTCGCCCACGCCAGCGCCGATGGTGTCGCGGTCGTCGTCACCATAGAGGACGTCGGCCTCGGATCCGCCCAGGATCACATCGTTTCCAGTGCCGCCGTGGATCTCGTCCTCGCCGTGACCGCCCTGCAGGGTGTCATTGCCGTCGCCGCCTTCGATGCTGTCCTCGTCGATGCCGCCGTCGATCAGGTCATCGCCGCTGCCGCCCAGAATGGTGTCGTCGTCATCCTGACCATAGAGCGTATCGTTGCCCTCGCCGCCGTCGATGAAATCGAGCCCGTTGGTGGTCTCGGGATCGGCGGGGCCATCGGTGCCATCGTCGCGGATGTTGAGATTGTCCGGGAAGCGCGGGTCGAGACCGCCATAAACCACGTCGTCGCCGGCGCCGGCCAGGATCGAGTCCGCGCCCTCGCCGCCCACGATCATGTCGGCGCCATCGCCACCCTCGATGGTGTCGTCATCCAGGCCGCCGTCGATCGTGTCGTTGCCAGCGCCGCCGGTGATCCGGTCGGTGTCGTCGCCGGTCATGATCACGTCATTGCCGTCGCCGCCATCCACGGTATCGCGATCGTCGTCGACAACCGGATCCGCCGGAACCGCAGGCAGGCCGTTATACGAGGGGAAGCCGCGGTCGGGCAGATTGCCCGACAGGCTGCCCGAGGTATCGATCACATCGTCGCCATCGCCGCCCTCGACGCTGTCATTTCCGTCACCGCCGGTCAGCGTGTCGTCGCCCCCCTGACCGATCAGCGTATCGTCGCCGTCACCGCCGGTCAGGCTGTCATTGCCGTCCACGCCTGTATCAGTGTTCGGAACGTCGAAGTAAACGTCGGTAACACTGATCTCGCTAGGGTTCGGACCACTTTGGCCGTGTTCGATCGTCAGGCGAGCAACCGGTCCCGGAATGGTGACCAAGATCGAGAAGTTCGAATTGTTGGGATCGGCATAACCGCCGTCGCCGGTCGCCGTTTCATTGCCGGCTACACTGTCTGTGTCGCTTTCAGTGACACGCAACCCACCGGCGATATTCACCGTGATCGGGTCGCCGTTGACGTCAAATGCCTGAACCGTCGCCTGGCCGTCACCGTCGATATCGTTGATCCGGAAGGACACGTTGGTCACGGCTTCCGAGAATTCCAGCTGATAGGTGCCGGTGTTCGCCTGGCCATTCAGTTCGGACTCCAGCGCGCTGTCGTCAGTGGCCGCCGGACCATTGGTGTCGATATTACCGACAAACTGTTCCTGCGTGGCGAATACGGTGGTGACACCCGTGTCAGCATTCAGCACCGAGAAAGTGACATCGACGCCGCCTGTGGTCTGGGTAAAGCCGCCGCTGAGATCGTCTTGATCATCAATCGCGCCTCCATCATCGGGATCAGGCGCACGGAACCATTCAAACACCTCGCGAGTGCTACCGCCGGCACCGCCTCCTGGCGCGTTGTCGTCGCCGATCAGCAGGTCGTCGCCGGCCTCACCATTGACCGTGTCGTTGCCGCTGCCGGCATAGACAGTGTCGTCGCCCTCACCCGCGTCGATGCTGTCATCGCCGGCACCGCCGTCGACCACATCGTCATCGGGACCATGGGTCGGGTCGATCGCGTCGCCGCCGTCGATCACGTCCCCCTCGGGGTCGCCGGTATAGCCCAGGTCGATGGTGTCGTTGCCCGGGGTGCCGTCGACGATCCCATTGGGTTGGCCGATCACCGGTGCATCCAGCACCGCCACATAGTCGATGCCGCCAAAAAAGTTCTGGTCGTAATCGCCATCGGTCGCCTCGCGGGCACCGATGGCAAAGCTCTGTTCGTCACCGGTCGTGACATCCAGCGTCATGCCGGTCTGGTCACTGGACACGGTGGTCTCGGTCCCCTGGGTCTCGTTCACCACGCGCATGTCCAGGCCGTTGTCGGACCAGGCGTAGGTGACGGTGACGATATCGCCGATGCTATAGAAATTGGCGCCGGTGCTGAGGATCTCTTCGACCCCGTTCGAGCGGTGCAGAACCTCAACCATGCCGTCGTTAGTGACGCGCACCTCGAAATACCCGCTGTCGGCCCCTGCGGTGGTGCCGGCGCCATCATCGACATTGCCGGAGTCCTCGACACCGCGGCTGACCACCGTGTAGGGGCCATCGCCCGGATGACCGAAGACGCGGAACGATGTGATCAGCGACCCTTCCTCGAGGTCAAATTGGTCATCATCACCATCGTTTACGTCCATGCGCTCATCAGGATGGCCGGTATACATCCACCCCGCACTGAAATCGGGGCCATTCACGGGTGTACCATCCTGCGCGATACCGTCCCCAAGGCCGGTGTCGCTGGTTTCCGCGCCGGGGCGGAAATCCCACAGACCAATCAGGTTGGCCGAATACGGATTGTCAAAATTGTTCGCCATACCAATCTCCTTCCCGGCACACCTGCACCGATACGCGTCCCCACGCGAAATCCTACGTTAACGGGACGATGACTGGTCCAATCGCGACCACACCTCTTGCGAACCCGAGCGGGTGGAGAAAGCTGGCGCAAAGCAAGACTGCCTTGTTTCGGCACGCGATGGCGCACCGATTATTCCCTCGCCACAAACGACCAATGCAGCCGTTGCGCGAACGCGCATCCTTCTCACGTCTTCAAGACGCCAAGTTGTGCGGTCGCCCCCGTGACCAACAGACATCGCCCCCCCAGTTGGGCTGCATTCATGATTAGCGGAGCCTTGGAGACGGACAAAGCGAAAAAGGGT
Organism: Ruegeria sp. BHSC223; assembly: GCF_059613025.1. Taxonomy (NCBI): domain Bacteria; kingdom Pseudomonadati; phylum Pseudomonadota; class Alphaproteobacteria; order Rhodobacterales; family Roseobacteraceae; genus Ruegeria; species Ruegeria sp. BHSC223. Next base: position 651,388 of record NZ_JBXWRR010000001.1, read on the forward strand.
CCAAAATTTGCCCCATTCCGCCAACGCGACCAACTCTGCCCCGACATAGCTGCAATCGAACTCTCTCCTGGGTTGATTGCTGTTTCCATTATAAAAACTTCTCCCTTCGCGCAGAATCGCTCCCTCCCCCATTTTCCTCAACTTTGAAAGAAAATCGTGCGATCGCGCTTCGGGCGTTTGTTTCTGTTTTCAGAACAATCTGCCGTCATCCGCATACGGCTCTCTAGCCTTGGGAAGCGCCTTGATTTTGCCACAATTGACAGCGGCGAGGTGTCCAATACTAGCTCACGGCGTGGTTCTTTGAAAGAACGGGAACAATCCAAAGCCGGCAATGATCGAATCAAGTTCAAGTTGTTCAGACATTTCGCGCAAACATGTTTGTGGAGGATCAGTCTCAGGGGGGTACGAATTAACTTTTCTTAATCCCCGGCTCAGCCCGGCCTCAGAATGCGCCGCTATCTCTGTCTCGAACCCGGCCCGGACCGGACCAGAGACAGGAGACCAAGATGAGCATCCGCATGTCCCGCAAACTGACCCCCTCGCTGCCCGCCTGGGCTGCCGCCCCTGCCCTGGGTGCGCTGCTGCTGACCAGCGCGACCCTGCCCGTCAGCGCCGACGAGGCGCTGGCCGATCTGGTCGAACAGGTCGCCCCCAGCGTGGTCACCGTGCTGGCCAGCCAGGACGCCGCACCGCGCCCGACCGGCGCGCAGCCTTCGCCCTTCGAAGGCACCCCGTTCGAGGAGTTCTTTCACCAGTTCGGCGGCCCGCGCGGCATGCCGATGCCCGATAGCGGCCCGAGCCAGGGGCTCGGCTCGGGCTTCATCCTCGACACCGAGGGCTATATCGTCACCAACAATCACGTGGTGGACGGCGCCGACCGGGTCACTGTCCGCCTCAGCGATGACCGTGAGTTCACAGCCCAGGTGGTTGGCACCGACCCGCTGACCGATCTGGCGCTGCTGCGGATCGAGGCGGGCGAGGCGCTGCCCGCCGTCACGTTGGGTGACAGCGACGCGATCCGAGTGGGCGAGGATGTGGTGGCCGTGGGCAACCCCTTTGGCCTCAGCTCGACCGTGACCACCGGCATCGTCTCGGCCAAGGGGCGCAATATCTCGGACGGGCCCTATGCCGAGTTCATCCAGACCGACGCCGCCATCAACAAGGGCAATTCGGGCGGACCGCTGTTCAACATGGCGGGCGAGGTCGTGGGCGTGAACTCGGTGATCTATTCGCCCTCGGGTGGGTCGGTCGGCCTGGGCTTTGCCGTCACCTCGAACATCGTCGATCATGTGATCGCCGACCTGCGCGAGGACGGTCAGGTCGATCGCGGCTGGCTGGGCGTGTCGATCCAGAACCTTGGCGCCGATATCGCCGCCGCGCTGGGCCTTGACGGGACCTCCGGTGCGCTGGTGTCCGAGGTCGTGGCCGATGGCCCCTCGGACGGCACCCTGCGCCCCGGTGACGTGATCGTCGCCTTCGAGGGCAAACCGGTGCGCAGCAGCGCCGACCTACCCCGGCTGGTGGGCGCGACCGAATCCGGAACCCGCGCCAGTATCCGGGTGATGCGCGATGGCAAGGCGCAGGATATCACCGTCACCATCGGCACCCATCAGGCCAGCGCCGAGGTGATCCCGGCCAGCGCCGACGGCCCGGCCGACGCGCCCGGCCTTGGCCTTACCGTCTCGCCGCTGAGCGAAGAGGCCCGCAAGGGCGCCGGGCTGGACAGCGACACCGGCGGCGTGCTGATCACCGATATCGCGCCCGATGGCCCCGCCGCCCGCGCCGGCCTGCGCCCCGGCGACGTGATCCTGCGGCTGGGCGGCGCCGACACCGCCAGCCCGGCGGCGCTGAAACAGGCGCTGGAAAGCGAAAAGACCGATCCGGCGCTGATGCTGATCAACCGCGGCGGCAACCAGATCTTTCTCGCGGTCAAGATCACCTGACCGACAGGTCGCTGACCCGGCCGTGCCCCCGCACGCCGGGTCTGGATCCGGGCCATGTTATGTGCCTTTCGGTCCCGGATCTGCCGGGCGCGTCCCATCCGCGCCCGGCACGTGCATTTGCCGCCTCGCCCCTGTATATCCATCGGAAAAGAGGACCATTGAGATGAGCCGACGTGTGCTGATCGTCGAGGATGACCCCGAAACGCGCGACTTCCTCGCCAAGGGCTTTGCCGAGGAGGGCTTTGCCGTGGAATGTGCCGCAGACGGGCGCGATGGCCTTTATCACGCCACCGATGGCGGCTTTGACGCGATGGTGCTGGACCGGATGCTGCCCGGCCTCGACGGGCTGGCGCTGATCAAGTCGGTGCGGGCGGCCGGACTGAACACCCCGGTCATCATGCTGACGGCGATGAGCGCGGTGGACGAGCGCGTCAAGGGGCTGCGCGCGGGCGCCGACGACTATCTGGTCAAACCCTTCTCGTTTCAGGAGCTGCTGGCCCGGGTCGAGGCGTTGCTGCGCCGCCCGCAGGACACGCAAGAGGCCACGACGCTGACCTGTCGCGATCTGGAGATGGACCTGATGCGCCGCAAGGTGACCCGCGCCGGGCGCGAGATCACCCTGACCCCGCGCGAATTCCAGATCCTCGAATTCTTCCTGCGCCGCAAGAACCGGGTGATTACCCGCACCATGCTGCTGGAGGGGGTCTGGGATTACCATTTCGACCCCAACACCAATATCGTCGACGTGCATATCTCGAAGCTGCGGCGCCAGATCGACGAGGGCGCCGAGGTGCCGCTGATCACCACCGTACGCGGTGCGGGCTACATGATCTCCGATGGCTAAGCCGCTGGTCCTGATGCGAAATGCCCGCACCCGGCTGGTGCTGCTCAGCATGGTGCTGAGCACGGCAATGACGGTGGCGGTGCTGGCGCTGGTCTATGTCACCGCCAACCGGACCATCGCGGGCGAGACCCGCTCGGTGGTGACCGCCGAGCTGGCCGGGTTGGCCGATGAATATCAGCGTCTGGGTGTCATCGGCCTGCTGACCGCGATCGAGCGGCGCAGCCAGGACGCCAGCGAGCGCGATGCGCTCTACCTGCTGACCGATCGCGGAGGTGCGGTGCTGGCGGGCAATCTGGTGCGCTGGCCGCCCGGTGTGTCCGCGGGCAGTGGCTGGATCGAACTGGATCTGATCCGCACCGAATCCGGTGAAAGCGTGCCGGTCTCGGCCGCCTCGATCCGCCTGCCCGGCGGCGAGGGGCTGCTGGTGGGGCGCGACGCCTCGGCCCGGCGGCAATTCGACCGGGTGCTGCTGCGCTCGGTGGGTCTGGCATTGTTGGCGGCGCTGGCGCTCAGCCTGCTGACCGGCTGGCTGCTGACGCGGCTGGTGTTCTCGCGGCTCAAGGACATCTCGCGCACCGCCGGAGAGATCGTCTCGGGTGATCTGGGCCGCCGCATCCCGCTGCGCGGCACCGGGGACGAGTTCGACCGCATGGCGGCAACCCTGAACGAGATGCTGGACCGGATCGAGGAACTGGTGGGCCATCTGCGCACCACCTCGAATTCCATCGCCCATGACCTGCGCTCCCCCCTGTCGCGGCTGCGCCAGCGGGTCGAGACGTTGACCGACCCCGACCGCGACCCTGAAGAGCGCGGCGCCGACGGCGCCCGCGCCCTGGCCGAGGTGGACCACCTGTTGCGGGTCTTTTCGCAACTGACCGAGATCTCGCGCGCCGAGGCGGGGCTGGGGCGCGAGGAATTCGAACCGGTGGACCTGGCCGCGCTGGCACGCAATCTGGGCGAGTTCTATGAACCGCTCGCCGCCGAGACCGGCGTGACCCTGACGGTCGAGGCCAAGGCCGCGACCCTGCCCGGCCACCCGGCCCTGCTGGCGCAGGCGCTGTCCAACCTGCTCGACAACGCGCTGCGTTATGCGCCCCCGGGCAGCACGGTCTCGCTGACCGTGATTGAAACCGGATCGAACATAGTGCTGGCTGTACGCGACCAGGGTCCCGGCGTCCCCGAAGAGGACCTCTCCCGCCTGGCCGAACCCTTCGTCACGCTCGACCCGTCGCGCACGGGCGGCAATTCGGGCCTGGGCCTGGCGCTGGTCGCCGCAATCGCCCGGATGCATGGCGGCAGCTTCGAAGCGGAGAACCACGCGCCGGGGCTGGAGGCGCGCTTGATCCTGCCGCACGGCGCCTGAGCCGACCCTGCCCGCTCACAGGCGCGCGGGCAGTTCCGCATAGCCGTGGAACCGGATGCGCCCGCCGGGCACACGGCCGTCCAGCAACTGGTAGTCGGGAAACCGCTCCAGCAGCCGGCCCAGTGCGATTCGCCCTTCGAGCCGCGCCAGCGTCAGCCCGACACAGACATGCGGCCCGCCAGCAAAGGCCAGATGGCGGTTCGGCTTGCGCGCGATGTCGAACCGGGTCGGATCGTCGAACACCGCCGGGTCGCGATTGGCCGCCCCGATGCACAGATGCAGGTTGGTCCCCTTGGACAGGCGAAGCCCCTCCAGCTCGATCTCGGCGGTGGTCTCGCGATTGCCCAACTGGTTGGGCGAGCGGAAGCGCAGGATCTCTTCGACAGCCGAGGGCAGCAGCGCCGGATCGCCCAGCAGCCGGGCGCGTTCCTCGGGGTAGTCATGCAACAGCGCCAGCCCGTTGCCGATCAGGTTCGAGGTGGTCTCGTGACCGGCATTCAGGATGAAGATGCAGTTTTGCAGCAGCTCGATTTCCGACAACTGCTGATCGGCGCCCTCGCCTCGAATGAGCCGGGTCAGCACATCGGTTTCCGGGTCACCCGGTTTTGCGCGGCGCCGCGCCACCAGATCCTCGAGATAGATCTTGAACTCAGTCACCGCCAGCTGGCCCTGCGCCAGCTGCTCCGCGCTCAGCTTCGGTTCCAGGGCGCCCAGGATGATCAGCGACCAGTCGCGCAGCGGCCCGCGCTCGTCCATCGGCACATCCAGCAGGTTGCCGATGATCTGGATCGGGATGGTCGAGGCGAAATCGGCGATCAGGTCCACCCGGTCGCGCCCGGCCATTGCGTCCAGCAGGTGATCCACCGTCTCGATCAGCCCCGGTTCCATCCGCGCGATGGCGCGCGGCGTCAGCGCCGAGGTCATGATCTTGCGCACCCGCGTGTGCAGCGGCGGGTCGTTGAACACAAGCGAGGTGGTGTGATGCTCGAACAGTGGCGAGCCGACCCCGAACTTGGGACCAAAGGCCGCCTTCTTGTCCGAGGAATAGAGCGTGGTGTCGCGATAGATGCGGTCCAGATCCGCATGCCGGCTGAGCAGCACCGACCCGTCCGGCTGCGCCAACACCGGCGCATGGGCCAAGAGCGCATCATAAAAGGGAAACGGATCCTCCAGAAACCCGGGAGGCGGCGCCGTCAAATCCAGGGTTTCGATCTCCGATACCGTCACAGCTTCGCTCATTCCGTGCCTCCCTGTGGCCCACCCGGCCACGCCCTGCTCCAGCCGGTCAGCGCCCGGGCACTATCCTCGTCCGATCGCTTCAACCGTCGGGGCGAAACCCGCTCGTCCCGGCGCAACTCCGCATCCGAAGCCAGCACCGGACGGTCGAGCTCCTGACGCGACAACAAGATACCCTGCGCTCCGGTCGACCCACGCACACGATAGAGATGCACCTGTTCCCAATCCAGATGCCCGCCTGCGGCGAGGGCGCGCAGGTCGGCCACGAAATTGTGGCATTGCACGTTTTCGACCAGCAACACATGGTCGCGCGCCTGCCGTACCATGTTGGCCAGCGCCACGAAGTGACTGACCGCTGTGTGGATATGCATGATCACTGCCTGGCTATAGACCAGGTCCGCACGCGGCCATTGGTGGGAGAACGGCATGGTGATATCCTGCACCCCAAGCCGGCCCGCCAGTTCCGGATGGCGCGACAGCGCCAAGCTTAGCTGAGTATGCCCCCGATCACCACCGGTCACCCTGATACCGGGAAAGAGCCGCGCCGCATGCGCCACATGATCGCCACCGCCGCAGCCCACCTCGTGAACCGACTCAGGCGCAAGCTGCCCGATGGTCTCAAGGATCAACTGCACATTGGGATGCAGCGCCTCTCCCTGCACCGCGACCTGCCCGCTCACGGCATCGAAACTCAGGTCCCCCTCGCCCGAAATCGCCTTGTACAGCGGTTCCACGTCGCCTTTCAGGCGCCGCTCGTAACTGTCGGCGGTATAGGACTCCCAATCGAAATCGTCGTCATAAAACCTGCGCGATTTGTAAAAAAGCCGTTTCAACATCCGCATATCTCCCCTCACGAAACCGTGAGTATCGCGCCGCCGCCCTCCGGACAAGTTTCGATGACAGGTCAGCGACCCAGAGCTATGGTGCCGCCATGACCGATCCCGTTTCCTCGATCCGCAATCTCGGCCCCGCCATGGACGAAGCCTGTGCCCGTGCCGGTATCCACTCGGCCGAAGAACTGCGCGCGCTGGGCGCCGATGCGGCCTATGCCCGGCTGTTGGCCGCTGGCAGCAAGCCGCATTTCATCGGCTACTATGTGCTGGTGATGGGACTGCAAGGCCGCCCCTGGAACGATTGCAAGGGCAAGGAAAAGGCCGAGCTGCGCGCCCGTTTCGACGCGATCAAGGCCGCGACCAGACCCGCCCCGGCCAGCAAGCTGGTGGCAGAACTCGACGCTCTGGGCGTCCGTGTCCGCCCCGAGGATCTGCGCCCGCAATCCTGACGCAGATCTGCTCTTTCCTCTTGCCGCAAATATCCCGGGGGAATCGCGCCCCCGGCGCGATGGGGGCAGCGCCCCCACCCCCGCCCAATAAAAAAAGCCGCCCTCGAAACCGGGGCGGCTTTTCCTGTTCGTTCACGTCCGCAGACCGGCGGCTTAGCCGACCAGTTCGATACCCGAGAAGAAATAGGCGATCTCGACCGCAGCGGTTTCGGGCGCGTCCGAGCCGTGGACCGAGTTTTCGCCGACCGACTCGGCAAACTCGGCGCGGATGGTGCCGGGGGCCGCGTCGGCGGGGTTGGTGGCGCCCATCACTTCGCGGTTCTTGGCAATGGCGTTCTCGCCTTCCAGCACCTGCACCACGACCGGGGCCGAGGACATGAATTCGCACAGCTCGTCATAGAACGGGCGCGCGGCGTGCACTTCATAGAACTTACCGGCCTGTTCCTTGGTCATGTGAATACGCTTCTGCGCGACGATGCGCAGGCCGGCTTCCTCGAACTTGGCGTTGATCTTGCCGGTCAGGTTGCGGCGGGTTGCATCGGGCTTGATGATCGAAAAGGTGCGTTCCAGTGCCATCGGGGCTCTCCTTGAATCTGGCGGCGCGCCTTTCGCGCCGGATGTATCGCGCGCCGCCTATCATGATGGAACGCACAAGGAAAGTGCCATGATGGCAAATCCGGACCCGGATACGGGGATTGTCGGGTCAGGTCTCGGTCAGAGGGTCGCGCAGGTCGACCCAGCGTGTGTAGAGCGCGGCGACAAGGCTGAGCAGGCTGGCGGCCAGCATCAGCCCCAGAACGGCATAGGGCGCGTTCTGGGCATTCACGACCACACCCGTTGCCGTGGTCAGCGCCGCCCCCAGCGCGACGGTCAGTGCCCCCGACAGGCCCGAGGCGCTGCCCGCCAGATGCGGGCGCACCGACATCAGACCCGCATTGGCATTGGCCAGCGTCAGCCCGTTGCCAAAGCCCACGAATATGGCCGAGGCAAAGAATACCCAGACCGATCCCAGACCGACAAGAAACAGCATCAACCCCAACAGCGGCCCCAGGCTCGCCACCCAGCGCCCGGCCACGATCAGCGGCATCAGCCCCACACGCGGCGCGATGCGCCCGGTGACGAAGTTGCCTGCCATGAACCCCAGGGTGATGATACCGATGCCCAAGCCCAGCATCGCCGGGCTGAGGTCGAACGCAGCCGCCGCGACCATGGGCGCTCCGGTGATGAAGGCGTAAAAGCCCCCCACCGAGAAGGCGGCACACAGGCTGTAGCCCCAGAACCGGCGTGATCCGAACAACTCGGGGTATTGCCGCATCTGCGCCCCGAAGGTGGCCGAGCGGTTCTGGTTGGTTTCGCCCATATCCGCCCAGACAAGCGCCAGCATCGCAAACCCCATGGCGGCATAGAGAACGAACCCGGCCCGCCAGCCAAACAGGCTCTCCAGCACGCCGCCCAGCATCGGCCCCAGCATCGGCGCCAGCGCCATCGCCATCGACAATTGCCCCAGCCGCGCCGCCGCCTGTGACGGCGGGTAGAGATCGCGCAGCGCCGCCCGCGGCAGGACCTGCCCTGCAATCACCGCGCCCTGCACCATCCGGAAGCCGAGAAAGACCCATATATTCTCGGCCAGCGCGCAGCCGACCGAGGCCAGCGCGAAAACACCCATCGACCACAACATAACCGGACGCCGCCCATAGCGGTCGGACAAGGGGCCCATGATCAGCTGCAACACCCCGGTAACGATCAGGTATCCCGCGATCGACAGGTTCGCCAGCGCATAGTCCACCCCGAAATCCGAGGCGATATGCGCCAGCGAGGGCAGGAACATGTTCAATGTCAGGACCGCCAGCCCGGTGACCAGAACAAGCGTGATCAGATGCGGCGGGTTGGTGGCGGGACGCATGGGCGGGATCCGGCGGATGGGGCGGTCTCTCTGCGCTATCACGGTCGCGTGCGCCTGACCATCCCAAGCCGCTGGCGGCCCCTTCACCTGTCTGTTATGAGCGCGCCCATGTTGAGGATCGATAACATCACTTACGCGGTCGAGGGCCGGCCGCTGTTCGACGGCGCCAGCGCCGTCATCCCCGATGGCCACAAGGTCGGACTGGTGGGCCGCAACGGCACCGGCAAGACCACGCTCTTTCGCCTGATCCGGGGCGAACTGGCGCTGGAGACCGGCGAGATTGCCCTGCCCCGCCGCGCCCGCATCGGCGGCGTCGCGCAAGAGGCGCCCGCCTCGGACGTGTCTTTGCTCGACACGGTTCTGGCCGCCGATACCGAACGGGGCGCGCTGATGGCCGAGGCCGAAACCGCCACCGACCCCACCCGCATCGCCGAAGTGCAGACCCGGCTGGCCGATATCGACGCCTGGAGCGCGCCTGCGCGCGCCGCCTCGATCCTCAAGGGGCTGGGATTCGACGATGACGAACAGCTCAAACCCTGCTCCGATTTCTCGGGCGGCTGGCGGATGCGGGTGGCGCTGGCGGCGGTGCTGTTTGCCCAGCCCGACCTGCTGCTGCTCGATGAACCGACCAACTATCTCGACCTCGAAGGGGCGCTATGGCTGGAGAGCTATCTGGCGAAATATCCCCATACGGTGATCATCATCAGCCACGACCGCGGGCTGTTGAACCGTGCCGTGGGCGCGATCCTGCATCTGGAGGATCGCAAGCTGACCCTCTATCAGGGCCCCTATGACCAGTTCGCCCGCCAGCGGGCCGAAAACCTGGCTCAGGCCCAGGCGATGGCAAAGAAGCAAGAGGCGCGCCGCGCGCATCTGCAATCCTACGTCGACCGCTTCCGGTACAAGGCGGACAAGGCCAAACAGGCACAGTCGCGTCTGAAGGCGCTGGCCCGGATGCAGCCGATCAGCAGCCCGCAAGAGGCCGCGCTGCGTGCCTTCACCTTTCCCAAGCCCGAAGAAATGTCGCCCCCGATCATCCATCTCGAAGGCGGGGTGACGGGCTATGGCGAAACCGAGGTCCTGAAACGTTTGAACCTGCGCATCGACCAGGACGACCGGATCGCGCTGTTGGGCAAGAACGGTCAGGGCAAATCCACCCTGTCGAAACTGCTCTCGGACCGGCTGCCGCTGATGGCGGGGCGGATGACCCGCTCGCCCAAGCTGCGCATTGGCTATTTCGCCCAGCATCAGGTCGATGAGCTTTACGTTGATGAAACCCCGCTCGACCACCTGCGCCGCCTGCGCCCGGGCGAGACGCCCGCCAAATGGCGGGCGCGGCTGGCGGGGTTCGGCCTTGGCCCCGAACAGGCGGAAACAGCGGTGGGGCGGCTTTCGGGCGGACAAAAGGCGCGACTGAGCCTGCTGATCGCCACGCTTGATGCGCCGCATATGCTGATCCTCGACGAGCCGACCAACCACCTCGATATCGAAAGCCGCGAAGCGCTGGTCGAGGCGCTGACCGATTATACCGGCGCGGTGATTTTGGTCAGCCACGACATGCACCTGCTCAGCCTTGTGGCCGACCGGCTGTGGCTGGTCTCGGACGGGTCGGTGAAACCCTTCGAGGGCGATCTGGAGGCCTATCGCGACTTCCTGCTGGCCCGCGACAAGCCGGAACCACCCAAACCGGCCGAGGCCAAGCCCAAGCGCGCCAGTCGCGACACGGTTCTGGCACTGCGGGCCGAGCTGCGCAAATGCGAGGAACGGGTCGAGAAGCTGTCCGAGATGCACGACAAACTCGCCGCCAAGCTGGCCGATCCCGCGCTCTACGCCGATGACAAGGTCGCTGATCTCGAAGTCTGGAACCGCAAATATGCGGAACTGAAAGACGCGATGGAGCGGGCCGAGACCCTGTGGATGGACGCGCAGGAGAAGCTCGACGCGGCGCAGGCGACATGATCGTCCGGCAGGCAGACGCAGCGGATGCCGCCGCGATGAGCGCGGTATTGCAGCCGATCCTGACCGGCTGGAACAGTGCCCGCCGGGGCGATGCGGCGACCGTTCTGGGCCATTACATCGCCCATCCCGACCGGCTGAGCTGTGCCGTGGCCTGCGAGGGCGCGCACATCCTGGGCTTTCAGTCTCTGAAAGTCGCGGGGAAGCAGAACGACTATGACCTGCCCGCCGGCTGGGGCATCATCGGCACCTATGTCGCGGGCGATGCGGGCCGCCGGGGCATCGGGCGGGCGCTGTTTGGTGAAACACTGGCCGCAGCACAGCGCGCCGGGCTGGCCCATATCGACGCCACCATCGGCGCCAGCAACCCCCAGGGTTTGGCCTATTACACCGCTTTGGGTTTCCAGACCTGGCGCACGCTTGACGGCGCCGTGGGCAAGCGGTTCGACCTGACCGCACCCCAGCAGACGGAGGGGACATGATCGACACCGCCTTTCTGATCACCGCCTTCACCACGCTGTTCGTGGTGATCGACCCGCCGGGGCAGACGCCCATCTTCATGGCGCTGACCCAGGGCATGGACAGCCGCACCAAACGCGCCATCGCGCTGCGCGCCTGCCTGACGGCGGCGGGAATCCTCGCCATGTTCGCGGCCTTTGGCGAAGCGGTGCTGGGCTTTGTCGGCATCTCGATGCCCGCCTTTCGCGTCGCGGGCGGCGTTCTCCTGTTCCTCACTGCGCTCGACATGCTGTTCGAGCGGCGCACCAAGCGGCGCGAGGACCGGGCCGAGGCCGAGGAACATGCCGATCCGTCAGTGTTCCCGCTGGGCATTCCGCTGATCGCCGGTCCCGGCTCGATCGCCACCATGATCCTCTTGGCGGGACAGCATCCGGGCGCCGAGGGGCTGGCCACGGTGATCGGGGTGATGCTGGCGGTGCTGGCGGTAGTGCTCTTCCTTTATCTGATCTCCGGCCTCCTGGGGCGACTTCTGGGCAAGACCGGGCTGAACGTGGTCACCCGCCTGTTGGGCATGCTGCTGGCGGCGCTGGCGGTGCAATTCATCCTCGACGGGCTCAGGGCCTTTGGCTTTGCCAGCTGACACCCCATATCGGCAAGGACGCTACAGGAAAGGCCGCTCATGGACGCAGATAACACCGCCCGCCTGATCTATCTGATGCTGCTTGGCGCGGCGCTTGTGTTCTGGTTCATCAGCCACAACCGCGCCAGCCTGGGCAAGTCGCTGCAAATGGCACTGGCCTGGGTGTTCATCTTCATGGGTGTAATCGCGGTGGTGGGCCTGTGGGACGACATTCGCGGCACCGTGGCTGGCACACCCCGGATATCGGTCAGCGACAACCGGGTCGAGATCCCGCGCAGCCCGGACGGCCACTATTATGCAACCCTTATTGTCGAGGACAAACCGCTGCGCTTTCTGGTCGATACCGGCGCCAGCCAGGTGGTGCTGAGCCATGCGGATGCCGAACGGCTGGGCATCGACACATCCGCACTCAACTATTTCGGGCGGGCCTATACCGCCAATGGCGAGGTGCGCACCGCGCCGGTGAAACTGGGCCAGGTGCAGCTGGGCGGGTTCACCGATCAGGGCGTCACTGCCTGGGTGAACGAGGGCGAGATGAGTGAATCGCTCTTGGGCATGGACTATCTGCAACGGTTCAGCAGCATCCAGATCGCGGGTGGAACCCTGGTGCTGGCCCGTTGAACCGTCGCGGGCGGGCCACCGCGTGACGCATCCGGCGCTGCCTGGGCGGGGCGTTCATGTGCATTCTGACACCAGCCTGCCCTGACCGGAGCTACCCGTATGAGCCATTTCCCCTATGACCTCACCGCGCCCATCGGCAGCGCCGCCACGCTGGGGCTGATCGTGTTGCAGGCCGACGAGACGGTCGAGCAGGATTTTCAGCGCCTCTTTGCCGCCCGCGATCAGGCGCTTTATGTCACCCGCATCCCCTCGGGCGCGGATGTGACGCCCGAGACCCTGCGCCAGATGGAGCGTGACCTGCCGCACGCGGCCAGCCTGCTGCCGCCCTCGGTGGCGTTCTCGACCGTGGGCTATGCCTGCACCTCGGGCGCCACGATGATCGGGCCGGACCGGGTGGCCGAGCTGATCCGGGGCGCCTGCGACACTCAGGCCAGCACTGATCCGCTGACGGCGGCGCGCGCGGCGCTGCGTGCGCTGGGCATCACCCGTCTGGGCATCGTGTCACCCTATGTCGCCTCTGTGGCCGAACCGGTGCGGCACGCCTTGGGCGCGGCCGGGGTCGAGACGCCCGAAACGCTGAGTTTCGGCGAGGCGAGCGAGGCGCGTGTGGCGCGGATCGACCCGGCCTCGATCCGGGCGGCGGCGCTGGACCTGGGGCGGCGCGGCGGTCTGGACGGGCTGTTCCTGAGCTGCACCAACCTGCGCACGCTGGATGTGATCGACGAGATCGAGGCAGAGCTGGGCATTCCAGTGGTCAGTTCCAACCTGGCGCTGGCCTGGCACATGGCGACGCAGGCCGGTCTGACCCTGCCGCACGCGCCGGGGCGGCTGATGCGGCAACTGGCGGGCTGAGGCCCCGCCTCAGGCCCGGTCGAACGCCGCCAGCATCGCCGCGCGCAGCCGCGCCACATCGGCATCGACCGGCGCGGCAGGGTCGCAGACAAAGGGCTCTAGCACCTCGACCCGGATCACCCCGCCCCTGGGCAGGAAGCGGCCACGCGGCAGCAACTGGTCCGAGGCGTGGATGACGATGGGCCGGATGCTGCGGCCACTGGCGCGCGCCGCCAGAACCGCGCCCGCCTTGAACGGGCCAAGCGACTCGCCGCGCGCGCGGGTGCCCTCGGGGAACAGCACCACCGAGCGGCGGGCGGGCATTTCGCGCACCGCCGCGCCCAGCGTCTCCATCGCCAGGCTGCCGTTCTTGCGGTCGATCTCGACCAGACCGGCGCCGGTGAAACCGGTGCGCAGCAGCGGGTGGCGGCAGAGTTCCTTCTTGGCGGCAAAGGTGAACCATTTCGCGTCCGGCACCGCGTCCATCAGCGCGAACCCGTCCAGATGGCTGCGATGGTTGATCACGATGATGCTGTCGCGATCCTGTGCCAGCGCGGCGCGCTCGGCCTCGGTGATCTCGACCCGGATGCCCAGCAACCACAACAGCCGCGAACAGGCGCGCTTGACCAGCCGCCAATACCAGCCGCGAAACCCGCGCCGCCGGGCGCAAAGCAGCGGCACGAAGGCGATGAACAGGAAATAGAACGGCCCGATCAGGACCAGCACCACACGCTTGATCAGCCGGACCGGCGCGGAGGCGGTCGCCGCGTTTTGGGAAACGGAGGTATCGGTCATCTGGCCCTGCCATCGGTTCAGGCCCCGGCGGGGCGATTGGGCCATGACAACAGATTGCTTGCGCACCGGCGGGCCAGTGTCACAACCTGCACTGGGCGCCTTGGACCGCGACAGGCGCGACCCTGCCCCTATCGGTCAGTTCCCCGCAGATATCAATGAAAAACAGACCATGCGGCCCGGCAGGCTCAGCCGCCCGCCTCGGCCTTCTTCTCCCACCGGCCCGATTCCTCGGACCAGTATTGCGCCGCGCAGCCCGCCGATGTCAGCGCCCGCCACTGGCCGCGCGCGGCCTCGACCGCCTGCGGATCGGTGCCGTCGAACAGGATACAGACCCGTTCCAGCGCGGCGACCTCCTCTGCGGTGACCGAGGCGCCATCCACGCTCATCACGCAGCGCGCGCCATTGGGCGCATCCGCGCCGGTGGTCAGCAGCACCGGCTGGTCGGCGTCATGGGCGCCCCCCGCCAGCCCATGCGGCAGGAACCCGTCATCGGGCCCCAGCCACAGCTTTTCGTCCAGCCAGCCCAGCCGCCCGGGATCGGTCCCCCGTACCGCCACCCGCCAGCCCGCGCCCAGTGCCTTGGTCAGCAGCACCGGCAAAGTCGCCTCCAGCGGATTGCGGGTCAGGTGATAGAAATAGGCGGCCCCCATCGGATCACTCTGCCAGCCGGTCCACCAGACGGTTCAGCGCCAGCACGCCCCAGCCTGTGGCACCCTTTGGCGCCATGTCGGTCTCGGCGGTGACCGAGGCGACCCCGGCGATGTCGAGATGGATCCAGGGCGTGCCCTCCTGCACGAAGCGGGCCAGGAACTGCGCCGCGGTGATCGAGCCCGCCGGGCGCCCGCCCACGTTCTTCATGTCCGCGATGCGCGATTTCAGCATGTCGTCATAGGCCTGACCAAGCGGCATCCGCCAGGCGCCCTCGCCCTCTTCGCCCGCCGATTTCAGAAAGGCGTTGCACAGCGTGTCGTCGTTCGAGAAGACGCCGGCATTCTCGTGGCCCAGCCCGATGATGATCGCACCGGTCAGGGTGGCAAGGTCGATCATGCCGGCGGGCTTGAACCGCTCCTGCGCGTACCACATCACGTCACACAGCACGAGCCGCCCCTCGGCATCGGTGTTGATGATCTCGACCGTGTCGCCCTTCATGGATTTCACCACGTCGCCCGGCCGGGTGGCCCGGCCCGAGGGCATATTCTCGACCAGGCCCACCAGGCCCACCACATTGGCCTTGGCCTTGCGCAGCGCCAGCGCCCGCATGGTGCCCGCGACCACACCGGCGCCGCCCATGTCCATGGTCATGTCTTCCATCCCGGCGGCGGGTTTCAGCGAGATGCCACCGGTGTCGAACACCACGCCCTTGCCCACCAACGCCAGCGGGGCAGCATCCTTGTCGCCGCCCTTCCAGTGCATCACCACCACCTTCGACGGGCTGTCCGAGCCCTGACCGACGCTGAGCAGCGTGCGCATGCCCAGTTTGGCCAACTCGTCCTCCTCCAGCACCTCGACCTCGAGCCCCAGCGCCTCCATCTCCTTGAGGCGGTTGGCGAATTCCGTGGTGGTCAGCACGTTGGCCGGTTCGTTGACCAGATCGCGGGTCATGTGCACACCCTCGGCCAGGCCCGCCAGCGGCGCATAGGCGCTGGCGACCTCCTCGGCCTTGGTGTGGGCGATGGTGACCGAGGCATCAGCAGCCTCGGCAGCCTCATCCTCGGGTTTGGATTTATGAGCGGTGAAATCATAGGCGCGCAGGGCGATGCCCAGCGCCAGCTGCTCGGCGCGGACCTGACCGCCCGCCATCAGCAACAGCGGCTTGCCGCCCGCCAGCTTGGCCAGTGCCGCGCCCCCCTTGCGGGCGGTCAGCGCATCGGCGCGGCGCGGCAGCACCAGCACATCCAGCGCCTCGGCGGCCATGCCCGCAGGCCAGGCCAGCGACACCACCTGCCCCGGTTTCACCTTGGCGAACCGGTCGCTTTCGACCAGCCGCGCCAGCGCCCCGCGCGTCAGCCGATTGGCCCGGCGAGCGCCCGGATCAAGTTTGCCCTCGGGCGGCACGATCACCGCAACGCGTCCGGTCGCGGTGGCCATCGCGTCCAGGTCGGGCATCTCGAAACGGATCGGGGTGGGGCTGGTCATTCGGTCTCTCCTCAACATCTGTCCGCCTAGAGGTAGCCTGCCCACCGCATCTTGGCCAGATAGCAGTTTTCCCCGCCGATCAATTGCATTAAGGTCCGGCCCAATCGACAGACCGTTCCGGGGGTATCGCAGTGTCACGATACGGCAGAGTGCCGCTGTTGCCGCTTCGCGCGCGCCTTGACGCGACACAGTCGAATCTCACTATGCGCCCGTTTCCTGACCGGGGTGCAGCATGATTCTGGACCGCTACTTCGCCCGCCGCTTCATCCAGAGTTTTCTGGTGATTGGGCTGGTGTTCCTAGGGCTGGTCCTTTTGATCGACCTGATCGAACAGCTCCGCCGCTTCGAGGGATTCGATGTCGGCATTGGCCAGCTTCTTGGGCTGACCCTGCTGAACGCCCCCGCCGCGATCAGCGAGATCCTGCCGCTGTTGATGATCCTGTCGACCATCGTGCTGTTTGTCGGACTGGCCCGCAGCTCCGAACTGGTGGTGACCCGCGCCATCGGGCGCTCAGGGATCCGGGCGCTGGTCGGGCCGGTGCTGGTGGCGATGGTGATCGGAGTGCTGGCGGTGACCACGCTGAACCCCATCGTGGCCGCGACCGCCGTGCGGTATCAGAGCCTTGCCGATACCTATCGCAATGGCGGCCCCTCGGTGCTGTCGCTCAGCGAAGAGGGGCTGTGGCTGCGTCAGGGCGACAGCAGCGGCCAGTCGGTGATCCATGCCACCGGCTTTGGTGGCGACGGGGTGACCCTCTTTGACGTGACCATCCTCAGCTTTGGCCCCGAGGGCAGCGCCCAGCGGCGCACCATCGCCGAAAGCGCCCAGTTGCAGGAAGGCAAATGGCTGCTGAACAAGGCCAAGGTCTGGCCTCTGAAGGTGGGACAGAACCCCGAGGCCAACGCCGTCTATCACGACCGGATCGAAATGCCGACTTCGCTGACGCAAGAGCGTATCCGCGACAGTCTGGGCCGGCGCGAGACGGTGTCAATCTATGACCTGCCCCAGACCATCGAACAGCTGCAACAGGCGGGCTTTTCGACCAAGCGGCACAAGGTCTGGTTGCAGGTCGAGCTGGCCCGACCGCTGTTTCTGGTGTCGATGGTGCTGGTGGGCGCGGCCTTTACCATGCGCCATACGCGGTTCGGCGGCACCGGGCTGGCGGTTCTGTCGGCGGTGTTGCTGGGCTTTACCCTCTATTTCACCCGCAACTTCGCGCAGATTCTGGGCGAGAACGGGCAAATCCCCGTGGCGCTGGCCGCCTGGGCGCCGCCGGTGGCGGCGATCCTGCTGACCTTTGGCCTCTTGCTGCATGCGGAGGACGGCTGATGCGGGCGCTGCTTTCCACCCTGTTGTCTGGCGTCGCCTGCCTGCATCTGGCGGGCGCCGCCACCGCCCAGACGTTGCCCCCTGTGCCCGCGGAACAGACCGAGGTGCAGCCCGCGATCCTTGTGGCCGACAGCGTCTTCATCACGCCAGAGCGGCAATTGATCGCCGAGGGCAATGTCGAGGCGTTCCAGGGCGATATCCGCCTGCAGGCCCAAAAGATCACCTTTGACAGACAGTCGGGACAGCTGAGCATCGAGGGACCGATCCGCATCGACCAGGGCGGTCGGGCGACGGTGCTGGCGGATGCGGCCGAGTTGGACAAGACCCTGCAAGACGGCCTGTTGACCGGCGCGCGCATGGTATTCGATCAACAGCTGCAACTGGCCGCGCTGCAAATGACGCGCGTGGGCGGGCGTTATACCCAGCTTTACAAGACCTCGGTCACCTCGTGCCATGTCTGCGAGAACGGCAAGCCGCCGCTCTGGCAGATCCGGGCACAGAAAGTGGTCCACGACCAGCTTGAACAACAGCTCTATTTCGAGGGCGCGCAATTCCGGGTGCTGGATGTACCGGTGTTCTACTTTCCGGCCATGCGCTTGCCCGACCCGAACCTGAAACGCGCGACCGGGTTCCTGATCCCGTCGATCCGAACCACCTCGCAGCTGGGCACCGGGATTAAGGTACCGTATTTCTTTCGCCTGGGCGACCACCGCGACCTGACGGTTTCTCCCTATGTCTCGTCCAAGACAAAGACGCTCGACCTGCGCTATCGCCAGGCCTTTGCCCGCGGCCGGATCGAGATCGAGGGCGCCTATACCCGCGACGACCTGATCCCGGGCGAGGATCGCGGCTATGTCTTTGCCACCGGCCAGTTCGACCTGCGCGACGATTACAAGCTGAAGCTTGGGGTACAGGCCGTCTCGGACAACGGCTATCTGGCCGATTACGGCCTGCCCGAATACGACCGACTGCGCAGCGAGATCTCGATCGAAAGGTTCCGCCGCGACAGCGCCTTTCGCATCGGGCTGATCCATTACGAGACCCTGCGCGACAGCGAGATCGAGGACGAGATCCCCACGGAGATCTTCGACATCAATGCCGAGAAACGGTATTTCCCGACCGGCCTTGGCGGCGAGGTGCGTCTTGCCTTTGACGGCCATGCGCATCAGCGCCAATCCTCGGCCAATGTTGTCGGGCGCGATATCGCGCGGGCGACGCTGGATGCGGAATGGCTGCGCAGCTGGACCTTTGCCAGCGGGCTGCGCGCCGATTGGCGCATGGGTGTCGCGGTCGACGATTACCGGGTCTGGGACGATTCCAACTATGCCAGCGGCACCCTGCGCAGCGCCCCGCGCGCCGCGCTGACCCTTCGCTATCCGATGATCTATCGCGGCACCACCGGCACCCATTTCCTGGAACCCATTGCGCAACTGGGCTGGAGCGACGTGTCCGGCGCGCCACTCCCCAATGGCGAGAGCAATTTTGTCGAGTTCGATCAGGGCAACCTGCTGGCGCTGTCTCGTTTTCCCGCCAACGATCAGCGCGAGGAAGGCAAGCGCGCGGTGTTCGGCCTGAACTGGGCGCGCTTCTCGCCCTCGGGCTGGCAGGCCTTTGCGACCGTTGGCCAAGTGTTCCGCAGCACGTCGGATCCTCGGTTCTCCAAATCTTCGGGTTTGGGTGGCACCGCCTCGGACCTGCTATTGGCCGGCCAGATCACCCTGCCCCAGGGTCTGGGCCTGACCGCACGCGGCCTGCTTGACGGTTCGCTCAACTTCTCCAAGGTCGAGGTGCGCGGCAGCTGGACGGATGACCGCACCAGCGTCAGCGGCAGCTATCTGTGGCTGGGCCGGGATCTGGCCGAGAACCGGGCGCTGGCGGTGTCCGAGTTCTGGTTCGACGGCAGCTACAAGGTGAACCCCTATTGGACCGCCTCTGCCAATATCCGCTACGATATCGAGGATTCGCGTGCCACCCGTGCCGGCATCGGATTTGCCTATCAAAACGAATGTGTCACGGTTAACATTTCGGTCAATCGCCGCTACACCTCTTCGACAAGTGTTGAGCCTTCGACCGATTTCGGATTTACCATTGCCCTGAGCGGCTTTGCCGTGGAAAGCGCAAACAAAGAATACAGGCGATCATGCAGCAAAACCTGACCACCCTGTCCCGATGCCTGGCCCGTATGATGGGCGCCGCCGCGCTGACCCTGACGCTGGCCGGTGGCCCCGTTGCGGCGCAAAGCCTGTTCAGCCCGGCGATCCGCGTCAATCAGGGCGTGATTACCCATTTCGAGCTGGAACAGCGCATCCGCCTGATGGAGGTGCTGCGCATCCCGGGCGATCCGCAGAAAGATGCCCGCCGCTCGCTGATCGAGGAAGCGCTCAAGATGCAGGCGGTCGAAGAGGCCGGCATCGAGGTGGCCCCCGAGGACGTGCAACTGGGCATCGACGATTTCGCCGCCCGCGCGCGCCTGTCGACCGACGAGTTCCTGGCGGCGCTCGCGAACGAGGGCGTCTCGGCCGAAACCGTGCGCGATTTCGTCAGCAAGCAGATGGCCTGGCGCGACTATGTCAGCGCCCGCTTCCTGTCCCGCGCCCGCCCCACTCCGGACGAGATCGACCGGGCGCTGGGCCTGGGTGGCGGTGGCGGACTGCAGGTGCTGCTCTCCGAGATCATCATTCCGCTTACTCCCCAGACCGTGGATCAGGTCGACGAGGTGGCCCAGCAGATCGCCGCGCTGACCAGCTACGAGGCCTTCTCAAGCGCCGCGGCCCAGGTCTCGGCAGCCGAAACGCGCGAGAATGGCGGCCGCATGCCCTGGATCCCGCTGGCGCAACTGCCCCCGGCCTTGCAACCGGTGATACTGGAACTTGAACCAGGCGAGATTTCGTCTCCGATCACCCTGCCTAACGCAGTGGCGCTGTTCCAGATGCGCGGTCTACGCGAAGCGGCGGTAGGCACCCCCCGCTATGCCGTGATCGACTATGCCGCCTATCGGATGGCGGGTGGGCGCAGCCCCGAGACGCTGAAGGCAGCAACAGGGCTGCGCCAGCGCGTCGATACTTGCGACGACCTCTATGGCGTAGCCAAGGGCCAGCCGGTCGAGGTGCTGGACAGGATCAGTGCGAAACCGTCAGAGATACCGCAGGATATCGCGCTGGAACTGGCGAAGCTCGACCCGGGCGAAACTTCGATTGCGCTGACCCGCAACAATGGCCAGACCCTGTTGTTTCTGATGATGTGCAACCGGACCCGCGATCTGGGCGGCGATGCCTCGCGCGAGGATGTGGCCAACGCCCTGACACAGCAACGCCTGCAAACCCTGGCAGAAAGCCATCTCGAGCAACTGCGCGCCGACGCCGTCATCACCGAGGAATAGCGCCATGCGCCCGATTGCGCTCAGCTGCGGCGAACCGGCGGGGATCGGCCCGGAACTGGCCGCCGCCGCGTGGGCGGCGCTGCGCGCGGACTGTCCCTTTGCCTGGATCGGCGACCCGTCGCATCTGCCCGCCGAGACACCGGTGGCCCTGCTTGACGACCCGGCGCAAGCGGTAGCGGCCTCCGCCCATGCCCTGCCGGTGCTGCCGCTGCCCTTTGCCGCCCCAAGCCAGCCCGGCCGCCCCGATCCGCGCAACGCCGCCGGTGTGATCGCCGCCATCGAACGCGCCGTGGCGCTTGTGCAATCGGGCGCCTGCTCGGCGCTCTGCACCGCCCCCATCCACAAGAAGGCGCTGATCGACGGCGCAGCCTTTGCCCATCCCGGTCATACCGAATTCCTCGCCGCGCTCGCGGGGTGTGACCGGGTGGTGATGATGCTGGCCAGCGATCAGCTGCGCGTGGTGCCCGCCACCATCCATATCGCCCTGTCCGAGGTCCCCCGCGCGCTGACCCCGGCACTGCTGCGCGAAACGATCGAGATCACCGCCGCCGGGTTGCGTGAGCGGTTCGCCATCGCCCATCCCCGGATCGCTGTGGCCGGACTGAACCCGCACGCGGGCGAAGGCGGCGCCATGGGGCGCGAAGAAATCGACTGGATCGCCCCGCTGCTGCAAGAGATCACGGGCGATTTCACGCTCACCGGCCCGCATCCCGCCGACACCCTGTTCCACGCCGCCGCCCGCGCCCGCTATGACGCGGCCGTGTGCATGTATCACGACCAGGCGCTGATCCCGATCAAGACGCTCGATTTTGACCGAGGCGTGAATGTCACGCTGGGCCTGCCCTTCATCCGCACCTCGCCCGATCACGGCACCGCCTTCGATATCGCCGGTAAAGGCATCGCCAACCCGACCAGCCTGATCGCGGCGCTGAAACTGGCCCAGCGCATGGCCACAAGCGGCTAGCTTCTTCATTCCGCGCCAAATACTCCCGCCGGAGGCGGAAAATATCTGGCACTCCCCCCCTGGCTGCGACTAAACCCGACACATCATGAGCGCCATCGACACCCTGCCCCCGCTGCGCGAGGTCATCGCCAGCCACCAGCTCTCGGCCCGCAAGTCGCTGGGCCAGAACTTCCTGCTCGACCTCAACCTGACCGCCAAGATCGCGCGGCAGGCGGGGACTCTGTCCGAATGCGACGTGCTGGAGATCGGACCCGGTCCGGGCGGGCTGACCCGAGGCCTGCTGGCCGAGGGCGCACGTCGGGTACTGGCCATCGAAAAGGACCCGCGCTGCCTGCCCGCGCTGGCCGAAATCGCTGCCGCCTATCCGGGCCGGCTCGAGGTGATCAATGGCGACGCGCTCGAGATCGACCCGCTGGCGCATTTGCGCCCACCGATCCGCATCGCCGCCAACCTTCCCTACAATGTGGGCACCGAGCTGCTGGTGCGCTGGCTGACCCCGCGCGACTGGCCGCCCTTCTGGCAAAGCCTGACACTGATGTTCCAGCGTGAGGTGGCCGAGCGGATCGTCGCGAAACCGGGGACCAAGGCCTATGGCAGGCTGGCCTTGCTGGCGCAATGGCGCGCCGAGGCGCGCATCGTGATGTCATTGCCGCCCGAGGCCTTCACCCCGCCCCCCAAGGTCTCCAGCGCCGTGGTCCATCTGACCGCCCTGCCGGAACCGCGCTTTCCCGCCGATGCCGCGATCCTCAGCCGCGTGGTCGCCGCCGCCTTCAACCAGCGCCGCAAGATGCTGCGCGCCGCGCTCAAGGGGCAGGCCCCCGATATCGAGGACCGTCTGATCGCCGCCGGGATCAAACCCACCGAACGGGCCGAACAGGTCCCGCTCGAAGCCTTCTGCGCGCTGGCGCGGGAATTGGAACGCTGAAACACGCGACACAGAATTTCTCAGAAATTCTGTGTCAGAAAATGGGACATTTTCTGAGCGTTTTCCTTGCAGGAAAACGACTGTCGTGGTCTTTATGCGCATCGCGACAAAAAACGCCGCCTCCGGTCGAGAGACGACGTTTCAAAGTTTCGGCGAACAGGCCCCAGTTCCTATTCGGCGGCCTCGGCGGGGCCACCCGGTTGTGGATCGGGCGCATCGCCCTCGCCTGCAGCGGGTTTGCGGGTACGCGGGCGGCGCGGTGCTTTCTTCTTAGGTTGATCCGCGCCCTCATCGGACGCGGCCGCGGCCTCTTCCGACCGCGGGGCGCGGCGCTTGCGACCTTCGCCCTTGCTTTCCGGGGTTTCGACCAGGCCGCTGACATCATCAGAGCCTTCGTCCGAACCAAGGTCGAATACATCGGGCTGCGGAGCACTGGACGGATCGGCCACCGCCACGGCGGGCGCGTTGTCGCGCTCCTGACGTTCGGCGCGCTCACGGTCGCGTTCCGCCTGCCGTTCGCGGTTCTGGCGTTCCTGCTCTTCGCGACGGGCGTCGATCTCGCGCTGTGCCTCGCTCAGCAGACGCAGGTAATGCTCGGCATGCTGCTGAAAGTTCTCGGCAGCCACCCGGTCATTGGCCAGCTGTGCATCGCGCGCCAGCTGATTGTATTTCTCGATGATCTGCTGAGGGGTGCCACGCACCTTGCCCTCGGGGCCCGAGCTGTCGAATACGCGATTGACGACATTGCCGCCAGAGGGCCGGTTGCGGTTGTTCTTCGACCGCGAACGGGATTTGGACGATCTCATATGTTTAACGTCAGCCTTGTTGGTCTTTGCCGATGAACCCGTTCGATGCCGCTTGCGGTTGGTGTTGCCGGACATCGACTTTTTGGGCTTGCTGTCGGGGATGCGCCAAGAGGGGCATCAAGTGCCGCGACGCCCTTGAGTAAGCACGTCCCGGCCCGGCAGACAAGGGGTTATGAGTAAAAATATCGGGAATTTGAGACAAACTGGCACATTTGCGCCTCACCCATCCGGGTTAGCGCGGCAGATGCGCCGCGACCACCCGGTCACGCCCATCCAGATCCGGAATCACCCTCAGCCCCGAAAGGCCCGCAGCCTGAAAGAGGTTCGAGACCGCCCGCGCCTGGGTCGGGCCGATCTCGACCAGCAGCCGGCCGCCGGGCAACAGGTAATCGGGCGCACCCGCGGCGATATGGCGATAGGCGCCCAACCCGTCTCCACCATCGGTCAACGCCAGTTCCGGCTCGTGCTCGCGCACTTCGGGGGCCAGCGTGTCCATCTCGCTCAGCGCGATATAGGGCGGATTGGACACGATCAGGTCGAACCGGCCCTCGACCGCCTCGAACCAGTCCGACCGGCGGATATCGGCGCGCGCGCCAACCCGGTGCAGCACCGCATTGGCGCTGGCCTGCAGACAGGCGGCCTCGCTCAGATCGACGCCCAGTCCGGTGGCGCTGGGACGTTCTCCCAGAAGGGTGACCAGGATTGCGCCCGACCCCACACCCAGGTCCAGAACCCGGTCGAACGGGGCACTCAGCGCCGCCTCGATCAGGGTCTCGGTCTCGGGGCGCGGGTCCAGCACCTCGCCCGAGACCTTGAACCGGCGGCCGTAGAAATCGCGCTCGCCCACCAGGTGCGAGACCGGCACGCGTACCGCGCGCAGCGAGATCAGCTGGTCATAGCGCTCGGCGATTTCGGGGGCGAGGTCCTCGGGCGCGATCAGGGTCACGCGGCTGGCCTCGATCCGGGCGGCATGGGCCAGGAGCAGCCGCGCATCGCGGGCCGGATCGGGCACACCGGCGGCGCGCAGCCGGGCGGTGGCGGCAACCATCGCCTTGGCGGCGGTCTGGCCGCTCATTGCCCCATCTCGGCCAACATGCGCGCCTGCCCGTCGGCGATCAGCGCGTCGATCACCTCGTCCAGATCACCCTGCATCACCGCGTCAAGCTTGTAGAGCGTCAGGTTGATGCGATGGTCGGTCATGCGGCCCTGGGGGAAATTATAGGTGCGGATGCGTTCCGACCGGTCCCCCGTCCCCACCTGCGCCGAGCGGCTGGCCGAGCGTTCGCTGTCCAGCCGCTGGCGTTCCAGATCGTAAAGCCGGGTCTTGAGCACCTGCATGGCGATCTCGCGGTTGCGGTGCTGTGATTTCTCGGAACTGGTAACCACGATGCCGCTGGGCAGATGGGTGATGCGGACGGCGGAATCGGTTGTATTCACGTGCTGCCCGCCCGCGCCCGAGGAGCGCATCGTGTCGATGCGGATGTCGCCCGGGTCGATCTGGATATCCACATCCTGCGCCTCGGGCAGCACCGCCACCGTCGCGGCCGAGGTATGGATGCGCCCGCCGCTTTCGGTCTCGGGCACGCGTTGCACCCGGTGCACGCCACTCTCGTATTTCAGCCGGGCAAAGACATTCTCGCCGCTGACCCGCGCCACCACTTCCTTGATGCCGCCCAGCTCGGTCTCTTGCAGTTCGATCAGTTCCAGCTTCCAGCCGCGCGCCTCGGCATAGCGTTGATACATGCGCAGCAGGTCGCCCGCGAACAAAGCCGCCTCGTCACCGCCTGTTCCGGGCCGGATTTCCAGCATCGCGGGCCGCGCGTCGGCCTCGTCCTTGGGCAACAGCGCCAGTTGCAGCGCGCGTTCGGCCTCGGGCAGGCGCGCTTTCAGAACCGGCAACTCTTCTTCGGCGAGCGCTTTCATGTCGGGGTCCGACAGCATCTCTTGGGCGTCGGCCATATCGGCGCAGAGCTGTCGCCAGGCGGCGATCTGTTCGACCACCGGGCGCAGGTCGGAGTATTCCTTGGCCAGACGCGCGATATCGCCGCCCGAGGCGCCATCGGCCATGGCCGCCTCCAGATACTGGAAGCGCTGGGTGATCTGGTCTAGGCGTTCTTCTGGGATCATTGCGGCGGTGTCCGATATCCGGGGGCATTGGTCAAGAGGCTGGGCTGTGCTAGCTTAGGGGCATGACACGGATTCTCGCCCTGATCCTGCTCATCGCGCCCCCGGCGCTGGCCGATGTCGTCGGCCCCGGCGGCAAGACCATCGACTGTTATTGCACCGACAGCTCCGGCGCGCGGATCGAGTTGGGCGAGACCATCTGCCTGATGGTCGACGGGCGCATGTTCATGGCGCAATGCCAGATGTCGCTGAACGTGCCGATGTGGCGCGAGGTGCAACCCGGCTGCCTCTCCTCGGATCTAATGCCCGAGCGCCGCCAGCCATTGGTCAACACGCGCGCGGTTTACCCCAAGATCTGAGCGTCCGAACCGGTTGCGCGCATGGATCAGCAACAGGTCCCCCTGTTGCCTGGCGGTGGTGTAATCGGGAAAGCCAAAGACACGGGTGCGGGTGACATAGGTCACCATGCCCTCGGTCACCGAACCGGCCAGCACCCGCGTGCGCGGGGCCAAGCGCGCGATGGCGTCGAACCGGGCCAGACCGTCCGCTCCCGTTTCGACCCGGCGCAGGACACCGCCCCGCATGTCGCGGTCGGCGCTGACTTGCGGCGCGCGGTGCCAGCGCGCCGGGTCCGAGGGCGCCAGCCGGATCCAGGCCAGACCCAGCACCACCAGCGCGATCAGGAACCAGATCAGCATTCGCACCGCTCAGCGCGCCCGCACACCGGGCAGCACGCAAAGCAGTTCATAGAGCAGGTTGGCCGCGGTCAGCGCGGTATTGCCCGACGGATCATAGGGCGGCGACACCTCGACCAGATCGCAGCCGACGATCTTCAACCCCCTCAGCGCCTGAATCAGTTCCAGCGCCTGCGGCGTGGTCAGCCCGCCAATCTCGGGCGTGCCGGTACCGGGCGCATAAGCGGGGTCCAGACTGTCGATATCATAGGTGACATAGACCGGCCGGTCGCCGATATCGCGGCGGATCTCGTCACCCAGCGGCTTCAGGCTGCGGTGCCACAACTCCCACGCCGGGAAGTGCTGGAACCCCCAGCCCTGCGCCTCGGTAAAGTCGGTGGCAGCATAGCCCGAGCCGCGAATTCCGATCTGATAGGTCTTGTCGGGTCGGATCAGCCCTTCCTCATAGGCGCGGCGGAACACGGTGCCGTGGGTTTCCCGCTCGCCGAACATCTCGTCGTTCACATCCGCATGGGCATCCACATGCACCAGCGCCACCGGGCCATGTCTGGCCGCAATCGCCCGCAGGATCGGCAGGGTGATCGAATGATCGCCCCCCATCGCCACCGGGATCACGTCATGGGTCAGGATCGCGTCGTAACTCTCCTTGATGATGCGCAAACTGTCGGCCAGTGAAAACGTGTTGATCGCCAGATCGCCGATATCGGCGACCTGCAAACTGTCGAACGGCGCCGCGCCGGTCGCCATGTTATAGGGCCGGATCATCGCGCTTTCCGAACGGATCTGTTTCGGCCCGAACCGCGTGCCCGAACGCCACGATGTGCCGATATCCATCGGTATCCCCAGAATGGCCACGTCCAGTCCATCCAGCGCCTGCGCCTGCGGCAGCCGCATGAAGGTGTTGGGGCCCGAGAACCGGGCCAGATCGTTGCCACCGATGGGCTGGTTGAATTCGCTCATGCGCGCCCTCCTGCTCTCCAGGTGCAAGCTTTCCCAGATTTCCGCACAACTGACAATTGCAGAAACAGGCGCAGGCCCCGCCCCCTATCCAAGGTCAAGAGCAATCGCGCGATGGATTTCGGCCCCGCGATTTGCCGCGCTATAGACCGGGAACGGCACCCGCTGCGACAGGTCCAGATCACGCCGCAGCCAGTCGTGATCCTCCAGCTGTTTCAGCGACACCGACAGCGCCCGGTCGGTGATTGGGGACAGGTCGGATCGGATCGCCGAAAACCGTCTGGGCTGGCCGGTCAGCGCCAGAATCGGCACCGTCCAGCTGCGCCGCAACAAGGCGCCCTCGGCCGCGCCGGGCACGGTGCCAAGCAGCCGGCCCGCCAGCGCGGCGGCCTCCTGCCCGGATGCGGTCAGCCGAAACTCGGGCCGCAGCGGATGGCCATGACCCGGGTTCCGCTCCAGCAGCCCAAGCTGCAACAGATGCGCCAGGCTTGCGGCAAAGGCGGTGCGCCCCGCGCCGGTCGCGGCCAGCAGCGGCGCCTGCCGTCCCGCTACGCCCTGATGCAGGTTCGCGAGGATCGGCAGCGACCAGGCCCGTGCGGTCAGCTTGACAAGCAGGTTTATGTCCATAAAGTATAGCTACTATATTTCTCGTGAAGGATAAACCCCATGCCCCTCGTCACTTTGGACAGCACGATCACGCTGGCGCTGTCGGTCCGGGACCGCCACGCCAGCGCCGAATGGTATCGCGAGACATTGGGATTCGACCTGATCCACCACATTGACGAGGCGGGATGGAGCGAGATGCGCACCCTGACACCGGGCGTGACCCTGGGCTTGGGCGAACAGGCGGAACCGGCACCGGGCAACACAGTGCCGGTCTTCGGCGTGGCCGATATCGCCACGGCCCGAACCGCGATGGAGGCGGCGGGCATCCGTTTTGACGGCCCGACCGAGACGATCGAGGGCATGGTGAGCACCGCCACCTTCTATGACCCGGACGGCAACGCGCTGATGCTGGCACAGGACCTGACTGAGAGCGCCTGACCCGCCCCCGCAAACAGGTCGCAGGGGCGGACCGACCGTGTTTCAGCCCGCGGCAGCCCCACAGAGCTTGGTCCACCCAAGCAGGCAGATGATCTGGGTCGCCACATGCGCCCCCGCAATCGCGGTGGCCCCGGTGGTGTCAAAGGGCGGAGAGACCTCGACCACGTCGCCGCCCTTGATGTTGATCCCACCCAGGTCGCGCAACATGATCGACGCCTGAAGCGAGGTCAGCCCGCCCCAAACCGGGGTGCCGGTGCCGGGCGCAAAAGCCGGGTCCAGCGCGTCGATGTCGAATGTCAGATAGACCGGATTGTCGCCCACGATCTGTCTGACCTTTTTCGCCACCGCCGCCGGGCCGCTCTCCTCGACCTCGCGCGGGTCGATGATGTTGACGCCCAACGTGTCCTCGTTGGTGGTGCGGATCCCGATCTGGACCGAACGCGCGGGGTCCACCAACCCCATCTTGACCGCCTTGTAGAACATGGTGCCGTGGTCGACGCGGTCCATGTTGTCATCGGGCCAGGTGTCTGTGTGGGCATCGAACTGCACCAACGACATCGGCCCGTATTTCTCGGCATAGGCCTTGAGGATCGGGAAGCTGATATAGTGATCGCCCCCCAGCACGACCGAGGGCACATCCGCCGCCAGAATGGTGCGGATATGCTCGGTCAAGAGGCCCGGAAAGCTTGGCACATCGGCATAATCAAAGGCCAGGTCGCCATAATCCACGATGGCCAGATCGCTCAGCGCCTTGAACGGCCAGCCATAGGGTTCGTCCATGGATTGCAGCGTGCTGGCCTCGCGGATGGCCCGCGGGCCAAGGCGTGTTCCGGGCCGGTTGGTCACCGCCTGGTCGAACGGCACGCCGGTCACCGCGATATCGACGCCGCGCAGGTCCTTGGTATAAAGCCGTCGCAGGAAGGACACCGCCCCCCCGAACGTATTTTCAAAGGACAACCCTTTGAGTTCCGGTACGGTGAACGCCTCGTCCACCGCTGATTTCGCATCTTCTAGAGCCACTTCTGCTTGCTCCTCCTTGGGTTCCCGGCGGGTTGGCGACGCGCGTGAACGTCAAGCCACCGGCTGTGCCTTCTCCACGATCCGTGCAAAGAAGGACGCCCCCACCGGCGCGATCTCGTCGTTGAAATTGTATTTCGGGTGGTGCAGCCCGGCGCTGTCGCCCTGACCGATGAACAGATAGGCGCCCGGCCGCTTTTCCAGCATATAGCTGAAATCCTCGGCCCCCATCTCGCGCCCGCCATCACCCACCACATTGGCCGCGCCCGACACCTCGCGCGCCACCTCGGCGGCAAACTCGGTCTTGGCGGCGTCGTTGACGGTGGCGGGATAGCCCACCACATAGTCCAGCTCTGCGGTCACCCCGTAAGAGGCCGCCTGCCCCGCCACGATCTCCTTCATCCGGCGCATCACCATTTTCTGCACCGCCGGGTCAAAGGTGCGCACAGTGCCGTTCAGATAGGCGGTATCGGGGATCACGTTGTTGACGGTGCCCGCATGGATCTGGGTGACCGAAACCACCAGGTCGTCCAGCGCATAGTGATTGCGGCTGACGATGGTCTGGATCGCCTGTGCGATACCACAGGCCGCCATCACCGGGTCGATGGTCTCATGCGGCATGGCGCCATGGCCACCCCGCCCCTGGATATGGATTTCGAACGTATCCACCGCCGCCATCAGTGGCCCCGGCGTGGTATAGAACGACCCTTCGGCATGACCCGGCGCATTGTGCAGCGCATAGACCTGGGCAATGTCGAACCGGTCGAGGATGCCCTCGCGCACCATGATATCGGCGCCACCGCCCTCTTCCTCGGCGGGCTGGAAGATCAGCGCCACCCGACCGCTGAAGTTCCGCGTCTCGGCCAGATAGCGCGCCGCGCCCAGCAGCATGGTCGTATGCCCGTCATGGCCACAGGCATGCATCTTGCCCGGATGGGTCGAGGCATAGTCGGCCCCGGTCTCCTCAGAGATCGGCAGCGCGTCCATGTCTGCCCGCAACCCGATGGTCGGCCCATCGCCCTGCCCGTTGATGATCGCCACGATGCCGGTGCTGGCGATACCCTCGTGCATCTCGTCGACACCGAATTCGCGCAACCGCTCGGCCACAAAGGCCGCCGTCTGATGGCAGTCGAATTCCAGTTCGGGGATGGTGTGCAGATGCTGGCGCCAGGCAGTCATGTCGGCGGCAAATTCGGCGATACGGTTGATGACGGGCATGGGGGTGGACTCCGGGGCCTTGCTGCGGGATGGATGCATCTGACACTGGAACGAGGAGCGCCGCAATGCCCGATGACACGCTGATCCACGACCAATCGGCCGGAATCGAGCGCCTGCTGGAAATCATGCGCCGCCTGCGCGATCCCGAAACCGGCTGTCCCTGGGATATCGAACAGGATTTCGCCACTGTCGCCCCCTATACGATCGAAGAGGCCTATGAAGTCGCCGACGCCATCGAGCGCGGCGCCTGGGACGAGTTGAAGGGCGAGTTGGGCGACCTTCTGTTCCAGTCGGTGTTTCACGCCCAGATGGCGGCCGAGGCCGGGCATTTCACCTTTCAGGACGTGGTGCGTACCATGTCCGACAAGATGGTCACCCGCCACCCGCATGTGTTCGGAAACGAGACCCGCGACAAGTCCGCCGAACAACAGACCCGCGACTGGGAGACGATCAAGGCCACTGAGCGGGCAGAGAAGGCGCAGCAAGGCGCGCTCGACGGCGTGGCGCTCGGCCTGCCCGCCCTGCTGCGCGCCTTCAAGCTGCAAAAACGCGCCGCCCGTGTGGGATTCGACTGGGGCGATGTGGATCCGGTGCTCGACAAGATCGCCGAAGAGACCCGCGAACTGGTCGAGGCGCGCGACAGTCTCGATGCGGATGCCATCGAGGACGAGTTCGGCGACCTCCTGTTTGTCCTCGTCAACCTCGGCCGTCACCTCGGCGTCGAGCCAGAAGCCGCCTTGCGCCGCACCAATGCCAAGTTCACCCGCCGTTTCGCCCAGATCGAGGCGCGGCTGGCGGCACAGGGAAAGACCCCCGAGGACAGCACGCTGGACGAGATGGACACGCTCTGGAATCAGGTCAAGGCTCAGGAAAAGGCCCGCCCCTGACCCTTCATTCCGCCGCAAGTACTCCGGGGGAGCGCCGTCAGGCGCGGGGGCAGCGCCCCCTGCCTGCCTCTGGACAGACGCTTGCGCACCTGTCACCACTGACCCCGACACGACCGGAGACGCCCATGCCCCCCCGCAAGATCATCATCGACACCGACCCCGGCCAGGACGACGCGGTTGCCATCCTGCTGGCATTGGCCAGCCCCGACGAGATCGAGGTGCTGGGCATCACCGCCGTGGCGGGCAACGTGCCGCTGCCCCTGACCGCGAAAAACGCCCGCATCGTCTGCGAACTGGCGGGGCGACCCGATGTGCCCGTCCATGCCGGGTGCGACGCGCCCATCGCGCGCAAGCTGGTCACCGCCGAGCATGTACATGGCAAGACCGGGCTTGATGGCCCCGACCTGCCTGAGCCAACCATGCCGCTGCAAGACGCCCATGCGGTCGATTTCATCATCGACACCCTGCGCGCCCATGCGCCGGGCACGGTGACGCTCTGCCCGCTGGGTCCGCTCACCAATATCGCCACTGCCTTCACCCGCGCGCCCGACATCGTCTCCCGCGTACAGGAAATCGTGCTGATGGGCGGCGCCTATTTCGAGGTGGGCAACATCACCCCCGCGGCCGAATTCAACATCTATGTCGACCCCGAAGCTGCTGATATCGTGTTCAAATCCGGCGCACCCATCGTGGCCATGCCGCTTGATGTCACCCACAAGGCGCTGGTCACCAAGGCGCGCAACGACGCCTTCCGCGCGCTCGACACTCCCGCCGGCATCGCCGTGGCCCAGATGACCGATTTCTTCGAGCGCTTCGACAAGGAGAAATACGGGTCCGAGGGCGCGCCGCTGCACGACCCTTGCGTCACCGCCTATCTTCTCAACCCCGATCTTTTCAGCGGTCGCCACGTCAATGTCACGGTCGAGACCACCTCGGACCTGACCCTCGGCATGACCGTCGCCGACTGGTGGCGGGTCACCGACCGCGCGCCCAACGCGCTTTTCATCGGCGACATAGACGCTGACGGCTTCTTCACGCTGCTGACCGACCGTCTGGCGCGCCTATGAGCGCCGCCCTGCACCTTGCCCGCCCCGAGGATCTCGACCGGCTGACCGCCATGGTCGGCGCCTTTCACGCCGAACAGGGTCTGCATGGGTCTGAGGAGGCCCGCCGCGACGCCCTGCAGCCGTTACTTGAGGGCATTCCGCATGGTTGCGTCTACCTGATCGGCCCCGCCCGCGCGCCGCTGGGCTACATCATCGTCACCTTCGGCTGGTCGGTCGAATTCGGCGGACTCGACGGATTCATCGACGAAATCTGGCTGCGTCCCGCGGTACGCGGCCGCGGTATCGCCAGCGAAGTGCTCGGCCAGCTGCCCAAGGCGCTGGCCGCCGCCGGCATGAAGGCGCTGCATCTGGAAGTCGACCGCCGCAATGAAGCCGCCCAACGCCTCTATGCCCGAGCGCGGTTCCAGCCGCGTCCCGATTACATGCTGATGAGCAAACGCCTCTGACAGGTGTTCTGCGCTCACGCACCGATTTTTCCCCTGACCTGCGCGTGACCCACACCGCTAGGCTGGACATGCAACAGCATCGAACAGGGAAACATCATGGAACAGATCATCGCTCAGCTCGTTGGCGGCGCGCTCGGAGGCACCGGGGGCGGCAAACTGATGCGCCAGGCGGATATGGGCGGCATGGGCAACGCCATCGCCGGCGCACTGGGTGGATTGGGCGGCGGTCAGCTTCTCGGTGGTCTGATGGGCGCTGGTGGCGCCGATATTGGCACGCTGGTGAGCAGTCTGGTCGGTGGCGGTGCCGCGGGACTGGTGGTTCAACTGGTCGTGGGGCTGATCGTCAAGCGTCTGCGCGGCTGACCCCGCCACTGGGCCCAAGTGCTGCGACCTTCCCGGCCAGCTCGGTGAAATCACGTGCGATCACGTCCCAATCGCTCTGCGCGCTGAGATCGCGCCGCTGTCCTGGCCCGTGCTCGGTTGGCCGGGGTACGAAACCGGTCCGCAGCCCCGCCGTCCGCGCCGCGATCAGATCATCGTTATGGGCAGCCACCATCATCACCGCCTC
Organism: Ruegeria sp. BHSC223; assembly: GCF_059613025.1. Lineage (NCBI taxonomy): Bacteria > Pseudomonadati > Pseudomonadota > Alphaproteobacteria > Rhodobacterales > Roseobacteraceae > Ruegeria > Ruegeria sp. BHSC223. The sequence goes on from NZ_JBXWRR010000001.1 coordinate 684,824, forward strand.
GGGAGGCAGGCGCAGCGCCGCGCAAGCGGCCAGATAAACCTCGGGCTGTGGCTTGTACCCGCGCGCGATATCGGCCCCCAGGATGCAATCCCAAGGCAGGCCGGCATGGCGCGCCAGACGGGTCATCAAGGCGATCGAGCCGTTCGAACAAGGCGCGATGATCACCTCCCGCTTGAGCCGCGTCAGCCCCGCGACCACATCCGGCCACGGATCAAGCCGCTCCCAGGCCGCGTTCAGTAGCATGCGGTCGGGAATGTCGACCGAAAACGCCCGTGCCACAGTGTCGAGGTTTTCCAGATGCAACTCGTCCAGAGCCACATAGCCCCGCGCGCCTTCCCGGACCCGTGCCATCGCCGGTTCGTATTCGGCGCGCCAGGCTGTCGCAAAGGCCTCCGCGTCGATGTCCGGTAGAACCGCCGCAACCGCGCGTGCGACCGATCCGCGCCAGTCCACGCATGTTCCGAACACGTCGAAGATCAGGGCCTTTATCATTCCGTTTCCGCCGCGAGTCACAATGCATGCTAACATCGGGACATAGCACATGGAGGATTTCAATGCCCAAAGCCTATATCGTCGCCCATATTCGCGTCCACGATCCCGAAACATTCGAGCGTTTCAAATCCATGTCGGCCCCGGCGATCAAGGACTTCGGCGGCCGGGTTCTTGTTCGCAACCCGAACATCGACCACCGCGAGGGCGCGGCCACCGGAACCTGCATCATCGTCGAATTCGACAGCCTCGAACAGGCCCGTGCCTTTTATGAGTCCGATGCCTATACGGCCGCGCGTCGGGTCCGCGAAGAGGCGGCCGAGACCGATCTGATCATTGCCGAGGGCATCTAGACAGATGACCGCGCCCGGCAAGGTGCTCATTGGCAAGCACTCTCAAAACGGGTTTCTTTCTGGTCGAAATACTCCGGGGGAGCCGCCCAAAGGGCGGCGGGGGCAGCGCCCCCACCCATTTTTTCGCGAAAAAATGTCTTCAGAAAATCTGCGATTTTCTGACTGCGCCGTCTCAGCCTCGCAGGATGGAACGACCGGCGTATTCGGCGACCTCGCCCAGCGCTTCCTCGATGCGGATCAGCTGGTTGTACTTAGCCAGCCGGTCCGAACGTGCCAGCGAGCCGGTCTTGATCTGACCGCAATTGGTCGCCACAGCCAGATCGGCGATAGTGGCATCCTCGGTCTCGCCCGACCGGTGGCTCATCACGTTGGTATAGCGTGCGCGGTGCGCCATATCGACGGCCCGCAGCGTCTCGGTCAATGATCCGATCTGGTTCACCTTCACCAGCATCGAGTTGGCGCAGCCCTTGGCGATCCCCTCGGCCAGACGCGCCGGGTTGGTCACGAAGAGGTCGTCGCCCACCAGTTGTACCTTGCCGCCCAGACGGTCGGTCAGCGCTTTCCAACCTGCCCAGTCATCCTCGGCCATGCCATCCTCGATCGAGATGATTGGGTAGTCGGCGACGAGGGCCGCCAGATAGTCGACATTCTCTTCGCTCGAGAGGGTTTTCCCTTCGCCAGCAAAGACATAATTGCCATCCTTGAAGTATTCTGTGGCCGCGCAGTCCAGCGCGAGGTGAATATCGTCACCCGGCTTGTAGCCTGCTTTCTCGATGGCCTTCAGGATGAAATCCAGCGCGTCCCGAGTGCTCGACAGGTTCGGTGCAAACCCGCCCTCGTCGCCCACACCGGTCGCCAGACCCGCCGCCGACAGCTCTTTCTTCAGCGTGTGGAACACCTCGGCGCCCATGCGCACGGCGTCGCGGATGTTTTCCGCCGCCACCGGCATGATCATGAATTCCTGGATGTCGATCGGGTTGTCGGCATGTTCGCCGCCATTGATGATATTCATCATCGGCACCGGCAGCACCCGCGCCGAAGTGCCCCCGACATAGCGATAGAGCGGCTGGGTGGTGAAATCCGCCGCCGCCTTGGCCACGGCCAGCGACACGCCCAGGATGGCGTTGGCGCCCAGCCGGCCCTTGTTCTCGGTCCCGTCCAGTTCGATCATCGCGGCGTCGATGGCAACCTGCTCGGTCGCGTCAAACCCCACCAGTTCCTCGGCGATTTCGCCGTTGACGGCGGCCACCGCCTCCAGCACGCCCTTGCCCAGGTAACGGCTCTTGTCGCCATCGCGGCGTTCCACCGCCTCATAGGCGCCGGTCGACGCGCCCGAGGGCACCGCGGCGCGGCCCATGGTGCCGTCTTCCAGAACCACGTCGACCTCGACGGTCGGATTGCCCCGGCTGTCCAGAATCTCGCGCGCGTGAATGTCGATGATGGTGCTCATGAAATCGGTCCCCGACTCTGCAATTGGATTGCCGCTCTCATAGCAGCCGAGCGGCGAAAGTAAACCTCACCTGCTATCGCTAACACGCGCGAAAACGCGCAGTTAGGGCTAACAAATTGCTGTTTGCGCCAACAATCCACCGCGACCGCTCACCCCGCTGCAAAGGCCAGTTCCCGCGCCAGGCGCCGTTCGCGCAGAAAGGTGTAAAGCCCCGAGCCGATGATCAGCGCGCCGCCCGCCAGAGTGGGCCAATCAGGCCGCTCGCCAAACACCAGCACCCCGGCAAGCAGCGAGAACAACAGCCGCGTATAGCGGAACGGCGTCACGACCGAGGCCTCGCCCACCCGCATCGCGGTGACGATGCCGTAATAGCCCAGAACCCCGAACAGGATCGCGCCCGCATAGGGGCCCCAATGACCCGGCTCGACCGGAACCAGCGCAGTCCCCGAGACCAACAGTATCCCGCCCCCGCCAAGGATCAACGCCAGATAGGCCTGGAACGACACCACCGCCGAGGCTACATGCGCGTCGATCCGCCGGGTGATCAGATCGCGCGCCGCCACGCTGATGACCGAGGCCACGACAAGAAGCTGCGCAGGCTGGAACCCGGCCATGCCGGGGCGGATGATCATCAGGACACCGACAAAGCCAACCGTGATGGCGCTCCAGCGGCGCCAGCCCACCTGTTCACCCAGAAACAGCGCCGCCCCCATCGTCACCACCAGCGGCATCGCCTGGAACACGGCCGCAACGGTGGACAGGTCGACCAGTGACAGAGCCGTGGCAAAGGTGAGCGCGCTTACCGCCTCGGACGCGGCACGGATCAGCAGCAGGGGCGACCAGGCGGCGCGGCTGAACACCCGCTTGCGCGTTGCCGCTGCCATGATCAGGAAGGTGGCGCCGCAGAACACGCCCAGCACCAGCAGGATCTGACCGATCGGCACCGTGACGGACAGTTTCTTGATGAACATGTCCTCGATCGAAAAAGCCGCCATCGCGGCGACAACCAGCAGGATGCCGTTTACGTTGTTCATAGGTCAAGGTCTCTCGCTGGCCGCAAGGGGCCGGGTCCACTTTCAGCCAAAGCGCATGCGCGCGGCCACGGCAAGCGCAATCGCGGCCCCCGTCATCAAAAGACGTGGACTGCCCCATCGCCCCCGGTGATGACGGGGTCACCCACGCCGCGCCTTCCCCTATGTCGATGAACCAATCCGCGCTATCCTAACGGCACGTGATCGCCCCCAATGGATTGGATTTGATATGACCCGACTTCTTTCCTATGCCGCGCTCTGCCTCGTGACCGCCACAACCGCCGAAGCTTGCCCCTGGGCAAGCGGCACCTTTGAATTCAGGGAACACGGCATCTACGGCAATTTCGCGGTCAATGGAGATTGCACCGAGCTGGTCTGGGACCGGCTGAGCAACGCGCCTGAGACCACGGCACTGGAGCGCAGCAAACATGGCTGGGCAGGCAAGCTCGCCAAGGCCGATGTCGAACTGCTGGACAATGGCGAAAACCTGCGGGTGACCGGCACCGGCGGCGCCATGCGTCAGGTCCGGGCCAAACCCGTAGACTGACGTCCCTTCATTTCGGCCCAAATACTCCCGGGGGGCCTACAAAATTCGGCGAATTTTGTAGGCTGGGGGCAGCGCCCCCCTCCACCGTCGTCGAAATGCCTAGCCCTTGCGGATCGGCACGCCATATAGCTCCAGCTTGTGCCCCTTGAGACGATAGCCCAGCTTTTCGGCGATCCGTTCCTGAAGGGCCTCGATCTCGGGATCGCAGAACTCGATCACCGCGCCGGAATTCATGTCGATCAGGTGGTCGTGATGATCGCGTTCGGCGTCCTCGTAGCGCGCCCGCCCGTCGCCGAATTCCAGCCGGTCGAGTATGCCCGCCTCCTCAAACAGTTTCACCGTCCGATAGACCGTGGCGATCGAGATCGCCGCATCCAGCGCCGAGGCGCGGGCATAGAGCTCCTCGACATCGGGGTGATCGTCGCTGTCTTCCAGCACGCGGGCGATGACCCGGCGTTGGCCGGTCATGCGCAGGCCCTTGGCCTCGCAACGGGCGATGATCGGTTGGGACATGGGGGCATCCTGTCTCGGCATTCGGGAATCCCGTTTACATGCTGTTGCGTCACAGGGCCAGCCGCGATTGGCGCAGGGCGGTTGACTTTTGCCGCGCGAACCGCCACATGGGCGCTAACGCCAACGTCCTCTGCCGCGTGAGCAGACAAGATAAGACGTGCGGGGCAAACCCGCCCGGCCCTCAAAGGAAGGGCCGCAACAGGACAGGCGCAACCGTTCCCACATTCACGCATGGGGCAAACCGCTGGACCGGTCCGGGGCATGAGGCTGCCGGATCCGAGGCTCCGCGGACCCGCTCGTGACGCCGTGCCATTTGGGGTGCGGCGCGAAAGGATTTTTGTGAGCGATTTTGACATGATGGGGCTCGATGACGCCCTGGTGAGCCGGCTGACCGCAATGGGTATCACCGAACCGACCCCGATTCAGGCCCGTGCCATCCCCGAGGCGCTGAACGGCCATGACGTGATGGGCCTGGCCCAGACCGGCACCGGCAAGACCGCCGCCTTTGGCGTGCCGCTGGTCACCCTGCTGGGCCGGGTCGGCCGCAAGCCGGCGCGCGGCACCGTGCGCGGGCTGGTGCTGGCCCCGACCCGCGAACTGGCGCAACAGATCGCCGAGACGCTGAAGGCGCTGACCGAGGATACGCCGCTCAAGGTGGCGATCGTGGTGGGGGGCGTGTCCATCAACCCACAGATCAAGCGGCTGGAACGCGGCGTGGATATCCTCGTCGCCACCCCCGGCCGCCTGATGGACCTGATGGACCGCAAGGCGGTCGATCTGGGCAGCTGCTCCTTCCTCGTGCTGGACGAGGCCGACCAGATGCTCGATCTGGGCTTCATCCACGCGCTGCGCAAAATCGCGGCGGTGCTGCCGAAAGAGCGCCAGACCATGCTGTTCTCGGCCACCATGCCCAAGCTGATGAACGAGATCGCGCAGAGCTATCTCAACAGCCCGCGACGGATCGAGGTCTCGCCCCCGGGCAAGGCCGCCGACAAGGTGACACAGGTGGTGCATTTCATCGCCAAGGCGGCCAAGACCGACTTGCTGATCGAATTGCTCGATACCCATCGCGACGAGCGCGCCATCGTGTTCGGCCGTACCAAATGGGGCTGCGAGAAACTGTCGAAGACGTTGGAAAAAGCCGGGTTCGCCACCGCCGCCGTGCATGGCAACAAGAGCCAGGGCCAGCGCGACCGCGCTATCGCCGCTTTCAAATCGGCGGATGTGCGGGTGCTGGTGGCCACCGACGTGGCCGCGCGCGGTCTGGACATCCCCGACGTGAAACATGTCTACAACTATGAACTTCCCAATGTGCCCGATGCCTATGTGCACCGGATCGGCCGCACCGCGCGGGCGGGCAAGGACGGCGCGGCGGTGGCCTTTTGCGCGCCTGACGAGATGGAGGAACTGGCCGCCATCCAGAAGGTGATGAAGGCGTCGATCCCGATCGCCTCGGGTCGCCCCTGGCAACCGATCGAGGATCCGGCCAAACCGGCGGCCCGCAATGGCCCCGGCGGCAAACCCGGCAAGCCCGGCGGCGGCGGTGCCCGGCGCAACCGGCGCGGCGGCCGTGGCCGCACCGCGCGAAAGGCGGCCTGATCGCGCAGGGTGCCGCCCATCCGGCGGCACCGCCTCCCTCAGGCGCGTGGAATGTCAAACCCCGGCAGCGCCAGTTCAAAGCCTTCGAACCGGAAGCCTGGCGAGACGGTGCAGCTGACCAACGTATATTCACCCGTGCTTCGCGCCGCCTGCCACCAGCCCGACGGCACGATCAGCTGCGGCGCGCCCGCGTTCAGATCGGGCGTCAGCATGTGATCGCTGGCGGGGCCGGTATCGGACTCACTCATCGACAGGACCAGCGGCGCACCGGCATGCCAAAGCCAGATCTCGGTGGCATCGACTCGATGCCAATGGCTGCGCTCGCCCGATTTCAGCAGGAAATAGATGCAGGTGCCACTGGCACGGCCCGGATTCTGTGCAATCCAGGTCTGCCGGTACCAGCCACCCTCGGGGTGCGGTTCCAGCTCCAGTCGGCGGATGATGTCTTCGGCGTGCATATCTGCGGTCATGGGGTCCTCGCTTGGGGCTGGTCTTTTGTTCCGTCCAGCATATCTTGGCCCCATGACAATCGCGATCCCCTTCGACAACAGCTATGCCCGCCTGCCGGGTGGTTTCTATACCGCGCAGGCCCCCCAGCCGGTGCGCGCGCCACGCCTCGTTGCCTTCAACACCGATCTGGCCCGCCTTCTGGGCATCGCCCCCGGCGAGGTCGAGGAGATGGCGCAGGTCTTTGCCGGTAACGCCGTTCCGCAAGGCGCCGAGCCGCTGGCCCAGCTGTATTCCGGGCACCAGTTCGGCAATTACAACCCGCAACTGGGTGACGGGCGCGCGATCCTGTTGGGCGAGGTGCTGGGCAGCGACGGTATCCGCCGCGACATCCAGCTCAAAGGCGCGGGCCGCACGCCTTATTCACGGGGCGGCGACGGACGGGCCTGGCTTGGCCCGGTGCTGCGCGAATATGTGGTGAGCGAGGCTATGGCCGCGTTTGGCATCCCCACCACCCGCGCGCTGGCGGCGGTCGAAACCGGCGAGACGGTGCGGCGCGAGAGCGCCCTGCCCGGCGCGGTGCTGACACGGGTGGCGCAGAGCCATTTGCGGGTGGGCACGTTCCAGGTCTTTGCCGCACGCGGCGAGATTGCGTATCTGAAACGGCTGACGGATTACGCCATCGCCCGCCACTACCCAGAGACCCAAGGGCCAATGGGTCTGCTTGCGGCGGTACGCGATGCCCAGGCGCGGCTGATCGCGGCCTGGATGGGGGTGGGCTTCATCCACGGGGTGATGAATACCGACAACAGCTCGATCGCGGGCGAGACCATCGACTATGGTCCCTGCGCCTTTATGGATACCTATCACCCCGACACGGTCTATTCCTCGATCGACCGCTACGGGCGCTATGCCTATTCCAACCAACCCGATATCGCGGTCTGGAACCTGGCACAGCTGGCGACCGCACTGATCCAGCAGGCCGAGGACAAAGAGGCCGCCGTCGAAGAAGCCACTGAGATCGTGCATGCCATGCCCGCCCTGCTGGAGCGCGAGTGGTTACGCGTCTTTGCCGCCAAGATCGGCATTTCCGCCCCAAGGGAAACGGACAAACCGCTTGTGACCGATCTGCTCACCCGCATGGCACGCGAACAGGCCGATTTCACCAACACGTTCCGCACTCTTGGCAGCGATCGAGCACGCGATCATTTCACCGATCCCGTCGCCTATGACAGCTGGGCCGCGGATTGGCGACAGCGCATCACGCAAGAGGCCGCCCCCGAGGCGGTGATGCGCAGCATCAATCCCGCCTTCATCCCGCGCAATCACCGTATCGAACAGATGATCGCGGCGGCGGTCGAAGGCGACTATACCCTCTTCCAGCGGTTCAACACGGTACTTGCCCGCCCTTACGAGGATCAGCCCGATCATTTCGACCTGACCCGCCCGCCAACGACAAGCGAGATCGTCCCCGCCACGTTCTGCGGAACCTGATCCTTCGTTTCGCTCAAAATACTCCGGGGGCCTACAAAATTCGACGAATTTTGTAGGCGGGGCAGCGCCCCGATGTCGCAATGCAGGTCATCACGTCTGCGCTACATGTAACAACCCGGTCCCCGAACGGGGACCGGGCCTGAACAGTCAAACCTTGCGCAAGGTTACATGCGCGAGGCGACGTTTTCCCAGTTCACCAGATTGTCGAGGAAGTTCGACAGGTACGCAGGGCGCTTGTTGCGGAAATCAATGTAATAGGAATGCTCCCACACATCACAGCCCAGCAGCGCGGTCTGACCAAAGCAGAGCGGGTTGACGCCGTTCTCGGTCTTGGTCACCGCTAGCGAACCGTCGGCATTCTTGACCAGCCAGCACCAGCCCGAACCGAACTGACCAGCACCTGCGGCGGAAAACTGCGACTTGAACTCGTCGACCGACCCAAAGCTCTCGACCAGCGCCTTTTCCAGTTCGCCCGGCATCGTGCTCTCGCCCGGGCCCATCATTTCCCAGAATTGGTTGTGGTTCCACAGCTGGCTGATGTTGTTGAAGATGCCGTTCTGCGCCACGGCGGTCTTGTTGTAGGTGCCGGTGATGATCTCTTCCATCGACTTCGATTCCCACTCGGTCCCGGCGATCAGCTTGTTGCCGTTGTCGACATAGGCCTTGTGGTGCAAGTCGTGGTGATATTCCAGCGTCTCGGCGCTCATGCCCTTGGAAGCCAGCGCATCATGTGCATAAGGAAGGTCGGGAAGTTCAAAAGCCATCTTGGCCCCCTGTTGAAATTTCTGTTGCGGTCCCAAGGTTACATGCTTCCCGGGCGGGCAGAGGTCAAGGGCCGAGACGGCAAAAGCGGGGTATTGGGCACATGTTCACCGGATTGCGCAAGATGGCCTATCGGGCGCGCGGCTATTATGCGGGCGCGCTGAATGGCGAGCCCTTCCGGCTTGATCCCTATCATTCCAAATTCTGGCGCAAGGCCACGGCGGGCGGATGGGAGCCCGAGACATTTACCGTTTTAGACCAATACCTGTCGCCTGATCGCGACTATGTCGATATCGGCGCCTGGATCGGGCCGACCGTCCTTTATGCCGCGCGCCGGGCGCGCCATGTCTGGTGTTTCGAACCCGATCCGGTGGCGCTGCGCCATCTCTTGTGGAACCTGGAGCTGAACGACATCCGCAATGTCTCGGCATTTGGCGTGGCGCTGTCGGACGGGTTCGGGCTGGCGCGCATGGCCTCGTTCGGGGGCGAGGCTGGGGATTCGATGACCTCACTGCTGGCTTCGGGGGCGCATGGCACAGAGGCTTTGACCATCGGCTGGGGCCAGTTTGCACAGACGGTCGACCTGTCGGGCGTCTCCTTGGTCAAGATGGATGTAGAGGGGGCCGAATTCGGCGTCGTGCCTACACTGACAGACTGGCTGCGCGCCCATCGTCCGGCCTTTTACTTGTCGACCCATGCACCGTTTCTGGAGGAAACGAAGCGCGCACCGGCAATGGCAGAGCTGGTGCGAGATCTGGCATTCTATTCCGAGGCCACCGACGAGACCGGCGCACGCGCCGACCTTATCGCACCCGAGGCACAAACCCGCTTTCGCAGTTTCCTGTTCAGCGGCTGAAGGGGTGGATCAGACGCCCCTTGGGAGCTTCGACCACTCAACGGATCGTACAGAACACGCCGTCGCGCCAGATATCGCGGACGCAAATCCTCTCCTTTCCAGGCAAATGATCGCTCCGAAAAAAAGCCCGGCCCCCATCAGGGGCCGGGCATTTCAATCGCTGGCGAGAAAGCCGCCGAAGTGCTCAGAACACGCCGACAGCGCTTCCCGGTTGCGCGGCCACTTTCAGCAGCTTGAACACGTAATCGGCGACCGACCGGAAGCAGATGATGCAGAAGCTGCCATCCTCCTCCATCCAGAAGGCACCGGCCACCTGCGCCAGGCGCGAGCGGCGGAAATCGCCGGGGCCGAAGGCGCCCGGGGCGAAATCGACCGGGGCGAGCTTGGCCATCACTTCGCGCGCGTTTGCGCCCGAGACACGAAACATGGCACGGGCATCCGACACATCCACCGCCAGGCTATGGGCATCGCCCAAGGCCTTGGTCATGGCGGCCAGCTTGTCGCCGACCTCACCATGGGGCACCAGCACCAGCAGCTCGTCGGGCGACATCCAGCACAGACCGCTGTGACCCGCCACATTGGCGCGGCGCTGACCGGGCATGTCCTGCCCGGTGGCGCCGGTGGCCGCTGCGATGACCGGTTTCGAAGCCAGATCGCCCCGCAGGGTGATCATGCCTTGCAGGCCGCATTCCTCGACCCGCACGATGCCGTCATAGGCGGCACCCATCAATGCGCTGACAGGTTTAGACATTCTGTTTCGCCCCTTCCTTGTCATAGAAAACCGGGTCCACGATCTTGGCCTTGTAGGTCTTGCCGTCGGTACCGGGGAATTCGACGATCTCGCCCATCCGGTCCGGCCCGTGCTGGATCAGGCCCATGGCGATGCCACGGCCCAGGTTCGCCGAGTAATAGGTCGAGGTGACCCGCCCGATCATGTTGCGCTGACCATTGGCGTTGACGCCCTCGCCCACCGCATAGGCACCATCCGGCAGAACCGAGCCGTCGACCGTTTCCAGACCCACCAGTTTCCAGCGGTCGCGGTCGGCCATGTGGCTGCGTTCCTGCGCGCGCTTGCCCAGGTAATCGTCCTTTTTCTTGGACAGAGCCCAGTGCAGCCCCAGATCCTGCGGGATCACGGTGCCGTCGGTCTCGTCCCCGATCATGATGAAGCCCTTTTCGGCGCGCAGGATGTGCAGGCACTCGGTGCCATAGGGCATGACGCCGAATTCCTTGCCCGCATCCACCAGCGCCTCCCAGAAGGCCAGACCCTGGCTTGCCGGAACCGCGATCTCGTAACTCAGCTCGCCCGAGAACGAGATCCGATAGGCGCGCGCGTCGAACTCACCAATCCGCCCGTCGCGCCATTCCATGAAGGGCAGCGCCTCGGCCGACAGGTCCATGCCGCCGCCCGCTTTGGCGTTCAGCTTTTCCAGCACCTTGCGGGCCTTGGGGCCGACCACGGCGATCTGGGCATATTGCTCGGTCACGTTGGCGACATAGACCTTCCAGTCCCACCATTCGGTTTGCAGCCATTCCTCCATGTGACCATGGATGCGCTCGGCGCCGCCGGTGGTGGTGTGACACAGGAACGTGTCCTCGTCGATCCGCGCAACCACGCCGTCGTCAATGAGGAACCCGTTTTCCGAACACATCAGGCCATAGCGGCATTTGCCCGGTTTCAGCGTGCTCATCATGTTGGTGTAGAGCATGTCGAGGAACTTGCCCGCGTCCGGCCCCTTGACGATCAGCTTGCCCAGCGTCGAGGCATCGAGCAGGCCGAGGTTCTCGCGGGTGTTCTTGACCTCGCGATTGACCGCATCATGCACGCTTTCGCCCGGACGGACATAGGCAAAGGGACGGCGCCACTGGCCAACCGGTTCCCAGTCGGCGCCATTGGCGTTGCTCCAGTCATAGATCGGCGTCTTGCGCACCGGCTGGAACACCTCGCCGCGCGCCTCGCCGCCGATGGCACCCATCGAGATCGGCGTGTAAGGCGGGCGGAAGGTGGTGGTCCCGACCTGCGGGATATCCGCGTTCAACGCATCAGCAAGGATCGCCAGGCCGTTGATATTGCTCAACTTGCCCTGATCCGTCGCCATGCCCAGCGTGGTATAGCGCTTGGTATGTTCAACGCTTTCATACCCCTCGCGCGCGGCCAGTTGCACGTCCGAAACCTTGACGTCGTTCTGGAAGTCGAGCCAGGATTTCATCCGCAGCTGCACCTCGGCATTTGCGGGCATCAGCCAGACCGCTTCCATCGCGTTCTCGCCCTCGGCCGCCCCCTCGGGCGCCTTGGTGCGCTTGGGGGTAAAGCCCGCCGCCTTGGCCGCGGCCTTGCCCGCGGCATCGGCGTCGGCCATCACCTGATCCAGCGCCAGCGGGCCGTTTGCGGACCCGGCGGCCACCACATAGCCCTTGCCATCCGCACCCAGCGGCGGACGGTCGGGATCGGGGCGGAAATGCGCATTGGCGCGGTCCCAGATCAGCTTGCCACCGCAATGGGACCACATATGCACCACCGGCGACCAACCGCCCGACATCGCGACCGCATCGGCCTCGACCTCTTCGCGGGCGCCGCCAACGCCGTCCTGGTTGCAGATCGAGATCTTCCTGACCCGCTTGCCGCCCTTGACCTTGGCAATCGCCTTGCCGGGATCGACCCGGATGCCCAGCGCGCGCGCTTCGTCGGCCAGCGCTCCGCCACCCTCCTTGCGGGCGTCGAGAATGCGCAGCACATCGACTCCGGCCTTTTTCAGGATGATCGCGGTGCGGTAAGCATCGTCATTGTTGGTGGCAACCACCACGCGCTGGCCCGGGGTCACGCCCCAGTTCACCACATAGTCGCGCATCGCGCCCGCCAACATCACGCCGGGCACATCGTTGCCGGCAAAGGACAGCGGCCGTTCGATGGCGCCGGTGGCGCTGACGATCTGCTTGGCGCGGATCCGCCACAACCGGTGGCGCGGCCCGGGCACGCCGGGCGTATGGTCGGCCACCCGCTCGTATCCCAGGGCATAGCCGTGGTCATAGACACCGGCGCCCATGGTGCGGGCGCGCAGGGTGACGTTGTCCATCGCTTCCAGCTCGGCCAGGGTGCGGCTCACCCATTCGTCGGGCGACAGGCCGTCGATGGTGCCGCCATCGACCGGCGCGCGGCCGCCCCAATGGGCGGTCTGCTCGATCAGCAGCACCCGCGCGCCCGAGCTTGCCGCCACCTTGGCCGCCTGCAACCCGGCCACGCCGCCGCCGATCACCAGGATATCGGTATGGACATGGAAATGCTCATAGGTATCGGCATCCACCAGCTCCTTGTTGGGCGCCTTGCCCAGACCGGCCGAGCGGCGGATGATCGGTTCATAGACATGTTTCCAGAACGGCGCCGGGTGGATGAACATCTTGTAGTAAAAGCCCGCCGGCAGAAAGCGCGACAGATAGGTGTTCACCGCCCCGATATCGAAATCGAGGTTCGGCCAATGGTTCTGGCTGGCGGCCTTGAGACCATCGAACAGCTCGGTCGTGGTGGCGCGCTGGTTCGGCTCGAACCGCGTCCCCTCACCCAGACCGACCAGCGCGTTGGGCTCTTCGGCGCCACTGGCCACCACCCCGCGCGGGCGGTGATACTTGAACGAGCGGCCCATCATCATCTGGTCGTTGGCCAGCAGCGCCGAGGCGAGCGTATCGCCCTCATACCCGCGCATGGTGGTGCCGTTGAAGGTAAAGGTCACCTGTTTCGAACGGTCGATCAGGCGGCCCTGTTTTGCGAGACGGGTGCTCATCTTACGTGAACCTTTCGCAAGAGAAAGTCATGACAGAGGCGGACATCAGGAGAATTCCCTCCAGCTCCAGCCGGGGCGTTTGGCGCTGATCGCGTCGCGGATTTCCTGCGGCGGGCCGCTGACCTGCGCCTTGTAGGTGCCGAACACTTCCAGCGTGGCGGTACAGCGGGCGGCATGGAACCACTTGCCGCAGCCCGAGGCATGGCGCCAGCGTTCCAGATGCACACCCTTGGGGTTTTCACGGGTGAACAGATAGCCATGAAGCTCTTCATCGCTCGAGCCCGGGCCAAAACGCTTCAGATGCGCTTCGCCGCCCGCGGCGAGTTCGGTTTCATCGGCCTCGACCCCGCAATAGGGACAGGTAAGGATCAGCATGTCTTCATCCTTTCGGCGGCAGGCCGGCCGCATGGGCCAGCGAGAATTCGGTCAGTTTTGCGCGCAGCGCGTCGTCTTCAAAGGCGCCGGCGTCCAGCTCCACCATGCCGCCCATCGGGCGGCCGGTGAACGAAAGCGGTTGCGCGCCCAGTTCCAGCGCCGCGCCCTCGCGCGCCTTGCCGGGGCGGTACATGGCGCCGTCGCGGGTGACGCCGCAGACCATGTTGCCATGCAACAGGAAACAGAGCCCGCCGAACATCTTCTTTTCGGACAGGCCTGGCTCGACGCCCAGATCGGCGCGCATCGTCTCGGCCAGGGCTTCGGAATAGGCCATCACGCCCCCCTCGCGTCTGCGCGGCGATCAGAGTTTTCGACGAAAACTCTGCACAAGATTTTTCGGAGAAAAATCTTGGTCAATGCGCCACCCCTGCGGCCACGCTCTCGTCGATGAAGCGGCCTTCCTTGAAGCGGTCGAGCGAGAAAGCCTCGGCCAGCGGCGAATGGCCCGTTGCCATCAACTGTGCCATGGCCCAGCCCGATCCGGGGATCGCCTTGAACCCGCCAGTGCCCCAGCCGCAGTTGATGAAGCAGCCGCCCAGCGGCGTTTTCGAGATGATGGGCGAGCGGTCGCCGGTCATATCCACGATGCCGCCCCATTGGCGCAGCATCTTGAGCCGGCTGATCATCGGGAAGGTCTCGACCAGGGCGCGCACGGTCTCCTCGATATGGTGGAAGCTGCCGCGCTGGGTAAAGTTGTTGAACCCGTCGGTGCCGCCGCCGATCACCATCTCGCCCTTGTCGGATTGCGACATGTAGCCATGCACCGTGTTGGCCATCACCACCACGTCCATGCAGGGTTTGATCGGCTCGGACACCAGCGCCTGAAGCGCCAGCGCCTCGACCGGCAGGCGGAAGCCCGCCATCTCGGCCAGCTGGCCGGAATGACCCGCCACCACGACGCCCAGCTTGCCGCAATCGATCGACCCCTTGGTGGTGTCGACACCGACAACCTGGCCGCCTTCGCGGCGCACGCCGGTGACCTCGCATTGCTGGATGATGTCCATGCCCATGGCCGAGCAGGCCCGCGCATAGCCCCAGGCCACCGCATCGTGGCGCGCGGTGCCGCCGCGCTCTTGCCAGAGCGCGCCCAGCACCGGATAGCGCGGCCCGTGCAGGTTGATGATCGGCACCAGCTGCTTGACCCGCTCGGGGCCGATCCACTCGGTCTTGACCCCTTGCAGCGCGTTGGCGTGCGCGGTGCGCTTGTAGCCGCGGATCTCGTGCTGGGTCTGGGCCAGCATCATCACGCCGCGCGGGCTGAACATCACGTTATAGTTCAGGTCCTGGCTCATCGTCTCGTAGAGCGAGCGGGCCTTTTCATAGATCGCCGCCGAAGGATCCTGGAGGTAGTTCGAGCGGATGATGGTGGTGTTGCGCCCGGTATTGCCGCCGCCCAGCCAGCCCTTCTCGATCACGGCCACATTCTGGATGCCGTAATTCTTGCCAAGGTAATAGGCGGTGGCAAGCCCGTGACCGCCAGCGCCGACGATGACGACGTCATAGCGCTTCTTGGGTTCGGGCGAGCGCCAGGCGCGCTCCCATCCGGTGTGATAACGCAGCGCTTCGCGCGCAACGGCAAAGGCGGAATAGTGCTTCATGTGCGAATCCGATCCGGTTCGTGACTTGGTGGCAGATATGCCGTGCCCCCCCAGCATAGCCCCGTCCCGGACCGCCGCAATATTGCGAGATTGCGACATGGCACCGCCTCGCGTCCTTTTGCCCCTTTTTTCAGCGCACAGGCAGGTCTAGATGAAGGGCATCAATGCGGAGCGCTCATGACATTCTGGATCCTCGTCACCCTGATGGCCCTGACCGTGGCGGCGCTGCTGGCGCTGTCGATGCTGCGCGCACGCGCTGCGGCGGAACCGGCGGCGGCCTATGACCTGCGTGTCTATCGCGATCAGCTTGCGGGCGTTGACCGCGATCTGGCGCGCGGCGTGATCGACGCCGCGGATGCCGAGCGCATCCGCACCGAGATCTCGCGCCGCATCCTGGCCGCCGATGCCCAGATGCGAGCCGAGGCCGAAGGCGATGGACAGTCCCGCCGCAAGGCCGGGCTGGCGGCACTGGTTGGTGCGGTGGTGATCGTGGGCGGCACGATGACGCTCTACTCCCGTCTCGGCGCGCCGGGCTATGGCGACCTGCCGCTGCAACTGCGCCTTGACATTGCCCAGGCGAACCGCACCGACCGCCCCGGCCAGGGTGAGGCCGAGGCACGCATTCCCGCACAGCCCGCACCGCAGCTGGAACCGGGTTATGCCGATCTGCTGGAGAAACTGCGCGACACCGTGGCCCAGCGCCCCGACGATATCCAGGGCCATATGCTGTTGGCCCAGCATGAGGCCAATACCGGCAACTTCCTGGCGGCCTATACCGCCAAGGGACGCGTGATCGCCCTGCTTCAGGGCGATGCCAGTCCGCAGGATTTCACCGAACAGGCCGAATTGATGATCCGCGCCGCCGGCGGCTATGTGTCACCCGAGGCCGAGGCGGTGCTGTTCGAGGCGCTGCGGCGTGACCCGGAATACGGGCCCGCGCGCTATTACTGGGGCACCATGCTGGCCCAGATCGGGCGGCCCGACCTGGCATTCAACACCTGGGCGCGCACGTTGCAGACCGCTCCGGCGGGCACCGCCTGGGGTCAGGCGATCCGCGATCAGATCGGCGAACTGGCGATGCGGGCCGGCGTCAACGACTATACCCCGCCTGCCCCACCGGCCGACACCGCCTCTCTGCCCGGCCCGCGGCGCGAGGATGTCGAAGCCGCCTCCGAGATGGACGCCGAGACCCGGGCTGAGATGATCCGGGGCATGGTGACCCGCCTGTCGACCCGGCTGGCCACCGAAGGCGGAACGCCGCAGGAATGGGGTCGCCTGATCGGCGCCCTTGCCGTGCTGGGCGAAACCGACCGCGCCCGCGCCATCCTGGAGGAGGCGCGTCAGGTCTATGCCGAAAGCGCGGATGCGCTGGTGCTGATAGAAAGCGCCGCGCAAAAGGCGGGGCTGGGCGAATGATCTGCGACACGGTCGAAGAGTTCGCCGCCGCCCTGCCGCCGTTCAGTGCGCTGTCCGGGCTTGATCTGGGCGACAAGACCATTGGCGTTGCCGTATCCGACCGGATGCGCGGCGTGGCCACCCCGCTGGAAACCATCCGCCGCAAGAAGTTCGGACTGGATGCCAGCGCCCTGCTTGCAATTGTCGAGCAGCGCGAGATCGCAGGGATCGTGCTGGGCCTGCCCCGCAACATGGATGGCAGCGAGGGGCCGCGCTGTCAGTCGACCCGCGCCTTTGCCCGCAACCTGAGCCGCCTGACCGAGGTTCCGATCACCTTCTGGGACGAGCGCCTGAGCACGGTAGCGGCGGAAAAGGCACTGCTTGAGGCGGATACGACACGAAAGCGTCGCTCAGAGGTGATCGACCACGTCGCAGCGGCCTATATCTTGCAAGGGGCGCTGGATCGCCTGCGCAATCTCTAAGGGGCTTTGGCCGATGTCCGACATGGTCTGGAAACGCAACGAGGTCGACAGCCCCTGCATCCGCATCTGCGTGGTGCACCCGACCGAACGAATCTGCACGGGTTGTTTCCGCACCATCGACGAGATCTCGCGCTGGTCGCGGATGCAGCCCGAAGAGCGTCGCGCGATCATGGAAGAACTGCCAGGCCGCGCACCCCAGCTGCGCAAACGGCGAGGTGGTCGCGCCGCAAGACAGGCGCAGGACTAAGCCGCAGCGCTAGACCTGCGCAACCCAACCTTCGACGCCATTGCGCAGCTCGGGTCGGAAATAGACGATCATGCGACCATCCGGCCCTGCATCGGCTCCGTCTGCCCAAGGCGCGACCCCGTGCAGGCAATGACGGTGCAAGAGATAGGCCTCGCCCGGGCGGGCATGCAGCACGATTTTGGGGCAGGTTTCGAACACCTCGCGCCGCGCTGCCTGATAAGCCTCGGTCACGTCAACGCGCGGCCAGTCCTCGGGCAGATACCCTTCCATCGCGCGCGCCAGCGCGGGGCCCAGGATGCGGTGGCTGCCCTCCCACAGGATCAGCGGGGAGGCCTCGGGCGGCGCTTCGCTCAGCGGCAGGCCGAGGATCCAGCCATGCGGTTCATCTACATGACGGCGCCGGTCAGGGCCTTCGGGCTTCAACCCGTCCACATGCGCCGCCCCCCGGTTCAGGCGATAGCGAAAGGCCGCCTCACCCTCGCCCCGGCGCGGACGGGGATAGCCCGGATAGGTCACCGAAACCTGCCCACGATGCAGGGGCAACACGCCCAGGTGACGGGTGATGAAGTCGATCGCCTGGCCCGCCAGCGGCGGACCGTCCCCCACCCGGCCCGTTTCGTCATTGTCCAATGCATCGACGCCGATGAACCAGGTCCCCTCGCAATCGAGCCATTGGGCATGGGCCGGGTCCGTCACCGCCCGCCGCGCGGCGGGCAGCACATGAGCGACCCAGTCCGCCAGCACCGGGTCGAACGGAAACCGCAGCCAGCCCCGGCGCAGAAAGGCCTCTACCATCCCAGCGCCTTGCGCAGCATGTTGAGCGCAACCAACGTCAGGAACACCGCAAAGATGCGTTTCAGCGGCTTGGGGTCCATCGCATGGGCCAGTTTCACCCCCCAGGGGGTGGTGATCAGGGTCATGCAGATGACCACGCCAAAGGCCACCAGATTGACCGCCCCCACCGTCAGCGGCGGCCGCTGCGCCGGGTCGATCTGCAAGAACAGGAACCCCAGCACCGAAGGAACCGCGATAATCACGCCAAAGCCCGCGGCGGTGGCGACCGCGCGGTGAATGGGCGTGTTGTAAAGGCTCATCAGAGGCACGCCAAAGCTGCCGCCGCCAATCCCCATCAGTACCGACAGAAAGCCCACCATGGGCGACAGGATCAACCGGCGCGGACCGCCCGGCATCGCCTCGCCCAGCCGCCAATGGGCACGGCCCAGCCCCAGATAGGCGCCGATCACGATCCCCAGCACGCCAAACAGCGCCTGCAACGCGACCGAGCGCAGCGAGGCCGCCACCATCACCCCCAGAACCGCGCCCACCGCGATCCCCGGCCCCCAGCCGCGCAGGATATCCCAATCCACCGCGCCCTTCTTGTTATGGCTCAGGACCGAGCGCAGAGAGGTCACGATGATGGTGGCGAGCGAGGTGGCCAGACACATCTGCATCAACTGCGGCCCGCCATAGCCCAGCGTCTGGAACGCGTAGAAGAAGGCCGGGACCAGCACGATACCGCCCCCCACGCCCAGCAACCCCGCCAGCACCCCGGCCAGCGCACCGATGACGATCAGCAGGGCCAGCATCTGCATCAGCAGCATCATGTCGGGCATCGGTCGGTCTCCGCGCTTTGGTTCTGACAGGGGTACAACGCCAGCGTGGCAAGGAAAAGCGCTCTTGTGGGGCTATGAGCTTGTCCAGGGTCACATGAGTTTGACTGGAGCGTCATCGGCAGACTGCGTATGCAGCGCGAAATGAAGAATGGCCGCTTAGAGCCCAACCGGTGAATCCGGATTTTCTGCTGTGTGCGCTCGCAGCGTGAAATCCACCGAATGAGCGAAACACCTCATACCGCAACGCAGCCGAAGCAGCGGCCATTGATGCGCAGCGCAGCGAAGAAATCTGTGGCATGGAACAGGGTGCGGACTTGTCTGTCATTCATCTTTCGTTCTTCGCTGACGCAGTAACGCTTCTTGCTTGAGGCATGTCTATCGCTGCAATGCTGCCCATGTTGCAGAAGCGATCATTCCAATATGAATTGCACTGATCCTGCGCGGCTCGGTAGCGCGATCCGGAACGGTGTCAAAACACGAGAGAAAGGATACATGCCCACGACAAGTCACGCGCCAAGAGCAGCTTCGATAGTATCAAGGCCAGCGCATCTCATCTCTCCCGATGGCCTGTGCCAACGCCCGGCCTCTCCAGCGTTCAGAGATTGGCGACGGAAACCGCCGGGCGGCGCGCGAACCAGTCTGTCGCGTCTTCTAACTGGGCCGACAGGTTCAGCAGAATATCCTCTCGTGCCAGCGACGTCGCGATCTGCACACCGGCCGGCAGCCCCTCGACCAGGCCGGTGGGCACGGTGATCGCGGGTTGGCCCATCACGTTGAAAGGCGCGGTCGCGTTGAAGCGGTTGAAGAGCTCATCATAGAACCGCCGCGCGCTCCAGTCGGGATGGTACTGTTCCAGCACGCCCAGCGGAATGGGCGGTGCGGCAAAGGGCGGCAGGATCACGGCATCGTAGCCTGCAAAGAACGCGCCCATCTGGTGACCGGTCATTCCCATGATCTGCACCGCTTCCATCATGTCTACCGCTGACATGGCCTGGCCGTCCTGGATCCCCTTCAATGTGCAGGTTTCGTACACATCCGTGCTGGCCGGAATACCAAAAGCCGTCGTGAGCGTCTGAGAGGCGGCGGCCAGCGTGGCCATCCAGAACCGGTGGTTCGCCCTGTGAAACTGTTCCTGGTCCGGTGGGATGTGGTCGATTTCCTCGACGTTGTGGCCAAGGTCGGCCAGAAGCTTTCCGACGCGAACGACCTCGGCCGAGATACCTGCATCGGTCGGGGCGGTGCCCTGAAAACCGGTTGGCGCGATAGCGATCCTGAGGCCCTGCATCGGGCGCTTAATGCTGTCGCCATAGGGCGTCTGCGGGTTTGCGAAAGGGATGAACGATCCCACCTCGGGGCCTGCAACCAGATCCAGAAGGGCGGCGGCATTCCGCGTCGTGCGGGTGACCGCGAATTCGTGCCCGAGCCCCAGTATGACAAGCTGGGCATCCGGGCCGAGCGGCGTGCGCCCCCGGCTGGGCTTGAGCCCGACAAGCCCGCAACAGGCGGCGGGGATACGGATGGACCCGCCGCCGTCATTGGCATGCGCTATGGGCACAACCCCGGCGGCCACGGCGGCTGAGGCACCGCCGCTGGAGCCACCGGTGGTGCGGGACGGATCCCACGGGTTGCGGCTGGGCCCGGTGGCCAGGGACTCGGTCGTGGCGTTGAAACCGTATTCCGGTGTGGTGGTGCGCCCCAGAGTGTACAGCCCCGCCGCCTTGAACCGCCGCATCAATTCACCATCATGCGGCGCGACATACACGTCGTTGCCCAGCAAACGCGTGCCCATCCCCTGCGGCACCCCCGCCGCCGTCATCATGATATCCTTGATCAGAAAGGGCACCCCGGCGAAAGCGCCGGAACTGTCACCGGCAATGGGCGGCTCCATGGCATCCAGCATGAAATTCAGCTGCGGGTTCACGGCGGCAATACCGCGCCGCGTCGGTCAGCTCGTCCGCCGAAACCTCTTTGCGGGCGACCAGTTCGGCCAGTCCCGTGGCGTCATAAGAGGCGTATTCGCTCAGCTTCATGTTCATCTCTCCTGTCTCTGGGTCGAACGTTGTCGTTGCGTGGCGTTAGTCCGAGGCCTCGGCCTGGCCGAGCATTTCGACCATCCGGTCGCGCATGATGAATTTCTGTGGTTTGCCGGTGATGGTCATCGGCAGCTCCGTCACGATGCGGACATGACGGGGCACCTTGAAATGAGCGATTTGCCCCTGGCAATGGGCGCGCACGTCTTCGGCGGTGATCTCGCGACCTGGTTTGGCGACGACCCATGCACAGACCTCTTCGCCCATTCGTGCGTCGGGAATGCCAAAGACCTGGACCTCTTTGATGTCAGGATGGCCGAACAGGAACTCCTCGATCTCGCGCGGATAAACGTTCTCGCCGCCCCGGATGATCATATCCTTGACGCGCCCGGTGATCGTGCAGAACCCTTCCGCGTCCAGAACGGCGAGATCGCCGGTATGCATCCAGCCGTCGCGGATCGCCTCGGCGGTGCGTTCAGGGTCGTCCCAATAGCCCTGCATCACCGAATAGCCGCGCGTGCACAGCTCTCCCTGAACGCCCACGGGCACGGTCTGCCCGGTGTCATCGACGATCTTGACCTCCAAGTGGGGGTGGATCCGACCCACGGTTTCACACCGCTTGTCGGTGCTGTCGTCAACAAAGCTTTGAAAAGACACGGGCGAGGTTTCGGTCATGCCGTAGCAGATCGTAACCTCGCCCATGTGCATCCGGTCGTTGACCTGTTTCATCACATCGACCGGACAGGGAGACCCCGCCATGATACCGGTGCGCAGCGACGACAGATCGCGCGGAGTTGCGGACAATTCCTGCAACATCGCCACGAACATGGTCGGCACACCATAAAGCGCCGTGCACCGTTCCGCCTCGACCGTGTCCAGCGTCTGTTCCGGGTCAAAGGCCTCGCCTGGGAACACCATCGTCGCGCCCTTGCTGACCGCCCCCAGCACGCCCATTACCATGCCGAAACAGTGATAGAGCGGCACCGGAATCGCGAGCCTGTCCCGCTCGGTCAGATTGATCCGGTCGGTCACGAACCGCGCGTTGTTGACGATGTTGCGATGCGTCAGCGTGGCCCCCTTGGGTTGGCCCGTCGTGCCCGAGGTGAACTGGATGTTGATCGGATCGTCCGGGTGCAGCACCTTGTCGAGTTCCGGCAGGCGGTCACGGTGTTCAGCGCCACCCATGCGGGCAATTTCGCCAAACGCCCATTCACCGGATTGCGCCGTGTCATCGCCCATGACGATCACATGCCGCAGTTCGAGGAGCTTCTCTGCCCGCAGCCCGCCCTTCTCGCAATTTGCCAGCTCCGGTGCAAGGGTGCGGATCATCTCCAGATAGTCCGAGGTCTTGAACGCGGGCGCCAGCACCAGCGCCTTGCAGCCCACCTTGTTCAGGGCATATTCCAGTTCGCTCAGGCGATAGGCCGGGTTGATGTTGACGAGGATCACACCGATTCTTGCGGTGGCGAATTGCGTCAGAACCCATTCGATGCGGTTGGGCGACCAGATGCCCAGCCGGTCCCCCTTTTGGAGCCCAAGCGCCAGAAACCCGCAGGCAAGGTCATCCACCGCCTGCGCAAACGCGTCATAGCTTAGGCGCCTATCCGCAAAGATCAGCGCGTCACTCGCTCCGCAGCGCAGAGCAGCCTCGCGCAGCAATTGCGGGATCGTTGCGTCGGTAAGGTCCGGCTGGTGTCCCCCCTTAACATGAGAAAGACCATCCCGGGCAGCCAATACGGCAGCCTCGTTTTGCTTTGCCATCTCCTAAGCCTCCCAAGTTGTTTCGCCGCCGCACAACGACAGCGCGGCACGGGCCGTGTCGATTTCTTCTGGCGCAAGCGCCTCGAGGTCCCGGTCCAATACCACAATATCGGCCTGCATGCCCTGCGCGATCCGGCCCAGGCGGTGTTCATCGAACCCCGCGTATGCGCCACCTGCGGAATAGCCATACAGGGCCTCTGTCAGAGACAGTCGGTTGTCCGGGCAATCCGTGGTCCACCTTTGCCGAGTCATCGCGGCCTTGATGCCGCGCATCTGGTCTATGTCCGACACGGGCCAATCCGACGAAAAGGCAAGCGGGACACCGTCGTTCAAAAGGGCGCGCACCGGAAAGGCCTGCGGCCAGCGTCCCTCGCCAGCTTTGCTACGCCACGGCTCCAGCGGGAAATCCATGGCGCCCGGCGGATGCGGCGGCTGCATGGATGCCACGACGCCCAGTTCGCGCAGGCGATGGGCATCGGCAGGGTGCAAGAGCTCAATATGCTCGACTCTGTGTCGGCTGTCACGTGCGCCATTGGCCCTGCGCGGCCTCGTACCCATCCAGCACGCGCTGGACGGAAGCGTCACCGATGGCATGAACGCTGATTTGCACCCCCCGCCTGTCGGCTTCGATCGCGGCAGCGGCGAAATGCTCGGCCGAATGCAGGGCTCACCACTCCAACCGGGGCGGTCGGCGTAATCGCCGACCAGAAAACCTGTGCCGCTGTCAATTACCCCGTCCATGAACATCTTGATCCGCCCTGACCGCAACCGGTCAGAGCGATAGGCTTCGTGCATTCAACCGGCCTCGTCCAGCGCGCTCAGCGGTTTTTCCGGCGTCAGGTGAAACAACACTTCGGTGCGGCAGATCAATTCGCCCCGCTCCTCCAGATCACGCAACAAGGCATGCTGATAGAGATTCCTGTCCAAATTGTGGAGGCTGGTGAAGCCGTAAGAGGCGCAGTATTCCAGCCCTTCCTTCATCACGCGAAGATCGTCATCGCGTTGGGCCGCGGTCAACCCGTCACCGGGTTCAAGCCCCATCAACCCGAGGTTTTCCCGCCCGCCGGAAGAGCGTAGCGACAAGACCGGATCAATCGCCGCCTGTTCGTGCAATTCGCCGGTGGCCGTGCCGTCGGAGGCCATGACAATTTCATTGCCCGTGGGCGGGTCGCGCCCTTGCAACACACCCGCACGCTCCAGCGCCGCCGTATTGGCCCAGGCGGTATGATGATCCCCCGCGATCAGGATGAACGGGCGGTCGCGCAGCACCTCATCCAGCAAGTGCCGTGTGGTGGCAACACCATCGCCAAACAGGGTATAATCCGCCGCCTTGCAGATCAGCAGCGCCGCATCGGGGTTGGCCGCCGCATAGGGATGCAACCTGTCCCGCAACGCCGCCGCCCCGCGCACAGTGTCTAGATGCAGCATACGCAGGCCAGCAGCCCCCAGGAAAAGATGCAAATGCGCCTCGACCATGCCGGGCATCACCGTGTTGCCCTGTGCGTCAAAGCGGCGTGTGTCGGGGCCTGCCATCGCCGCGATCTTGTCCCGCCCGCGCACCGCCAGGATTGCCCTGCCCCGCAGGGCGACGGCTTTGGCGCGCGGAGCGGCTGCATTCATGGTCAGCACTCGGCCGTTTTCGATGATGACATCGGCTTTGGTCATGGCTTCGACTCTTCTTCGTTTTTCGAAGCCTTTCGGCCCAGCATTTGGCGAAGCTGCCGCACTGACCCGGCCAGCCCCTTGGGCATCACCACGACCAATACAATCAGCGCTACACCGAGGATGAGATCACGTGCATCGCCCATACCCTTGGAAAATTCGATGATCAGCATCATCGTGCCCGCACCGATGATCGGCCTCCAGGTCGATCCGATGCCGCCGACGACGACCATCGACAACACGAACAGCAGCGTCGAGAAATCGAACAGGCTGGGCCCGGCGGCGCGGAAATGCCCGGCATAGGTCGCCCCGGCCAACCCGGTCAGAAAAGCCGAAATGGCAAAGGCGGCAATCTGGTATTTCCGGCGGTCGATGCCGCGACTGCTGGCATAGCCAACATTGTCGCGGATCGCGCGAAACGCCAGCCCCAGCCGCCCGTGGATAATCACGACGATGCCCAGGATCGTCACCGCAAAGGCCAGCGGAGCGACATAGTAATTCCCCAGAATCCATTTGCCCCGAAGCACTTTTCGGAACCCGAAATCCTCGAACTGCGAGAAACCCGCCGCCCCGCCGAACGTTTGCTGGCAAGAGTTGCGGACCATCATGAAACACTCGGTCTCGGTGATGATCAGGACATGAACCATTCCAACGATGGCATAGGTCAGCAGGGCAGAATAGGCCCCCGTCAGGCGCAGGCAGGCCAGCCCGATGAAAAACGCAAGGATCGCCGAAACGATGGCTGCCAGCGGCAACGCCGCCCAGATCGAAACACCAAGATAGGAAGTGCTCATGGCGACGGCATAGGCACCGGTGGCGAAGAACAGCATCTGGGCCAGTGAAAAGACGCCGGCATGCCCCATCAGCAGGTTCCAGTTCATTGCGACCATCGCCCAGAGAAAGAACAGGATAACCTCGCCCAAAAGGTATCGCTGCGTCATGATCAGGGGCAGCGCGGCAAAGCCCGCGACGATCAGCACCGACACCAGAAGATGCCGTTTCAAGGAATGTGACTGGTTCATAGACGCACCACCCTTTCGCGGCCAAACAGCCCTTGTGGCCGCCAGATCAGGAGGAGGATGACCAGCATCAGCATGGTCGGAAACCCGAACCGCCGCCGAAGTAACACCCGATCGCTGCCTCCAGCAGCGCGAGGCCAAAGGCGCAGACACCCGCGCCCCAGACATTGCCCAGCCCGGCGACCACGCAGATCACGAAGGCTTTCAGCGGTGGGTCACCCCCCATCTGCGGCGAAAGCGTCGACTGTGTCGAAATCATCAGCCCCGCGACCCCGGCCAGCATCCCCGCCAGTGCCATGACCTGCAAAAACTCCGTGTCGGCCTTGACCCCCATTAGCATCACGGCTTCGCGGTTCATCGCCGTCGCCCGGATCGCCCGACCAAAGCGGGTGTTCATCAACAGCCACGCCGTCCCCAGGATCAACGTCAAGGCCACCGCAACATTGGTAAGCGCCTGAAGCGTGATGCTCACGCCGCCAAGCTGGGCAAGGCCCTCGACCCGGACGACCTGCGGATAGAGGTATCCGCCATAGATCTTGATCTCGATGTCCTGCAACACGACCCCAAGCCCTGCGGTCGCGACCATGACGTTCAATCCGAAATCCGGCGTGCCCAGCATGAAGCGCATAATCAGAAGATGCGTCAGCACACCGATCAACGCGCCTGCGACCATCGCGGCCACAAACCCCAGAACCAAGGGCAGTTGAGACGCATTCGCCGCCGAATAGGCGGCATAGGCGCCCAGCGTCATGAACAGCCCATAGGTCATGTTGAACATGCCCAACGTGCCAAAGATCAGCGACAGCCCGACCGAGGCCAGCGCATACATCGCGCAAGGGTCACGCCGGTAAAGAAAATCTGGATGAGTACATCAATGGGTCAATGCCCTCCAAGATATGTCTTGAGAATGTCGCCCGAGTCCCGCGCCTCGGCGGCGCTGCCCTGCCAGACGATATGGCCAGCATCCATCAGGCAAAGCCGGTCCGCAAAAGGCATGAGGCGGCTTGGGTTTTCCTCGACCTCCAAAAACGCCTTGCCACGGCTGCGCAACTGGTCCAGCGCGACGTAGATCCGTTCGATCACCAGCGGTGCAAGGCCCAGCGACGGCTCGTCCAGCATGATCAGCCGCGCATCCGACATCAGGCCACGCCCGATCTCCACCATGCGCCGTTCGCCCGCAGACAGGCCGCTGGCAAGTTGATTGCGCCGATCCTTCAACTTGGGGAACAGCTGATAGGCATCGGCCAGACGCTGGGCGATCTCGGCCTTGTCCGACGCCAGATAGGCGCCCATCAAAAGGTTGTCCTCCACCGTCATCTCGGTGAAAAGCTGATCGCCTTGCGGAACGTGAAGCAGACCGGCCTCGACGCGCTTTTGCACCGACATCCGGCTGACGTCCTGCCCGTCGAATGTGATCTTGCCTTGGCGAAGAGGAAGGAAGCCGGAAAGTGTTCGCAACAGTGTTGTCTTGCCGTGCCCGTTGGGGCCGATCAACGCCAGCACGCCTTGCTGTGGAATCTCGATTGAAACGCCGTTTAGCACGGGCCGGTTCAAGTAGCCTGAAACCAGATTTTTACACGATAACAATTGGGTCATGCCGCGCCTCCAAGCCCGGCGCTGCCCAGGTAAACCTCGGCAACGGTCTTGTCATTGGCCAGCCCACCGGGCGTTCGGTCATAGATGATGCGGCCCTGATGCATCATGACTGCGCGGTCCGCGACCGCGGTCAGGAAACGCATGACATGTTCGATGAAAACCAGCGTCATGCCGCGTGATTTGAGCGTGAGCATCAGTTCGATCAATTCATCAATCTCGGGCGGCGTCAGGCCGCCAACGGGTTCGTCCAGCAACAGGATGTCCGGCTCGCTGATCAGGGCCATGGCGATCATCAGTTTCTTTCGCGCGAGGATGGGAATGCCCGCAACCGGTTCCGACGCGATGTCGGCCAGCCCGACCTCTTCCAGAAGCGCCTGTGTTGCCTGGCTGTCGGCCCGCGCCGTCAGCAGCCATCCCCCGGCGCTGCGGCGCCCTAAGGCGCGCGCGGTCAACAGGTTTTCAAACACTGTCATGTTGTCGAACCCGGAATTCAGTTGGAATGTCCGCGCCATGCCAAGCCGGCACAGACGATGCGGGGCAAGACCGGTAATATCCTGACCCTGCAAGCGAATTGTTCCGTCGGTGGTTCGCGTCAGCCCGCTGATCAGATCTGAAAAGTTGTTTTCCCCGCTCCGTTGGGGCCGCCGATGCCGATAACCTCGCCACGGTCGACGGCGAATTCCACCCCGTCGACCGCGGCAAGGGCTCCGTAGCGCTTGGTCACGCCACGGAGCTCGAGGAAGCCATGTGCATCTTCGGCCGTCAAAGCCTCAGCCCTTCAACCAGGGCGGCATCTTGAAGCCGGCCTTCTTGTAGGGCGGCGGGGCGATCAGCACGCCATCTTCCGCCTTGTCGAAGATCTGGCGGAAGATATGCGGCATGCCGAGGCTTGGGTCGTTGGTTTCGGTCGGATTGCTCCAGGCCGATTGCGTATCGGCATGGAAACGCATCGTCCCCACCGGCCCGAGATAGATCAGCGACCGCAGGCGGTCAGCAACAGCCTTGTTTTGCACATCGTCATAGGGCGCGCCCGGCCCACCGGCGAGAGCGGCGGCAATGGAATAGGCATAAAGCGCCGAATAGGTCTGTCAGCCGCTGGCAGTCGATGACAGATCGCCATGCCGTTCCTTGTAGGCCTTGGCGAAGGCGTCGCCCATTTCATCCTGCAAGGTGCCAAGCACTGTCGCGTAGGTCACACCGACCGAGTTGTCCCCTGCAATGTCGCGGAACGCGGCCAGCGAAGCGCCATATTGCAGATAGACAAGACTGTTCGGCGGGTCGGTCATGAACTGGTTCATGAACAGCGCCTGATCCTGCGGATAGAAGTGCGTGACGACGATCACCACCGGGGGATCGGCGCGCAGCTTGGCCAGGGTCGGTCCCCAGTCGGATACCGGAATGGCCACCGTTTCATTGAGCGAGACATCATAACCATATTCACCGGCCTCATCGCGGATGGCATTGGCGATGTTGACCGAATAGATGCCCGGCCCGGTGATGATCGCGATCATGTCATTGGGTCGGCTGAATTCTCCATTGTCCTCGATATCCTTGAGGAACTTGAGGAAGCCGCCGCCATACAGCGTCTCGGGCGGATCGTACTGGAAGGTGCCCCAATACCGGTCGGGATCGGATTTCGCCAATTCGTTATGCACGGCCACGGTGTTGGCATGCATCGCGATGATTCCGGCATCGGCGGTCACGTCATGCAACGCGGTGCCGTTTTCCAGGTTATAGCCCGTAATCAGGGCGCTGGCGTTGACCCGGTCGATCAGCCGCTGGGCGGACTGGATGACAACATCGCCCCCCTTGCTTTGCGTGTCGGCAAAGACCAGCTCGATCGGACGGCCGAGAATGCCGCCGACCGCGTTGATCTCGTCCGCCGCCATCTGGATGCCGCGCTGGAATTCGATCCCGTCCGCGGCGACGATCCCGGTCAGAGGCGCCGGGCAGCCGATCACCACCGGATCGGACGATTGCGCCTGTGCCGCGCTGTTGAGCCCTGCCAGCATCGCGGCCTAGCTCGTGGCCATGCTGGCGCCTTTCAGAAACCCGCGTCGGGTTTGGATGTGTTTCAAATCTTTAGTCATATGGACCTCCCTGGGTGTGTCAGCTTGAGAAATGCGCGTCTTTCGCACGCTTGATTGCGGCGGCCTGATCGTTGCTCAGGGCCTGACCGCCATAATTCGTGATGAAGTCGGCAAAGGGATCGGGCAGCGCATCGGATGCGCCGCTCAGTTCTTCCAGAACCGCAAGCCCGCAATAGGGAACATAGACAGGCGAATACCCGCCTTCATGCGTCACTACGATGCGCCCCGGCAATGCTTGGCGGCCAGCGTTATCATCTGGCGCGTCATCCAGCGGAAATCCTCGGATGACCGCATGCAGACGCCCAGCGGATCCACGGCCGAGACATCATAGCCGCATGGCAATACGATCAGTTCCGGCGCGAATGCGTCAAGTGCTGGAATGACGATCTGCTCGAAGGCTTCGCGATAGGCGCCCGAACCCGAACCGGGTGGCAGCAGGACGTTGATATTGCTGTTGCCCGCGCCCTTGAGCCCGATACCGCCCGAATCCAGCGGAAAAAGGTTGTCCTGATGTAGCGATGTGGTCAGCACGCCGGGATCGTCGAGGAGTATGGCCTCGGTTCCGTTGCCGTGATGCACATCCCAGTCCACAACGGCGATCCGCGTGAGGCCATAGGTCTTCTGGACATGCCGAATGCCCAGAGCCGCATTGGCGAAAAGACAGAAGCCCATCGCCGCGATGGCTCCGCCCACTGCCAGGCGCGCAATCTCAAGACTGGCGGGACCAGCCGGGGTCAACTCGCCGGCATCGCCGCCACCCCGTTCGCAGACCGCCGACAGGTGATCTATATGACTCTGCGGGTGGACCGTCCGGATGACTTCGTCCGAAGCGGGTTCCGGCCTGACATGTGAAAGGTGGTCCCACAGACCGGTCGCCAGAACCAGGTTCTGAAGACGACGTTTGGTTTCAGGGTTCTCGAAATGCTCAGCTGGCTGAGCGGTCAGACTGGGGACCATAAACCCGCACCAATTCTGGGTATCATGCCAATAGTAGAGCTCGGATGTGATCAAGGCAGTGTTCCGCGCACAGGTCGTGTTCTTGTGATGCAGAACGCCATCCTCCCTCTGTCGGGCTTTCAGCGGGGAGAAGTTTCAACAATACTACCAGAGGAGTATTGCAGGCGGAAATCTATGGTGATTAGGAATTATTCCAAAACGGAGGACGAAAAGATCCTGCAAGGAAGTTCGAAAGAGTACGAATTCTTCGGTCGCCTGTGTGCCGTGCGAACGATGGACGAGTTCGCACGCGAGGTAGTGCCGTTCTGCCGCGAAGTCTTTTCGACGCAGAGTGTTCTGGTGCTCCGATTCCATCGCGCCGCCACGCCCGAGCCGCTTTTCAGATGGGTTATGGAAAACCGCCTGGAAGTACTGTTCGACCGCGACTACACCCAGTTCGATTATATGCTCGACCCGTTTTACAAGCTGGCCCTTGAAACCGAGAACTGGGTGGCGTGTCCGCTTCGGGAAATCGCGCCGGACCGCTTTGAAACAAGCGAATACTATTCCAAGTATTTCGGGCCGATGGGATTGGTCGACGACATGGGTTTCGTCGCCCGCCTCGATGACGACACTTCGGTGAACTTTTCAATCGGCCGACACTCCGGGAAACGCCGGTTCAGGGCCAGCGAGATCACTCGGTTCAGGGCATTGTCAACCGTGCTCGTGCCAAGCCTGCTATCGGTCCTGATCACGCCTACAAAGCGGGATGCCGATACTCCGATCTCGCTTGAACACCGCTTCTAATGGTTTCCCGGAGCGGAGAAGAACAAATCTCCGTTCGCGAGGCCGAAGTGGCAGCCCTGATCGTGCAGGGCCATTCCAGCCGTGCCGTCGGCTACAAGCTCGGGATATCAAGTAACACGGTCAAGGTGCACCGGCGCAATCTCTACAAGAAATTGAACATTTCATCTCAAAGCGAACTGTTCGGGTTGTTGACCCAAAATGCATGACTGAAAGTCAGGGATCTCGGTAAAGCGTTTCGAGATTGATTTCGGGGGCGGGTCGATCTCGACAATCCGGCGATATCAAAAAGTTACGAGTTCTGCAGAAGATCAGAGAATTTAACCTGCTTCGATGCACAAAAACCGCCTGCCCAGGGAGCGGGTTGTTCGGCAGATCAAATCGGATTGCCCGGCAGGAATTGGTTAAAGGTAGGCAATGCAGAAACGCTCTTTGATCAAAGCAAGGTCATGTTTGCCGACCTTGTTTTGCCGGGACGTTTCGGCCCAATTCCCCAGGGGAAAACCAGCGGATCAGCTTTGCCTGCGTTTCTCTGACATTCTTCGGGTAGTGCGAAACGCCGCTTGGGCAATGCACCGTATCGCCGGGCCCAAGAGTGTAATGCGCATCACCGATCCTGACCTCAAGCTGTTCTTCGATGGTGTGAAAGGTCTGATCTTCTCATTTGTGATAGTGATCGGGATTGAACGCGCCCGGGGCGATGACGCCGTTGCTGATGACATGTTCGGCGTTCGTCGCGTCCCTGCCAACCACGAGCCTGGTGAACTCGTTCCCGGCCATCATTTAGTTCTTGCTGTTGTTCCGGCCGGTCAAGACGGTTTGTTTTCGCTTTCCGGCCTGCACGCGGTTATCGCTTCATCGCCTTGCGTTCAGGATGCGACAGCTCGAATATCAATGCCAAGGCGCCCGGCGGCGCGGTTGAATTCGGATCGTGCCACGGCGCGACGGTGCACTTCGTCTGGCCCATCGGCCAACCGCAGCGCGCGTTGCGCGGCATACATCCACGCCAGCGGCGTATCTTCCGACACCCCCGCTCCGCCAAAGGCCTGAATGGCATCGTCGATCACCTTGGCCGCCATGTTGGGTGCGGCGATCTTGATCATCGCGATCTCGTCCTTTGCCGCCTTGTTCCCGACGGCGCCCATCATCCAGGCCGCCTTCAGGCAGATCAGGCGGGTCATCTCAATCTCGAGGCGCGCATTGGCCACGCGTTCCTCCCAAACCGAATGCATGCCGATGGCCTTGCCGAAGGCATTGCGCGTCAGCAGGCGCTCGGTCATCAACTCAAGCGCGCGCTCAGCCGCCCCGATCGAGCGCATGCAGTGGTGAATTCGCCCGGGGCCAAGCCGCCCCTGCGCAATCTCGAAACCGCGACCTTCACCCAGAAGCACGTTGGAAATCGGCACACGCACATCCGTCAGCGAGACCTCCATATGCCCGTGTGGGGCATCGTCATACCCGAAGACCGGCAGATGCCGTTCGACAGTCACACCCGGCGTGTCGGCGGGAACCAGAACCATGGATTGCTGGGAGTGAACAGAGGCTTCCGGATCGGTCTTGCCCATCACGATGAAAATCTTGCAGCGCGGATCACCCGCGCCCGACGACCACCACTTGCGCCCGTTAATCACATACTCATCCCCCTCGCGACGGATGTTGCATTCGATGTTGGTTGCGTCAGACGAGGCCACATCGGGCTCTGTCATGAGAAAGGCAGAGCGGATCTCACCATCAAGAAGCGGGCGCAGCCAGCGGGATTTCTGGGCCTCGGTTCCGTAAAGAAAGAGGGTTTCCATGTTGCCGCTGTCCGGTGCGTTGCAATTGAACGCCTCAGGCGCAATGTGGCTGCGGCCTGTCAGCTCGGCCAGTGGCGCGTATTCCAGCACCGACAAGCCAGCACCAAACTCGACATCGGGCAGGAAGAGGTTCCACAGCCCTGCGGAACGGGCCTTGGCCTTCAGGTCTTCGATGATCGGCGGCACGTGCCAACGCGTGGCCGCGGCGCGGTGCTGCTCATGGTAAATCGCTTCGGCGGGGTAGACATGTTCTTCCATGAAGGCCGCAAGGCGTTCCTGAAACTCTTTCGCCATGGCAGAAGGTGCAAAATCCATTGTGGTCCTCTTTTGTTTCCGGGCAGGGCTCAGCTGCGCGCGGCCAGTTCGGCAAGTTGCATCCGGTCGACCTTATCGACAGGCGTGCGCGGCATCGCGTCGATCACGCTGACACGCTTGGGCACTTTGAAGTCGGCCAGCCGCGCTTTGCACCAGCCTGTGATGTCGTCACTGGTCAGTGGGGAGGCCAGCTCGACAAAGGCATGCCCTACCTGCCCCCATTGTTCGTCATCGACGCCGAGGACCGCCGCGGCACGGATGGCCGGGTGAGCCTCCAGTGCGATCTCGATCTCGCGCGGATAGACATTGAAGCCGCCGGATTTGTACATCTCCTTGCTGCGCCCGCAAAAGACTAGGTAACCATCGTCACGGATCTTGGCCAGATCGCCCGTATGCAGGAAACCATCGGCGGTGAACGCCGCCGCGCTGGCCTCGACGTTGCCGAGATAGCCCGCAAACGGGTGCGGGTGCCTGATCTGCACTTCACCCTCTTCGCCGTCAAGCAGGGGCTGGCCGCTCTCATCCGCGATCCTCAGCTCCAGCCGAGGGTCGGGTTTGCCGGTGGTGTTGAGCAGGATCTCGACATCCCGCGTCGGCGGCGTGAAGACGATGGGGCCGTTGCTTTCGGTCATCCCGTATTGCTGGGAGAAGACGGCATCCGTCGCATTCAACAGCTTACGCAAAACGGCCTCGTTGATCGGCCCCGCGCCCCAGCTGATCGCCTTGACCGAAGACAAGTCGGACGTTGCAAAATCCGGGTGCTCGACCAGCCGCGCCAACATCGCAGGCACCCCGCTTATGATCGCCAGCTTTTCCTCGAAAGCCGTCTTGAGCGTGGCGCCGGGATCAAATTGCTCGGACAGGATCATCTTGCCGCCCGACGCCATGGCAACGCCGATACCGCTGGCCAGTGCGCCGATATGGTTCACTGGCAGGTCAATCAGCTGTGTCGGCTCGGGCAGGTTGAAGCGGTCAGTGTGCAGCGTGTGCGAACGGAAAGCGAGACCGGCATGGGTGATTAGCGCCCCCTTCGGCTTGCCGGTTGAGCCCGAGGTATAGATCACCACCGACGGGCTGTCCGGTTCGAGCGTTCCGGAGGCCTCGCGCCACCGGCGCAGCACCTCATCGTATTGCAGCTTCTCGGGGAGAGCCTCGGGCGCGAAGGCAGGTGCAAAGCGCAGAACGCTGATACCTAGATCGGTCTCATGACTGGCCAGATCGTCCGCAAGGTCGCGCTTGCCGATGCGGGTCATCGACATTAGCACCTTCACGCCTGCGTCCGCGAGGATTTGCGCCTGCTCGCGGCGCTGATAGCGCGGGTTGATTCCCATCCACGTCGCGCCGATGAGCCAACAGGCAAGCAGCGACAGGATCGCTTCGGGACGGGGTGGAAACAAAGCCGCGACCCGATCGCCCTTCTGCACGCCCTTGGCAAACAGCACCTCTGCTAATGCGGCTGCATGCCCAGCCATGTCGCCAAAGGAGATGCGATGCGCACCAAACACCAGCGCTTCCTTGTCGGCCCCGGCCTCCAGAAACGGCTCCAGGGCATGAAGAAGCGATCTTGGGGGTCTCATGGTCATCCTCGTTTGTATGGCTCTCAGCCCGATTGCGCAGAAAGAAGGGCGTCCAGGTGCGTGTCGATGAAACCGGTCCAGACCTCGCCGCTTCGGAAGGTCGGGTTCGAGGTGATCGCGATCAGGAAATCGCGATTGGTCGCCAACCCCTCGACATGGGTCGCGCGCAAAGCCGCGTTGATCCGTTCCAGTGCCTCGTCGCGACTCTCGCCCCAGGCGATAATCTTGGCGATCATCGGGTCATAGAAAGGGGTAATCGTATCACCCTCGCGCACGCCAGTGTCCACACGGACTCCCTCCAACCCGTCAGGCAAGGAAAACCGCTCCAGCGTTCCAGGGGAAGGCAGGAATTTCTTTTCAGGGTTCTCCGCGTAAAGACGGCACTCGACGGCGTGCCCGTTTGGCGCACGACCTCCCAGGTCGTCGTAGATGTCATCGCCAGCAGCCAGCCGAAGTTGCGCGGCGACAAGATCGGTGCCCGTCACCAGCTCGGTGACCGGATGCTCGACCTGAATGCGGGTGTTCATCTCCAGGAAGAAGAATGCGCCGGTGTCGGCATCAAGCACGAACTCCACAGTGCCCGCGCCACTGTAATTCACCGCGCTCGCCAGTGCGCAGGCAACCTCACCCATGCGAACCACGATCGCGCGGTCAAGCTGGGGCGCGGGGCTTTCCTCGACCACTTTCTGAAAACGCCGCTGGAGCGAGCAATCGCGCTCGTGAAGATGTACGGCGCGGCCATCGCCAAAGCCGAACACCTGTATCTCGATATGCCGCGCGCGGGCGATGAACCGTTCGAGAAAGACCGAGCCGTCACCAAAGCTGCGCGCCGCGGCAGATTGCGTGCGTTCGGCGATCTTACGTAGCTTGGCCGGATCGTCCACGCGCTGCATCCCGATGCCGCCGCCGCCCGCCGTGGCCTTGACCAGAAGGGGAAAGCCGACAGCATCGCCCGCCGCTTCCAGCCCGTCCAATGCTCCCTCGGCAAAGCTCTCGGAACCGGGTAGAACAGGCACACCCGCCTTGATCGCAAGCGCGCGGGCACGGCCCTTGTCGCCCATATCCGCGATGGTGTCGGGTGCGGGGCCGATCCAAGTCAGGCCGGCATCCGCAACGGCGCGGGCAAAGGACGCGCTTTCCGACAGGAACCCATAGCCGGGGTGGATTGCCTCGCCCCCGGTTGCCTGGGCGGCTTCGATCAGTGCCTCGTGTTTGAGATAGCTCTGGGCCGCGGGCGGCGGGCCAAGGCACACGGCCTGATCGGCCATCTCGACATGCAGCGCCCCGGCATCGGCCTCGGAATAGACGGCGACCGTCTCGATCCCAAGCGATCGGGCCGCCCGGATGATACGGCAGGCAATTTCTCCTCGGTTGGCAATCAACAATCGCTTCATGGCGTCCTCACATCCGGAAGGTGCGGCCCTTGGGGCCAAGCTGATCGGCGATCAGTTTCCACGCGTCGTCCAGCCAATCATTGAGCAGCGCGCGGGTGTCACGCGGGTCGATAATGTCGGGTATGCGAAACTTCTCGGCCGTCAGGAAGGGCGATTCCATGTGGAAGAAATGGCCCTCGATCTCGGCCAGCCGCGCGGCCCTAGCCTCTGGGTCGAGCGCATCGAGCTCCTTCTTGAACGCCGCTTCGGCCCCGCCATCCACCGGGATCGAGCCCCATCGGCCAGAGGGCCAGGCATAATGCAGGTTGATGCCCTGAACCCGGCCGAACGTGCTGCCGGCAAGCCCATAACAGCGCCGTGTGATGATCGCACACCACGGCACCTGGCTTTGCTCGATCGCCATGCAGACACGGACAGAGCCTTTCACCGCACCGCTACGTTCGGCGTCTGGCCCGACGATGGTTCCGGGCTGATCAACCATATGCACAATGGGCAGATGGAACGTGTCACACAGGTCGATGAAGGCTTCCATCTTGGCTGCCGAGGCTTTGGTCATCCCGCCGCCATATTGCATCGGATCGGTGGTGATCACGCCGACTGGGCGCCCACCAAGGCGCGCGAAACATGTAACGATCGAACGACCATAGCCCTTGGTCAGCTCAAAGACCGACCCCTTGTCGAACACCATGTCGAGAATTTTGCGGGATTTGTAGACCTTGCGCTTGTCGCGCGGGATGATCTCGATCAGCGCATCCTCGCGGCGATCCTTGGGATCGTCGCTTTCGATGACGGGCGGCATCTCATAGACGCTCGACGGCAGGTAAGACAGGAACTTGCGCACCATCTCAAAGGCCTCTTCCTCGCTCTTGGCCTCATTGCCCATCACGCCGCTTTCGCGGGTATGGATTTTCGAGCCGCCCAGATCCTCCTTGTCGACCTTGATACCCATGCCGCGTTCCACCACCGGCGGGCCACCGGCAAACACCTGGCTGGTGCCCTTGACCATGACCGAGTAATGCGCGGTGGCCGCCTTAATCGCGCCCAACCCGGCACAGGGGCCAAGCGCCAGGCCGACAATGGGGATCGTGCCCATCATCCGGGCCAGGTTCCATGTCGGATAGGCCGGCAGCTTCGTCGCGGCGTTCTGGTCCAGGATCTTCACGCTGCCGCCGGCGCTTTCGACTAGCCGGATCAGCGGCATCCGCATCGCCTCGGCGTAGTTCTCGGCATAGATCCACTTCTCGGACACGGTCGCCTCGGACGAGCCGCCCCGGATCGTCCAGTCATCCCCGTCGATCGACACCTTGCGCCCGTCGATCGTGCCCGTGCCGATCACCGCATTGGCGGGCGTGACATCGACAAGGTTGTGATCCTTGTCATAGGTCGCCTTGCCGGTCAGCGCGCCAAGCTCGCGGAAGCTGCCTTCGTCGACCAGCATGTCGATCCGCTCGCGCACGGTCAGCCGGCCGGCATCGTGTTGGCGCTTGACCGCCTCTGGGCCGCCCAATGCCCGGGCGATCTCTCGGCGCCTGTTGATCTCGTCAACTTCCTTTTGCCAGCTCATGGTGCGCTCCGTGATGTCTCGTCATGTCCTGTATCCTCCGAGACTACACAAAATAAGATTGTTGACAATAAGAATGATTTGAAAAGAATGATTCCACCCTCCGCACGCAGCCAACCGCTCGCGCGTCACTGGATCATGGAGTCAACCTGATGAGCGAAGAAACGATCGAATCCGAAATCGCCGGAACCGTCTGGAAAATCGAGGTGAAGGTCGGCGACACCGTCGAAGAAGAGGACGTTCTGATGATCCTCGAATCCATGAAAATGGAAATTCCCGCCGAAGCCACTTGCGACGGCACGGTTGCCGAAATCCTTGTGCAAGAGGGCGATGGCATTTCCGAGGGACAGGCGCTTGTGCGCATAACGCCGAGCGAATAGAGTCGGCCCGGCTGCATCTCGCAGGCGCAGGGACGCGGAAATGTATCAACAGACCACAGCACTTCACCGTGCCATGCTTGCCTCGCTCCGACCTTCACTGGCCGGAGGCAGCGAGGCCTTGTCGATCTCCGAGCAGATCGCCATGCAGCTCGCCGACGAGATCGTGAACGAGAAATACAACCCCAATGACCGCCTTCAGGAGATCGGAATTTCCGAACGCTACAAGGTCAGCCGTGGCCCCGTGCGCGAGGCGCTGCGCATCCTGGAAAATGCCGGTCTCGTGACAATCGCGCCCAGGCGCGGCGCGATCGTGACGCAGCTGTCCGTTGAAGAGGTTGCCGATGTGTTCGACATCCGCGCCGTCCTGTCCGGGCTGGGCGCGCGGCGGCTTGCCGAGACACGCAGCAAGGACGACATCAAGATGCTGGAGCGTCAGCTTTCCGAGCTCAAGAAGCTCGCCAAGAAGTCAGGTTCCACGGCGGCGGCGGATTACGTTCATGCCGTGGTCGAGTTCGGCCTGTCGATCAGCGAGGCGTCAGGTAACACGCGCCTCAACTCGTTGGTGACGCTGCTATTCCACCAGACCCTGCGCTATTCGCGCTTGGGCTTGTCCTCGCCCGAGAGGCGGCAGAAATCCTGCGAGAACTGGGCCGAACTGGTCGATCACATCGCACAGGGCCGTGGCGAGGCCGCCGAACAGACGGCGCGCCGCCTTGTCGAGCAATCCAAGGTTCACGCGATACACCTGCTGAAGGAAGAGACCGACGCGGCGACCGGCTAGATCCGGTAGAACCGTTCGGCCGTCCCGATCAGCATGTCCCGGCGCTCATCCTCGGAAAAGCCCGAGATCACCTCGTCATAGGCGCGCCACAGACGCCCGTAGTCCGACATCAGCTTGTCCACCGGAAAATTCGATCCGAACATGATCCGCGCCGAGCCGAAAGCCTCGATGCAATGCAGCGCAAATGGGCGGATGCTGTCTGTCGTCCAGTTGTTGTCGACCATGCCGAAGCCGCTGATCTTCATCGACACATTCGGAAGTTCGGCCAATCGCGTAACCGCTCTACGCCAGCTTTCGATGCTTGTCTCGTCACGTTCAGCAGGCATCAACGCATGGTCGATCACGACGGGCAGATCAGGCAGGCTTTTGGCGATACCCGTTAGCGCCTCGGCCTGATGGTGGTAAATCTGCGCATCAAAGCTCAGCCCCATGTCGCACAGGCGCCTCAACCCCACGGCCCAGTTCGGGTCGACCAGGTAATCCAGCGGTGCGCGGTTGAGTTTCGGGTCGTCGTGGCGATTCAGCACCTGTCGCACACCGCGAAACCGGCCGCTTTCCGCATGCGCGGCCAGCACATCCGCCACGTCGGGCGCCGAAAGATCTGCATAACCTACTATCGCCGTCGGCAGGTTCTCCGAGCCGACTTCACCCGCCACGGCATCAAGCCAGCGCGTCTCGCCGATCGGGTTGGAAAAGTCAAAATTGGCCTGGACATGTACCGATTTGACGATGGTCAGGTCCGCATCCCGCGCATCGGCCAGCAAATCGGCGGGCGTGTAGTTGCGCATGATTGCCGCCGTGTCGCCCCAGCCGCGGTCGCCATGGTCTTGGATATACCAGGGATAGTTCGCGCCGTTCAGCTCGACATCCCAAAGGTGATGATGCGCGTCGATGAATTGCATGGTGTCTCCGCAAGATGCGAGGCCCGCCGGGAGGAAGCGGGCCCCGTGTTGATCCGGCTTACAGCGCGCCTGCCTCCTCGAGAAGCCCGATCAGCGCTGTCTGCCCCTGCTCTTCGAGAATGCGGCGTGCGAGCCCGGGATCATAGGTGCCTTTCACCGCAACCCAGGCTTCGACGGCTCCCTTGGACCATTCCGCGAGCTCGGCTTCGGTCGGAACATAGACGGACACCTTGTCCTGCATCGCGGCGATGGCTTCCTCTTGCCACGCCAGGTCATAGTTCAGTGCTTCGCTGGCGATGTCGGCGGCCACCTTGTCGATGGCTTCCCTGGCCCAGTCGGGCAGTTCGTCATAGCGCTGTTTGCTCATCATGACCGGGCGACCGCTGTACGAGCTTTCCACGCGCGTGACGAACTTGGTCACCTCATAAAACTTGGCCGCCGAAACGAAGACGTCCTGCAAATACATGCCTTGCACCACGCCGGACTGCAGCCCCTCGTAGAGCGAGGCCCAGGCATAGGGAATGGGCACCGCGCCCCAGCCCTGCACCAGATTGAACTCGGTCGGGCTCTTGGTCACGCGGATCTTGAGCCCCTTGAGATCGGAGGGCACGCGAACCTCGCGCTCGGTGTTGACCACGTTGCGGAAGCCGCCCGATGAAACCGTTGCCAGCACGTGAATGCCCATCTCTTCGGCCGCTTGCTTGGCCAGTTCATCGCTCAGCCAGTCGCGCATGATGGTCTCGGCTTCCTGCTGCCCCTTGAACAGGTAAGGCAGGTTCAAGATGTCGAACGTCTTGCCGAACGCGCCCATGTTGCCGGCCGAAACGGTCGTCATGTCGATCTGGCCTAGACCCAATTGCTCCATGCACGCGGCTTCGCTGCACAGCGCGCCGCGCTGGTGAACCTCTAAATCGATCCGGCCATCCGAATACTTCTCGAGGTTCGGTTCGATCACTTCGGTCAGAAGCTTGCCGAAACCCCATGTCGGCTGGCCGGCCACGCCGAAGACCAGCTTGATCTCGGCCTCGGCCATGGCCGCGCCGGCGGTCAGGGCAGCCAGCGCGCCGCCCAAAAGCGTTGCTTTCATCTTTCCAAGTTTCATTTCATCCTCCTTGTCTTTGGTTTGGCGCGCCCTGTGCGCGCAGCCTTATGGAAATTCCTGATCGTCCATGTGCGGGGCCTCATCCAAGGGACGGAACAGCGACAGGATCGACGCCACCAGAATGCCCACGCCCGTGATCGGCAGGATCATCAGCGGATAGGATTTCGGAAGGTTGCCCAACTCCCAATAGGAGCCGAGAATGCGCGAGGCGGCCTCGTATCCCTTTGTCAACAAGAGCAATCCGAACCCGGCAAAGGCCACGGCCCAGAGCTTGCGGAACCAGCGCCCGTAGTGGGCCGGGATCAGCTGATAGAGCGCCTCCATGGCGATGTTGGAACGTTCGCGCACCGCGATGATGAGACCGAGGAAAACCATCCAGACATTCGCGAACATGGCCAGCGTATCGCCCCAAAACGGCGGGTTCAGGAACACGGTGCGCATGACGACGGTATAGGCGATGAACGCCACCATCAGCACCAGCATCGCGCCGCAGATCACCGGCAGGATGCGCAGGATGATGAAATCCGCGCCGTCGGATATACGCTTCAGGACAGGCATCTCACAGGAACCCCAACAAAGCCGGAAGAAAGAGCGTCAGCGGCGCCAGAAAGAGCATCAGCAACAGCACCAGTATCTCGACCGCGAGGAACGGCAGCAGGGCCGCAGCGGATTGTTCGAGCCTGCACCCGGCGATGGCCGTGGCGGTGAAATAGCAGACTCCGACAGGCGGCGTGACCGTGCCCAGGAGGAAGCCGACGACGACCACCAACGCGGCCTGGACAGGTTCGTAGCCCGCGGTCTCGCAGGCGGCGACCAGCAAGGGGCCCAACACGATGATATTCGCCGCTGCATCCATGATCATCCCCGCCAAAAGGATCAGGCCCAACAACATGAGCGCGAAGAAGAACGGCGTTTCTGCGAAGCCGAGCAGCCAGTTCTGAAGCATTTCCAGCGCGCCCAGACGGGCCAGCAACCATGTGAACGGCCCCGCGGCCGCGATGATGACGAAGACGGATGCCGACATCCGGACCGTGCGGTTCAGGGCGGCAAGGAACGAGGCTAGGTCTAAATCACGATAAACCACCGTTCCCAGGATCAGCGCCACCAGCGCGGTGATCGCCCCGGCCTCGACCGAACTGAACCAGCCGCCGAAGATGCCGACCACGAGAATGAGCGGCACGCAGAGCGCCAGCGACGCGCCCCAGGCCGCGCTCAAAAACGCGCGGAACGTGAAGGGCTCGTCGCCGCGCTCATGATCCTTGACCTTGGCGATGATCCAGGCGGTCAGCATCAGCAGCAGACCGATCAGGATACCGGGCAGGATGCCGCCCGCGAACAGCGCGCCCACCGACAGGTTGACCGAACTGGCCAGAACGATCATCGCGATGCTGGGCGGGATGATTCCGCCGATCGTCGATCCGATAGCCGTGATCGCGGCGGCATAGGCGGGCGTGTAACCCTTGCGCTTCATGTCAGGGATCATGATCGTGCCGATGGTCGCAGTGTCGGCCACCGCGGATCCGTTCATGCCCGCAAAGAACATGCTGGCCACGATATTGACCTGCGCCAGCCCACCGCGCATCCGCCCCACGATTACGCGGCTCAGACGCATGATCCGTTGGGTCACCGAAGAGCCATTCATCAACTCGCCCGTCAGCATGAAGAACGGCACCGCCACGAGCGGGAAGTGCGCTATGCCCTCGTACATCTGATGTGGAACAGTCAGCAGCGGCGCGGCGTCGGTCAGCAGGATATAGATGGTCGGCATCAGGATCATCGCCAGCGCCACCGGCGCGCCGAGCAGCACAAGCAAGACAAAACAGACCACGAGCAGAACGATTTCCATCTGGCCCAATCCCTCCCCTTTCAACACGTCTCGCGAAGTCTGCGCCTGCCGCTTGCGAAGTGCCTTTGATGAGCCTAAAGTGGAAACATAAAGATTGTCAACAATATTAGCTCAGAGCCCGACCCGCCGGAAACCAACGCGAGGAACCATGATGAAAGCGCTGATCAGCAAGACCCCCGGAGGCCCCGACAGCCTCAGCCTGGAAAACATCGCAAAACCTGTTCCCGGCAAGGGAGAAGTGCGGATCGCCGTCAAGGCGGTCGGACTCAACTTCCCCGATCTTCTGATCATCCGCGACCTCTACCAGTTCAAGCCCCCCCGGCCCTTCGCGCCCGGCTCCGAACTGTCCGGCATCGTCGAGAGCACTGGCGAGGGCGTCACGCAGCTGAAGGCCGGCGACCGGGTTCTGGCCTTCTCAGGCTGGGGCGGACTGGCCGAGCAGGCCGTGGTTCCGGAAAACAGGGTCTCCAGAATTCCCGACCAGATGTCATTCGAGGACGCCGCGGCCTTCATGATGACCTATGGCACCTCCTATCATGCGCTCAAGGATCGCGCGGGACTGGGCCCGGGGAAAACGCTTCTCGTGCTCGGCGCATCGGGCGGTGTCGGGCTGGCCGCGGTCGAGTTGGGAAAGGTCCTGGGCGCACGCGTGCTGGCGGCGGCATCGTCCGAGGAAAAGCTGCAAACCGCGCTTGATGCCGGGGCCGATGACGGTCTGGTCTATCCGCTGGGTGAGATCAACAAGAAAGAGCTTTCCACGCGCTTCAAGGAGCTGTGCGGCAAATCGGGCGCTGATGTCATCTATGATCCGGTCGGTGGCGACTACTCCGAACCCGCCCTGCGCGCGATCGCCTGGGAGGGACAGTTTCTGGTCGTCGGCTTCCCGGCGGGCATCGCCAAGCTGCCGATGAACCTGCCGCTGCTCAAGGCTTGCAGCGTCACCGGCGTTTTCTGGGGCGCCGCCGTCGAGCGCAATCCCGCGCGGCACGCCGAGGCAACGGCGGAGCTTTTCGACTTTTACGCGGAGGGCAAGGTGAAGCCAAAGGTCGAAGTGATGCAAGGGCTCGAGAACGCCGCAGCTGCGCTCGAGAAGCTGTCGCGGCGTAAGGTGCAGGGCAAGCTCGTCGTCGGCCTGGGCTGAGACGCGATGATGGTAAAGCCCCTGCACGAATTCGACTGCTCCGAGCTCGGCTCCTACCTTGCCGCGCATGTCGAGGGGTTCGGCGCGCTGGACGACATCGAGCGTTTTGGCGGCGGGCAATCCAACCCGACCTACAAGATCACCAGCGGTGCGCGCACTTTTGTTCTGCGCGCCAAGCCCCCGGGCAAACTGCTTGCGTCGGCGCATCAGATCGACCGCGAATACCGCGTGCTACGCGCCCTGTCCGATACACCTGTCCCGGTGCCACAGGTCTATTACCTGAGCGGAGAAGCCAGCCCGCTGGGAACGATGTTTTACGTGATGGAAATGCTCGATGGGCAGATCTTCTGGGACCCTGCCCTACCAAAGCTGGCGCGTGACCGGCGCGGCGGCGTCTACACGCAACTGACTAGGACGCTCGCCGCCCTACACGATGTCGCCCCGACGAAGATGGGCCTGCGGGACTTCGGTGCTCCAGGTGACTACTTCGCGCGCCAACTGGCACGCTGGACCAAACAATATCGTGCCAGCACCGACGCAGAGAATCCTCTTATCAAACAGCTCATCGAATGGCTCGCGGCGCATCAACCCGAAGATGACGGACAGGTCAGCATCGTGCATGGCGACTTCCGGATCGACAATCTCGTCTTCTCCAAAGACGCCTCCCGCGTGATCGGCATTCTCGACTGGGAACTCAGCACCCTTGGTCATCCGATCGCCGATCTGGCCTATTTCTGCATGTGCCTGCGCCTGCCGCAGTCAGGCCTCGTGAAGGGCCTCGGATCGGCAAATCGCGATGACTTTGGCCTGCCCACCGAAGAGAGCATTGTCGCGCAGTATTGTGTGCAGCGCGGGATCGAGCCGCCAGCGTTCTGGACTTTCGCGCTGGCATTTTCGTTTTTTCGTCTTATCGCCATTGCAACCGGCGTACTGAAGCGCGCCCAGCAAGGGAATGCATCAAACCCCAGGGGAGAGGCAGAGACGAGGCGTGCCATTGAAACGTTGACCAAGCTCGCAGGCGAGGTGATTGCAGGTTAGCGTTCTTGCGAAAATGTCTGGGCAAGACTGACCCCACTAGCCACATGCCAATGCTGTTACTCCGAAATGAAACGGCTTTCCATTTCGACTTCCTGTT
The DNA here is from genome assembly GCF_059613025.1 of Ruegeria sp. BHSC223. NCBI lineage: Bacteria > Pseudomonadati > Pseudomonadota > Alphaproteobacteria > Rhodobacterales > Roseobacteraceae > Ruegeria > Ruegeria sp. BHSC223. The sequence continues at coordinate 729,739 of NZ_JBXWRR010000001.1, forward strand.
GCCGCATGAGCTTCCAGGCTGTTTTCATGTGATCCGTCATGATGGCTCGGGCCTTGTCGGCCTCGCCATTGCGTAGGGCAGCGATCAGTTGCTGTTGGTGGTCGCGCCCCTGTTTCCAAAGCTCGATGTTGGGCGGAGAGTAGAGGCGGCGGTAAACCGTCAGATCTGTCAGCAAGTTCACCATGAAGTCGATAACAAACCCGAGAAGTGGGTTTTGAGACTGATTTGCAAGGATAGCGTGAAACCGCAGAGATGCGACATGCTGATCGCGTTCCTCATCAAGCGTTGCCGCGGGTTCGACGTATTCGGCTGTTGTTTTCTCAAGCAGGTCAAGAGTGCTTTGGGACAACTTGCCGGCAAGTGAGGCAGCCAGTTCCGGTTCCAGAGTCAGGCGAAGTTGGTAAATGTCGCCGATGGTCAGGTCCTTGAAATAGAAATAGTTGCCCAATAGAGCCTTGGCGCGCTGTTGGCTGACTTCGTGTACGAAGCTACCGCCGCCGGGCCCGGTGCGGGTCTTGATCAGCCCTTGCGCCTCGAGAATGCGCATCGCCTCGCGGATCGTGCCTTTTGCCATGCCAAAGCGTTCAATCAGCTCGGCCTCGCCGGGAAGGCGATCACCGGCCTGCAACCCCTGCTCCACAACCCAATCCTTGATCGCTTCGGCGACCTGCACGGGGCGGCTGATCTTGGGTTCAGCCTTCGAGCGGGTGGTGGCAGGCGGCAAGTTGATCTTCTCCCATTTCAGTCAGCTTTGGCTCATCGGCTCGGCAAATTTCCGTGGCGCGGGGGCAGCGGCCCGCGAAGGCACAGCCCGGCGGCGGATTGAGCGGATCCGGCAGCTCCGATCCTTTCTGCTCGGGCGCGGTCAGCGGTTTTCCAACCACCGGCGCGCTGTCCGCGAGAAGCCTTGTATAAGGGTGTCGGGGGTTTGCAAAGATATTCTCGGCGCGGCCGATCTCGACCACGGCGCCAAAATACAAGACGATAATCCGATCACTTACGGCCTCGACGACGGCAAGGTCATGGGTGATGAAAAGATAGGTCAGCCCGAATTGCGCCTTCAGGTCCGCCAGCAGGTTCAGCACCTGCGCCTGCACCGACACATCCAGCGCCGAGACCGGCTCATCCAGAATGATGATCCGTGGATTGGCCGCCAGCGCCCGGGCGATACCGATCCGCTGCGCCTGCCCGCCGGAAAACTCGTGCGGGTAGCGGTCAAGAAACTCTTCGCGCAGGTTTACGCTAGCGAAAATCTCGCTGATGCGCTTGTCCCGCTCGGGTTTTTGCATCCGGTAGAGCCGCCTGAGCGGCGCCTCCATCACCTGACATATCGTCTTGCGCGGGTTGAGCGAGCTTTGTGGGTCCTGGAACACATACTGGATCAGCTTGCCGAACTCTGCCGGATCGGCATTGTCCAGCGCGCGCCCCTCGATCTCTATCGAGCCTTCGCTCGGCTCCAATAGCCCCACGAGCATCCGTGCCAAAGTGGATTTTCCGCAGCCAGATTCGCCGACCACGCCGAGCGTCTCGCCGGTGGCCACCTCAAAGCTCATGGGCCGCACCGCACGCACCCCGGGCGGAGCCGGACCGAAGATCGGCTTTTTCAAAGGGAAGGTCTTGGCGAGATTGGTGACTTTGAGCGCGGGCATCAGACGGCCACCTCCGGGTAGAGGCAGCGCACGGCGCGGGGCGCGGTGCCTTTCAGTGTAACATCCCCGGCGCGGCAGTTCTCCTGCGCCTTGTCGCAGCGTGGGGCAAAGGCACAGCCCTCGGGCAGGTTGTCGACTACTGGCGGCAGGCCGGGAATGGCGGCCAATGCGCGCCGCCCGCCCCCCAGCTCGGGCACACAGGCAATCAGGCGTTTGGTGTAGGGATGGGCGGGCGCCTTGAGAACGGCCTGCGTCGGCCCTTCCTCCACAATCCGCCCGGCATACATGACCGCCACCCGGTCACACAGCTGTGCCACGACCCCGAAGTCATGGGTGATGAAGATGATCGCCAGCCCCCGGTCGCGGCGCAGGTCATCCAAGAGCGACAGGATCTGCGCCTGCACGGTGACATCGAGTGCTGTTGTCGGTTCGTCCGCGATAATCACGTCGGGTTCGTTGGCCAACGCCATTGCGATTCCGACCCGCTGGCGCATGCCGCCGGACATTTCGTGCGGGTAATTGTCCACCCGCGCCTCGGCATTGGGGATGCGCACGTCTTGCAAAAGCCGGATGGCACGAGCGCGGGCCTCGGCATTCGAAACCTTGTGATGCGACTGAATCGCCTCGGCCAGTTGCTGGCCGACCCGGTAGAGCGGGTGCAGGGTCGAGAGCGGGTCCTGGAAGATATAGGCCACCCGGTCGCCGCGTTTCTGGCGCAGAGTTTCATAGCGCGCACCGATCAGGTCTTCGCCCTGAAAGCGCACCGCGCCGCCTGTGATCACCCCGGGCGGAGAGGCGACAAGACCCATGACGCTGAGTGCCGTGACGGATTTACCCGAGCCGGATTCACCGATGACACCCAAACATTCACCGGCTTTCACGGCCAACGACACGCCCCCCACGGCCCGGTAAATCCGGTTACCGACATGGAACTGGGTTTCCAGCTCCTGAATGGCCAGAAGGTCATCCGTCTCTTCGGGTATTTCTCCCTGCCGTTCGACCAATGTCGTGGCACGCGGTCGGCTGAGTGCGCCCGAGCGCAGGCGCGGGTCAAGCGCATCGCGAACCCCGTCACCCAGAAGATTGATCGACATGACGATGAGGAAAATCATTGTCCCCGGAACGATCGAGGTATGCGGATGCGAGATCATCGCCGAGCGCGCCTCGCCCAACATCGAGCCCAGATCGGCCTGCGGCGGTTGCGAGCCGAGGCCAAGGAACGATAGGCCCGCCGTTTCAAGGATCATCCATCCCACGGTGGTGGACATGGCAATGACGATGACAGGCAAGACATTGGGCAGCAGTTCGGTCAGGATGATGCGGCCATGCCCCATTCCCGCCAGTCGCGCCGCGTCGATGAACTCGCGTCCTGCGAGGCCCACGGTGATGCCCCGGATGTTGCGCGCGAAGAAGGGCACATTGACGGCCGCGACCGCGATCAGCGCGTTCATCAGCCCGGGGCCAAGCGCGGCGACGATGGCAAGCGCCAGCAGGATATAGGGAAACGCCATCAACATATCGACGCCGCGCATGATGATGTTGTCGGTGCGCCCGCCGAAATAGCCCGCGATGATCCCGATCGCCGAGCCGATGGTGGCGGCGATCAGCGCCGCAGCAATACCGACCGCAAGGCTCAGGCGGGTGCCATGGAGCAATCGGCTGAGCAGGTCGCGGCCCAGATGGTCGGTGCCCAGCAGATGCCCCTCGGTGAACGGGCGTTTGAACCGGTCTGCGGTGGCGGTCACATCCGGGTCCTGCAGCGGCAGGAAGGGCGTGAGCAGAACCAGCAGAAGGATCGCGCCGAGCACGACCGCCCCCATGGCGGCCAGACGGTTGCGGAACAGAAGCTTGAGAAAGAGGTTCATGTCTTGATCCTCGGATCAAGCAGGCTTTGCGCCACGTCCACCGCGATGTTGAACAGAACATAGCAGGCGGCCACGAAAACCACACCGCCCTGCACCAACAGGAGATCGCGCTTAAGGATCGCATCAACCAGCATGCGGCCGACCCCGGGCCATTGGAACACGATTTCGATATAGACCGCGCCCGACAGGACAAAGCCCGCCTGAATGCCAAGCACGGGGATGATCGACACCATCGCCGCACGCAAGGCATGGCCCATGATCACGCGCCGTTCGGGCACGCCCTTGGCGCGGGCGGTGCGGATGTAATCCTGCCGCAAGACCTCCAGCATGGCCGAACGCGCTAGTCGCGCGATGACGCCCGTCGCAACCGCCGCCAGCGCAAGCGCGGGCATGATCAGGTGTTTGAGCAGATCGGGCAGGTCTCCGCCGCCATAGATCGCATACATGCCAGACACTGGCAGCCAGCGCAGGTTCACCGCGAAGAGAAGGATCATCATCATACCGAGGAAGAAGGACGGCACCGAAATGCCGATCAGAACCACGAATGTGATCGCCTTGTCGCCCAAGCCATACTGACGCGCAGCGGAAACCACCCCGGCAAGGATTCCAAGCAGCGCGCACAGGACAAAAGCGGTGCCCGCCAGGATCATCGTGGCATTGAACCGTTCGAGGATTTCGTCAAGCACGGGCCGGTTGAGCGAGAAGGAACGCCCGAAATCGCCGGTCAGCATATTGCCGAGCCAGATGACGTAACGCTGGACCATTGGCTTGTCGAGGCCAAGGTCGCGGTTCAGCTTTTCTACATTTTCAGGGGTGGCGTATGAGCCAAGGATCGCAGTTGCCGGATCGCCGGGAATGAGCGACATGATCAGGAAAACGATGATCGTGATGCCCAGAAGAACGGGTATGGCCGAGATCAGACGTTTAATTATGTAGCCGCCCATCTGTGCCCCCCGACTGGTTTGTTTCCGGGGCCGGCAACAACCGGCCCCGAAACTACAGGATTAGTTTTTCACGACGCCTTGCAGGTGCAACAGGAACGACGGCTCAAGGCCGAAATTCTCGACCCGGTCACTTGTCACAGCGTTCTGTTTCCAGTTGGCCACGAACACCCAAGGAGCATCTTCCTGCACGATGGTCTGCATCTCGCGGTATAGCCGTGCGCGCTCGTCCTGATCAGTCGCCGTACGGGCCGCTTCAAGCAGTTCGTCCACTTTCGGGTTGGCGTAATAGCCCGAGTTGAAGCCACCTTTGTCGGGCCATGCTTCTGACCGAAGCGCCAGATAGGGCAGCGTGTCCGGATCGTTGGTCATCCATGCCATTTCGGCCATGTCCGCTTTGCCCTCGAGCCCCGGGTTCACCTCGCCCAGGAACGTGTTCCATTCGTAGGTTTCGATCTTCACGTTCAGACCCACGGCCTGAAGATCGGCTTGAATGGCGGTGCCCATGGGCACCGGGTCAAGCATGCCCGAACCACCCTCGGTCACGAAAAAGGTCAGTTCCGCACCCTCGGCACCCGCTTCGGCGATGAGCGCCTTGGCTTTTTCAGGGTCATAGGGATAGGGATCAAGCGCCTCGTTGTAAGCCCAGGCAAAGGCCGGCGGCGTCGGACCTGCGGCAACGGTGGCCGTACCTTCCAGCACGTCGTTGACGATCGCTTCCTTGTTGATCGCGTAGTTCGCAGCCTGGCGCACACGCTTGTCAGCAAACGGGCCTTCCTTGGCGTTCAGGATCAGGAACCACACATGCGGGCCGGCCTGTTCGGCGACGCTGAAGCCATCGCCCTGGAACTGACCCAGCGACGTGGGCGGCACTTCGACCATCATGTCGATGCCGCCTGCTAGCATCTCCGCAACACGGGTGTTGGCGTCGGTGATCGGGCGAAAGACCACAGCCTGCGTGCCCGCCACTTCACCCCAATAGGCGTCATTGCGCTCTACCACGACAGCTTCGTTCGAGCGCCATTCGGCAAACTTGAACGGTCCGGTGCCAGAGGGGTTACGCCCGAACTCCTTGCCATGCGCTTCGACCGCTGCAGGCGAAACCATCAGGCCCGTGGGATAGGCGAGGTTCGACAGGAACGGCGCATATGGTGCGTTGAGCGTGAACTTGACCGTCATGTCGTCGACGGCTTCGGTCTTTTCGACCGCACCGAAGAAAAACGACAGCGGGAATGGCCCCGTGTCGTGGAAAGGGTGATTCTCATCCAGCATCCGGTCGAAGTTGAACTTCACCGCCTCCGCGTTGAAGGGCGTTCCATCGTGGAAGCTGACACCCTCACGCAACGTGAAGGTGTATTCGGTGCCATCCTCGCTGATGTCCCAGCCCGTCGCCAGCGCCGGCTCCACTTCGAGAGTGCCGGATTTGTAGCGGGTCAATCCCTCGTAAACATTCACAAGAATTCGAAAATCATTGACCGCGGTCACGGCTGCCGGGTCCAGCGATTTCGGCTCGGCAATCTGGCCGACGATCAACACACCGGGGGGGGTCTGTGCGCTAGCCGATCCGCTCAGCCCCCCTGCGACAAGCGCCGCCCCGACAGCGGCCATCAGGCCGCGGCGGGACCAGGATAATGGTGTCATCTCATGTTCTCCCTGTTGATGCTCTGCACTGATAATTATCATGATAAATTGCAATCGTCAATTTATCATGATAAATGAAGAGGGATTGGCTAAGGTGAGACATGACTTTTTCAATTCTTGCACATGACCCCGAAACCGGTGCCATCGGAGGCGCCGCAGCAACCGGCAGCCTCTGCGTCGGCGGTTGGGTGCTTCGCGGTGATCTGAACGCGGGCATGTCCGCAAGCCAGGGCGCGGCACCCTCGACCTTCTGGGGCGAAGAGGTGCTGCAACACCTGCGCGACGGATCGCACCCCGAAGACGCGGTAAACCATGTTACGTCCAAAGACAGCGGTCGCGCCTACCGGCAGCTTGCCGCGATGGACCTGCTTGGCAATGCGGCCGCTTTTACCGGTTCGGAAAATCAGGACTTCAAAGGCAGTGTCACATTCGCCAGCGGCATCGCGTCAGGCAACATGCTGGGCGATAACTCGGTTCTTGGAGCGATGACCGAGGCCTTTGTCACTTCGGACCTGACTTTCGAGCGCCGCCTGCTGGCAGCGCTCATAGCGGCCGAGGGTGCGGGAAGCGATTTCCGTGGTCTCTTGTCCGCCGCGATGCTAGTGCTGCATCCTGATCGCCCGCCCGTGACCTTGCGGATCGACTACCATCCCGACAACCCGATCGGCGCTTTGGAACAACTCTATCAGAAAGCCACAACTGGCGACTATGCCGATTGGGCCAGGCAGGTGCCAGTTCTGTCAGACAAGGAGCGTATCCTTGACTGACTGGGGCGCACGGGCCCAGGCAATACTGAAAGACCTCGCGGCCTGCTCGGAAGCCGGTCCGGGCGTGACCCGCCTGCCATTTACGTCCGAACATCGCGCGGCTTGCGATCTGCTCCGGTCACATATGGAAGCGGCAGCCCTGACCGTCACTCTCGACGACGCCGGAACTCTGGTCGGCAGGTACGAAGGCCCGCCGGGCTCGAAAACCCTCTTGATGGGGTCACATCAGGATTCGGTGCGGGAAGGCGGCGCTTATGACGGGATAATGGGAGTCGTACTCCCTCTTCTGGCGCTTGCAAAACTGCGCTCGGATGCGGTGCATCTGCCGTTTTCCGTCGAGGCGCTTGCCTTTGCGGATGAAGAGGGCGTCCGTTTTCCAACGGCATTGGTCGGATCCCGTGCGCTGGCGGGAACCTTCGACCCAGCGGTGCTGTCGATGCAGGATGCAAAGGGCGTCACCTTGCGCGACGCGATGACCTCTTTTGGATTGAACCCCGACCGGATCGGCGCACTGAGGCGCGACCCCGCAGACGTGATCGGGTTTGTTGAAACACATATCGAGCAGGGTCCGGTTCTTGAAGACGCGGCGCAGGCCATTGGCGTCGTCACCGCGATCTGCGGGATTGAGCGCCACCAGATCGTGGTAACCGGGGAAACTGGCCACGCAGGCACGCTGCCCATGTCCGGGCGTCGCGACGCACTTGTCGTAGCCGCCGCCATCGTCACCGAAGTTGACCGGTTGGGGCAAACCATCCCCGACCTGCGCGCGACTGTCGGTGCGTTATCCGTCGAACCAAACGTCGTTAACGCCGTGCCGCGCCGCGTGACCCTGACTGCCGAATTCCGGTCGCCTGACGACGCGACCCGCCGCAATACCGGCGCAATACTGCACCGGTATGCTCAGGAACTGGCAGCGCAAAAACAGCTGACAATAAAGGCCGAAAGGACGTATTCCCAGGTTGCCCAGCCATGCGACGGCGCGCTGTCCGCGCAGCTGCTCCAAGCCGCCCGGCAGGCCGAAGAGCATAGCACGCTTCTGCCATCTGGTGCGACCCATGACGCATCTGCCCTGGCCGACCTTTGCCCGATCGCCATGTTGTTTGTCAGGTGCCGTGACGGGGTCAGCCACAAACCCGAAGAATTTGCCTCCGCGGGTGACATGGGTTCGGCGATTGCAGCTCTTGCCGCTTTTTTGCGGACATTGAACCCTCAAACTCACTAGAGCCGGGACCTTTCTAAACTGTATCCCACTGCATGAAGCTACAGGACCAGGCCGGGCCATGTGGTTGGTCGACCTACCCCATATCGCGATCGCAGAATTCAATCTGCAGAGTAGGTATATTTGAAGATCCACTGGAAATGACAAGATTGGTGGTCCGGTTCGGTGAAATGTGTGGCATCACCGAAAGGATGCCGCCGCAAATGCAGTGTATTGCTGCAAGAGCATTGGCGTGTCAGCTCAGGACTGTTTCGTCCGCAAACCAGACTTATTGAGTAGACGATGGCCTGGCGCTGGAGCCACGGGGCCGGAGCGAGTTTACGATCGAAAACACAATCCTTGGCAACAGAGGCATTCAGGGCGCATACCTTACCTACAACTAATAAGGGCGGGGTTTCCCCCGCCCTTTTCATCGAAGCCTCAGCCAGTTAGCTGAACTTCTTGATCTCGCCCGACTTGAGCCGCGACAGGTAGGAGTCGAGCTCTTTCTTGACGATCGGCATCAGCAGATAGAGTGCGATGATGTTGACAACCGCCATGGCAAAGATCGCCGCATCCGAGAAGTCGATGACCGGGCCCAGGCTGGCCGACGCGCCGATCACCACGAAGATGCAGAAGATCACCTTGAACACCAGTTCCTTGGTCTGGCCTTCGCCGAACAGGAAGGTCCAGGCCTTGAGGCCGTAATAGGACCAGCTGATCATGGTCGAGAAGGCAAACAGGATCACCGCGATGGCCAGGATGTACTTGAAGAACGGGAAGGCCGAGGAGAAGGCCGCCGAAGTCAGAGCCACGCCCTTGTTGCCGTCCACGGTCTGGATGGTGCTTGCGCCCTCGTCCAGCAGGTAGAGGCCGGTATTGGGATCGCTGACCAACTGACCGGTGATGATGATCACCAGCGCGGTCATGGTGCAGATCACCACGGTGTCGATGAACGGCTCCAAGAGCGACACGAAGCCTTCGGTGATCGGCTCCTTGGTGCGCACCGCCGAGTGGGCGATGGCAGCAGAACCCACGCCCGCCTCGTTCGAGAAGGCGGCCCGCTTGAAGCCCTGGATCAGCGCGCCGACCATGCCACCGGCAATGCCCAGCCCGGTAAAGGCGCCAGCAAAGATCTGGCCGAATGCCCAGCCGATCATGTCCGCGTTCATCAGGATGATGACCAGCGCGGTGGCCACATAGAGCACGCCCATGAACGGCACGACCTTTTCGGTCACGCTGGCGATGGATTTCAGGCCGCCGACGATCACGGCAAAGACGATACCGGCAAAGATCAGACCGGTGATCCAGCCCGGGAACTCACCCACGACATTGGTGATCTGCGCATGCGCCTGGTTGGCCTGGAACATGTTGCCGCCACCAAAGGCGCCCAGGATACAGAAGATCGAGAACAGGATGGCCAGGAACTTGCCCGCCGGAATGCCGCGCTCTTCGAACCCTTTGGTGATGTAATACATTGGGCCGCCCGAAACGGTGCCGTCTGCATATTCGTTGCGGTATTTCACGCCCAGCGTACATTCGGTGAATTTCGACGCCATGCCCATCAGGCCGGCGAGGATCATCCAGAAGGTCGCGCCCGGACCGCCGATGCCCACGGCAACGGCCACACCGGCGATGTTGCCCAGACCCACGGTACCCGACAGCGCGGTGGCCAGCGCCTGGAAATGGCTGACCTCGCCCGCGTCATTGGGGTCGGAATAGTCGCCCTTGACCAGCGAGATGGAATGCGGAAACGCCCGGAACTGGATGAACCCGAAATAGAGCGTGAACACCGTAGCGGCGATCACCAGCCACATCACGATCCAGGGAAAGGAAGTGCCGGGAAAGGGGCTGAAGATGAAATTGACGAACCAGCCGGTCGAGCTTGCGAAGATCTGATTGACCTTCTCGTCGATGGACTGGGCCAGGACCGGTGCCGCACTCAGCATGGCCACGGGCGCGGCCAGTGCCGCGGCTTTGATGGATGTGTTCATGATATCCCTCGTCTGTTGGCCGTTTACGGCACGATCGTGCAAGGCACGGGGGCGCATTGTGCGAGCGTTCCGGCAACCGAGCCGAAAACACGCGCGGCCAAGCCGCTTTCCCCCTGACGTGCGATGAAGATTTGTGCCGCACCGCTCTTGGTGGCGATGTCACACAGCGTGTCGGCGACCTGCCCATAGCGGATCGCGGTCTCGACCTCGACGCCGCTACTGGCCAGTTCCGCCTTGAGCGGGGCCAGGATCGCGGTTTCGGCGCGCGCCATTTCCTCGGCACGGCGCTTGTGGCGCTCTTCGATCTCGGTCGGGGTCAGGAACGAGTAGGGCGACCATTCCAGAACATGTGCGACGATGATCGAGGCTCCGCCAGCCTTCGCCCGCTCCATGGCGAAGTCGAGCGCCCTGCGGGACGCCGCGCTGCCGTCGTAGCCGACGACGAATTTGGTTGTCATGTCTTCCTCCCTGGGAATGCTGCGCGTCCTTCTGACGCACTTGTAAAGTACACCACAGAACCAGCGATTTGTTACGAAAATTCCTTGCCCGTCGGAAAATTTTCGGAAAAAATCCGAATGTGGGGGCAAGTACGGGAAATTTTCCGATGGATAGCTTGGACAAGAAGATACTTTCCGTCTTGCAGCAAGACGGCCAGATCTCGATGTCGGCCCTGTCCGAGCGGATCGGGCTGTCGTTATCGGCGTGTCACCGGCGCGTCAAGCTGATGGAGGCAGAGGGCATCATCCGCAACTATGCCGCCCAGATCGACCGCCAGACCGTGGGGCTGGAGGTGCAGGTCTTTATCGAGGTGAAACTGAATTCGCAACGGCGCGAAGACCTGGAAGCCTTTGAAAAGGCGATCCTGTCGATGCCCGAGATCCTGGAATGTCACATGATCACCGGCGAGTTCGATTTCCTGATCCGGGTCTGTGTGCATTCCCCCGCCGATTACGAGGCGCTTTACCGCAGCTCGCTGTCGGCGATTCCGGCAGTGTCTCAGATGAAGACGCTGCTCAGCCTGTCGACGGTCAAGGAGTTTCGCGGCTATCACCTGCGCTGACGCCTCCGGGCGTTACCCGTCCCGTCCGGGCTCTGCCGGGTTGCTGGAGAAGAGCGCGATCTTATTGCCCTGCGGATCGCGCAGATAGCTCACATAGAACTGCGGTCCGTAATCGGGGCGAAACCCCGGTTGCCCCTCGTCCGCGCCGCCAGCGACAAGGGCCGCGGCATGCAGCGCCCGCACCTGCGCCTGATTGCTGGCCTCAAAGGCAACCATGGCGCCGTTACCCGCCGAGGCCGCACCACCGTCAAAGGGCGGTTTGACGTAGAAATCCGGAAAGACAGGCGACTGTCCCGGCGCCACCGGCAGCGCATAGCTGAGACCCTCGGGCCCCTCTTTCAGACCATAGCCCAGCGCCGGCAGGAAGGCCGAATAGAACCGTTTCGCGGCAGCGATGTCATCGGCGCCAACAGTGACATAGGCAATCATTGCATCCTCCCTTTTCCCAAGGTCGCGGCGCTTACCCGGTGACCTGTTCCAGCGCCGCCTCGACCAGTTCCGGCCCGGCGCCCGGGCGCACCGCGCCTTCGGACAGCATCCGCCGCCAGCCGCGCGCACCGGGACGTCCGGCAAACAGGCCCAGCATGTGCCGGGTCACCTGATGCAGCCGCCCGCCCGTGGCCAGATGCGCCTCGATATAGGGCAGCATGGCGCGCACCACCGTCACAGGGTCGCTGGCCTCGCCTGTGCCATAGATCAGCGGATCGGCCTGGCACAGGATATCGGCGGGCTGATGATAGGCCGCCCGCCCGATCATCACCCCATCCAGCCCCGCATCCAGATGCGCCCGCGCCGCCGCAAGCGTGTCGATGCCACCATTGATCGAGATATGCAGTTCGGGAAACCGCGCCTTCATCCGGTGCACCAGATCGTAGTCAAGCGGCGGGATGTCCCGGTTCTCCTTGGGACTCAGCCCCTGCAACCAGGCCTTGCGCGCATGGATGATGACCCGCTGGCACCCTGCCCCGGCGATCTGTTCCAGGAAATCGGGCAGCACGGTCTCGGGGTCCTGATCGTCGACCCCGATCCGGCATTTGACCGTCACCTCGACATCGACCGCCGCGCGCATGGCGGCGACACACTCGGCCACCAGCCCGGGATGTTTCATCAGCACCGCGCCGAATGTCCCTGACTGCACCCTGTCCGAGGGACAGCCGCAGTTGAGATTGATCTCGTCATACCCCGCCTCGGCCCCCAACCGCGCCGCCTGCGCCAGCTCCTCGGGGTCCGAGCCGCCCAGTTGCAGGGCCACCGGGTGTTCTTCAGGACTGTACTCCAACAGATGAAGCGCCCCCCCGCGCACCAGGGCCGGCGCGGTCACCATCTCGGTATAAAGCAACACCTCGCGGCTCAGCAGCCGGTGCAGGTAACGGCAATGCCGGTCGGTCCAGTCCATCATGGGTGCGACAGACAGGCGGGCCGCCTTGGAAACCAAGGGTTTTTCTGTCTTTTCAGCCACCATCGTTGAACTTCGCGACCACGTTATTGAACCCTATTTTGCGGGATTTTCCGACGTTTTTCAGTTCTCGGCATACCCACTAGCAGCTTGGCATACGAGAGGCCCATATTATTGGACTGCCAAAAACAAGGAGTGGGAAATAATGGGCACTATCGTAGAGCGCAAGAACAAATCTGGCACCAAGTACCGAGCACAGGTCATCAAGAAAACATGGAGAGGTCGTTCTTCGCAAATCAGCGACTTTCGCGCGAAAAACGACTGCTGCGGCATTCCTTTCTCGCGACCATACTGGTCGCGGTGCGGTGTGCCGTGAGAGCGGTTGCGTCTATTAATATTGTCTTCTCTTCTCCGTGCTCGGCGGCCAAACCGACCATAATTCGCGCGAATATGCCCTTCTCGCTCCAACGCCTCCACCGGCTGGAGAGCCGCCTTGTGTGACCCAAAGCTTCCGAGGCGTCTCGCCAGCGCAATCCATTGCGATTGACAAAGATAATCCCGCTCAATACCCGCCTGTCATCGATCCGGTACTTGCCATGCGACTTCGGGAAAAGGGGCGAGCCTGGCCATTTGCTCGTCGGTACGCCAACAAAGGTCGCTCATGTCACCGCTCCGTTTGCCCGGCCGTGAATCATGCAGCCCACTCAAAATCAAAGCATCCTGACCCTAGGGATACAGAGGCGACGGTAGCACCGAGCCATTTTTACGGTGAGAGAACAATGCTCCATCTCGCGAAGCCGCATGGGGAGAATACTCTCCTAGGGCAAGTAGCGGGGGGCAACCAACCGTAACCCTTATGTCAGAAACAGGTGAAACCACACGCCTATTTCGCCGCAGCCTTTTCCAGCGCCGGGCGGATGGTGCTGTCGATCACCCGTTCGGTAATCGGCCCGGCAAAGCGCAGCATGATGGTGCCGTCACCCGCGATCACATAGGTCTCGGGCACGCCATAGACGCCCCAGTCGAGGGCGGTGCGCCCCTGCTCGTCACGACCCAGCGCGACAAAGGGATTGCCCAGTTCGTCCAGAAAGCCCTGCGCGTTTTCCACCTTGTCCTTGTAGTTTATGCCGTAGATCGGGATGCCCTCGCCCGCGAGCTTTTCAAGGCTGGGATGTTCGGCCCGACAAGGCGCGCACCAGCTGGCCCAGTAATTGACCAGCTTCACCGTTCCGTCGCGCATCGTCGCATCGTCAAAGCCCGGCGCGCCGGGAAAGGCGGTCAGCACCAGCGGCGGCGCGGGTTGCCCCTCGCGCGCCGAGGGCAGCGCCTCGGGATCGTCGCGGAACATGCCGACGGCGGCCAGCAGAACGAAGGCGCCGAAAATCAGCGGCGGCGCCACCATCAGCGGCGAGATCCTAGCCATTGCGCGACATCCTCTGTTCGATCTTTTCCATCTCGGCGCGCAGCTTGCGGCCGCGCCGCAGGCTGAGCACCACCAGACCGATCAGCAGCACCAGCGAGGCGCCATAGGCGCTCAGCACCGTGGCGGCATATTTGCCCAGATCGGGGATCATCCGTTTGCCCTTTCCCGTGCGATCAGCGCCTTGATCCGACGCGCCCGGATCTCGGTTCCGGTGCGGTAAAAGACCAGCGTCACGAACAACAGGCCAAAACCCAGCAGACACAGAAGCAGCGGATAGGCATAGACATTGCTCACCTTCTCCTCGGTATCGGTGCCACTGACCGCGCCCGCGCGCAACACCGAGGCCCCTTGATGCAGGCCCTGGTTCCAGAAATAGACCGCATAGCGGCTGAGCACCGCAAAGACCGAGCCGACAAGGCACAGGACCGAGGTCAGGTCGGCGGCGGTATCACCATCCTCGATCGCCTCCCACAGGGCCATGTAGCCGAGGTAGAACAGGAACAGCACCAGGAACGAGGTCAGGCGCGGGTCCCATTCCCACCAGGTGCCCCACATGGGCTGGCCCCAGATCGCCCCGGTGATCAGCGCGATCAGCGTCATCACCGTGCCCACGGGCGCCGCCGCGCGCGCGGCCAGCGCGCTGACATGGTGGCGCCGGATCAGCCAGACCAGCGAGGTCACCAGCATCATGAACCAGACGCTGGTGGCCAGAAAGGCCGAGGGCACATGGATATAGATGATCTTGACGGTGGACCCCTGCTTGTAATCGTCAGGCGTGAAGAAAAAGCCCCAGACCAGACCACCCACAAGGGTGACCGCAGTCAGCACCCACAGCGCGGGCAGGACCCGCTCGGTCAGGGTCAGGAACTTGCGCGGGTTGGCATATTCCCAGAGCGCGTTGAGTCTCGTCGATATCGTCATGGGTCCTATCTAGTGCGAAGCGGGGCGGTTCTCAATTGACTTGCGTCAACGCAGATTGACGCGGAGGACGGCGGCGCTGGCAAAGGGGAGCAGAGCGATGACGGCGGCGGTGATCCCCGCCAGCATCAGAAGCGGCGTGGCCACCTCCATCCCCGCCGCGCCGCGCCGCGCCACCTCGGCGCCAAAGATCAGCGTGGGCACGTAGAGCGGCAGCACCAGCAGCGACAGCAGCAACCCGCCGCGCTTCAACCCCACGGTCAGCGCGGCGCCGAACGTGCCCACCACGCTCAGCGCCGGCGTGCCCAGCAAGAGCGAGACCACCAGCCAGACAAAGCCGGGGGTGGGCAGGTTCAGAAGCACCCCCAACACCGGCGCGGCCAGCACCAGCGGCAGGCCGGTGGTCAGCCAATGGGCCAGCGCCTTCATCGTCACCACCGATTCCAGCGGCAGCGGCGCGGTGGCCAGCAGGTCGAGCGTGCCATCCTCCCAATCGAGCGCCAGAAGACGGTCAAGCGACAGGAGGCAGGCCAGAAGCGCCCCCAGCCACAGCACCCCCGGCGCGATCGAGGACAAGAGCGCCGATTGCGGCCCCACCGAAAACGGCACCAGAACGGTGACGATCAGGAAAAACGCCAGCCCCAGGCCAAAGCCGCCCCCGGCCCGAAAGGCCAGTACCAGGTCGCGTTTCAACAGGGCGATCACAGGAAATCTCCATCCGGGTCGTCAAGCGGCGCCGGGCGGGCGCGATAGGGACCGACATCCAGAACCTCGCCGTCCAGTCCCAGGTCGATATGGGTGGCGATCAGGGCCGACCCGCCCTGCCCCAGATGCGCACGCACCGCATCGGCGAACATCGCCACCGCGTCGCGGTCAAGCGAGACGGTGGGCTCGTCCAGCATCCAGATGGGGCGCCCGGTCACCAACAGCCGCGCCAGACCCAGCCGCCGCTTCTGCCCAGCCGACAGATTGCCCGCGTGACGCTCGGCCAGGTCGCCCAGCGCAAAGGCATCGAGCGCCGGGGCAATATCGCGCCCGCCAAAGACGGCAGCCCAGAACAGCAGGTTCTCGGTCACGCTGAGCGTGGGTTTCAACCCGTCGGAATGGCCCGCATAGGCGATCCGGTCCTCGGCGCCCTCAATCTGGCCCGCCAGCGGCGGTTGCAACCCAGCCAGCGTGCGCAGCAGCGTGGTCTTGCCCGCGCCGTTGGGGCCGCGCAGGATCAGCGCGCGGCCGGGGGCGAGCGCGAAACTCAGCCCCTCGAGCACGGGAATGCCGCCGCGGGCAATGGCAAGATCGGTGACGGTGAGTGTCATGCTCCTCGCTTATCCCATTGGCGCGGGGGGCAAAAGGCGGGATTTGCCGCATCGGGGACGCTTTGCGCCTTGCGGACGGGAGCGAGGGGCGCCGCCCCTCGCGCTCCCCGGAGTATTTGTGGCGAAATGAAGCGCAGGGTCAGACCGGGAGCGCGGCCAGCGCGATGCGGCGGCCCTCGCCCAGGAGCACGTTATAGGTGCGGCAGGCTGCGGGCGAGGTCATCGCTTCGACCCCCAGTCCGGCCTGTTCGAGGCTCTGGCGCAGGGCCTGCGGGATATGGGCAACCTCGGCACCGGTGCCGATAAAGAGTACATCGACCTGCCCCGCCAGCGCCAGCAGCGGGGCGGTATCCTGGTATCCGGTCCAGGGCGCGGGGCCGTCGGGGCCGGTCAGCAGCGCGCCCTGATGAACCTCGCCGCCGATGCGGAAGAAACCCGGCCCGTAGCCATCGACCGGGCGGGCACCGGAATAGGTCACTTCGGTCAGGCGCATGGTCACTCTCCCAGGGTCCAGAATGGCAGCCCCGCCAGCGCCGCGCCCAGGATCAGCCCATAGGCGGCAAGGCGATAGGCCCGCTCGTATCCCGGCACAAATAGCGCCGCGCCCAGCATCGTGCCAAGCATATTCGGCACGATCAGCGCCAGTCCGGTGACGATCCAGGCCGGATCAAGCCGCCCGGCCAGCCCCATCATCGCCAGCACCATCCAATCATAGCCGAAGAGGTAGAAAGTGATATTGGCCCGGATCGCCGCCGCCGGTTTGGGGCTGGCCATATAGACAAATATCACCGGCGGACCGGGCAGGCCCGCCACCCCGCCCAGAAAGCCCGAGGCGGCGCCGGTGGCGGTCACGGCACCGGGTCGCAGCGCGCCGTGATAGCGCCAGCCCAGCACCAGCCCGGCCAGCATGGTCAGCGACACGCCCGAGACCAGCAGGCGGAACAGGCCCGGTTCGAGCAGGAACAGCATGTAGAGCCCCAAAGGCAGGGCCACCGCCGCCCCGAGCAATAGCCGCGCCAGATCGCCCCTGTCCACATGCCGGGCGGCACGCGGCAGCATCGGCAGCGGACCGACGATATCGGTCAGCACCAGCGTGGTGATCGCGGCCACCGGCCCCAGCACGATCCCCGCCAGCGGCAGATAGATCAGCGCAGTACCGAAACCCGCAAAACCGCGGGTGCAGCCGGCCAGAAAGGCCGCTCCGATCAGCAGGGCGATTTCAGGAGTGGAAAGGGCGAGGAGCGGTTCCATTGCGGGCAGCCTGCCCCGATCCCGACCGCGCCTCTAGCGCCAAGACGGGACCGGGAATGGCACCAGTTCTCAGGCGTCGATATCGGCGAACTGGTTGCCCGAGGTATTGGTGGGCTTGGACCAGTCGCGCTTGACCCCCAGCCACAGCAGAATGGTCGAGGCCACGAAGATCGAGGAATAGGTCCCCACCACGATGCCCCAGATCATCGCAAAGACAAAGCCGCGGATCACGTCGCCGCCCAGCACGTAGAGCGAGATCAGCGCCAGCAGCGTGGTGATCGAGGTCATCAGGGTCCGGCTCATCGTCTCGTTGATCGAGAGATTCAGGACCTCTTTCAGATCCTTCTGCTTGTACTTGCGCAGGTTCTCGCGGACCCGGTCGAACACCACCACGGTATCGTTCAGCGAATAGCCGACAATGGTCAGCAGCGCGGCGATGATGGCCAGGTCAAAGCGGATCTGAAGTTCGGAGAAGATGCCGATGGTCAGGATCACGTCATGCACCAGCGCGGCCACCGCGCCCAGGGCGAACTGCCATTCGAAGCGCAGCCAGATATAGACCAGAACCGCCAGGATCGCGAGACCCACCGCCAGGACCGCGGTCTGGATCAGCTCTCCCGACACCTTGGGGCCGACCGATTCGACCGAGACGAACTTGATGTCCGGGGCGACGCCGCGCAGCGCGTCCTGCACCTTGGCAATGGTTTCGGCCTTGACCGCCTCGGCCTCGTCCTGGGCCTGGATGCGGATCATGGCCACGTTCTCGTCAGGGCCGAAGGTGGGGTCGAACACCTCGGTGATCGAGACATCGCCCAGCCCCAGCGGGTCGAGCGCGCCGCGATAGGCGCCCACATCCACGGCCTGGGTGCTTTCGGTGCGCACCGTGGTGCCGCCGCGAAAGTCGATACCGAAATTCAGGCCCTGGATCAGGAACGAGGCAAAGCCGATCACGACCATCAGCGCCGAGATGCCCAGCCAGACCCGCCAGCGCTTGAAGAAATCGAACGTCGTATCGTCAGCAATGAGTTTCAGGCGCATGTCAGACC
Source organism: Ruegeria sp. BHSC223 (assembly GCF_059613025.1). Lineage (NCBI taxonomy): Bacteria > Pseudomonadati > Pseudomonadota > Alphaproteobacteria > Rhodobacterales > Roseobacteraceae > Ruegeria > Ruegeria sp. BHSC223. The sequence goes on from NZ_JBXWRR010000001.1 coordinate 748,204, forward strand.
TCGATCGTCTTGGGACGGCGGCGTTCGAACCAGGTCACCACCAGCAGGCGGGTGACAAAGATCGCGGTGAAAACCGAGGTGAGAATGCCCAGCCCCAGCGTGATGGCAAAACCCCGAACCGGACCCGAGCCCATGGCGAACAGGATCACCGCCGTGATGAAGGTGGTGATGTTGGCGTCCAGAATGGCGCTGAGCGCCTTTTCGTACCCCAGTTCGATGGCCCGTGCCGGGCCTTTGGCGGTTTTCAGCTCTTCGCGGATCCGCTCGAAGATCAGCACATTGGCGTCCACCGCCATGCCGACCGTGAGAACGATGCCCGCGATGCCCGGCAGGGTCAGCGTGGCGCCGATCACCGACAACAGGCCAAACAGAAGGCCCACGTTCACGACCAGCGCGATATTGGCGAAGATGCCGAACAGGCCATAGCTGGCCCACATGAAGCCCAGCACCGCCACGAATGCGACCACGGTCGCGACCTTGCCCGCGTCGATGCTGTCCTGCCCCAGTTCCGGGCCGATGGTCCGTTCCTCGAGGAATTCCAGCCCCGCAGGCAGGGCGCCGGCGCGCAGGAGAACGGCCAGATTGGTGCTTTCCTCGACGGTGAAATTGCCGGTGATGATGCCCGAGCCGCCGGGGATGTGGCTCTGGATGACCGGGGCGCTGATCACCTCGCCATCCAGTGTGATGGCAAAGGGCGCGCCGACATTGTCGCGGGTGTAATCGCCGAACTTGCGCGCGCCAGAGGTATTGAAGCGGAAGTTGACCGCCGGGCGGCCGTTCTGGTCAAAGGCGGGCTGGGCGTCGACCAGTTCCTCGCCGGTGACCACGGGGGCGGATTCGATGGTGTAGAACACGCCTTCCTGATCCAGCGATGGCGCCAGTTTCTCGCCCACGCCGACACGGGCATTGGCATCGGTGCCGCGCGAGACAACCGGGTTGAAGGTCAGCTGTGCGGTGGTGCCGATGATCTCTTTCAGTTCCGAGGCGCTGCCGATGCCGGGCACCTGTATCAGGATGCGGTCGGCGCCCTGACGTTGGATGGTGGGTTCGCGGGTGCCGACCTCGTCGATGCGGCGGCGCACGATTTCCAGCGCCTGGCGCACGGTGCGGTCATCGGTGGCAAGGCGCTCGGCCTCGCTGAGGGTCACGACGATCTCGTCCCCCTCACCGCGTACCTCGATATCGTTCGATCCGGCCCCGGTCAGGGTCTGGATCGGGCGGGCCAACCCACGCACCAGTTCCAGCGCGCGGCTCATGCCCTCGGGCTGGCTGATCTTGACCCGGATCTCGTCGGGTTTCGAAGGCTGCTTGCGGATGGTGCCGACAGTCGCCCGCGCGTCACGCAGGGTGTTGCGGATTTCGGGCCACATGGCGTCCATCCGGGCGGCATAGACATCCGACACCTTCACTTCGGCCAGCAGATGCGCACCGCCCCGCAGGTCGAGCCCCAGATTGACCAGCGAGGACGGCATCCAGCCGGGCCACTGCCCCGCCGCCGCCGTCAGTTCGGGCGTTTCGCCGCGCAGCTCGATCGCGGCGCGGGCGTCGTTGCTCTGTTCAACGCGGGTATAGAACGCGTTCGGCAGGGCCAGAACCAGCCCGCCGATACAGACAAGCCAGATCAGGACCCGTTTCCAGGTATCTATTTGCAGCATGACCCTGCCTTTTTTCGCCTCGGCCGGCTTACTTCGCCGGTTCGGTCTTGTTCAGCACCTGCGCGATGGTGGACTTGACCACGCGCACCTTGACGCCCTCGGCGATCTCGACCTCAAGCTCGCCGTCTTCCTTGACCTTGGCGACCTTGCCGATCAGCCCGCCCTGGGTGATCACCTGATCGCCGCGACGCAGGGCGCTGACCATGGCCTGATGTTCCTTGACCTTCTTCTGCTGCGGCCGGATCAACAGGAAATACATGATCGCGAAGATCAGGATAAGCGGGAGAAACTGGGCGATTGCGCCACCATCCATGGGACATTCCTTTGTGCTGAGTGGCGGGGAGCGGCCCCGCGAAATTTCCGGGAACCTATGCGCAGAACCGTGGCATTGCAAGCCGCCCCGGGCGCGATATGGGGGCTATGCTTGTCGAAGCGCACAGCTATAGTCGAAAGGCCCAAGACAGAAAAAGGTGACAGATGCTCCGCTCCCTGATTGCCCTGATCCTGACCGTGCTGGTGCTGAGCGGCCTTCCGGCGCTTGCGCAGCAGGATACGCCCGACGAGGGTATCGAACGGACCGACCTGTTTTCCCCGGTCATCGTCGACGGTGAGCGTTTGTTTGTCCTGCGCGGCGCCAGCGGCCTGCCTGCCGAACGGCGTGCCGCCGAGGTGGTCGAACGGATCGAGGCGATTGCCGCCGCGTCCATGGCCGAGAGTGTCACGATCACCACCCAGCCCAATGCCTTCGGCATCGCCATCCTGGCCGACGGGGTCGAGGTCGTGACCGTCACCACAGCGGATGCAAGGCTGGAGCGGCTGGATATCGACACCCTGATCGAGGTGCAGGGCAATGCGATCCGCGACGCGATCCTGAACTATCGCTCCGCCCGCACCGACAGCGCACGACTGGAAAGCGCTATCGAAGCGCTGGCCTGGACCGGTGGCTTTGTCCTGTTCACCTTGATCGGCTTCTGGATCCGGCGGCGGCTGAACCGTATTTGTACACGCCTTGTGCGACGCTATTTCGCCGGACTGGAATCCGCCACCAATGCCCAGGTTCAGGCTGACGCCATCGCCGCGCTGATCCGCTTTGGCCTGAACTTCGTGCTGCTGGCGCTGTTTTTCCTGGGCGTCTACTATTATCTCTCGCTGGTGCTGCTGTCCTTTGCCGAAACCCGCTATGTGGCGCAGTTGCTGCTGACCTATGTGACGACACCGGTCCTGAACATCGTGTTCGGCTTTGTCGGCTATCTGCCCAACCTGATCACCCTGGCAATCATCGCGCTGATCACCCGCTATGTGATCCGGGGTCTCAAGGTGTTCTTTGACGCGGTCGAGGCGGGCAGTTTCGATCTGGGCGATTTCGAACGGCACTGGATCGGCCCCACCTTCAACATCCTGCGCGTGGTGGTGGTGATGATCGCGCTGGTGTTCTCGTTTCCCTATATTCCCGGCTCGGATTCGGCCGCCTTTCAGGGGCTGACGATCCTTGTGGGCGCAATGCTGTCGCTGGGGTCGAACTCGGTGATGAACAACGTGATCTCGGGGCTTTTCGTGATCTATCGCCGCTCGACCTCGATCGGCGACCGCATCCGCATCGGCGAGCATGTGGGTGACGTGGTGCAGATCAAGCTGATGGAGACGCACCTGAAGTCGATCAAGAACGAGATGATCTCGATCCCCAACGCGCAGCTGCTGAATTCGGACGTGATCAACTATACCAAGCATATCGATGGCAACGGCCTCCTCGTCTACACCACCGTCGGCATCGGATACGAGGAACCCGCCGACAAGGTCGAGGCGATGCTGATCGAGGCGGCGCAGCGCACAAAGGGGCTCAAGGCCAGGCCAGCACCCTTTGTCCTGTGGTCGGCGCTGGCCGATTACGCGGTCAACTACCAGATCAACGCCTATACCACGCGCGGCGCCATCATCCCCAAGATCACCTCGGATCTGCATCGCAACATCCTGGATGTGTTCACCGAAAACGAGGTGCAGATCATGACCCCCTCGTATATCGCCGACCCGCCCGAACCCAAGATCGCGCCGGCCGGCTGGGACGGGGTGCTGGCGCATCAGCGCAAAGAGATGTAAGCGGCGCCAGAGTCACGCAAAACCCGTTGCAAAACGCCGCGAATCGGCGCTTTGATTTTTTCGCGCAAGCCGCCAAGCGCGGGGCCCACCCCCTTTCTCCGGTCCGGAAGGCGGCCCGGCCATCCTTTACAGAAGGAACAGGCGCATGATGATGGTGCGCTGCTATCTCGCCCCCTCCGAAATCGAAGGGCTGGGGGTATTCTGCCATGACGACATCGCCCGGGGCGACAAGGTCTGGCGCCATGACAAGATGCTCGACATCACCTTTCCCGAAAGCAAGCTCGACAATGTCGAACCGCATGTGAAGGAATTCCTGGAGCGTTACAGCTATCCCGATATCAACCGGCCCGGATACCTCATCCTGGAAAGCGACGAGGGCCGGTTCATGAACCATTCGATGTATCCCAATCTGGATTTCTCGGATGGGATCTGGGGCGTGGCGCTGACCGATATTCCGGCGGGCACCGAGCTGACCTGCGACTATGCCGATTTCCTGACCGGCGTGATCCACATGCAGCCGCCGCGCCACAAGATCGCGGCCCCCCGCGTCGCCTTCAGCTGAGTCGGGCCGCAAGATCAACCGGGGGCCGGGAGCAACACCCGGCCCCTTTCTCTGTCCGCAAGCCGGCGGGGGCGCTACACCCCGGCGCGCGGATGGTGCATAACCGGGCCAGTGAATCACCCAGTCCAAGGACCAGACCCATGCACGACATCCGCGCCATCCGCGAGAACCCCGCCGCATTCGACGCCGCGCTTTCGCGCCGTGGGAGCGCGCCGGTGTCGTCGGACATCCTGGCCCTGGACGAAGCCCGCCGGGGCAAGATCCTGGCTGCCGAGACCGCTCAGGCCGAACAGAACAAGGCCAGCAAGGAAGTCGGCGCCGCCAAGGCACGCGGTGACGAGGCCGAATTCGAGCGCCTGCGCGCGCTGGTGGCCGACAAAAAGGCCGAGATCGCCGCGATGCAGGCCGAGGCCAAGGAGCTGGACACCCAGTTGACCGACCTGCTGGCGGGCCTGCCCAACCTGCCCGCCGAGGACGTCCCGCAAGGGGCGGACGAGGCAGACAACGTGGAACTGCACCGCTGGGGTACCCCGCGCCAGATGGATTTCGCGCCCAAGGAACATTTCGACCTTGCCTCGGTTCAGGACGGCATGGATTTCGAGACCGCCGCCAAACTGTCGGGCGCGCGGTTCGTGCTGCTCTCGGGCGCCGTGGCCCGTATCCACCGGGCTCTGGCGCAATTCATGCTCGACACCCATAGTGAACAGAACGGGTTGACCGAGGTGAACGGTCCGGTGCTGGTCCTGTCCGAGATGATGTATGGCACCGGCCAGCTGCCGAAATTCGGCGAGGACAGCTATCAGACCCGCGAGGGTTGGTGGCTGATCCCCACATCCGAAGTGTCGCTGACCAACATCGTCAATGGCGCGACCATTGCCGAGGATTACCTGCCGCGCCGCTATACCGCCCATTCGCTGTGCTTCCGCTCCGAGGCGGGCTCGGCCGGCAAGGATACCCGCGGCATGCTGCGCCAGCACCAGTTCGAAAAGGTCGAAATGGTCTCGGTCACCCATCCCGATCATTCCGACGACGAGCAAAAACGCATGCTGCGCTGCGCCGAGGGTATTCTCGAGGCGCTGGGGATTCCCTATCGCACCATCGTGTTGTGCACTGGCGACATGGGGTTCGGCGCCCGGCGCACCTATGACATCGAGGCCTGGCTGCCCGGCCAGGACACCTATCGCGAGATCAGCTCGGTCTCGACCTGCGGCGATTTCCAGGCCCGCCGCATGAATGCGCGCTTCAAACCCGCCGATGGCGGCAAGCCGCAATTCGTGCACACGCTGAACGGCTCGGGCCTGGCGGTGGGGCGCTGCCTGATCGCGGTGCTGGAGAACGGCCAGAACGCGGACGGTTCGGTCACCCTGCCCCAGGCGCTGGCCCCCTATCTGGGCGGCAAGCTGACGCTGAAAACGGACGGCACCCTGAGCTGATCTCAGGGAGCCACCCCCGACCGGAACGAGGCGAAGACGTTACTTCTTCGCCTTTTTCTTTGCCTTCTTCTTGTCCTTGTCGTCCTTTTTCTTGCCGGACTTCTTCTTGCCGGACTTCTTCTTGTCCGACTTCTTCTTGACCTTGGCTTCGGCCTTGCGGATTTTCTCTTCGAAATCCTTTTTCTTCTGCTTGGCCTTCTCTGCCTTTGCCGCTGCCTTGGCCTTTTTGCGGGCCTTGGCGTCGGCCTCGGCCTGTTCGGCCAGGGCCGCTGCCTCGCCCGCCCGGACCTCGGCCTCGCTTGCCTCGTCACGGGGGGACGCGGGCTTGGCGGGTGCCGACTGCGGGGGGGCCGCGGTGGCGGGTTTGGCCCGGACAGGGTCGGACTTCTTTGCCGTTGCGCCGCGCCCGGCCACCGGGCGGCGCGTGCGAGAGGTTCGCCCTGCCGGTTTGCGGGCCGGTGCGGGGCTGGCAGCCGGTGCGGCGGTTTTCGACGGAGGCGCCGATACCAGCGCCTGCGCCGCGGCATGAATGGCCTTGGCCCTGAGCGCGCCGATGCGCGGCAGGTTCATCAACCGTTCGATGCTGGCGGCGGCAACCGCCTCGGCACTGTCAAACCCGTTCTCGGCCAGCATTCTTGCCAATGCCGGGCCAACGCCCTCGATCTTCTTGACAGGGGTCATGTCAAACTTCCTTTGCCTCCCGTTTGTCAAAGATTACTCGTTGTATACACAATCTGTCTTTCTTCCGTGCCCCCTTTTTGCGGCATACGTGGTCTAGCCGGTCACCGTCTCGACCACGTCCGCGCGTCTCGGAAAGGGCACCAGGCAACGGGCGTCCTCATCCCAGAGCTTGAGGTTCAGCGCGGCGACCGCCTCGGTAAAGCGTATGCGGCGCGGCGCGTATTCGGGCGGCAGGTTGTAATGGCAGGCCCGCAGCCGATAGGACGGGATGCGCGCGTTGAAATGATGGATATCGTGCAGGGTGATACAGGCCACGGCCATATCGAACCACCAGCCGAAATCCAGCGCCGACGACCCCTGCAACGCCGCCAGCTGCGGGTCCAGATAGGGGCGGCGGTCCCAATAGGTGTCCTCGAAATTGTGCTGGAGATAGACGAGGAACACCCCGATCATCCCGCCCAGAAAGGAAAAGCCCAGCCAGACCAAAAGACCGGTCATCCCCGCCAGCGCCCAGAGCAGGGCCAGAAAGACGACAATGGAAAGATTGTGCAGCAGCACCCCGCGCGCCCCGAACCGGGTCGCGTTCTTGGGCCAGCGGTAGCGGATGAAATAGGTGAACGCCGCCCCCAGCGGGATCAGGATGAACGGGTTGCGATAAAGCCGATAGGCGAGCCGCGTGCGCCAGTCGGCCCCCCGCCATTCCCGCAGGGTCATGGTGTGGATCTCGCCGGTCTCGCGGTGTTCCAGATTGCCCACCCCCGCATGATGCAGGTTGTGGTTCTGCTTCATCACCTCGAAGGGCGCAAATGTGAAGGGCGACAGGACGTGACCGGCCAGTTCGTTCTGCGTGCGCGTCTCGAACAGGGAATGGTGGCCGCAATCATGTTGAAGAACGTAGAGCCGCACAGCGGCAAAGGCAAAGACCACCCCGGCGGGCACCAGCACATACCAGCGATCCACATGGGTGATCGCCAGAGAGAGCGCAGTAAAATAAACCGCGAATGTCCCGAAATAGCTCAAAGCGGCAAGGCGGTTGTCCTGCACCGCGTATTGACGTGTGTATGCTCTCAGATCCATCTCCGCACCGCTCCCTCGGATGGCCGGGTTCTCTTGCAACAGACGACTTGGGTGCGCGACGCAGGAATGACAAGCGCGCCGCGACAAAGAAACCTTTGCGTACATAGTGATAGCGCCGCAAGCGGGTATTTGTCACCCGCTGCGACAATAAGCATCGCATGCTGGCATGCGTCTGCGACCTAGCCGCGCGACTTGAGGTGCTTGGTCAGGGCGCCGGCATTCTTCTTGCGCCGGCCCTTGTAGGGGTTCTTGTCCCCCTGCCCGCGCAGTGTCAGGCGGATCGGCGTACCCGGCATGTCGAAATCGGCGCGCAGACCGTTGACCAGATAGCGCGAATAGCTTTCGGGCATCTTGTCGGGATGGCTGCACATCACTACGAATCCCGGCGGCCGGGTTTTGGCCTGGGTCATGTAGCGCAGCTTGATCCGCTTGCCCTGCGGCGCGGGCGGCGGATGCTGTTCCAGCATGCCGATCAGCCAGCGGTTCAGCGCGGCGGTGGGAATGCGGCGGTTCCAGACCGCATGGGCGCGCAGGATGGCGTCATGCAGACGGTCGAGCCCGCGCCCGGTCTTGGCCGACACGGTGACCAGCGGCGCACCGCGCAGCTGCGGCAAGAGCCGGTCAAAGCTTTCCTTTAACTCGCGCAGCTTGTCCTGCTTGTTTTCCTCGACATCCCATTTGTTGACGGCGATCACCACGGCGCGGCCTTCGCGCTCGGCCAGGTCGGCGATGCGCAGATCCTGCTGTTCAAAGGGGATGGCCGCGTCGAGCAGCACCACCACGACCTCGGCAAACTTGACCGCGCGCAGCCCGTCCGAGACCGAGAGCTTCTCCAGCTTTTCCTGCACCTTGGCCTTCTTGCGCATGCCGGCGGTGTCGAAAATCCGCATCGGCGTGCCGTCCCAGTCGATCTGGAGCGAGATGGCATCACGGGTAATCCCCGCCTCGGGACCGGTCAGCAGACGCTCTTCGCCCAGGATGCGGTTGATCAGAGTCGACTTTCCTGCATTGGGACGGCCCACCACCGCAACCTGAAGCGGCTTGTCTGCGGTGATGACGGGAGCCTCCTGCACGCCGCCCTCGGCGTCATCCTCTTCACCCTCGGGGTCGAGGTCGACGTCGGTTTCCGGCGCCTGCTCTTCGGCGGCCTTCTCCATCTTGTCGGCCAGCGGCATCAGGATGGCATAGAGATCGTTCAGCCCCTCGCCGTGTTCGGCGCTGAGCCGGATCGGCTCGCCCAACCCCAGCCCATAGGCCTCGATCACGCCGGCATCGGCGGCCGCGCCCTCGGCCTTGTTGGCGGCCAGGATCACGTGCGCCGAGCGGCGACGCAGGATATCGGCGAAGATCTCGTCATTGGGGGTCACGCCAGCACGGGCGTCGATCATGAACAGGCAGATATCGGCCATGTCCACCGCCCGCTCGGTCAGCCGCCGCATCCGGCCCTGCAGACTGTCGTCGGTGGCGTTTTCCAGCCCCGCGGTGTCGATCACCGTAAAGCGCAGATCGCCCAGTCGCGCCTGCCCTTCGCGCAGGTCGCGGGTCACGCCCGGCTGGTCGTCGACCAGCGCCAGCCGTTTGCCGACCAGACGGTTGAACAGGGTGGATTTGCCCACATTGGGCCGCCCCACGATGGCGAGGGTCAGAGACATGGCACTCTACTTTTCTAGACTCAGACGCGCCCTATAGCGCGTCCACGCGTCAACGGAAAGCGTGCAGTTGGCCCTTGGTCCCAACGACATAAAGGGTATTGCCCGCCACCACCGGCCCGGTGGTGGCCCCGCCCGGCACCTCGACCCGGCTGATCATCGCCCCATCCTCGGGGTTGTAGAGCCGCAGGTAGCCGTCATTTGAGGCGACGATTACCCGCCCACCGGCCAGAACCGGGCCGTAATGGGCATAGCTGGCGCCGCGCTTCTTGGGCTTGTCCTTGACGAAACCGGGCAGGTCCTGCGCCCAGATCACGCTGCCGTCGCTGGCGTCGAGGCGGACGATCTGGCTGCGGTCGCTGACCAGGAACACGCTGTCACCCGCCGGCCAGACCGGTCCCAGCGCGCCTTCGGTCGCGGTCCACAGCCGCTCGCCATTGTCGGCGCGAAACGCCACGGTGCGACCCGAATGGTTGCCCGCGTAAACGGTCGACCCCTGGATCACCGGGCTGCCGGTGACATCGCCGATCCGCGCCGCCGCGCGGCCTTTGCGCTGTCCCGAAACCGAGGCGCCCCAGCGGCGTACCCCGCCTTGGCGGAAGCTGCCGATCAGGTCGCCCGAGCCAAAGGCAAAGATCACCAGGTCCGAGGTCATCGCCGGCGCCGGTGCGCCCAGGACGTTGCCGACGCTGGGCGTGGCCTGAACCTGCCAGGCGATGCGCCCGTCCTTGATGTTGATGGCCCAGCCGGTATCGTCTCCGGCCACCAGATAGAGCAGCCCGTCGCGGATGGTCGGCGTGCCCGAACCGGTGGCGTTCAGCTTCTGCTGCCAGCGCACCGCGCCGGATTTCGCGTCGAGCGCGGTCAACAGACCATAGCCGGACGAGACATAGAGAATGCCATCGGCATAGGCCATGCCACCGCCGGTGGCCTGTCCCTCATCTTCGCCCGGCGGCACCAGATCGGTCTGCCAGGCCAGCCCGCCACCCGGGGTCACGCCCGAAACGCGCGCCGCGCTGTCGAGCGTATAGATCAATCCGCCCGCCACCACCGGATCGGCGGTGATGCGCTGGCGTCTCTCGTCGCCCGAGCCAATCGGGGTCGACCAAATCAGTTGCGGCGAGCTGCGCAGCGCCGGGTGGGCGGTGCGGAACGCTTCGGTTCCCGGTGCCTGCGCCCAGGCGCTGTTGGCCTGTTGCGCCGGCAGGCGGATGGCACGGCCCTGATTGACAGCCTTGTCGGTAGCCCCGGCGCGGATATCCTCACGCTCACCGGGCAGGATCACCTCAGGTTCGGCGCAGGCAGAGAGCAGCAGCAGCGCGCTGCCCATCAGGGATGCCCCAATCCGGGAGAAAGAGCTGGTCACCATGGTCGAATTCGCCTGTCTTTCGTTTTCTCTTTGCCGCCGCGCGGCGCTGTCCGTGTCCCGGGCTCAGCCCTGGCGGGTGGGCAACGGTGCGGGTTCGGCGCCCAGCGCCACCATCAACTGAGTTGCGCGCTGTTGCAAGTCTGTGCTGACCTCGGCGTCCTCGCGAATGGATTGCAGCCGGGCCAGTGCGGCCTCGGTGTCGCCTTCGGCGATGTCGATCAACGCCATTTGTTCCAGCGCCAGAAGGCGCAGCGGTGCGCCGGGCAGCGCCAGGGCCTCGAAACGCTGACGGCGGTCGCCCACAGACAGAGTGTCGGCCTGCAAAAGCAACGCTTTGAACGAAGCAATCTCGCGATAGATCGAAGGTAAATCACCTTGCACTGCAAGGCTCTCAAGCCGGCTGATGGCAGCGGTCTTGTCACCCTTGCCGGTTTCGGCCGCTGCCGACAGCAGCGCCAGAACCGCCGCACCACCTGTGCTGTCGGGTTCAATCCCCTCGAGCGCCTCGGCGCGAGCGGCGGCATCGTTGGAGGATAACGCCGCAATCACCGCGTCGCCCAGGGCCTCTGCCTTGGCGGTCGCCTGGGCCTTGGAATACTCGTTCCAGCCCGCGCCGCCGACGATGGCCAGCACCGCCAGCCCGCCGATCCAGCCCCAGCGCTTGAGCAGCAGGAACATGCGATCGCGGCGAACCTCTTCGGTGACCTCGTCAATGAAACTGTCGGTGTCGCTCATGCCTGGCCCCTGCCCTGTTGTCCTGACCTTTTCCGGTTCCGGCCTCTCATACCGCGCGCCACGCGGCAAGCCAAGAGGCTGCAGACTTGCATTTTTCTTGCCCATTTGCCCCAATGGGGCGAAAAATCAAATGAACTGAGCGGTTCAGTATGGACAAGACGTTACGGAAACCCCATGTCTCTGCGCAAACGGCTCGGGATGCGTATTTAACCCGGGTCGGACTGAAGAAAGGCATTTGATGCGACTGGTACCCTTCCTAACGGCGATCTTGGTAACCGTCACACTTTACATGATGGTTTTCGAACGCGAGACACTGATGGTCTTTGCGAAAGCCGAGTCCGCCAGTCAGGCCGTAACGGCCAGTCCGCCTGCCGCTGATACCGCCGGTGCCGCTTTTGCCGATACTGCTGCTATCGGAGTGGTCGTGCTCCGCTCGCAGGCGACCGAGATCGACAGCGCGGTGGTGCTGCGCGGCCAGACCCGCGCCATACGCCAGGTCGAAGTACGGGCCGAGACCACCGGAGCAGTAATTTCGGAACCCAAGCGCAAGGGTAGCTTTGTCGAGGCCGGCAATCTGCTGTGTGAACTCGACCCCGGCACCCGCCCCGCCAGCCTGGCCGAGGCGCGCGCGCGCAAGGCGCAGGCCGAAAGCTCGATGCCCGAGGCCGAGGCGCGGTTGGACGAGGCCAAGGCGCGGCTGAAAGAGGCGCGCATCAACGACAATGCCGCTCAGAAACTGGCCGAGACCGGTTATGCCTCGGAAACCCGCCGCGTATCGACCGAGGCCGCGGTCCGGTCGGCCGAGGCCGGGATCAAGGCCGCCGAGGCGGGGCTGGAAACCAGCCGCGCCAGCATCGAGGCCGCCACCGCCGCCGTGGCCGCCGCCCAGCGCGAGATTGACCGACTGACCATCGAGGCCCCGTTTCAGGGCCTCTTGGAAAGCGACACCGCCGAGCTGGGCAGCCTGCTGCAACCCGGCGCGCTTTGCGCCACCATCATCCAGCTCGACCCGATCAAGGTGGTGGGCTTCATCCCCGAGACCGAGGTGAACCGGGTGCAGGTCGGTGCGCTGGCCGGGGCCGAACTGGCCACCGGGCTTCAGGTGCAGGGTCGTGTCACATTCCTCAGCCGCTCGGCGGACGCGACCACCCGCACCTTCGAGGTCGAGATCACCGTCGCCAATCCCGAACTGCTGATCCGCGATGGCCAGACCGCGACAATCGCGATCTCGTCCGACGGCGCCAAGGCGCACCGGCTGCCCCAATCGGCGCTGACGCTGAACAACGAGGGCGAGTTGGGCGTGCGTACCGTCGAAGAGGGGAACAAGGTGGGTTTTGTCCCGGTTGAACTGGTGCGCGACACCCCGACCGGCATCTGGGTGACCGGCCTGCCCGAACAGGCCAATGTGATCGTGGTCGGTCAGGATTTCGTGACCGAGGGCGTGACCGTGGAACCGACCTGGCGGGAGGCTTCTGAATGACCGGCATCGTCGACTGGGCCGCGTCCCGGGCGCGGATGGTTCTGGCCTTTATCGCCATCTCTCTGCTGATCGGCGGCTTTGCCTATGTGAGCCTACCCAAGGAGGGCGAGCCGGATATCGAGATCCCGGCGTTGTTCGTCTCGGTCAGCTTTCCCGGCATTTCCGCCGAGGATAGCGAAAGCCTTCTGGTCAAGCCGATGGAGACCGAGCTGGCCGATCTGGACGGGCTGAAGAAGATGTCGGCCACCGCGGCCGAGAACTATGCCGGCGTGGCGCTGGAGTTCGAGTTCGGCTGGGACAAGACCGCTATCACCGCCGATGTGCGCGACGCGATGAACACCGCCCAGGCCAGTTTCCCCGACGGGGCCGAGCAATATACGCTGACCGAGATCAACTTTTCAGAATTTCCTATCGTCATCGTCAACCTGACCGGTTCGGTGCCCGAGCGTACCATGGCGCGGGTTGCCAAAGACTTGCAGGACGATCTGGAATCGCTCGACTCGGTGCTCGAAGCCGGGATTGCTGGCAATCGCGACGAAATGCTCGAGGTGATCATCGACCCGCTGCGGCTCGAGGCCTATAACGTCACCGCGCTCGAGCTGATCAACGTGGTGCAGAACAACAACCAGTTGATCGCGGCGGGTGAGATCGAGAGCGAACAGGGCGCCTTCGCGGTCAAGATCCCCTCGTCGTTCAAAACTGCACGCGATGTCTATGACCTGCCGATCAAGGTCAATGGCGACCGGGTGGTGCGGCTGGGCGAACTGGCGCAGATCAACTACACCTTCGAAGACCGCAAGGGCACCGCGCGGTTTGACGGCGAGAACACCGTCGCGCTGCAAGTGGTCAAGCGCAAGGGCTTCAACCTGATCGACACGGTCGAACAGGTGAAGGAGACCGTGGCCAAGGCCCGCGCCGCCTGGCCGCCCGAACTGCAGGCCGCCGTTCAGATGGGCACCTCGAACGACCAGAGCCGGGTCGTGGGCTCGATGGTCAGCCAGCTCGAAGGCTCGGTCCTGACCGCGATCGCGCTGGTGATGATCGTGGTGCTGGCCAGCCTGGGCAGCCGCGCGGCGCTGCTGGTGGGCTTTGCCATCCCGACCTCGTTCCTGCTGTGTTTCGCCTTTCTGGCGGCGATGGGCGTGTCGATCTCGAACATCGTGATGTTCGGTCTGATCCTGGCGGTGGGGATGCTGGTCGACGGCGCCATCGTGGTGGTGGAATATGCCGACAAGCGGATCAAGGACGGCATCGGCCCGATGCATGCCTATGTCGAAGCGGCGCAGCGGATGTTCTGGCCGGTGGTCTCGTCCACGGCGACCACACTCTGCGCCTTTCTACCGATGCTGTTCTGGCCCGGCGTGCCGGGCGAGTTCATGGGGATGCTGCCGGTCACGCTGATCTTCGTGCTGTCAGCCTCGCTGGTGGTGGCTTTGATCTATCTGCCGGTGATGGGCGGCGTGTCCGGACGCATCAGCCGGTTGTTCAACCGCATGTCCGACTGGCTGCGCGCACGCACGCCCTGGGTGGTGCGCGCGGCCCTGGTTCCGCCCGCGCTCTACGGCATGTTCCTGGGTGCGATGCAGCTGTTGAACCCCGCCTATCTGCTGCCGACCGGAGCGCCGGGCGGGACGCTTGTCGGCGCTGTGCTGTTCCTCATGTCGGCCTTTGCGGCCTCGGTCACGCTGGGCGCGGCCCGGATCGAGATGCCCCAGCGTCGTGTCCCCGCCCCCGGCGGGCACACGCCCTTTGGCCATGTGATCAAGTTCATCGCCGGCAACCCGGTGATGCCCATCGTTTCGATCTTTGTGGTGTTCTTCGCCGTTTATCAGGTGGTGTTCGTCATCTTCCCCGAGCGCTCTCTGGGGGTCGAATTCTTTGTCGAAAGCGAACCGGAACAGGCCACCACCTATGTCCGCGCGCGGGGCAACCTGTCGCTGGCGGAAAAGGACGTTCTGGTGCGCCAGGCCGAAGAGGTGATCGCGGCCCATCCGGCGGTGGTCAACGTGTTTGCCTTTGCAGGCGAAGGCGGGTTGAACCAGAACAACGGCGGCGCCCAGGCGCCCGCCGATACCGTCGGCCAGATCCAGTTCGAGATCATCCCGTGGGAAGACCGCCCAACCGAGACCCACCCGCTGAGCGGCTGGCTGGGTAGCCGGCTGAGCGCCTGGCTCGGTTTCGAGGAAGAGGTGGTTGCCGCCGAATATGACGGCGATTTCGTGCTGGAACAGCTGAGCAACGAACTGGCAAAACTGCCCGGCATGGTGGCCGAGATCGAAGCGCTGGGCCGTGGCCCGGCCTCAGCCAAGCCCGTCCATCTGCGCATCAAGGGCGACGATTGGAACACGCTGCTGGCCACCACCGGCCAAGCGCGCGCGAAATTCGAAGAAACGGCAGGCCTGATCAAGATCGACGATAACCTCCCCCTGCCCGGCATCGACTGGCAGATCGACGTGGACGTGGCCAAGGCGGGCCGCTTCGGCGCCGATGTGGCCACCGTGGGCGCCATGGTGCAGCTGGTCACGCGCGGCGTGTTGCTGGGCGAATACCGCCCCGCCGATGCCGATGACGAGATCGAGATCCGCGTCCGCCTGCCGGAAAAGGACCGGGTGCTGAGCACGCTCGACACGCTCAAGGTACGCACGCCCGAGGGGCTGGTGCCGCTGTCGAACTTCATCAGCCGCAAACCGGTCGAGAAACTGGCCAAGATCAACCGCGTCGATCAGAAACGCTATTTCGACGTCAAGGCGGATGTGGAGCCGGGCCTGTTCAAACTGGTCTCTGCCGACGATCCGCAGGTGGAACTGGCCGTGCTGCGCGCGCTGCCGCAAGGGGTGACGCCAACCGGCGAGGTGTTAACCCGCCCCGCTGATGGCGCACTGTTCCAGATCGTGAGCATTGGCGGCTTCGAAAGCGCCGCCGCCGCACGCGACGCCGTCGACACCGGCAACGCACGCTTTGCACCGATCAATGCCAACGAGCGTATTCTCACCCTGACCCAGTGGTTGGAGACCGACCCGTTCGGCCCGGCGGTGGAATGGGAATGGACCGGCGATCAGGAGGACGAGAAGGAAAGCCAGGAATTCCTGTCCAAGGCCTTTGCTGCTGCGCTGGGACTGATGTTCATCATCCTGCTGGCGCAGTTCAACAGCTTCTACAACTCGGTGCTGGTGCTGCTGGCGGTGATCCTCAGCACCACGGGCGTGCTGATCGGCATGATGGTGATGGGACAGCCCTTCTCGGTGATCATGACCGGCACCGGCATCGTGGCGCTGGCCGGGATCGTTGTGAACAACAATATCGTGCTGATCGACACCTATCAGGAATACAGCCGCTATATGCCCCGGATCGAAGCCATCGTGCGCACCGCCGAGGCGCGGATCCGTCCCGTGCTGCTGACCACGATCACCACCATGGCGGGTCTGACGCCGATGATGTTCGGGCTCAGCCTCGATTTCATCAATGGTGGCTATTCGATCGACAGCCCCACCGCGCTGTGGTGGAAACAGCTGGCCACGGCGGTGGTGTTCGGCCTGGGTATCGCCACCGTGCTGACCCTTGTGGTGACACCCTCCCTGCTGGCGCTCCGCGTCTGGGCATCGACCTATCTGGTGATGATCGGGCGCGGCCTGGCACGGATCACAGCAGGACGCTCCAGCCGCATCGCCCGCGATATGATCCTGCGCCGCTCGGCCAAGCGGCTGAAGGCGACCGAGATCATCTGGGACCCGATGCTTGCCCCCACGCCGCCGCAGATCGCGTCGGAGCAGCCGCTTAAGGCCGCGGAATAAGCGCCTCTGCGCGGCGAGTCGCTGTCGGTGTAACGCTGCTACTCCGCTCGAAACACCGACCCGACCGCGAGCCTGAGACCAGCAACTAACCACAAATTGGGCGCAATCCTCAGCTTTCAGGGGCGATCGTTTCCAGTTTCTCTGCGAATTTCGGAAAAACCATCTCGAAACATGGCAAAATCTTGCAAAGATTGAGGCAAAATAGCATTCTTTCCCTCAACATTGATATGATCCGGCATGAGAAGGAAACCAGCACAATGTTCAGTAAGAGTTTCGCTGTTGCGAGTGCCGCTCTCTCGGCACTGGTTCTGACAACACAAACCGCGTCCGCGCAGACCTTTAGATGGTCGCACTGGTGGGGTGGCTGGAGCTATGGCGGCGGGAGCGGCAGTAGTGGTGGCACCAGTTCCGCTGTACCTGAGATCGACGCGTCCACCGGGGCGTTGGCCCTCGCAGCCGTTGCGGCAGGCTTGCTGCTTGCGCGCGAGTTGCGCCGCCGCAAGACCCGCTAAACGCACGCTTCAAATCAACGACCAGTCGCCGGTGATCAGCGCAGTCAGCGCGATAATGCCATTGGCGACTGCGTGAGCCGCGACGGCGTCGCTCAGACGTCCCTTGCGCATAGCGATCCAGGCAAAGATAAGACCAGCCAATCCGGCCTCGACCACCCGTCCGTGCAGCAGAGCAAATGAAAGGCTGGTGACTACCACCGCCAGCGCCCTCTGCCACGGTGCCGGGCCATTCAGCAGCCGTAATAAATATTCTCTGAAGAATGCTTCTTCGATCACCGGCACCAACAAAGTTGTGCCGAGGATTCGGCACAACACCCAGCCCGCCAGCGCCGCGCCGGTCAGGTCTGACAGACCCGCAGGTGCAGGGCCGCCACGAAAGGTCAGGAGCCAGCCCACTCCCACCGCCACCCCGGCCAAAAGGGCTATGGGGTCCAACCGCCGGTCGAAAGCGAGCAGCGGCTTGCGGAACAGCCACAGTGCCACGGCCATCAAAGCGACCTGAAGCGGATATCCAAGCGCCGGAGATTGCCAGAGGCTCTGCACCAGCAGGCCCGACAGCATGAAAACGATGAATGGCGCGATCAGCGCCGCATTGGTGTCATGGCGAAAGGCAGTGCGCGGCTCTGAACTCGGTGCCACAACACTCGCCCGGTGCAACGAAGGTCGCGACTGCACCACCCAGATCACCCCCAGCGCCAACAGGGTAAAGAACAGCCAGCCGGCAAAGCTGTGAAACCCGTTCACCGCCAATTCCGGAGAAATCCGTGCCCCGATGGCGATCAGCGCAGCGATGCGCAACACGTTGAACACCCAGCTGACCAGCAATGCCAACGGAAAAACGATCAACCAGAACCGGCCCAAGCGTAGCGTGTCACGCATCAGAACCGAGTATATCACGAAAAATCCGGTGGTTAGGGCAAAACCCTCGATCCCCGAACAGGTGCCCGCCATTTCGACAAAAAAGTCCTCGGTACCAATGGTGGCCACCTCTGGCGTCAGCACCACGTGAAAGCCCAGTGCCGCCAGCACCACCGCCACCCCATAGAAGGTGACCAGGATCAGGCCGCGAAATGCCCACCAGAACGGCGCCAGCGCATCGGCCAGATCAGGGATCAACGCCGCCACCAGCACCACCAGCGCGAGACCTGCGCCACCCTCACGCAGCAGACCGAACATTTGGCGGCGCGGCACCAGCAGGAACAGCGCGCCCGTTGTCGCCAGAACCGCCCCCGCCAGCAGCGTGGTCAGATGCGCCTGGAAATCTGCGTTCAGACTGGCCGGATCCGCCCTGAGCCAGGGCACAAAAATCAGGCCCAACCCGATCAGATGCACCGCCCACCAGCGCCGCGCCTCGCTATCGGCGGTGTCGGCGGCGCTTATCAGACGGCGGCGCAGATGCGGGCGGAACCAGATGAACAGGCCCAGACCGATGCCGACACAGAGGATACGGATGGTGGCGCTGCGCAGCGCGCGGCAGGCGGTCTCGATTTCGGTCAGGCGGCATTCGACCGAGGAAAAAATCTGAAAGATCAGGACGATGGCCAGCATCTCCAGAGCAAAAAGAACCGTCAGCTTATAAAATTGGTGCCGCAACGCCGCGTCGATCCTCGTAACGCGCCCGCAACCCACGGGCGCGTCATAGCTATCGCGCGAAAAGGGCATCACTGTGAAGGACAAATGACGCTTCCATGGCGCTAGGGGCAGCTTAGGCGGCCTCGTCCTCGCCCGCCTGCTGGCGCGTCCAGAGCTGGGCATAGCGCCCGCCGCGCGACAAGAGCGCGTCATGGGTGCCCTGCTCGACGATCTCGCCCTTTTCCAGCACCACGATCTTGTCGGCCTCGGCGATGGTGCTGAGGCGATGGGCGATGGTGATCACCGTGCGCCCCTCGCCCGCAAGGGCCAGCGCTTCCTTGATCTCCTGCTCGGTCTCGGTATCCAGCGCGCTGGTCGCCTCGTCCAGCAGCAGGATCGGCGGGTTCTTGAGCAGGGTGCGGGCGATGCCGACCCGCTGTTTCTCGCCCCCCGACAGTTTCAGCCCGCGCTCACCCACCTTGGTGTCATAGCCTTCGGGCAGCGAGGCGATGAAGTCGTGGATCTGGGCTGCACGCGCCACCGCTTCGACATCGGCCTGGGTGGCGTTCTCGCGACCATAGGCGATGTTGTAACGGATCGTGTCGTTGAACAGCACCGTGTCCTGCGGCACCACGCCGATGGCGTCATGCAGGCTGGTCTGGGTCACATCCCGGATGTCCTGCCCGTCGATGCACAGCGCGCCGCCGGTCACATCGTAGAACCGGAACAACAGCCGCCCGATGGTCGACTTGCCCGAGCCGGTGGCCCCAACGATGGCCACGGTCTGTCCCGCCGGCACGTCGAGTGTCACGCCCTTGAGGATCTCGCGATCCGCCTCATAGCCGAAGCTCACATCCGTCAACGTGATCGCGCCGCCACTGACCTCGAGCGGCGCGGCGTCCACTTTGTCGCTGACCTCGGCGGGCTGTTCCAGCAGGTCGAACATCTCGCCCATATCGACCAGCGCCTGCCGGATCTCGCGATAGACGGTGCCCAGAAAGTTGAGCGGAACGGTGATCTGGATCATATAGGCGTTGACCATGACGAAATCGCCCACGGTGAGTTGCCCCGCCTGTACCCCCAGCGCTGCCAGCACCATGACCCCGATCAGGCCGCAGGTGATCAGGAAAGATTGGCCAAAGTTGAGAAACGCCAATGAATACGAGGTCTTGAGCGCCGCGCTGGCATAGGCCTGCATCGACTGGTCATAGCGGTTCGCCTCCCGTTCCTCGGCGCCGAAATACTTGACCGTCTCGAAATTCAGCAGGCTGTCGATGGCGCGCTGGTTGGCCTCGGTATCCTGATCGTTCATCTCGCGGCGCAGTTTGACCCGCCATTCGGTCACCGCGAAGGTGAACCAGATATAAAGCGCGATGGTTCCCACCACCACGGCCAGATACCAGACATCGAACAGGTACATCAGGATTGCCGCCACCAGCACCAGTTCCAGGATCAGCGGCCCGATGGAAAACAGCATGAAGCGCAAGAGGAACTCGACCCCCTTGACCCCGCGCTCGATGATCCGGCTCAGCCCTCCGGTCTTGCGGGTGATGTGATAGCGCATCGACAGCCGGTGGATATGGCGAAAGGTCTCCAGCGCCAGCGCCCGCAGCGCCCTTTGCCCAACCGGCGCGAACAGCACGTCACGCAACTGCTGGAACCCCACTGTCATCATCCGTGCCACGCCATAGGCAACGGTCAACCCGACCGCGCCCAGTGCTAGCGGCGGCACGCCCTCGCCCGCCAGCGCGTCGACCGCGCCCTTGTAGAGGATGGGGGTATAGACCGCGATCAGCTTGGCCAGCACCAGCATCGCCAAGGCCGCCACCACGCGGCGTTTCACCCATCCCTCGCCCTCGGGCCAGAGATAGGGCGCCACCCGGCGCAGGGTGCGCCAGCCCGAGCGGCGCTCGGCGGATGCGGTCTGATCCGCCGGGGCTGTGTGTGCCAGTCGTCTCATCACGTACCCTCGTTGCGGTCAGAGCGTCGGTTCGGGGTAACCCCTGGAGCGTGGCGGCACAAGGCCGCCGCTTACTCGGGCACGGTAAAGACCTGGCCGGGATAGATCAGGTCGGGGTCGCGGATCGCATCGCGATTGGCCTCGAACACCTTGACGTAGAGCACGCCATCGCCATAGCGCTCGCGTGAAATCGCCCAGAGCGTATCGCCCTTCTGCACGGTGACCGCGCGCACCGGTGGCTGTTGGGGTGTGGTGCCCGGCTCTGCCGCAGGCTTGGCCGGGCGCAGCACCTCGGGCGCCTCGCGCTTGAACGGGGTTTCCAGCCGGCTCAGCACCGCCCCCTGCGCATCCAGCTCGTCCAGCCGCAGCGTATAGACACCGGGCGCGATATCCACGATCTCGCCGCGCCATTTGCCCAGCGCATCGGCGGTCATGTCGGCCACCGCGCGATTGTCGAAATAGGCCCGGACCAGGGAGCCGACATTGGCGCGGCCCGCAAGGCGCACATTGCCCGCATCGTTATAGCCGATCGTGTCCAGCGCCACCCGGAGGGGTTCCGCGGTCTGGGGTTGCTCGGCGGGCTGGACCAGTTCCACCCCGCTCTCGTCCGAGCGCAGAACCGCCACACGGGCGGGCGTTTCGGGCGTGGCGGCGGGTTGTGGCGCCTCGGCGGTCTGCTGTTCGGCGGTCTGTTCGGTGGCGGGCTGTTCGCTGACAGCCGGTTCGGTTGCGGCGGGCGTGGCCGGATCCGCTGTTGCCGCGGCGGTCTGTTCCGGTGAGGTGGGCTGCGGTGCGGGCTGGGGCGCCTCGGTAGACTCAACCAGCTCCGACTGCGGCTGGGGCGCGACGGTCGTCGCCTCGGAACTTTCGATCACGGGCGTCTGAGCCGCGTCCGCTGCGGGTGCCGCGGCACGCGCGGTGTCCGTGGCGGGCGCCGGTTCGGCTTCATTTGTCGCCGGCGCGGGTTCGACGGGGTCGACCGGTTGCGCTTCGGGCTTGACCTCGGCGGGTTCGGGTTGCGCCTCGGGCGTGGCCTCGTCAAGCTCGACGGGTTCGGGCTGCACCTCGGGCGTGGCCTCGGCAACCGCGACCGGCTGCGGTTCGGGCAGCGGGGCAAGGATGTAATCGCCAGACAGCGCCTCTTGCCCGTCGCGGGCGGCGCGCAGGGTCAGAACGCGGGCGGCGGCGCTGAACGGCACCGTCAGGAACTCGGCGAATTTACCATCGCCGGGCACCTCGAAATCATGCAGTGCCGCGCCATCCAGCAGCACCGCGATTCGCGCGCCTGCGGGCGCGGTACCCGAAAGCAGCGCGGTGCCGTCGGGCTCGACAAAGATCTGATCCAGGACCGGCGCACCAAGCACGGCCAGCTGTTCCGCTGTCTCAACCGGAGCGGCGGCTGCTTCGGGCGCGGCCTCGCTCTCTGCTTCGGCGGTGGCTTCCGGTTCCGGCGTGGCGGTCTCGGCTGTGGCCTCGGGTTCCGAAGCAGGCGCGGCTGCGACTTCTGGCACGGGGTCGGACTTGGCTTCAGCCGCTGGCTCGACCGCTGCAACCGCGGGGTTTTCCTCTTTTTCTTCAGAATCTTGTGGAGCATTGGCCACAACGGGAACCGGCGCTGCCGGATCCTGCCTGCCCCCGATCACCCCACCGAAATAGAGCCCGGCCACCCCGGCCACCAGAACGCCCCCCGCAACAACTGCCCAGCCAAACCCGCCAAGCCCCCCGGTTCCGGTTTCTCCTGCCATGTCCGTCCTTCCCCATTCACGGATCAGACTCACGGCCCGGTCCGTCCCATCACGGTTGAGCCGCCCCGCCGTTCCCGATATCAGAGCCCCATCTCTCTGTTCACGGAATCCCGGAAAGGCCGCTCATGACCGTCAAATCCGTTTGTATCTATTGCGGATCGCGCGCCGGAGCAATGCCCGCCTATGCCGAGGCGGCCCGCCGGATGGGCGCGCTGCTGGCCGAGGCCGGCTGGCGGCTGGTCTATGGCGCCGGCGATGTGGGCCTGATGGGAGAGGTCGCGCGCGCCGCCCAGGCCGCCGGCGGCGAGACCTTTGGCGTGATCCCGGTGCACCTGCTGCGGCGCGAGGTCGGCAAGACCGACCTGAGCACCTTCGTCGTCACCGAAACCATGCACGAGCGCAAGAAGGTCATGATCATGAATGCCGACGCGGTCGTGGTGCTGCCCGGCGGCCCCGGCTCGCTGGACGAGTTGTTCGAGGCGCTGACCTGGCGCCAGCTGGGCCTGCATGACAAGCCCATCCTGGTGATGAATGTGGACGGTTACTGGGACCCGTTGCGCGCATTGATCGAGCGCACGGTGGACCACGGCTTTGCCGATGCCTCGCTGGCGGATTACCTGACCTGGGTCGATACGCCCGAAACCGCCATGACGGCCCTGCGCGCCGCCCTGTCCTGACGGACCAGCGACAGCGAAAACACCGCCACCGCCCCCCAGATCAGCGCAAAGGCGATGCCGTGCCAGCGGGTGAAGGGCTCGCCAAAGATCACCACCGCGCACATGAATTGCAGGGTCGGGTTGATATATTGCAGCACGCCCACCGTCGACAGCGGCACCCGGCGCGCGGCATAGCTGAACAGGATCAGCGGGATAGCCGTCAGTGGCCCCGACCCGATCAACAGGAGAGAAGTGGTCAGATCGCCGCCAAACGCCCCCTGCCCGCGCAGATGGAACCAGGCCAGCACCGACAAGAACAACGGCATCATGATCACGATCTCGGCAGTGACCGAGATCACCGGCCCCAGCGGCAGGAATTTCTTGACCGCGCCATAGAGCGCAAAGCTGCAAGACAGGATCAGCGCCACCCAGGGTGCCACGCCCAGCCCCCAGGTCAACAGGGCCACAGCCAGCGCCGCCAGCACCACCGCCAGCCATTGCCCGCCGCTCAGCCGCTCGGCAAACCAGAACCGTCCGATGAGCACCGCGATCAGCGGAAAGATGTAATAGCCCATCGAGGCCTCGGTGGCGTGTCCTAGCTGGATCGACAGGATGAAGACGAACCAGTTGAGCGAGATCATCACCGCCGCCAAAGCAATCAGCCCGGTCTGGCGCGGGCCGGCATAGGCGCGGCGCAACTCTCCCAGCCGCCCCTGCATCGCCAGATAGACACCGAACAGCAGGACAGACCAGAACGTGCGATGCGACAGCACCTCGGGCGGGGGCACATGCGCGAGCAGCTTGTAATAGAGCGGCGAAAGACCCCAGACCAGACAGGTTCCGATCATCGCCAGAATACCGCGCCCGCGCTCGTCCATGCCCTACCCCTGCCCGATACTGGGCGGTATTACCCCTACCCACATTACCGGGCGGTGATGCCCCGCCCTGCACCGCTTAGCAAGCGCGAGTTTTGCCTCAATCGGTCCAGTCCAGATGGCGGCGGCCCGGGTCCATGAAATGCTCGACCATGACCGGGGTTGCCAGCGCATAGGCCTCTTCCAGCGGCAGCTCCAGATGCCGCTGGAGCGTTTCAAGCCCGCGCCGCAGCGGTGCCTGGTTGCGCGCCGCCAGCGTGCCTGCCAGATCGGCCACATAGGCCGCTAGGGCCGCCTCGGGCAGGATACGGTTGATCAGACCTGCCGCTAGCGCCCAGTCGGCGTCATAGGTGGCCCCGCTCAGCGCCATCTCGGTAACCGCGCGGCGCCCGATCACCCGTGACACGGCCACCGCGGGCGTGGTGCAAAACCCGCCATTCTGCACCCCGGGCAGGCAGAATCGCGCAGCAGGAGAGGCATAGGCCAGATCGCAGGCCGCCATCAGTTGCAGACCGGCGGCGGTTGCGATCCCCTCGACCATGGCGATGGTGGGCTTGGGGCAGCGCGCCAGATCCAGCATCAGCGCGCTGCACGCCTCAAACAGGTCGGTGACGAAGGCCCGCCCCTCGTCCGGGTCGGCCCGGTGACGCGCGATTTCCTTCAGGTCGTGGCCCGCACAAAAGATGCGCCCCGGCCCGTGAATCACCATCACATGGACCCGGTCATCTGCCATTGCTCGCCGCACCGTCTCATGCAGCGCCTCGATCATCGCCCGCGACAATGGATGGGCCGGCGCCCGGCCCAGAGTCAGAGTCAAAACCCCGGCCTCCAGTGTCCTGCCCACCAGTGGTTCCTGCGGCATCTCGATCATGCACTCTACCTCCAGGTCGCAGAATGCCCTCTGCAACTCCACCTGGCCAGCCCCTTCATTTTGCTCAAAAGAACTCCGGTGGAGGTGAAAAACTCCTCGATCTCATTGTCTGAGGCAGCACCCATGCCCTGCCCAGCTCAGCGCCTGTTGATCAGCACGATCCCCGCCGCCACCAGTCCCAGCGCCAGCCACACCAAAAGCCCCACCTGCTCGCCCAACAGCAGCCAGCCCAGTATCACCGCCAGCACCGGCGACAGAAAGCTGAACGAGGCAACGCCGTTGGCCCGGTAAACGGCCAGCAGCCGGAACCAGATCAGGAAGCCCAGGCCCACCACGCCAACCGCCTGAAACATCAGGCCGGCCCAATGCAGCAGCTCGGGCGTGCGCAGGGTCTCACCCGTCAGCGGCGCCAGCAACAGCAGCAGCGGCGCCGAGATCACCAACTGGCTCATCAGCTGCATCTCTGCCGGTACCTGACCCAGCGGTGTCAGCCGCACCCCCAGCGCGATCGCCGCCCAGCACATGGCAGCAAACATGGCCAGCACGTCGCCCAAAAGGCTTACATGTGCGGCATCGCGCTCTATCAGCGCCAGCACCACCCCGCCCATGGCCAGCACCAGCCCCAGCACCCGCATGCCCGAAAGCCGTTCGCCAGGCAGCAGCAGATGTCCGCCCAGCGCCAGCCAGACCGGCATCGAATAGAACAGGATCGAGACTCGCGAGACCGAGGTCAGATCAAGCGCGGCAAACAGCGCCATGAACTCGACGGTAAAGAGCAGCCCGGTGATCAGCGCCCCCATAAGGGCCGCGCGCGGAAATGCGATGGGTTTGCGCAACAGGCGCATCCAGACCAGCACAAAGACCAGCGCCAGGGTTGAGCGCAGCCCGGCCTGGAACAGCGGGCCAAAGCCACCGCCAGTGATCTTGATCACCACCTGATTGAAGGCCAACAGCGCGGCAATGCCAATCAGGGCGGCCGCTCCGGCCGCATCGACGGGACGTTTCTCTTCCATCCGCCCACAGGAAGGCCGGGTCCTGCACATGTCAAGCAGATCCCGCGAACGGCCCCTTGCACCCCGCCGCGCGCTGCCGCATGACGGGGGACAGGATCCATGACGCAACCGATGACGATAGCCCCGACGCTGCGCCTTGCCAGCTACAACATCCAGAAATGCGTGGGCCTCGACCTGCGCCGCCAGCCGCGCCGTATCGTTCAGGTACTGGGGGCGCTCGGCGCCGATATCGCAGTACTGCAAGAGGCCGACAAACGCCTGCCGCCGCGTCCCGCCGCCCTGCCGCATTTCGTGCTACAGGAGGCCGGCTGGAACGTGGTGGACCTGGGCGGCGCCGGATCACTGGGCTGGCACGGCAATGCAGTGATCTGGAAGGGCGCCGGCATCACCCAGCTTGCGAGCGCCCATCACGACCTCCCGGGTTTCGAGCCGCGCGGCGCGGTACGGGTCGAGTTCGATACCCCAATCGGATCGCTGCGGGTTCTGGGCCTGCATCTTGGCCTGCTCGCAGCCTCGCGCCGGGACCAGATCGTGCATCTCGCCCACGATCTGGAGCGGCTGCCGCCGATGCCCACGGTCTGGGCCGGCGATTTCAACGAATGGTCGCGCCAGCCTGTGCTGGACCATCTGGCGCCGATGCTGCGCTTCCTTCCGGCCCGGCCCAGCTTTCCGGCGCCGCGCCCGCTGGGCGCTTTGGACCGGATCGCGCACAGCGCGGAGCTGAGCGCCGTTGCGCATGGCGTCTTTGCCGAGCGTCCCGCCC
Source organism: Ruegeria sp. BHSC223 (assembly GCF_059613025.1). Classification (NCBI taxonomy): domain Bacteria; kingdom Pseudomonadati; phylum Pseudomonadota; class Alphaproteobacteria; order Rhodobacterales; family Roseobacteraceae; genus Ruegeria; species Ruegeria sp. BHSC223. The sequence goes on from NZ_JBXWRR010000001.1 coordinate 774,697, forward strand.
CCATCGCCTCGGATCACCTGCCGGTCTGGGCCGATCTCACGCGTCCGGACTGACAACCCTCAAACGGCGCACAGGCTTCTTTCTGCTCGGACATTTTTCCCGGGGGGCGAAAAAATTCGACGAATTTTTTCAGCAGCAGCACCCTGTCATGCCTCATCCGGCAGGCTGACGATGCCGCCGCCCACCAGCGCGCCCACGCCGGTGGTGCCGGGGCACGAGGTCGGCAGGCCGCGCGCCACCCGCACCGCCAGATAGGCGAAGGCCTGCGCCTCGAGCATGTCGCCATCGAGCCCGACGCTTTCAACCGGTTCGACGGCACAATCCAAGGACACCTGCAACATCTCCATCAGCACCGGGTTATGCCGCCCGCCGCCGGTAACCAGCACCCGCGCGGGCGGGCGCGGGCAATGTTCCATCCCCTGCGCCACCGCTGCCGCGCACATACCCGTCAGCGTCGCCACCGCGTCGCTGTCGCTGAGTTCGGACACCAGCCCGATCATCTCGGCAAAATCGTTTCGGTCCAGCGACTTGGGCGGCATTCTTGCAAAATATGGTTCGGCCAGGAACAGTTCCAGCGCGCCGGTCTCTACAGTCCCGCCCCGCGCCACCGCGCCGCCCTCGTCCATCGGAAACCCCAACCGCGCCTGCATCAGGTCGTTGACCGGCGCATTGGCCGGACCGGTGTCAAAGGCCAACAGAGCGCCGGGCACCTCGGGCCGGTCATAAGCCGGGTCCACATAGGTCAGGTTGCCCACTCCACCGAGGTTCAGGAAACACAAGGGCTCGCTCGCGCCGATCCACTTGGCGCAGGCAAAGTGGAAAAACGGCGCCAAAGGCGCGCCCTCACCGCCCAGCTGCACATCGTCGCTGCGGAAATCCCAGACCACCGGCCGCCCCAGGGTCGCCGCCAAAGCCGCGCCATCGCCCACCTGAAGCGTGCCCCGCCCGCGTGGCTCATGCGCCAGGGTCTGGCCGTGGAACCCCACCAGATCGACACCCTCGAACCCGGCCAGCGCCTCGGCATGGGCGCGCGTCACCAGATCGCCCGCCGCCTCGACCTCGGGCCCGCTCCAGCGCCCCAGCCCGGCACGCAGCACGCTGCGTTCCTCGGGCGCATAGGCGCGGTACCCCACCGGCCCGAACCCAAAAATCGTCAGACCATCGGTCTCGACCACCGCCGCATCGACCCCGTCCAGCGACGTGCCCGACATCGCCCCCAGCGCCGTGACCGGCCCCTCTCGCCCGATGGCCCTCTTCATGGCCTTTTCCTTTGTTCAACTGCCGCCTATAAGTGCCCCGCAATCCAACCCCGAGGCAAGACATGACCTACCATCCCAAATCGGATTTCATCGCGGTGATGATGGAGCGCGGCTTTCTCGCCGACTGCACCGATTACCAGGGCCTCGACGAGGCGCTGATCAAGGGATGCCAGCCCGGCTATATCGGCTTTGACGCCACCGCCAAATCGCTGCATGTGGGCAGCCTCATCCAGATCATGATGCTGCGCTGGCTGCAAAAGACCGGGCACAAGCCGATCACGCTGATGGGCGGCGGCACCACCAAGGTGGGCGATCCGTCCTTCCGCGCCGACGAACGCCCGCTGCTGACGCCCGCGCAGATCGACGAGAACATCGCCGGGATCCGCAAGGTATTCGCCGCCTATATCGACTATGACAGCGGCGCCGAGAACGCGGCCCTGATGCTGAACAACGACGAGTGGCTGGCCGATCTGAACTATCTCGATTTCCTGCGCGACATCGGGCGGCATTTCAGCGTCAACCGGATGCTGTCGTTTGAGTCGGTGAAATCCCGCCTCGACCGCGAACAATCGCTCAGTTTCCTCGAATTCAACTACATGATCCTGCAAGCCTATGATTTCATGGAGCTGAACCGCCGCTATGGCTGTATCCTGCAAATGGGCGGCTCGGACCAGTGGGGCAATATCGTCAACGGTATCGACCTGACGCGCCGGGTGATCGACCACGAGGTCTATGGCCTCACCTCGCCGCTGCTGACCACCTCGGACGGCAAGAAGATGGGCAAGAGCCAGGACGGCGCCGTCTGGCTCAACCCCGACATGCGCTCGCCCTATGAATTCTGGCAGTTCTGGCGCAACACCACCGATGCCGATGTGGGCCGCTTCCTCAAGCTATACACCGAGCTTCCGGTGGGCGAATGCGACCGTCTGGGCGCGCTGGCGGGCTCCGAGATCAACGCCGCCAAGGTGATCCTTGCCAACGAGGTCACCACGCTCTGCCACGGGGCCGAGGCGGCCGCCGCGGCCGAGGCCACCGCCCGTGAAGTGTTCGAAAAGGGCGGCATCGGCGACGACCTGCCCACGCTGACGCTGGGCGCCGCCGACCTGCCCGCCTCCATCGTGCAGTTGATCGTCAAGACCGGCCTCGCCAAATCCGGCAAGGAGGCCAAGCGCCTCATCGCCGAGGACGGCGCCCGTCTGAACGACGCGCCGCTGACCGATGCGGGGATGATGATCGAGGCGGGTGACCTCACCCAACCGATCAAGCTCAGCGCAGGCAAGAAACGCCACGCGCTGGTACAGCTGGCGTAAAACAACCGCCCCTTCATTTCGCCCCAAATACTCCGGGGGTGAGGCCCGCTAGGGCCGAGGGGGCAGCGCCCCCTTGCCCCGACTGGGCTCAGAACAGGGCCATACCCCCCAAACCCAGCAGCAGCACAGCGGACAGGATCGCCGCCAGCAAGGCGGCGACCGCCCGCGTCAGTCTCGGGGCGGCGATACCCTGGCCAAATACCCGTTTCATACACGCATTAACCCGGTCTTAGGTTTCAAACCGGTTAATGGCGCCATGTGCGACACCCCCGCCCCCGATGCGCCCCCCTTGCAGCAAAGCGCCGAATTCGCCGCCGCACTGGCGCTTTGCGGCCAGCGGGCGGCGCGACTGGATGACGGAACACTGGTGCTGACACGGCGCATTGGCGGGCTGCCCATCGCCCTGCTCAGCCGTGCCCGGCTTGCCCCGCCGACCCTGCCCGACCTGCTCGCCCGCGCCGGGTTGCGCCGCAGCCTGATCCTGATGAACCCGGACACACCCTGCCCGGGTCTCCAACGGCTGGGCGCGGTGCCATTGATCACCCCGGCCCATGTGGCCGAACTGGACCTGACCGGCGACCTGATGGCCGGGTTGCACCAGAAATGGCGCAACCGCCTGCGCCATGCCCGCGGCCAGGGCTTGCGCGTGACCCAAGGCCCGCTGCCGCTGGACCCCGCGCATTGGCTGCTCATCGCCGAGGCCGCGCAACAACGCGCGCGCGGCTATCGCAACTGGCCCATCGCCCTGACGCTGGCCCATGCGCGCGCCAATCCCGGCGCGGCGCAGCTGTTCACAGCCCACCAAAGCGGCACCCCCGTCGCGGGCCTGCTGATCCTGCGTCACGGCACGGCGGCGAGCTATCACATCGGCCACAACACCCCGGCGGGCCGCGCCGCCAGCGCCCAGACCCTGCTGATGTGGCAGGCGATGACATGGCTCGCGGCCCAAGACGCGACCCGGCTTGACCTCGGCCCGGTGGAGACCGAGCAGACCCCCGGCCTGACCCGGTTCAAGCTGGGCACCGGCGCCCGCGCCCGCCCCCTTGGCGGTACCTGGGCCTGGTGGCCGCCTATGGGCAAAACGTTGCGTCCGCTGGCCTGGCTCGACCGCAGGCGTATGCAACAATGCTGGACAGACGCCCCCGCCCCGGATTATTGAACATATGTTCATATCAGGGAGAGGCCCATGCAACTCGACACAACCGCAGCCGTGATCACCGGCGGCGCCTCCGGTCTGGGCGAGGCAACCGCCCGCTATTTCGCCGAGAACGGCGCGCAGGTGACTATCCTCGACCGCGATGCCGAACGCGGTGAAAAGGTCGCCGCCGAGATCGGCGGGCATTTTGCCCAGACCGACGTGACCAGCGAGGACTCGGTCGCCGCCGCCATCGCCCACGCCATGGAGAAGATGGGCAAGATCACCGCCGCGGTGAACTGCGCCGGTATCGCCTATGGCATCAAGACGGTGGGCAAGGAAGGCGCGCATCCCCTGGACGCCTTCCAGCGCACCATCGACATCAACCTGGTCGGCAGCTTCAACGTCGCGCGCCTGGCCGCCGTCGAGATGGCAAAGAACGAACCCGAACCGGATGGCGCGCGCGGCGTGATCATCAACACCGCCTCGGTCGCGGCCTTTGACGGGCAAAAGGGCCAGGTGGCCTATTCCGCCTCCAAGGGTGGCGTTGTGGGCATGACCCTGCCGATGGCGCGCGATCTGGCCTCGACCGGGATTCGGGTGATGACCATCGCACCCGGCATCTTCCTGACGCCGATGCTGATGGGCCTGCCTGAAGAGGTGCGCGCAGGTCTGGCCGCCGATGTGCCGAATCCCGCCCGCCTGGGAGACCCGCGCGAATACGGCCGTCTGGCCGGGTTCATCGTCGAGATGGGCTATCTCAACGGCGAGGTGATCCGCCTCGACGGCGCCCTGCGGATGCGCTGAGCCTTTGGCCCGTGGCCGGTCTTACCCGGCCTCGGCCTTTTCTTCCAGCGTCAGCCATTCCTCTTCGGCGGCAGCGAGTTTCTCTTGCCGCTGCACCAGCGCTTCGGTCGCTTTCTGGAACTTGACCGGCTCACGGGTATAAAGCTCGGGGTCGGCCATCAGCTCTTGCAACTTGGCAATCTCGGCTTCAAGTCGGGCGATCTCGGCCGGCAGCGCCTCGAGCCGGTGCTTTTCCGAGAAGGTGAGGCCCGATTTCGGCTTCACCTCTTGCTTTACCTTTGGCGCAGAAGATTTTGATTTCACATCTTCTTTCGGCGCATCCTCGCCCCGTTGCGCGCGATAGTCCGTCCAGCCTCCGGCATAGACCACGGCACGGCCATCCCCCTCCATTGCAACCGTGGTAGTGGCGACGCGGTCGAGGAAATCGCGGTCGTGGCTGACCAGCAGCACGGTGCCGTCGTAATCGTCCAGAATTTCCTGCAACAGGTCGAGCGTTTCCACATCCAGATCGTTGGTCGGTTCGTCCAGCACCAGCACATTCGAGGGTTTCGCCATCAGCCGCGCCAGCAACAGCCGCGCCTTTTCACCGCCCGAGAGCGATTTCACCGCCGCCCGCGCCTGGCGTTCGTCGAACAGGAAATCCTTGAGATAGGCGACCACATGTTTGGGCTGGCCGCGTACCATGACCTGATCGGCCTTGCCCGACACGCGCATCTCGGGGTCGCTGGTCAGGCTGTCCCACAGGCTCATCTCGGGGTCGAGCTGGGCGCGGGTCTGGTCGAATACCGCGATCTCCAGATTGGTGCCCAGCCGAACGGTGCCGCTGTCCGGTTCGACCTGCCCCAGCAGCATCTTGAGCACGGTGGTCTTGCCCACCCCATTGGGACCGACAAAGGCGACCCGGTCGCCGCGCAGCACGGTCAGGTCCAGCCCGCGCAGGATGGGCTTGCCATCGAACGCCTTGGTCAGGCCCTGCGCCTCGATCACCTTTCGGCCCGATTTCGGACCCGAATCCAGCGACATCGCCGCCGTGCCCTGACGCTTGATCTGCGAGGCGCGTTCGGCCCGCAACGCCTGAAGCGCGCGCACCCGGCCCTGGTTGCGCTTGCGCCGGGCGCTGATGCCTTCGACCGCCCAGCGGCTTTCGGATTTGATCAGCCGGTTCAACTTGTGGCGGGCGGTGTCCTCGTCCTCCCAGACCTTGTCGCGCCAAGCCTCGAAATCCTCGAACCCGCGCTCTTGCCGACGCACCATTCCCCTGTCGATCCAAAGGGTTGCGCGCGTCAATGCACGCAAAAAGGCGCGGTCGTGCGAGATCAGGACAAAGGCGGCGCGGGTGGCCGATAGCTCGCGCTCGAGCCAGCCGATTGCCTCGATATCCAGATGGTTGGTCGGCTCGTCCAGCAACATCAGCTCGGGCGCCTCGGCCATCAGCTTGGCCAGCGCGGCGCGGCGCCGCTCGCCGCCCGAGGCGGTCTCGACCGCGCGGGCGGGGTCGAATTTCAGCCCCTCACCGGCGCGCTCGACCTTGTAGAGCTCGCCCGGCTCCAGCCCGCTCGCGGCGTAATCGCCCAAAGTGGCGAACCCGGTCATGGTCGGGTCCTGCTCCATGTAACCGACCGACTTGCCGGGCGGGATCACGATCTCGCCCGCGTCGGGTTCGACCAGCCCGGCCATCACCTTCATCAGGGTGGATTTGCCCGACCCGTTGCGCCCGACAAGCGCCACGCGGTCACCCGGCTGAACCACCAGATCGAGATCGGAAAATACCGGCTCGCCGCCGAAGGTCAGCGAGATACCGGTCATCTGCAACAGAGGAATACGTGCCATGCCCGCCAGCTAAACCGCGCCCCGCATGGCGTCAACGCCCCTTGTGTGCCCTCCAGGCTCAGGACCCATTAATCCTGAGCCTAGCCCGCCACTGCCCGCAACAGCCGCTTGCGGGCGGGCGGGATGGCGCCGATCTCGAGCCCGGTAAACACATGCAGCGTGTTCATCTGCCGGTCCACCACCGCGTGGTCGCTGACCCAGCCGCCCATCAGCAGATAGGTCCTGAGCAGCGGCGGCATGCGCAGCATCGCCTTCTTGGCGTCGGGCTTGCGCCGCAGGCGGGCGGCGAATCGGAACACGTCGGGCGCCTTGACCCGCGGCAGCCAGCGCTTGGGCGCCAGATGACGGTGCTTCAGCATCGCGAAGGCATCAAGATAATCGGCCGTCTCGATCCCGGCGAAAGAAGAGCAGCCAAACAGCATCTGCACCCCGGTGCGGTCGACAAAGGCGGTCATAGCCCCCCAGGCCACGCGCAGGATATCGGCGTCGTGATGATCGGGATGGATGCAGAACCGGCCCATCTCGACCATGCGGCCCTCGAAGCTTTGCAGACCCGCCAACTCGTAGAATTGCGCCGAATAGCTGCGCCCGATCTCGGCGCCACCCTCCATCGTCAGCATGCGAAAGCAGCAGACCAGCGCAGCGCCCTGTCGCATGTCCTCGACCAGAATGTGGTCGCAGACAGTGTCGAACCGATCCCGGTCGGGTGTCGCGGTACGAAAGGCCCGTGTCCGCAGCGCCTGAGCCGCGGCGATATCCGCAGGCCCCTGCGCCAGACGCGCGCGATAGCGGCCTTTGCTCAACAGTACGGTATCCGGCATCACGCGGCCCTCCACTGAACAGGTCAAACCTAGTGGGCCGACCCCTAGCACACAAGATGTGACGCCGGGGTGACAGGTATTGCCGATCAGTTGATCACGTTGGCGGGGTTGAAACTGCCCAGGTTGCCCAGCAGCTGGCGGATAAAGGTCTTGTCCTCGACGCTGGAGCTGGTCACGCGCCGCTCCAGCGGTATGATGCGCCCGTCTTCCAGCCCGTAGCGCTCGATATTGCGGACCACGCCGCGCTGGTCAAAGCTGATCGCCACCAGTTCGCGCGAGACGACCTGCGGCGCACGGGCGCCGTAATGGCGCATGCGGGTCGCGACATAGTAATAACCGCTTTCGTTCAGCAGACCCGAGGAACTGGGGGTGCCCACGGCCTCGACCACGCTGTCGCGGGTATCGACCCCGACCTGGATCGCGGCCAGCTCTTCGGCGGTGGGCACATAGCCGTGATTGCGGTAGATGGCGGTACAAGCGGTCAGCGCACCGACGGTGAGGCCGATAGCCACGATGCGGAACACCGGTTTCAGCAGCCCTGCGGTCTTTGACATTCCTGCCCCCTTGCCTTGGCCTTGCGCGCCTTTTATCCCGATTACAGAAACCTTTGCTCCGGTTCAACAGACGAAAGCGCACCAATGTCCGACGAAACCGTGTTGCGGGTCGCAGATCTGCCACAAAACAGCGTCACCGCCTTCGACCTGCGCCCCGGCCCTGCCCGACTGGCCGAGATCGCCCAGGATCTGGGTCTGGACGGCCTGCGCAAGCTGCGATTCAGCGGCACGATCCGGGCCGAGGGCAAGCGGGACTGGCGGCTTGAGGCCGAGTTGGGCGCCACCGTGATCCAGCCCTGCGTCGTCACGCTGGACCCGGTCACCACCCGCATCGACACCCGGCTGACCCGGCTGTTTCTTGCCGATTGGACCGATCCTGACGAGGAAGAGGCCGAAATGGCCACCGAGGATGACGAGGCCGAACCGCTGCGCGCGACCATCGACCTGGACGCGGTGATGTGCGAGGCACTCGCGCTGAATCTGCCCGCCTATCCCCGCAAAGAGGGCGTCGAGCTGGGCCAGGCGGGCTTCACCGAGCCTGGAAAACAGGCAATGACGGACGAGGAAACCCGCCCCTTTGCCGGGCTGGCCGCGCTGCGCGAAACCCTCAAAAAAGACTCATGACAAGGGCGGTGAAACCTGCCATAGGGAGCGGTCAGAAAAACCCCTTGAACGTGGCGAGAATCGCAGTATTTTCGCGCGCTCAATCGGATTTAGGGTTGGACAATGCGAAGGCCGCGGCCTAAACGCTCGTCACGCCTTCTGGGAAACGAAGAATGAAACCGGCCTGCGGCGCTGTCTGCGGCCCTTAGTTAAGACAAAGGTTGAGACAATGGCTGTCCAACAGAACAAAGTATCCAAATCGCGTCGCAACATGCGCCGTGCGCATGACGCCCTGGTTGCTGCCAACCCGAACGAATGTGGCAATTGCGGCGAGCTGAAGCGCCCGCACCACGTCTGCGCCGCCTGCGGCCACTACGACGACCGCGAGGTTGTTGCCCAGGCCGACGAGATCGAGCTGGACGAAGACGCGGCCTAAGCCCGATCTGGAGCAGGCCACGGCATGACGGCTCAACCCGATCAGACCGGCAGTGCGTCCGGACAGATCATCATCTCGGTTGACGCCATGGGCGGGGACGCGGGTCCCTCGGTCGTGGTGGCAGGCATTGCGAAATCGGCAAAGAAGAATCCCGAAGTGGGGTTCATTCTGCACGGCCCCGAAGACAGGCTGAGAAAGCTGGTCGCCAAGCGGCGCGTTCTGGACGGACGCGTCGTTTTTCGTGATTGCGCCGATGTGGTCACGATGGAGGACAAGCCCAGCCAGGTCGTGCGCAACGGCAAGAACACCTCGATGTGGTCGACGCTGGAATCGGTGCGCAGTGGCGAAGCCGCCGGCGCGGTCAGCTGCGGCAATACCGGAGCGCTGATGGCGCTCAGCATGTTGCGGTTGCGGCGTTTGCCGGGGGTGACCCGCCCGGCCATTGCGATTCTATTCCCCTCGGGCAATCCGCAGGGGTTCAACGTGCTGCTGGACGCGGGTGCCGATATCCGCGCCGATGCCCGCGACCTGCTGCAATATGCGCTGATGGGCGCCTCCTATGCCCGCAACGGCATGAACCTGCCCCGCCCCCGTGTCGGACTGCTCAATGTCGGTACCGAAGAGCACAAGGGCAAGGCCGAGCTGAAAGAGGCGCAGGCGCTGATCGCGGACTACGCGGATCGCGCAAATTTCGAATTCGTAGGCTTTGTCGAAGGCAGCGACATTCCCGGCAAACGATGTGACGTGATCGTCACGGACGGGTTCACCGGCAATGTGGCGATCAAGACCGGCGAAGGCACTGCGCGGATGATCGGCTCGCTCTTGCGCGAGGCCTTCAAATACTCGCCGCTGTCGCGGCTGGCCTCACTGCTCGCGGTGACTTCGCTCCAGCGGCTCAGCAAGCGGATCGACCCGCGCCGCGTGAATGGCGGCGTATTCCTGGGGCTGAACGGTACCGTGATCAAGTCGCATGGCAGCGCCGATGCCACCGGCATCTCGGCGGCGGTCAAGCTTGCGTTCACTCTCGCGCAATCAGGTTTTGCTGAGCGGCTGGCTGCCCGGGTTGCATCCGCCGCCGCCCTTACCCAAGATGAACCAGCCCCAGCCGGGGCCCAGGCAGAAGAACAAGAAAGCAGGTAAAATCAATGGCAGGCCGCGCAGTTGTCAGAGGTGTCGGGCACTATCTTCCCGAACAGATCGTTCCCAACGCGGCATTCGAGAAAACCCTGGATACGACCGACGAATGGATTCGGACCCGGTCGGGGATCGAACGGCGCCATTTCGCCGCCAAGGACGAGACGACCTCGGACCTTGCCACCCGTGCCGCAGAGGCCGCGCTGGCCGATGCTGGGATGACCGCCGACCAGCTGGATGCCATCGTTCTGGCAACCTCGACCGCCGACCTCACCTTTCCGTCGGCGGCCACGATGGTTCAGGCGCGGCTGGGGATGACCAATGGCTATGCCTTTGACGTACAAGCGGTTTGCGCGGGATTCGTCTATGCGCTGAGCAACGCCAACGCACTGATCGTGTCGGGTCAGGCCAAGCGGGTACTGGTGATCGGCGCCGAAACCTTCAGCCGGATCATGGACTGGACCGACCGTTCGACCTGCGTGCTGTTCGGTGATGGCGCCGGGGCGCTGGTGCTGGAATATGAAGAGGCCGCAGGCACCCCGCAGGACCGGGGGATCCTGTCGGTCGATCTGAATTCCGACGGCCGCTACAAGGACCTGCTTTACGTCGATGGCGGCGTGTCGACCCAGACCACCGGCCATCTGCGCATGCAGGGCAACCAGGTGTTCCGCCACGCTGTCGAGAAGCTGGCCCAGACCGCCGAGACCGCTCTGGGCAAGGCCGGGCTGAGCAGCGCCGATGTGGACTGGATCGTGCCGCATCAGGCCAATATCCGTATCATCCAGGGCACCGCCAAGAAGATGGGCCTGCCGATGGACAAGGTCGTGGTGACGGTGCAGGACCATGGCAACACCTCGGCCGCCTCGATTCCGCTGGCGCTGTCGGTGGGCAAGGCGCGCGGCCAGATCAAGACCGGCGATCTGGTCGTGACCGAAGCAATCGGCGGCGGCCTGGCTTGGGGTGCGGTGGTTCTGCGCTGGTAGCGGCCTATCCTGCGCTTTGCAATTCATTGATATTGACAGGGAATTTCCTGACCCCCTATGCTTTGTCAGCAACAGGGGGTCGGCATGAGTGACAAAACTCTCACAAGGATGGATTTGAGCGAGGCGGTTTTCCGCGAAGTGGGCCTGTCTCGCAATGAAAGCGCACAGCTGGTGGAAAGCATGCTGAACCACATGTCCGACGCGCTGGTGCGCGGCGAACAGGTGAAGATCTCGTCCTTCGGCACCTTCAGCGTGCGGGACAAATCCGCCCGGATCGGGCGTAATCCCAAGACCGGCGAGGAAGTCCCGATCCAGCCGCGCCGGGTCCTGACCTTTCGCCCTTCGCACCTGATGAAGGAGCGGGTTGCCGCCGGAAACCGCAAGTAAATCAAAGGGTCCGTTTTCATGAGCAAATCGCCCGACGCCTTTCGCACCATCTCGGAAGTCGCGGAATGGCTGGGGGTGCAGGCCCATGTACTGCGGTTCTGGGAGAGCAAGTTCAGCCAGGTCAAACCGGTCAAGCGTGCCGGCGGGCGCCGTTATTACCGGCCCGCGGACATGCAGTTGCTGGGTGGCATCAAGAAGCTGCTGCATGACGATGGCATGACCATCAAGGGCGTGCAGAAACTGTTGCGAGAACAGGGCGTCGCCCATGTTTCGGGCCAGTCGCAGGATCTGGAGGATTCGGCCTCTCCGAGCCCGCAAAGTGGCGGCAACGTGGTCCGGTTCAATGCCCAGCCCTCTGACAGGGACAGCGCCATACAGTTCGACATGGACCTGGGCGAACCTGTCCCGACCGAGGTTCTGCAAAAGATCGTCGCCGATTCGTCCCCCGCCCCGTCTGAGGACGACGAAGAGGACGAGACCCCCGGAGATGTCGAGATTCTGTCTGCGCCCGAGCCGGCTGTGGACCCTGTTCAGAACAAGACCTCCGAGGATGCGGTCGAAGACACCCCCCCACAAGAGGCCGACGCACCGCCCCGTCCACTTGCCATCGAAGTGGCCGATGTCCCCGCCGACGATGACATCGAGGCAGAGCCGGGCCTGCTGACGGCACTTGCTGAAATCCACGACCTGCCCGCCGCTGCGCAGTCCGGCATCCTTCCTCTGGCCACCAAGTTGCAGAGCTGGCTGGACCGGCAGGCGGGATAAGAAAAAAGGGTATGTTTTCCTCTTGCCCCTGCCGGGAAAACCGGTATGAACACCACATCGTCGGGCTATGGCGCAGCCTGGTAGCGCGTCCGTCTGGGGGACGGAAGGTCGCAGGTTCGAGTCCTGCTAGCCCGACCAAATCACACCGACGTAACGAAAAAATGGCAGACCAGGGCCTCTGGACCGCGGAGGGAACGGGATGACCGGCGTGTGCCCGAACCAGCAGATCGAGGCAATGATCGCAGGCGGAGGAATCCGTGCCGAACCGCCGGTTCTGCCTGAACAGATCCAACCCGCCAGCCTGGATTTGCGTCTGGGCGCCGTGGCGTATCGCGTCCGGGCCTCGTTTCTGGCGGGGGCCGGCCACAGCGTTGCCGACCGACTGGCCGAGTTCGAGATGCACCGGATCGACCTCAGTCAGGGCGCGGTTCTGGAAAAGGGCTGCGTCTACCTGGTGCCGCTGATGGAATCGCTGGCCCTGCCCGCTGAAATCAACGCGGTCGCCAATGCCAAAAGCTCGACCGGGCGGCTGGATCTCTTGACCCGCACCATCACCGATGGCGGGACCGAGTTCGACCGCATTCCCGCAGGCTACACCGGACCGCTCTATGCCGAGATCTGTCCGCGCTCGTTTTCCGTGCTGGTGCGGCCCGGCATGAGGCTGAACCAGATCCGGTTCCGGCGCGGTCAGGCGGTGCTGGACGATACCGCCCTACGCGCGCTGCATGCCGAGATGCCGCTGGTCGATGGCCCGGCGGTGATTCAGGATGGGTTGGGCTTCTCGGTCGATCTGCGCCTGCCGGGCAGCGATCTGGTTGGATATCGGGCCAAACCGCATACCGGCGTGATCGACCTGGAGCGGATCGGCGCCTATGATCCGGCGGAATACTGGGAAGAGGTGCGCAGCCGAGATGGCCGCATCATCCTCGATCCCGGTGCGTTCTACATCCTCGTGAGCCGCGAAGCGGTGCATATCCCGCCGCTCTATGCCGCCGAAATGGCGCCCTATCTGGCTATGGTGGGCGAATTCAGGGTGCATTACGCGGGTTTCTTCGATCCCGGTTTCGGTCATGCACAGGCCGGTGGCGCCGGTTCGCGCGGGGTGCTTGAGGTGCGCTGTCACGAAGCGCCATTCGTGCTGGAGCACGGGCAGATCGTTGGACGGCTGGTCTATGAAAAGATGGCCGAACAGCCCACCCAGCTATACGGCGCGGGCATCGCGTCGAATTATCAGGGCCAGGGGCTGAAGCTGTCGAAACACTTCAAGACCCCCCAATAACCCTCTGTCACTACAGCTCTTGTTCGTTTCGAGCCGCGCGACGCGCCTGGCGCATCTCACGGATCCGCTCGCGCTCGGGATCGGGTTCCGGTTGGTGTTGCGGCGACGGAGCCTTGCGCGATTTGCGCCCCAGATTCGACATCGCGTCAAAGCCCGCATTGACGCCGCCATTCACCGCCCGGCGCACCACCGTGCGGACGATCATGTCGATTAGCTGGTTCACGTTCATGATTTTTTCCTCTTTGCTGCCCGGGCAGAGACATAGCATCGAATTTGGGAAATTTCAGGGCCTCGGCATCAATCTTCTTCAAAAAGCTCGGATTGACCTTCGTTCTCCTCGCCCTCTTCACGGGCCTCGGCAATCGGCAAGGCGCCCGGCGGGGGGCGGTTTTCCAGCAGCCCGGCGGCGCGCAGTTCTTTCAGCCCCGGCAGGTCGCGGGCGCTTTCCAGCCCGAAATGGTCCAGGAAATGCGGCGTCACCACAAAGGTGACCGGGCGGCCCGGTGTCATCCGGCGGCGGCCCAGACGGATCCACTCCATTTCCAGCAACTGGTCGATGGTCCCCCGGCTGACCGAGACGCCCCGGATCTCTTCGATCTCGGCGCGGGTCACCGGCTGGTGATAGGCGATGATCGCCAGCGTCTCGATCGCCGCGCGCGACAGTTTGCGGGTCTCGACCGTTTCCTTCTGCATCAGAAAGCCGAGGTCGGGCGCGGTGCGGATGGCCCAGCCCTCGCCCACCTGCACCACCCGGACGCCGCGCCCCTCGTAGCGTTTGCGCAGCATTTCAAGCGCCCGGGCCGGGTCGCTGCCATGGGGCATGCGCGCGGCCAGATCGCCAACGCCCACCGGGTCGGGGCTGGCAAACAGCACCGCCTCGACCATGCGTTCCTGTTCCGCCAGCGGCGGCGCCTCGAACAGGCTTTCGGTGCTTTCCTCGGGCGCGTCGCTCATGTCTCGGTATCTTTCTTGCGCAGGTGGATCGGGGCGAAGAGCTCGCTTTGCCGGATTTCCAGATGGCCCTCCTTGACCAGTTGCAACGAGGCGGCAAAGGTCGCCGCCGTGGCCGAGCGGCGGCGCACCGGGTCCTTGCCCCAGCCTTCGGGCAGATAGCTGGCCATATCGGTCCAGCTGCCCGCGAACCCGATCAGCCCGCGCATCCGTTCCAGCGCCTGTTCCATCGTATAGACCTTGTCACGATCCATCACGAAGGGGCGGAATTCGTCGCGGGTGCGGATGCGGGCATAGGCCTGCATCAGGTCCAGCAGCGAGGCGGAATAGGTCACGGTGCGGATACGGGCGATATCCTCGCCCTTGCCCCGGCGGAAAAAGTCGCGCCCCAGCTGGTCGCGCCCCATCAGCCGCGCGGCGGCATCGCGCATCGCCTGCAAACGCTCCAGCTGAAAGGCTAGATGCGCAGCCAGTTCCTCGCCCGAGGGGCCGTCCTCATCCGGGTCTGGCGGAAGCAGCAGGCGCGATTTCAGAAAGGCCAGCCAGGCCGCCATCACCAGGTAATCGGCGGCCAGTTCGATGCGCAGCGCCTTGGCGCGTTCGACAAAGGCCAGGTATTGCCGCGCCAGTTCCAGCACCGAGATCTTGCGCAGATCCACCTTTTGCGTGCGCGACAGGGTCAAGAGCAGGTCCAGCGGCCCCTCGAACCCGTCCACATCGACGATCAGCGCCTCGGCGGCCAGCCGGTCGGTAACCGAGGTCGGTTCTTCGCTGAAAAGGTTATCCGTCATACACCTGCCCGCCCATGAGGCGAGATAGTTCCGCCTCGGCGGCGGGGATGTCAAGTTCCCCCGGCGGCTGACGCAAGGCCAGCGCCCGTTCCGCCCGCGCCTGGGCCTCTGCACGCATCCGGCCAGCAGCCCCGGCAGCGGCGGCGCGCTCGGCCAAGGTCTGATTGCAGACCAGCGCCACGTCGCATCCGGCGGCCAGCGCCTGTGCGGTCTTGTCGGCGATCGAGCCTGCCAGCGCCTTCATCGAGATATCGTCGGTCATGATCAGGCCCTGAAACCCGATCCGTTCGCGGATCAACGCCATCATCACCGGCGAGATGGTGGCGGGGCGCGGGTCGATCCGGTCATAGACCAGATGCGCCGTCATCCCCATCGGCATGTCTTTGAGCGCCCGGAACGGGGCAAAGTCGGTGCTATCCAGCGCCTCGGCCGCAAGCGCCACATGCGGCAGGTCATGGTGGCTGTCCAGCGTGGCGCGGCCATGGCCGGGCATATGTTTGACCACCGGCAGCACGCCGCCGTCCAGATGCCCCTGCGCCACGGCACGGCCCAGCCGGGCCACGGTTTCCGGGTCAGAGCCGTAACAGCGGTTCCGCAGGAACGGATGGGTGTCGTCGCGCGCCAGATCGAGCATCGGGGCGCAGTTGCTGTCGATCCCCACCGCGCGCAGCTCATGCGCGATCAGCCGGGCGCGCAGATACATCGCGCGCTCGGCGCCTGTGCCAGCCCGCGCCACATGATCGAGCGGGGGGAGCCAGTTGCGTGCCAGCGGCGGGCGCAGACGCTGCACCCGGCCACCTTCCTGATCGACGGTGATCACGCAGTCGCGGCCCACCGCATCGCGCATCTCTGCGCACAGCGCGCGGACCTGATCGGCGCTGTCGACATTGCGGGCAAACAGGATGAAGCCAAAAGGATCGGCCTCGCGAAACAAGGCCTTTTCATCGGCGCTAAGCCTCAGCCCCTCGGCATCGAGGATGGTGGCGCCATAGCTCACCGGGTGGTGACCGGGATACAGTCGGCGCGCTCGGCCACCAGAACCGAGCAGAAATGCCGGGCCTCGGCAAGATCGTCGAACCCGGCGGCGCGCAGGCGATAGAAAGTGCGCCCGCCGCTCGAGGCCTCCTGGATCACCCGCTGCTTGCCGTCGAGATATTCACCAAATCGGCCATTCAGCCGGTCCCATTCCGCCCGCGCGATCTCGGGGCTGTCATAGGCGCCCAGCTGGGCCAGGCGTGTGCCCACCGGCAGGCTGGCCGGGTCCAGATCCACCGCGGTGGCGGCGCCAACAGCGGCGGTCACTGCCGCATTCATGGCCGCGCGTGCCTCGGTCTCGGCCGGAACCGAGCGCTGCGGCCGGGTCTGGGGACGCAGCGACCGGGCAACGCCGGGTTCGTCCACCAGTGCAAGTTGCGGGTTCTCGGCCAGCAGGTCGGCCGGGTCGATGGCGGGCAAAGGTTCGGGCTGTTCGATCGAGGCGGTGCGGCTGGCGCCCTCGTCCAGCAGGGCGCTCTCGCGCGCTTCCAGCGGCGCGGTGCCTTCGGTCAGTTCCGCCACCAGCCTGTCGATATCGCCATTGCGAAACGCCTCGACGGCTTCGGGATCGGCCGCATCGACCTCAAGCGAAGCAGGGGTCGGACGCAACTCGTCCATCGGCAGGTCCTCTTCGCTCAGCGACACAGGGCGCGGCGCCAGAACCAGACGGTCGGCGGGCGGCGCGGCGCTGCCCGCGGCGGCCACGGTGTTGACGGCAAGGCCCTGATGATCGGCGGGGGTACCACCGGGTTTGTCAGGCTGGATGCGCATCGGCCCCTCGACCGCGCGCACGACCGGGACACCGCTGACATCGCGCATCACCAGCTTGTAGCCCCAGATACCGATGCCCACGACCAGCGCCAACGATCCGACCGCACCCGCCACGCTGATCGCGCGGGCAAGACCCGGTCGCGCGGGTGCATGACCGTAATCTTCGCCCATGTCCTCGGCAAGGGCCTCGTCCTCGACGTCCAGCCCCATGCCAGGCATCTGATAGCTATACTGCACCTGGTTCGGGTTCACGTGACCCGTGTAATCGAAACTCGCCATATCCGCCTCACTGCCCTGTCACGCAATTCGTTGATCACGCGAAGGAATTTCTTGAAACTGCCTCGGCCGACGGTTTGGGCGGTGTTATATCGAGTTACCGCATCTCCTCCGCCGGAGTGACGCCAAGAATAGCAAGACCGGCTGAAATCACAACCGCCACCGAACGGGCCAGCGCGATTTTTGCCTGGCTTGTGCCTTCA